>NZ_JBIVUQ010000007.1:0-415397 GCF_044757265.1 Streptomyces sp. NPDC091292 | reverse complement strand
AAACCAACACACACAACACTCTGCCCACCCCGCCGCCTTTCCCTCCCGGGGCCCCCCCCCCCCCGCCGGGCCCCCCCCGGGGGGGGGGCCCCCCGGGGGGCCCCCCCCCCCCCCCGGGGGCCCCCCCGCCACCCAGCTCAGCCCAGTGACTGTGGAGCCGCACCCATGTCCCACCCCTCGTACCGCGCCCCGGCGGCCAGTTCCGGCATCGGACTCGTCATGGCGCAGGTCTGGCGTATGGCCGCCATAACTCCGGACTTCCTCGTCCGGGAGACCGGCACCGACCTGGAACACATCACCGAGATCCTCAGCGGCAGGCACTTCCCCAGCAGGCGTTTCACCGCCTCCTACGCGCGCGCCTGCGGCGCCGACCCCCTGGTCCTCCTGAAGGTCTGGGACGACGAGAACGACCGCCGACGCAGGCCGCACCGGTTCAACGGGTCCAACGGGCCGCATGGGTTCAACGGGCCCGGCGAGTGACCGGCGGCCCCGACGCCCTAACGCTTCGGCCCCCGGACGGCATACACCCCGACGCCCACGACGGTCAGCACGACGGCCGTCCACATGCCGGGTGCCGTGTCGGGCGGGAGCAGCATCCAGGTCAGGACCTGCGTCGCCGTGTCCGTCGCGGGCGGGACGGCGACGGAGACGGCGAGGGAGACCGACAGCCAGGCGAACGCCGGGATCCACGCGTACCGCACCCCGCACCAGGCCGCCCCGATGGCGACGAGCCCCATCAGACCCGCGCTGTTGCGTACGGCGAAGGCGGGGGACGCCGACTGCCCGCTCAGCGTCTGCACCGCCAGCAGCACCGAGCCGATGAGCGCGCCGCAGAGCAGTACGTGCGCGGCCCTGCGGGGGATCCAGCGGATCGCGGCCGTCCGGTCCAACGCGGTGTCCTGTCCGCCGAGTCCGGCCGAGAACGCCGTCGCCCCGGCGGCGAGTACGAGCGTGGACAGCCGCGGATCTCCCGTTCCCCCGCCCCCGCCGCCGATCCGGGCGAGTGCCCAGACCGTCGCCGCGCTGATCAGTACGACGGCGAGGGAGGCGGGGGCGTGGCGCGAGCGCGCGTACAGCGTCAGCCCCCTCACCGTTTCGGGCCGTCCGTCAGCGCGTCCAGTGGGTCGCCCGTGCAGGAGACCGCGGCCGTGTGCAGGGCGCGGATCCGCTGCCGCTGTTCGGCCTGCGGCAGGGCGGTGAACTTCTGCCACACCGGGCGGACCTCGGCGGCCTGGTCCTTCGCGGAGTGCATCGTGCCGTCGAGCGGCCGGGGGTCCTCGCCGAGTACCCAGGCCGCGCCGATGCTCTGCGCGGCGGCCTCGGTCACCAGGCCGCTCTCCCGGTCGCTGCGCGGGTAGCAGATCGGGGCCAGGCCCTGGCCGACCAGGACCCGGGTCAGCCGCTCGCCGTCGGCGGCCTCGATCACCCCGTCGCCGAAGTCCACGAGCAGGAACTCCCGTGGCCGCCCGACCTGTTCGCCGATCCCCCGCGGCACGGTCGTCTCGTGCACGGCGACAGGCGCGTCCTCGCCCAGCGCGCCGCGCAGCAGCCGCAGCGCCTCCTCGCCGGGACCCGCGAGCCCGTCGAGCCGCGCACCACGGGCCGCCGTCACACACACCCGCCCTTCGCACACCTGCGCCGCCGCGGCCCGGTCCACGACATACGTGTCGCGGGGGTCGGACGGCAGCAGGAGCAGGGCGACCGCCCCGCCCGCCAGCAGCGGAGTGAGGGCGAGCAGCCGTGCGCGCGGTCCGGCGGCGGCCAGCAGCGCGAGGCCCGTCGCGGCCATGCCGAGCAGCCAGAGCGTCTGCCCGACGTGTACGGGGACGGAGAGCGTCAGGAGCGTTTCGCGTACGTCCGCCACGGCGGGCGAGAGCAGCGAGAGACGGTTCGGCGCGGCGGAGGTCGGCACCGCGTCGTCCGAGGTCTGCCGCAGCAGGGTGGTGAACAGGAAGGCGCCCACGGCCAGCGCGGGCGGGGTGAGGGCGGAGGGCAGGGCCCGCGCGACCCCCATGCCCAGGACGGCCCCCGCGCCCAGCGCGAACGCGCCCACCAGCGAGATGGGCAGCCAGCCGAGGTGGGCGTACGAGGCGTCCCCGGCGAGCACCCGTACCGCGCCCATGACGACGATCAGCGCGAAGGCCGAGACCAGCGCGCAGGCCGTCGTACCCGCAAGGGCGGCGGCGCGGTGCCATGCGGGCCGTGGGGTGCTGGTGAGGAGTTCGGACATCTTCGAGCGGGGCTCGCGCAGCCCTTGCATCGCGCCGAGTCCGACGGCGAGCGGCCACAGGAAGAACAGCAGGTAGCGGGTCCACAGGGCCATCGACGTCCACTGGGCCGTCCACAGCGCGGTGCCCTCCCACCACGGGCCCGGGATGAGCTGGAGGAACGCGAGCGCGAGCGCCAGGACGGCGGCGCCGGCCCACAGGGCGACGGACCGTCTCCACTCGATGCGCAGGACACGGAGGTTCACCAGGCGCCCCTTGTCCGGACCGGGTCGACCAGCAGCGCCGAGTAGCCGCGCTCCAGCGGGCTGTCGCCCACATGGTCGGGGGAGCCCGCCGCGGCCAGCTCGTCCGGGGTGCCCTGGAAGACCAACTTCCCCTCGGCGAAGAGCACCACGTCGGTGCAGGCGGCGGCCACGTCCTCCACCAGATGGGTCGACACGACCACGCAGGCGTCCGTACCCAACTCCTGGAGCAGAACGCGGAAGCGGAGCCGCTGCGCCGGGTCGAGGCCGACCGTCGGCTCGTCCAGGAGCAGGATCGACGGGTCGTTGACGATGGCCTGGGCGATACCGGCCCGCCGTACCATCCCGCCCGACAGCGTCTTCATCCGCTCGTCGGCGCGGTCGGCCAGGCCGACCCGCTCCACGGCGCGCTGCACCGCCGACGGTGGCCACCAGCGCCTCCTCTTCGGCGGCGGGCGCCACGGGGTGCGGGGCCGCGGCGGGTGGCGGCTGCGCGTGGTGGGCGCGGCGGCGGAACGCGTCGACGAGGCGGCGGGCCGCGATCGTCCACAGCCAGCCGACGGCCGTACCCCCGGCCCCGCTCCCGGCGAAGGAGCCCGCCGCCCGCCACACCGCCAGATACGTCTCCTGCATGACCTCGGCGACGATCTGCTGGTCGGCGCAGCGGCGGCTCAGCCGCACCGCGAGCCACGGCGACGTACGCCGGTACAGCTCCTCGAAGGCGGCCCGGTCGCCCCGGGCAACGCGTCGCAGAAGACGCTCCTCGTCCAGTTCCTGCGGCGGCGCCGCCCCAACCCGTTTCACACCTGCTAGACGGTGGTCCGGGGCGACGGGTTTTCTCCGGCGAGTGATACGGGTCACGCCGTCCCGTTCCGGCCCCGGCCCGTCCCCCGTTCGGATGCGCGCGTTGGCCGCCGCCGCGTCGGCGGGTGAGGGTGGCTCGGAGAGGCAGGTCCGCCATGGGTGACGCGATCGGCCAGATGCTGGCCTCCGCCGTAGGCATCGCCATCAGCCCGTTGCCGCTGATCGCGGTGGTCCTCATGCTGGCGACGCCGCACGGCAGAACCAACGGCATCGCGTTCGCCGCGGGCTGGACCGCCTCCATCGCGCTGCTCACCGCCCTGATCGTCGCCTTCGGCGGCGGCACGCGGACCAGCGGCCAACCCGCCTCCTGGACCCTGTGGCTCAAGCTCGCCCTCGGCGCCCTCTTCCTCGTACTGGCCTGGAAGCAGTGGCAGGGGCGACCCCGCGAGGGGCACGGAGCCCGGCCGCCCGCGTGGATGCGGGCTGTCGACAAGTTCACGCCCGGCAAGTCGGCAGGGCTCGCGGGCGCCCTCGCCCTGGCCAACCCCAAGAACCTGGTCCTGACCGTCGGCGGGGCCCTGTCGATCGCGTCCAGCGGGGCCGACGGCACCGGCAAGACGGTCGCCGCGATCCTCATGGTCCTCATCGCGTCGGCCTGCGCCACCGTGCCGCTCGCCGTCTACCTGTTCGGCGGCGCCCGCGCCGAGCGGGTCCTCGCGGGGTGGAAGACCTGGATGGCCGACCACAACGCGGCCATCATGATCGTCGTCCTCACCGTCCTCGGCGCCAAATACATCGGTGACGCCCTCAGCGGGCTCACGGCCTGAACTCCTCCATCGGCTGCGGGAAGCGGCGGGGGTCGGGCGCGCGCCGGGTGTGCGCCGCGTGTGCGCCGGGCTCGTTCGAGTGATGGGCAGCATGGGCCGCTGACATATGCGGGATATGACATTACGTATATGTCACCGTTACGTTGCGTGAGGTTTCATGACTCGGAGCGAATTACCGTCACTCGCCGCCGCCGCCGACATGGACGCCGTGGACGCCGAACCGTTCGGAGCCGGGAGCGATGTCATCCTCCAGCAGGGACATCACGCCCTCTTCGGAGTCAGCACGGGCAACAGTTACTTCAGCCGCCGGCGTCTGGTCCACGCGGTGACCTGGGCGGCGGCCCACTTCGACGCGGTCGACGTGGTCTACTCCGACCTCTACCTCGACACGATGTGCGAAGCGTTCGGTTACGAGTCCGAGGACGCCCGCCGCAGTGCGGTCAAGCAACTGCGGGGCGTACGGCGGCGGATCGAGGGCGCCCTTGAGGACGCGGGGACGGCGGCGAAGCGGGTACGGGCCCGGCCGCTGTCCGACTTCCTCGAAGAGCCCGCGTACCAGGAGGTCCGGGCGCGGGCGCTGGCCGCCCTGCGCACCGACACCGAACTGCGGAACGTCCGGGACGAGATGGCGTACGGGTTCCTCGCCAAGCGCCTCGACCCCGGCACCTTTCCCACCTCGCGGCAGGTGGAGGTGGTGCTCGACTACGTCGACGCCGAACTGCCGTTCTTCGTGGACAGCCCGAGCATCCTCGGCGTCGAGTCATCCGTGCATTGCTACCACACCGTCCTGGCGCTGGGGCGCCTGCTGTTCGGCGACCGCGCGGTGGGTCTGCGACCGGCCGACAACCAGGGCTACGCCATCGTCGCCTGCCAGGACTGACCCTCAACCCTCAGGCCACGCGCCGCGACCCACCAGAAAGCAGCACTCCATGTCTTCCACGACCACGTCACCCACCACGTCACCCCCCACGCCGACCCCCACCACCTGCCCCCACACCGGCAAGACCTACGCACCGGTCGCATGGCCCCTCTCCCGCCGAGGCGACGTCGTCCCCGCCGAGTGCGCCCAACTGCGCGAGGAGAGCCCCATCGCCCGCGTCCGGACGCTCACCGGCGACGACGCCTGGCTCATCAGCAACTACGCCCTCGCCCGGCAAGTCCTGGAGGACGCCGAACACTTCAGCCTGCGCAGGACGGCCGCGCCGGGCATGCCGCGCCAGTACGCGCTGACGATCCCGCCGGAGGTCGTCAACACCATGGGCAACGTCAACAGCGCGGGCCTCCACCAAGAGGTGCTGAGGGCCTTCGGTCCCCGGTCGGGACCCGCGTCGGCCGAGTGGATGCGCGCCCTGGCGCACGAACTGATCGACAGCATGGTCGAGGAAGGCGCGCCCGTCGATCTGCGGACGCGGTTCGCCGAGCCGTACGCCTCGGGCATGGTCTGCGAAGTGCTCGGCATCCCCCGCGAGGACGGTCACCGGCTCATCGCGGGCCTGGACCTCGGATTCGTCACCAGCCCGGTCGAGTTCGACGGCTGCACCGCCAACTGGGACAAGGACTTCGCCTACGTCCTGCGGCAGGTCCGCGCCGACCGGGACGCCCAGCGGGGCCTCATCCGGCGGCTGTGCGAGCTGCGGGACGATCCGGCGCGCGACGGCGGCGCGCTGACCGACGAGATGCTGGCGGCCGTGGTGACCTCGCTGTTCGGGGCCGGCGCGATGAGCACGTACGTCTTCCTGCTGCACGCCGTGCTCACCCTCGTACGCCACCCGGAGACGATGGAACGGCTCCGCGAGGACCCCGAACTGATGCCGAACGCGGTGGAGGAGCTGCTGCGCTGCACGCTGTCCATCGGCGACGGGCTGCCCCGCATCGCGACCGGTGACGTCCGGGTCGGGGACGTCCTGGTACGGGCCGGTGAGCTGGTCCTCGTCTGTGTGGAGGGCGCCAACTTCGACCCCGAACGGTTCGATGACGCCGAGCGCTTCGACATCGACCGCACCCCCAACCCGCACCTCGCGTTCGGCGCCGGGCCCCACTTCTGCCCCGCCTCACTGATCTCCCGCGTCCACGCCACGGAAGCCCTCACCGCCCTCATCGACCGCCTCCCCGCCCTCCGACTGGCCCTCCCGGAGGACCAGTTGGTCTGGCGCACCGGCAACATCAAACGCGTACCGGAACGCCTCCACGTGCTCTGGTGAACGTGCTCTGGTGAATCCCTACGGGACGTGGAACGGCACCGTCGTGACCACGATCTTCGGGAGCGGGCGCAGGGCGCGGCGGAGGCGGGTGGCCGTGCGGCTGTGGAGGAGCTGGTGGCGGCGGTGGCGGGTGACGATCTCCGGGAGGATCACCGTGAGCGTGAGGTCGGGGTGCGCGCGGTGCAGGGCCTCGATGTAGTGGACGAGCGGGGCGACGGTCGCGCGGTAGGGGGAGACGACGATCTCCAGCGGGAGGTGGTCGCCCCACAACTGCCAGTACGCGACGACCCGTTCGGCCTCCTCGGGGGTGAGGCTGATGTGGAGGGCGAGTACGGGCTGCCGGAGTGAGGCCGCGTAGGCCAGGGCGCGCATGCTCGCGAGGTCGATGCTGGCGAGGGCGACGATCGACAGATGCCGGATCTCCTCGGGCAACTCCTCGCCCTCCCGGTCGCCTTCCGGCTCCGGCGCCCGGCCGTACCGTTCCACCAGGGGCTCGGCCGGCCCGCACACCCCGCCCGGCGCCGGCAGCTCCACCGTGTGCGGGCGCAGCCGCAACGCCTCACGCACCGTCGCGTAATGGCGCCGGATGCGCAGCGTCACCAGCAGGAACAGGCCTACGGCGACGATCGCCACCCACGCGCCCTCGGTGAACTTGCTGATGCCCGCCGTGAGGAAGACGACGGCCGACAGCAGACCCCCGACGGCGTTGAAGCACATGCTCTTGCGCCAGTGCCGGTCCCGCAGCCGCCACCAGTGCACGACCATCCCGGCCTGCGAGAGCGTGAAGGCGAGGAAGACACCGACCGCGTACAGCGGGATCAGGGCGCCCGTCTGTCCGTCGAACGCCAGGTAGACCAGGGCGGCGGCCAGCGACAGGACGATGATGCCGTTGCTGTAGGCGAGGCGGTCGCCGAGGCGCATGAAGGTGCGGGGCGCGTAGTCGTCGCGCGCGAGCAGGGACAGCACGCGGGGGAAGTCGTTGTACGCGGTGTTCGCGGCGAGCAGCAGGACGGCGGCGGTGGTGGCCTGCACGAACACGTACATCCAGCCGGACCCGAAGCTGAGGTGCGCCAGTTGGGAGAGGATCGTCTCCTTGCTGCTGGGCACCACACCCGCGAGGTGGATCACCACGATGATCCCCGCGAACATCGTGATGAGCAGCCCCACCATCCAGGTCAGCGTGGTCCGGGCCTGCCGCCACTCGACGGGCTTGAACGCCGGTACCGCGTTGGAGATCGCCTCGATACCGGTCATCGCCGTCGCGCCCGACGAGAAGGCCCGCATGACGAGGAAGAGGGTCGCGCCCTCGGTGACCGTGACCGCCGGGGTCGGCTGCGGGTGGAAGTCGCGCCCCGCCGAGTCGGCGAGCCCGGCGGTGATCAGCGCGAACATGGCGATGATGAACAGGTAGGTCGGCGCGGCGAACAGCGCGCCCGCCTGCCGGATGCCCCGCAGATTGCCCGCGAGCAGCAGCACGATCACGCCGACGCCGATGGGCACGGTGTCCGGGGCCAGCGAGGGAATCGCCGAGGTGATCGCCGCGACGCCCGAGGCGATCGACACGGCGACGGTGAGGACGTAGTCGGTCATCAGCCCGGCGGCGGCCACCAGCCCTGCCACAGGGCCCAGATTGTCACCGGCCACGATGTACGAGCCACCGCCGTGCGGGTACGCGCGGATCGTCTGCCGGTACGACAGGCCGACCGCCAGCATCAGGAAGACGATCGCGGCGGAGATCGGGAAGGAGTACGCGAGGCCCGCCGTCCCCGCGAGCACGAGGACCGCGAGCATCGCCTCGGGACCGTACGCGACCGACGACAGCGCGTCGGCCGACAGCACGGGCAGCGCCACCAGCTTGCGCATCCGCTCGGACACCAGGGCGGAACTCTTCAGCGGCGTACCGAGGAGCAGCCGCCGGGTCCAGGCCCCGGCGCGCCCCATCCGCCCGGCGGGCGCCTCCTCCGGCTCCTCCTCGTCGAGTTGCTGCCCCGGCGTACCCGTCCCCAGGGGCGTGAGCGGCACCAGGCGCCCGAAGCGGGCGGGCCGGAGCTGCGCGGGCGGCGGGAAGCTGCCGAGATCGGGGTCGACGGGCAGGGCGCGGCGCCAGGTCTCGGGCGGCGCGGTCACCTCGCCCCACTCCCGGCCCACCTGGCGCAGTACGCCTTGCTGTTCCTCGTCCAGCTCCGCGAGGCGCGCGGAAGGTCCGGGCGGTCCCGCCGTCGCACTCCGCCCCTCGGACCCGGCCCCGCCTCGGCCCCCGGATGTATCGGTCATCTGCCGCAGTGTGGTCGATCAAGGGCGTACGGGACGGCCTGACATGCCGGGCTGACCTGCCGGGCCGACGTGCCGGGCCGACGTGCCGGGCCGACGTGCCAACCGGAATGACGGCCGGATGACGGGCCCTTGCGCCCGGGTGCGATGATGCTCGGCGACAAGGCGACGGCGGACGAGGAAGCCGGTGTGAATCCGGCGCGGTCCCGCCACTGTGATCGGCGAGCGAACCCCAGCACTAGGCCACTGCCCGGAAACGGGCGGGAAGGCCGGGGTGAGCCTCGACCCGAGAGCCAGGAGACTCACGCGGTCGCCACCTCGACGAAACCAGGGCGGATCTCCCTGGAGGAGGGTGGTTCGGCATGCCTGTGCGGCAGCCTGACGACAGATCGGCCCGGGGCTTTTTGAAGGCGGGCATACGCTCGCATTCCCTTCCCAAGCGCCTGCCCAGGCGTCTGCCCGTGCTCCTGGTGGCCTCGGCGCTCCTCATATCCGGCTGCGGCGGAAGCGGTGGGGAGAGTTCCGGCGGCGGCACGGCGGGCCCGGCCGCCAAGGGCTTCCCGGTCACCGTCTCCAACTGCGGTGTGAGGACGACGTACGAGCGACCGCCCCAGCGCGCGGTGTCGCTGAACCAGCACGCGACCGAGGTGATGCTCGCCCTCGGCCTGGAGAAGTCGATGGCCGGCACGGGCTATCTGGACGACAAGATCCTCCCCGAGTACGCATCCGCGTACGACAAGATCAAGGTCCTGTCCAAGGAGTACCCCTCCTACGAGGCGCTGCTCGCCGCCGAACCCGACTTCGTGTACGGCGGTTTCGGGTCCACCTTCGACGAGAAGGAGGGGCGCGGCCGGGACACCTTCACCGGTGCCGGGATCAACACCCGGCTGAACATCGAGGCGTGTGCGTCCGGGCCGGTGACGATGGCCATGGTCGACCGGGAGATCCGGGACGTGGCCAAGGTGTTCGGCGTACCGGAGCGGGCCGAGAAGCAGGTCAAGAGCCTGCACGCCACGCTGGACGGAGTCGACAGGCGCCTCGACGGCGTCGACCCGGTCAAGCTCTTCGTCTACGACAGCGGCGACAAGACCGCGTTCACCGCCGGTGGTACGGGCATCGGCAACACGATGATCGAGCGAGCGGGCGGCGCGAACATCTTCGCCGACCTCGACAAGACCTTCGGCGACGTGTCGTTCGAACAGGTCGCCGACCGGGCGCCCGACACCGTCCTCATCTACGACTACGGGGACCAGACCGTCGAGCAGAAGAAGAAGTTCCTGCTCTCCAACCCGGCGCTGCGGGACGTGCCCGCGATCAAGAACAAGCGGTTCGCGGTACTGCCCTTGTCGTCCACCGTGCTGGGCGTACGGGTACCCGCCGCCGTGGAGTCGCTGGCCCGGCAGCTCCACCCGGACCGCTTCCGGTGAGCGGGGGGTACCGCCGCCGTCGGGCCCCCTACCCCCTGGTGCTGACCGGTCTCGGCGCCCTCGTCCTCATCGCGGCGACCTTCGGTGTCGCGGCCGGTTCGATCGGCATTCCGGCGGGGGACGTGTGGGGCATCCTGCTCCATCAACTCCATCCGGATCTGGTCGAACAGACCTGGCCGGCGGCGCGCGAGACCATCGTCATGGACGTCCGGCTGCCCCGCGTCCTGCTGTGCGCGGTGGTGGGTGCCGGGCTTTCGGTGGCCGGGATGGCGTTGCAGGCACTGGTCCGCAATCCGCTCGCCGATCCGATGCTGCTCGGCGTGTCCTCGGGTGCGAGCGTCGGCGCGGTCCTCGTGCTGGTCTTCAACCTGACGCTGTTCGGCGTCTTCTCGCTGCCGATCGCCGCCTTCATCGGTGCGCTGGCGGCCCTGATCGCGGTGTACTTCCTCGCCCGGTCCGGCGGCCGGATGACGACCGTACGGCTCGTTCTCGCGGGTGTGGCGACGGCCGAGGTGCTGTCGGCGGTGGCGAGTTTCCTCGTCGTCACGTCCAGCGATCCGCACAAGACGCAGTCGGCGCTGCGGTGGATGCTCGGCGGTCTCGCGGGCACCACGTGGACCATGGTGTGGATTCCGGCGGGCGCGGTCCTGATCGGCACGGCCGTACTGCTCGGTGTCTGCCGCCCGCTGAATCTGCTGCTCGCGGGGGAGGAGGCGGCCACGGCGCTCGGCCTGGACGTCCACCGCTTCCGGGCCGCGATGTTCACGCTGGTCGCGCTGATGATCGGCACGATCGTCGCGGTCAGCGGCCAGATCGGTTTCGTCGGCCTGATCATGCCGCACGTCGTACGCCTCCTCGTCGGCGCCGACCACCGCCGCGCGCTGCCGGCCGCCGCGCTGCTCGGCGCGGCCTTCCTGATCGCCGCGGATCTCGCCGCGCGCACGCTGATGCGGCCCGAGGAGATTCCCGTGGGCATCCTCACGGCGCTGGTGGGCGGCCCGTTCTTCCTCTGGCTGATGCAACGGAGGTCGGTGTGACGGACACACTGGAACCCGGACCCGGCGCCCTGGACATCGACGCCGTGTCGGTCGTGATCGACGGCCGGTCTCTGGTGCGTGACGTGTCCCTGACGGTGGTGCCCGGTGAGGTGGTCGGCCTGGTCGGCCCGAACGGCGCCGGGAAATCCACCCTCCTGCGGACCGTGTACCGCGCGCTGCGGCCCACGTCGGGCCGGGTGCTCGTGGACGGCGACGACGTCTGGCGGATGCCAGGGAAGCGACTGGCCCGGCGGCTCGCGGCCGTACCTCAGGACCACGCGGGCGACTTCGATCTCACCGTCCACGAGGTCGTCGCCATGGGCCGCACCCCGCACAAACGCCCCTTCGAGGGTGACGGTTCCGACGACCGCGCCATCGTCACGGCCGCGCTCACTGAACTCGGCACCGCCCACCTGGCGGACGCGCCCTTCGACCGGCTGTCGGGCGGCGAGAAACAACGCGTACTGATCGCCCGCGCGCTCGCCCAGCAGGCCGGGACCATGGTCCTCGACGAGCCCACCAACCACCTTGACCTGCGCCACCAGTTGGACACGCTCCGCCTCGTCCGCCACCTCGGCACCACAGCCGTCGTCGCCCTGCACGACCTGAACCTCGCGGCGACGTTCTGCGACCGGCTGTGCGTGCTGGACGGGGGCCGGGTGGTGACGACGGGTACGCCGGGGGAGGTCCTGACGCCGGAGCTGCTGGCGGAGGTGTACCGGGTGGAGGCGGACGTCAGGGAGCACCCGCGCACGGGCGTACCCCAGGTGACGCTGCTGTCGGGCTACGAGCCATGAACAAGTTGTTCAAACCAATCTGTTGACATCGAACTGTGTGTCACCGCATCCTGGACCCATGTCTGCGACCCCTGATCAGAGCGACCCCTTCACGCCCCCGCACCCCGAACAGGCGCGTGTGCAGCGGGTGTACGCGTCCCTGTTCCGCATCGCCGAACGCCACGCGGCCACCGACGAGCAGCGCCACCGCCAGATCCACCCGGCGGTTCTCGGCCCGCACGAGGCAGTGCGGCTCGTGTCGTTCCTGCTCAGCGGCGCCGCACTGCCCGCCGACGGTGAACCGGACGTGGACCAGCCCGACATCACCGCAGCCCTGAGCCTCGTACCGCTGATGCGCGGCGAGATGGACGAGTTGGAGGCCGGGCTCCTCCAGATGGCGCGAGGACGAGGCATGACCTGGCAGGAGATCGCCTTCGGCCTGGGCCTGGGCACACCGCAGGCGGCCCGGCAGCGTTACGAGCGACTGGCGAGCCGGGCGGGAAACGGGGAGTAGGGGGCGGTCGGCCGGTGCGTGTGTGTCAGTCGGGGGTCGGGGTGCGGCCTCGGATCAGGGGGAGGTACACCTCGTCCACGATGTCGATCAGGACGTCGTCGGGGGCCGTCGGGGTGCCACGGGTGACGAACTCGTTGCGCAGGAGGACGACGGCCGTGGTGGCGACCCGGGGGTGCAGGGCCTCCGGCGGCGCCTCGCCACGGGCCACGGCCCGGCCCAGGACCGTCAGCCACATCGCCGAGCCGCCGTCACCGGCGCCCTCACGCAGTTGGGCCAGCAGCTCCGGATCGTCGGCGACGCCGGCCAGCAGGCCGCGCAGGATCTCGCCGTGAGGTGACGACCAGTGGCGATTGGCGCCGCGCAGCAGCTCCAGCACATCGCCGCGCAGCTCGCCGGTGTCGGGCAACCGCACGTCGGCGGTGACCAGTTCGCGGTACGCGGCGATGCCGAGCGCCGCGCGGTGCGGCCAACGGCGGTAGAGGGCGTTCTTGTTGGTGCCCGCCCGGAGGGCGACCTTCTCCATGGTGAGACCGGCGTACCCGGACTCGCTCAGCACATCGGCGGCGGCGCGCAGGATCGCGCGCTCCAGCACGGCCCCGCGCCTGCGCACCTGCGCGGAGGCCGTTCGGCCGACGGCCTTCTTCGCATCCCGATTCTTCGCGTCCATAGGGGTACGCAGCGTACTCGGCGTACTCACCGCTGCCCCGGCCTGCTGTTGGCCGGCGCAATATAAGGTACTGTCCGTACCCTATTCAGGAGGCGGGTCATGCGGGGCAAGGGCATCACCTATGACACCGGGTTCATCAACCCGGCCGGGGTCAGCACACGCGAACCGTTCGATCCCGAGGCCGTCCGGCGCGATATGCGGGTGATCCGCGACGAACTCCACTGCACCGCTGTGCGCGTCACCGGGGGCGATCCGGACCATCTGGAGATCGCGGCGGAGCGGGCCGCCGATGCGGGGCTTGAGGTCTGGTTCTCGCCGTTCCCGTGCGGGCTGACCACGGACGCGCTGCTCGCCCTGCTCGCTGACTGTGCCGGGCGCGCCGAGCGGCTGCGGCGGCGCGGCGCGGAGGTGGTGTTCCTCACCGGCTCCGAACTCAGCCTGTTCACTGTCGGGTTCCTGCCAGGGGACACTCTCGACGAGCGCATCGGACTGCTCTTCACCCCGGACCGGTTGCGCGCCGCGCTGCCCGAACTGCCCGCCCGTGTCAACGACTTCCTCGGCCGCGCCGTCGCCACGGTCCGCGAGCGGTTCGGCGGCCGGGTCGGCTACGCGTCGCTGCCGTTCGAGGGAGTCGACTGGACGCCCTTCGACATCGTCGCGACGGATGCCGGCTACCGGTCGGCCGAGGTCGCCGCGCACTTCCGGGACGGCGTCCGTGCCCTCGTCGCGCAGGGGAAGCCCTTCGCGGTCACCGAGTTCGGGTGCACCACCCATCGCGGGGCGGGCGACAAGGGCGGCCGGGGGGACCTGATCATCGAGTGGGGTGCGGACGGCAGGGCGGTCCGGCTCGACGGCGACTACATCCGGGACGAGGACGAACAGGCCGCATACATAGGTGAGTTGCTGGACGTCTTCGAGTCCGAGGGGGTCGACACCGCGTTCGTGAACACCTTCGCCCGCTACGACCTGCCACACCGCGCCGCTCCCCGCGACGACCTCGACCGGGCGAGTTATGGCGTGGTCAAGGTACGTCCCGATCTGAGCTGGGAGCCGAAGGTGGCGTTCCACGCGCTCGCCGAGCGCTATCGCCAAGGCTGAGCGCCAAGCCCGAAGGGGGTTGCATTCGTTGCCGGAGCGGCCCCGGATTGGTCGGTTCGCGGGGTTTCATTCGATCGGTTGAGTGACCAATCCGCCGCACGCCGGGCGCCGAATTCCCCGTGTGACGACAGGAGAGAACGCTCCGCGAACGCCGCCCGCGCGATATGCGCTCGGTGGGCTCGGTGGGCTGCTCGCCGGTCTCGCCGCCCTCGCCGTCGCGGAGTTGGTCTCCGCCGCCGTACGCCCCGAGGCCGGACCGGTCGTCGCGGTGGGCGGCGCCGCGATCGACCGGACACCCGCCCCGGTCAAGGACTGGGCGATCCGGAACTTCGGCACCGACGACAAGCTCGTCCTCCAACTCGGCATTCTCGCCGCCCTCGCCCTGCTCGCCCTGGCACTCGGCGTACTGGCGACACGTCACCGCCGTACCGGGGCCGCCGGAGTGCTGGTGTTCGGCATCGTCGGAGCGGTCGCGGCGACCGGACGGCCCGACTCCACGAGCCTCACCGACGCGCTGCCGTCCGTACTCGGCGCCGTCACCGGCAGCCTCCTTCTGTACGTACTGGCGGGGCGGCTGCGACCACCGCAACCCGTTGAGGGTTCGGCGCCCGACTGGGACCGCCGGGGATTCGTCGTCACCGCGACCGCCGCCGCCCTCGCCTCCGCCGGCGCCGGAGCCCTCGGCCGGTCCCTGAACGGCGCGCGCGGCAAGGACGCCGTCGCGTCCCGCGCCCAAGTCGTGCTGCCCGCACCGAGGTCGGCGGCGCCCCCCGTACCGAAGGGGGCGGCGCTCCGTATCCCCGGAATCAGCCCGTTCCGCACCCCGAACGGCGACTTCTACCGCGTCGACACCGCGCTCGTCGTACCCAAGGTCGACGCCACGACCTGGCGGCTGCGCCTCCACGGGCAGGGCGTGACCCGCCCGCTCACGCTCACCTACGACGACCTGCTCCGCCGCGACCTCATCGAACGGGACATCACCCTCACCTGTGTGTCCAACGAGGTCGGCGGCCCGTACGCCGGAAACGCCCGCTGGATCGGCGTACGCCTCGCGGAGCTGCTGACCGAGGCCGGGGTGCGGCCACCGTCGAAGGGCGGGCCCGCCGATCAGCTCGTGGCCCGTTCGGTCGACGGGATGACGATCGGCAGCCCCGTCGAGGACGTCATGGACGGCCGGGACGCGATGCTCGCGCTCGGCATGAACGGCGACCCGCTCCCCTTCGCCCACGGCTTCCCCGTAAGGATGCTGGTCCCCGGGCTCTACGGATACGTCTCCGCGTGCAAGTGGATCCGGGACATCGAGCTGACGACCTTCGACGCGTACGACGCCTACTGGGTCAAACGGGACTGGGCGCGGCGGGCACCGATCAAGACGCAGTCCCGTATCGACACCCCCAAGCCCTTCGCCCGGCCGCGCGCCGGCGCCGTCATGGTCGCGGGCGTGGCGTGGGCGCAGCACCGGGGCATCGACAAGGTCGAGGTACGCGTGGACGACGGCCCCTGGCTCCCCGCCGACCTCGCCGCCGAGGACACCCGGGACACCTGGCGCCAGTGGTCCTATCCGTGGACGGCGGCGAAGGGCGGCCACACGCTCACGGTCCGGGCCACGGACCGCACGGGCGCGGTGCAGACGGAGCGGCGGACCGGCACCGTGCCGGACGGCGCCAGTGGCTGGCATTCGGTGGTGGTCACCGTCGACTGAAGGCCGTTCGCCGACCCAAACCAACCCAACCCCTTCCCCAACTACGCCTATTCATATGGCTTTTGTGTCAATACGTACCCTTCATCGACAGGAGACCCCCATGAACACCCGTACCCGTCGCCTCGCCGTAGCCGTCGTCTCCGCCGTGCTGCTTCCGCTCGCGCTGACCGCCTGTTCGGACGACGGCGGTGACAAGGACAGCAGCGCGTCGGCCGGTTCCGACAAGGCGACCGCGACCGGGACGGCGTCCGACCCGGCCGCCGGGATGGACCAGCCGTTCGGTCCGGCCTGCGCCTCCGTGCCCGCCGACGGCGCCGGCTCCTTCGACGGGATGGCGAAGGACCCGGTGGCCACCGCCGCGTCGAACAACCCGGCCCTGTCCACGCTCGTGACGGCGGTCAAGAAGGCCGGTCTGGTCGACACCCTCAACAACGCCCAGGACATCACGGTGTTCGCGCCGACGAACGACGCCTTCGCGAAGATCCCCAAGGCCGACCTGGACAAGGTCCTGGCCGACAAGGCGATGCTCACGAAGGTCCTCACGTACCACGTCGTCGGCCAGAAGCTGGCGCCGAAGGACCTGGAGAGCGGCTCGTACGACACGCTGGAGAAGAGCAAGCTGACGACGAGCGGTTCGGGCGAGGCGTACGAGGTCAACGGTGCGTCGAAGGTGGTCTGCGGTGATGTGAAGACGGCCAACGCCAATGTGTACATCGTCGACACGGTCCTGATGCCGAAGAGCTGACGGAGGCGCGGGCGAGCCCGGAGTCGGTCGGGGGCCCTGGTGCTTGCTTGCGCGGATTTTTTCGGGGAATCCGGGAATCCGCGTAACAGGGCCCCCGCAACGGTGTCCTAGACGGTGTCAGAAGCAGCACGCGAAGCGAGGAGATGCCGGGATGACCACGCAGGCAGAGCCGCAGGCCCCTTCGACCGTCAAGGACCGCTCCACCACGGCGGGTTCCACGACCCTCAGCGGTGGCGCGGTCGGCGTGAGCGAGCCGGCCGCCGACCGGGGCAAGACGTCCATCGCCGATGCCGTCGTCGTCAAGATCGCCGGACTCGCCGCGCGCGAGATCCCCGGTGTGCACGCGATGGGCGGCGGCCTGTCCCGCACTCTCGGCGCGGTCCGCGACCGGGTGCCGGGCGGGCGGCCGAACGTCGGACGGGGCGTCAAGGTCGAGGTGGGCGAGCGGCAGACGGCCCTCGATCTGGATCTGGTCGTGGAGTACGGGGTGCCCATCAAGGACGTGGCCCGTGACGTACGCGAGAACGTCATCGCGGCGGTGGAACGCATCACGGGCCTGGAGGTCGTCGAGGTCAACGTCACCGTCAACGACGTCCACCTGCCCGACGACGACACGGACGCCGGTGTCGCCGAGGGCCGCGTGGAGTGACCCCACGCCGGGGCGCCTTGGAACCGGAGCCGCGCTCCTGATCTCTTTGCACACATGAACGACGACCAGACACCCCCCATGAACCACCCGAACGCGAACACCTTGACCACCCCGAAGTCCGGCCCGCGCGCCGCCTTTTCCCGGCGCGCGGCGCTGGCCGGGGGGATCGGGGCCGCCCTCGCGGTCACGTTTCCCCTGACCGCGAGCGCCACGAGCACCGCGTACGCCGCCGCCCCCCGCACGGACGACGCGGCACGGCAACTCCGCGCGCTGGAGCGGCGATTCAACGCCCGGCTCGGGGTGTTCGGTTACGACACCGGCAGCGGCAGCCGGGTCGCGTACCGGGCCGACGAGCTGTTCCCGATGTGCTCGACGTCCAAGACGCCCGCCGTCGGCGCCGTGCTGCGCGACCTCGACCGTGACGGTACGTATCTGTCGAAGGTCATCCGGTACGGGCAGGCGGACGTCGACCGGTCCGGATACGCGCCGATCACCGGGCTCCCCGAGAACCTGGCCCAGGGCATGACCGTCTCGGACCTGTGCGGGGCGGCCATCTCGTACAGCGACAACACCGCGATGAACCTGCTCCTCGGGGAGCTGGGCGGGCCGACCGCCGTCACGCGTTTCTGCCGGTCCCTCGGCGACACCGTGACCCGGCTCGACCGGTACGAGCCCGAGCTGAACTCGGCCGAGCCGGGGCGGACCACGGACACGAGCAGCCCGAGCGCCCTCGGCACGACGTACGCGCGGCTCGCACTCGGCCGCGCCCTGGACCCTGCCCACCGCAGGCTCATGAACGGCTGGCTGCTCGGCAACACCACGGGCGACAAGCGGATCCGCGCGGGTGTCCCGCAGGACTGGACCGTCGGCGACAAGACCGGTACCGGACGCCACGGCACCACGAACGACGCGGGCATCGCATGGCCTCCCGGCCGCTCCCCGATCGTCCTGTCGGTCCTCTCGACGCAGCCCGACGAGGCGGCGGGACCGCTGGACGCCCTGGTCGCCGAGGCAGCCTCCGTCGTGGCGACGACCCTCGGCTGAGGCCACCCATCGCGGTTACGCCGGTGTCGTGATGTTCCACCGGTAGCCGTCGGGGTCGGTGAAGTGGCCCTCGTAGGCACCCGCGCCGGTCCGCGTCGTCGCGGCGGTGGTCTCGGCGCCGGCCTCGTCCGCCGCCGCGAGCAGGGCGTCGACGTCGGTGCGGGACGCGGCGGTGTGGGTGAGGGCCAGGGCCGAGAATCCGTCGCCCCGTTCGTCCACGCCCGCGTCCTTGGCGAGGGCCTTGCGGGGCAGCAGGCCCAGTCGGCAGACGCCGTCGGTGAGGGTGAAGTCGACGAACTTGTCGCCGTAGTCGCGGTCGGCCGTCATGCCCAGGGCCTCGTAGAACATCTTGGACGCCTTCGGCCGGGCGACGCCCAGGAAGACGGCCGTCTCGGTCGGCCTCGGCGGGTCGGGGACGGGATCCGTGTCCTTCTTGGCGGCGGCGGCCAGCTTCCAGACGGTCCCGTCCGGCGCCCGGCACACGGCGCTGAACTCGCCGAAGAGCTGCTTCTTCGCCGGTTTGACGACCGTCGCGCCGTGCGCGGTGGCGGCGTCGAGGAGGGCCCTGACCTCGGCGGGCCCGCCGACGATGGACGACAGGACGTAGCCGCGGAAGCCCGAGGCTGCCGGGTCCGAGGCCGCCGGGTCCGTACCGGCGTCGGCGGCGAGTGCGTCCATCCGGTGGAGGGCGAGCTGTCCGGTGCCGTGCAGGTCCAGACGGGTGGTGACGGCGTGGCCGTCCTCGGCGGCCGTGATGGCGACGGCGGACGTGGAGAAGAGCGACGTGTAGAAGGCGCGGGCGGCTTCCACCTGCGGTACGCCGATCGTGACGATGTCGAGGGAGAGCGCCATGGGATGACTCCACTCAGGTGAGCTGGTTGACACGGATCAGGTTCCCGGCGGGGTCGCGGAACGCGCAGTCACGGACCCCGTAGTCCTGGTCGATGGGTTCCTGGACGACATCGGCCCCCGCCGCCTGGAGGCGGTCGAAGAGCCCGTCGAGGTCGTCGGTCGCCAGGGTGATGCCGGTGTAGACGCCCTTGGTGATGAGTTCCAGGACGGTGCGGCGCTCGTCGTCCGTGATGCCCGGATCGGTGGCCGGCGGGTGCAGCACGAGGGAGGTGTCGGGGCGGCCGACCGGTCCGACGGTGATCCAGCGCATGTCCTCGTAGCCGACGTCCTTGCGGACCTCGAAGCCCAGGATGTCGCGGTAGAAGCCCAGCGCGGCGTCCGGGTCGGTGTGCGGGAGGAAGGCGTAGTGAATGGTGATGTCCATGTGCATCACCGTAGGCAGAGCTACCGGGAACGGGCTTCTTGATTCCTGACCGGTCTCGTCACCTGCTTGGCCAGACACGGCGGAATCCCCGCCCCGGCCTGGGAGTGGTCGCGGCGGTACACGCTCGGCGGCACCCCCACCAACTCCGTGAACCGCGTACTGAACGTGCCCAGCGAGGACGAGCCCACCGCGAAGCACACCTCCGTGACGCTGAGGTCGCCGCGCCGCAGCAGCGTCATCGCCCGCTCGATGCGCCGCGTCATCAGATACGCGTACGGAGACTCGCCGTAGACACGGCGGAACTCGCGGCTCAGATGGCCGACCGACATGTGCGCCCCGCGCGCCAGCACCTCGACGTTCAGCGGCTTGGCGTACTCGCGGTCGATCCGGTCGCGGACACGGCGGATCGCGGCGATGTCGCGCAGTCGCTGCGCCTGCGCACGGTCCAGGTCCATGTGCGCCATGGTCGCACGGCGCGCCCGGCGGGCATCGGTCACGAATCGAGAAGCCCCGGCCGCGCGGCCCGGCTAGCGTCGGGTGTCGACCAGGTACGACCAGGAGGGTGAGAGGGATGAGCGCGAACACGGAC
Organism: Streptomyces sp. NPDC091292; assembly: GCF_044757265.1. Lineage (NCBI taxonomy): Bacteria > Bacillati > Actinomycetota > Actinomycetes > Kitasatosporales > Streptomycetaceae > Streptomyces > Streptomyces sp. NPDC091292. Next base: position 395,300 of record NZ_JBIVUQ010000007.1, on the reverse strand, counting down.
GGCTTCTCCGAGAAGGAACGCGCCGCCATCAAGGAGCGCGCCGCCGAGCTGAAGAAGGAGGCGGGCCGGGGCCGGGCCGGCAAGGCAGCCGCCGAGGAGTTGGACGTACTGGCGAAGATCGCGGAGATGGAGGCACCGGACCGCGCGGTGGCCGAACGTATCCACGCCATCATCGCCGCCCACGCCCCGGAGCTGTCGCCGAAGCTGTGGTATGGACAGCCGGCGTACGCCAGGAAGGGGAAGGTGGTGTGCTTCTTCCGCAGCGGGCACGTCGACAAGGAGCGTTACTCGACCTTCGGCTTCACGCCCCAGGCGAACCTCGACGACGACAGCGGCCTGTGGGCCACGTCCTACGCAGTGACGGGGGAGCTGAGCGCCCGTGGCGAGCGTGCGATCACCGCCCTCGTGAAACAGGCCATTGTCTGAGGGGGTTGCCGTGTCGCAGGGTCGTCAAGGTCAGGAAGCTCATCAAGCTCATCAAGCCGACCGAGGCCGTCACGGTCATGGGCAGGAGGAAGTCCTGGCCCGGATCGCCAAGGGGCTTGTCTACACCGAGTCGGAGGCTGCCTTTCAGGATTCCCGGCGGCGTACCGAGCAGATCTTCGCGTACAACCACACACCGCCGGGCGATACGGAACGGCGGCGGACGCTGCTTGTCGAGATCTTCGGGGCCGTGGGGGAGCGTACGGTGCTGCTGCCGCCGTTCCACGCCGGGTTCGGCAGCAACGTCCATATCGGGGACGACTTCTTCGGGAACGTGAACCTCACCTTCGTCGACGACGTGGACATCCGGATCGGCGACGGCGTCCTGATCGCGCCGAGCGTGACCCTCACCACGACCGGACACCCGGTGCATCCGGCGCGGCGCGAGGACTTCGGGCGGTTCTCGGAGCCGATCGTGATCGAGGACAAGGTCTGGATCGGCAGCAATGTGGTCGTCCTGCCGGGCGTCCGTATCGGCTACGGGTCGGTGATCGGCGCCGGGAGTGTCGTCAGCCGCGACATTCCTCCCATGACGGTCGCGGTCGGAACACCCTGCCGCGTACTGCGCCCGATCACCGACGAAGACCTCACCACGCGCACGGCGGACGGGCGTTGACCTGAAGGCCCCTTCCCCGGGGGTCGGCCTCGGGGAAGGGGCCTGTTCCTATGCGGTGGTCACGGTCACTCGGTGACCTGCACGGTGCCGGTGGCCTTCGCCTTCGCGCCCGTGCCGTCCGCCGGCGTGGCGGCCACCTTCCAGGTGTAGGCGCCGGCCGCCACCGGGGTGCCCGCGTCGGACGTGCCGTCCCAGGCGACCCGTACCGCGCTGCGGGCGCCCTCGCCCGTCCAGGTGCGCACCACTTCGCCGGTCGCGCTGTGGGTGAGCGTCACCCGCCAGGACGCGGCCGGCTTGGAGAGCCACCAGGTCGCGGCCCACTCACCGCTGCCGCTCCGCGCCAGCGCGCCGGGTGCGGCGGTACGGGCGATCCGCGGCGGGGAGACCGCCTGCTGCGGCGCGGTGACGTGGACGGTGTCGTCCGTGTCGACCCACGCGAGCTTTCCGGCGCCCGCGTCAAGGGTCCAGGTGGTGCCGCGTCCGTCGCCGTGCGCGGGCTGCTTCAGGCCGGTGACGGTGCCCAGGTCGGCCGTGCCGCCCTCGGGTTTGAGCGAGGTCAGGCGCAGATCGCCGGACGCGTCGCGGTGGGCCAGGAAACGGTCGCCCAGGAGGGCGCCGGACGCCGGGGCGGGGTAGGTGCGCCCGGTCGCCAGGTCGCTTACTCCCGCCGCGTCCTGTGCCGCGCAACTCCAGTACAACAGGGAGCCGCTGCGCTGGAGTTCGTCCGGGACGCAGGCGGTGCCGAGCGCGATGGTCCGGGTCAGCTTGCCGTTGCGTACGTTGAACTCCTTCACCGTGCCCGGCTTGTTCGGCGCCGCCTTGACCAGCCACTTCTGCTCCAGTACGGCGGCCTGCGCCGGCTGTTCGCGGACGACGAGGTCGCGGGCGGTGTCCACGACGTACTGCCGTCCGGCCGCCTCGTACAGCACGAACTCCGGTGCCGTGTCGAGGATCCGGCCGTCGGTGCCCGGCAGCGGGAAGCTGTCCACCGGGTGCTCCGGGTCGTCGCCGGTCACCAGGGTGTCGGTGCCGGTGTCCGGGTCGGGGACCAGCCGGGCGAAGCCCTCGTCGGTGCCGTCGGCGAAGCGGCCCGCCGCCGCGCCCGGGAAGTCGGGAAGCGCTTCGCCCTTGACCGGGTCGAGCCCGGTGCCGAGGTCGACACCGTGTGAAGTCTCCTTTCCTTCCAGGGAGTTGACGTAGCGCAGCAGTCCCCGGTCGAGGCTCAGCGCCTGGATCTTGCCGTCCGCCGTCTTGCCCCCGGGGACCTCCCGCACCCGCAGGTCGCTGACGAGGTTCAGTCCGTCGATGCTGAACGAGTGCACGGCGCGCTTGCCGTCGGCGTCCTTGCCGAGTGCGATCAGCGAACCCCCGCCCTCGGCGCGCAGGAACGTCTGCTCGACTTCGGTCAGCAGCGTCCGCTCCTTGTCGGCCCCGCCGAAGGGGGTGAGGTGCAGCGGGCCGCTGTCGCCCTCGTACCAGAGCACGTTGTCGCCGACGACGAAGGTGGTGACCTTGCTGTCGGGGGACCGGGTGTCGAGCGGCACGATGCGCGGGGCGGCCGTGCTGTCGCGCTGCATGACGCGCACGCCCGGCTGCCCTTCGCGGGTGAACCAACTGATGTGGTTCTGCGTGCTGCGGAAGTTGCTCGCGTCCCCGGTCACGGGCAGCGGGACGACCTTGCCGTTGAACCCGGTGAGGATGCCGTAGCCCGGGGTGCCGTCGGCGGTCCGGTAGCCGATCACGAGCTGGTTGTACCAGGAGCCGAGCAGCACGGGCTCGGCGCCGGTGGTGGCGCCGGCGGGGAGCTGCACCACGGGGTCGTTCGCCGGGGCCCCGCCACGCGCAACACGCAACTGGTAGGTGCCGTCGCCCTGGTCGACGGTGGCCAGCACCCAGCCGGCCGAGATCCGGAGGTTGAGGTAGCCGGCGGGGACGGTCATCGTGCCGCTGTTGCGGGGATCCTCGACGCCGATGCGTACGAGGTCCGTGCCGCCGTCCGCGCGCGGCTTGGTGTAGCTGACGCGGTTGTAATCGTCGTGGCCCCGCACGATCGCGTCCTGCGGTACGCCGTCCAGCTCCCGGACGGCCTTGGTGGTGCGGTTGTACGTCGTGGTCCAGAGGTAGTCGCCGCCCTCGTAGTGCAACACGCCCTGGGGGCCGGTCGACAGAACCTTCTCGGTCCCGTCGCCGTACGCGTCGGGCGCGGGTATGGCGACCTCGGCGGCGTCGGCGGTGCCGGCCGCGTGAGCGGTGGCCGGGAGCAGGGCGATGGGCCCGGTGGCGAGGGCGACGGCGATGGCGGCGGTGGTGGTGACGGTGCGCCGGGTACGGGTGGTACGGCTGGTTCGAGCGGTACGGCTGGCTGTGCGCAGGTGATGGGACACCTGAACCCCCCACTTGTTAACCGTTGTTGGTCTGGTCTCATGCTGTGAACATGGTTAACAGTACATAGGTGTGCGGGTGTTGTACACGAATGCACGCTTCCGGGAAGCGGATTGGTGTATTCCGGGGGGCGTCATTCGTGGGAGTGATCCCCGCGCGAAGACCCTTACTTACAGTCGCCACTTGCTTACATTTGGCTACCGTGCCGCTGGGATATGCCCCGGCACGTACCCGAAGGGGCGATCGCATGTCCGGATCCCGAATGACCGCCACCCTCCGCGCCTCCCTCGCCGCAGCCACCGCACTCACCGCCGCACTGTCGGTGTTCACCCCGGCATCGGCGACCGCCGCCGCCGAACCGCCCAGCTATGTCGCCCTCGGCGACTCGTACAGCGCCAACGTGTTCGTCCGGCCGTGGAACCCCGGTGACGGGTGCGGTCGTTCGTACCGGAACTATCCGCACCAGGTCGCCGAGGAGCTGGGGCTGAGGCTCGACGACGTCACGTGTGGCGCCGCCGAGGTGCAGGACGGCGTCCTGGGACCGCAGCCGTCCTCGAAGATCCTCGGCCCGCCGTCGGTACCGCCGGCGGGCGGCTGGCCCGAGCGGCCCGCGCAGATCGAGAGCCTCAACCGCGGCACCGACTACGTCAGCGTCGGCATCGGCGGAAACAGCCTCGGCTTCGGGGAGATCGTCACCCAGTGCCTTGAGCGCGGTCTGGCCACGCTCGGCTTCGGCACCCCCTGCACGAACCACTACACCACCGGTGAGGGCCGCGACTGGCTGGCCGGGAAGTTCGCCCAACTCGACGACGAGTTCGGTCAGATGATGACCGAGATCCGGCACCGGGCGCCGAACGCCAAGGTCGCGGTGGTCGGTTACCCGGCCATCGTCCCGACCAACAGCGGCTGTACGTGGGGCACCTGGCGCCAGCTCGGGACCACCGCCAAGGGAGACATGCCCTGGCTGGACGGCCTGGAGCGGCAGCTCAACTCCCTGATCGCCGAGCACGCCGAGGCCGGCGGCGCGACCTACGTCGACACCTACGGGCCCAGCGTCGACCACGGGCTCTGCTCGGGCGCGGAGCAGAAGTGGATGTACGGGGTCAAGGACGATCTCACCGGGGAGGGCGACCAGACGGATCCGCCGGCCGGTCTCTGCGAGGCGATCCCCGGCAACGGTGAGGCCTGCACGTTCGTGCACCCCAACGCCCACGGAGCGGACAACCAGGCCCGCCAGGTCCGGGCCGCCTTCCGGTCCTAGGCGCTCACGGCCTCGTCCGGATGTAGGGCGTCGAGGATGAGGCCGAGGCCGAAGGCGAACTCGTCGCCGTAGTCGTAGCCCGGCTTGAGGACGTGTGCGGTGGCGAGTTCGGTGAGGTGGGGGTAGGTGTCGGCGGGCATCTCCCGCAGGATGGCGTCCGCGACCTCCTCCACCTCCGCCGAGCCGTTGAACGGCAGGCTCAACTCCTGGATCACGAAGCCGTACAGATAGGCGTCGATCAGCGAGACGGCGTGCGCGGCCATCACCACGGAGAACCCGGCGGCGCGGAACGCCCCGAGGACGGCGTCGTGGTGGCGCAGGGTCGCCGGGCCGGGCCGGGTGCGGGAGTCCATCAGGGCGACTGCCCACGGATGGCGCCGGAGCGCGGCGCGGGCGGAGTCCGCCCGGTGGCGCATGGCGCGCCTCCAGTCCACGTCGCGCGGCGGCAGCTCGATCTCCCCGAACACCGCGTCCACCATGCCGTCGAGGACGTCCTCCTTGCCCGCGACATGGTGGTACAGCGACATCGCCTCGACGCCCAGCGGTTCGGCGATGGCCCGCATGCTGAGCGAGGCCGAGCCCTTCTGGTCCGCGACGGCCACCGCCGTGGAGATCACACGCTCACGACTCAGCGGCGTACGCTCCGCCGCTCCCCGCCGCCCCTTGGGCCTCCCGGGCATCCGCCGCTCCCTCTCGTACCTGTTCGTTCTTGCCGCTGTTGACGACCTTACGCCATAAGGCTAGCTTGCCTTACAGCATAAGGCCGACAGGCCGGAGGTGAGAGGGGTGTGCCATGGGAACGGGTCGGGACACGGATCGCGACACGGGTCGTATGAAGAAGGTCTGCGTCGTCGGAGCTTCCGGGAAGCTCGGGCAGTACATGGTCCGGCAGTGCCTGGAACGCGGCTACGAGGTGGTCGGCGTGTGCCGCGAGCGCAGCGTGCCGAAACTGGCCGGGTTCGACGGCCGGATGACCGTCGTCCCCGGACCCACGGACGACCCGGAGGTGATCCGGCGGGCGGTGGAGGGGTGCGACGGGGTGCTGACGGTGCTGGTGCCGTGGGGGGTACGGCAGTACTCGTCCGGTACGGCACAGGCGGTACTTGATCACGCGCGGCCGGGCGCCCGTCTGGTGTTCTCCTGCGGCTGGCACATCACGCGTGACGGCAAGGACCGGTACTCGTGGCTGTTCACCACCCTCCTCCGGATCGCCACCGTGGTCGGCAGACTCGTCCGCTTCGCCGAGATCGACGACCAGGTGGAGGCGTGCCGAAGAGTGTTCGCCAGCGACACTCGGTGGACCGTGGTGCGCGGAAGCTCACTGGAGGAGGGCGAGAGTCAGGGGCTGCCCGTATGGAGCCGGCACGTGGGCGACCCGGTCCTGGCCAGCGACCTGACCCGCCGGGTCGACTTCGCCCTGTTCATGGTCGAGGCCCTCACCGACGACACCCTCGTCCAGGAGGCCCCGGCGATCGTCGGCCGCCACACCCCCAGCGCCCGTGAACACGCCCGGACTTAAGGCCTTCGTTCGCGCGCGTTGCGCAGATTCGACCGCACGGTCCGCGTCATCGGGTGGTCCTCGCCCAGCACCCGTACGCACTCGGCCTCGGCGCTCTCGAAGAGGGGGACGGCCCGGTTCAGGTCGCCGGACATCTCGTAGGCACCGGCGAGGTTGTTGCGGCTGGCCAGAAGGTCGGGGTGGTCTTTGCTCAGGACGCGTGTGCGGTCCTTCAGGACGCTCTCGAAGAGGGGTATCGCCCGGCGCGGATCGTCCGTCGACTGACAGGCGGTCGCGAGATTGCTCCGCGCGGTCAGGGTATGGGGGTGGTCCTCGCCAAGGAAACGTACGTAGTCATCCACCAGACCCTCCAACAGGTCCACGGCCAGGTCCGGATCACCGGCCGCCTGGTAGGCCATGGCGAGATTGCCGCGACTGGCCAGGAGGTCCGGGTGGCCCTCGCTCAGGATGCGGCGCCGGTCCTTGAGGATGTCCTCGAACAGGGTGACGGCGCGGTCCACGTCACCGGCCGACTGACAGGCGGCGGCGAGGTTGTTGCGCGTGATCAGGGCCGAAGGATGATCCTCGGCCCAGACCTCCTGGCTGTCCCGCACGAGATCTTCGTAGAGCCGAACGGCCTGGTCGAACCGTTCAGCGTCCACGTAGGAGTTGGCGAGGTTGTTCCGCGCGCCCAGGGTGTTGATGTGGCCCTCGCCCAGCACGCGCGCGCAGTCCGCGGCGATGCGCTCGTACGCGGGGATGGCCCGGTCCAGATCGCTGGCCGCCCCGTACGCGCTCGCGCGGTTCATCCGGGCGACCAGGGTGAGAGGGTCGTCCTCGCCCAGGAGGCGGGTGCAGTCGCTGACGACGGCGTCGAGCAGAGTCGTCGCCCGATCCAGCTCGCCGGCCCTGAGACAGGCGACCGCGAGACCCATGCGGACGGACAGGACCCGGGCGTGGTCCGTGCCCCGGACGCGTTCGTAGTCCTTGACGAGGTCTTCGTGGAGCCGGATCGCGTGGCCCAACTGTCCGGCGTCCTCGTGGGTGTGGGCGAGGCTCCTGCGGACGGTCAGGGTGTGGAGATGGTCCGCGCCCATGGCCCGTACGCAGTAGTCGTACGCGCGGTGAAGGTGGCGCAAGGACTCCTTGAGCGCCCCCTGCTGGCTGAGGAACGACCCGGAGTGGTAGAGGAGTTCCGCCATCACTTCCTGGTCGCCGTCGGGTGAGCCGTGTCTCGTCAGCGCGTCCACGTGAGCCGTCAGCGCACGGCGCAGGGGCCATGCCCCGGGCGCGTCGACCGTGGTGGGGTAGGCCCGGAGCAGCAGGCTCGTGGCGGTGAAGCGCGCCGAGTCGATGTCGTCAGGCCGGCGGTGCGGGTCGTCCGGGTCCGGCGTACGGGCGAGGGCCTGGACCAGACGATGGACGCTCAGCGTCCCGTCCCCGCCGTCGGTCACCATGTTGTACGCGATCAACGGGCCGAAACCCTTGGCGAGTTCCCGTGCCGGTACCAGCACCTCGAACAGTGAACGGGGGATCGCCTCGGGTGCGAACCAGGCCAGCACGCGCAGCAGGAAGCGGGAGCCCTCGGGCAGCCGGTCCAGGGTGATACGCCACACCCGCGCGACCGTCCGGTCCGCGTCACCGCCCTCGGTGGTGTCGGCCCACACCTCACCCGGCGCCTCCGCCAGCATCTCCCGGTACTCCCGGGGCCCGGTCCCCGTCTCGGCGCAGAAGGCGGCGGCCTGTTCCACGGCGAGCGGTAAGAACCCCAACTCGGCACACAGCGCGTCCACTTCGGCCGTGTCCGAGGGCGCGGTCCCGGGTGGCCCGTGCGTAGCGATCCGTACGAACAAGTCCACGGCCTCGGCCCGTTCCAGGACATCCAGGCGCAGCGGCGTCGCGGTGCCGTGCCAACCGGTGGCGCGGCGGGTCGTGATCAGGAAGCGTCCCGTACCCGTCGTCCGGTCGAGCAGCCGCCGGATGTGCTCGGGCCGGTCCACGTCGTCCAGGACGATCAGCCAGTCGTCGTGGGCGGTGAGCCACTGGAGCGCCCGTTCGACCAGGAGGGATTCGGGCAGTCCGGTGAGGGCGGGCTGAAGGGCGAGGGTGAGGGCGGCGAGCCCGGAGTCGACGGCCGACTCGCTGTCGGCGGTGATCCACCACCGGGGGTTACGGGTGGTGCACCGGTGCCCGGCCCAGCGCGCGGCGAGCGCCGACTTCCCGATGCCCCCGAGACCGTGCACGGCATGGATCACGACATCGCCGGGCGAGGCGAACGCGGTGTCCAGGGCGGCGAGCACACCCTCACGTCCGACGAACAACCCGGCCCGTGGCACATTGCACAGCCGCTCCGGCGCCACCACCTCCGTGACCGGCCGGTACGCGTCCGGCGGCAGCACGACCGCGTTCTCGATGTGCTGCGTGACCGCGCTGCCGATGTCACCACCGGCCGCGATCGCCCCCGGCCCGGCGACCACATGCCGGTCCCTTGAACCCTGACCGTCGCCCCCGGAACCCCGGAAAATCCCCGTCATGCCGTCCATGATGGACCGTCGGCGGCGGGGCGAGGGCGGGGCGGGTCAGGACCGGCCCGCCACCCGGTCCGCGATGCGCGCGAGCCGCGACGACTCCGCCGAGTGCGTGGCGAGTTCGCGTCGGTCGGCGGCGCCGTACGTGGCGTACATCCCGTGCACCCCCAGCCACCGGAACGGCTCCGGCTCCCACTTGCGGACCTTGTGGTTCACCCAGGGAAGCGCGGTCAGATCCGTGGCACCCGACTGGCCCGAGTCCCGCTGGACGAGATCCCGCAGCGTGCGCGCCGCGAGGTTGGCGGTCGCGACACCGGACCCCACGTACCCGCCCGCCCAGCCGAGGCCCGTGGCCCGGTCGAGGGTGACGGTCGCGCACCAGTCGCGCGGTACGCCGAGGACGCCCGACCAGGCGTGCGCCACCTCGACACCCGCGAGCTGAGGGAAGAACCGGGTCAGAATCCCCCGTAGCGCCTCGATCGTCGCGGCCTGCGTACGTCCGTCGTTGTCGGTGCGCGAACCGAAGCGGTACGGGACGCCCCGGCCGCCGAGCGCGATCCGGCCGTCGGCGGTGCGCTGCGCGTACATGTAGGCGTGCGCCATGTCGCCCAGCGTCTCGCGGTCCGCCCAGCCGATGGAGTCCCACTGCTCGTCGGTCAGCGGCTCGGTCGCGATCATCGAGGAGTTCATCGGCAGCCAGGTGCGGCGCTGCCCCTTGAGCGAGGCGGTGAAGCCCTCCGTGCAGCGCAGCACGTACGGCGCGCGGACCGTGCCGTACGGGGTGACCGCGTGCTTCGGCCTGATCTCCGTGACCGGCGTCGACTCGTGGATCACCACGCCCAGCGCCTCCACCGCCCGCGCCAGGCCCTGCACCAGCTTCACGGGGTGCAGCCGGGCGCCGTGCGGCGTCCAGGTGGAGCCGACCGCTCCGCTCACCTTGATCCGTTCGGCGGTCTCGCGGGCACCGGCGAGCACCCGCTCCTTCTCGCCGTACGCGACCTCCGCCTCGTGGTACGCCTTCAGGCGGGCCAACTGCGCGGGCGTCAGCGCGACTTCGAGGACACCGCCGTGGTGGATGTCGGCGTCGATGCCCTCGTCACCCGCGACCCGGATGACCTCGCCGACCGTGTCGTTCATGGCCCGCTGGAGCCGGGCGGCGGCCTCCCTGCCGTGCAGCTTGGCGTACCGGTCGCGGCCCGCGACCCCGTTGTACAGCCAGCCGCCGTTGCGGCCCGAGGCCCCGTAGCCGCAGAACTGCTGCTCCAGGACGGTGATACGGAGGAAGGGCGCCGCCTTTTTCAGGTAGTACGCCGTCCACAGTCCGGTGTAGCCGCCGCCGACGACGACCACGTCGGCGCTCGCGTCGCCGGGGAGGGGTTCGCGCGGGGCCGGGGTGCCCTCCTGCGCGTACCAGAACGATATGCCGCCGTTCACCGTGTTCACCGTGCCGCTGATCCTGCTGCTCATGGGCGGGACGTTACCCGGTGCATACGGCGTCTGGCGCGGGCGAGGGTGACCAGCGGATTCCACACCGGGCCCCGGCCCCGGGTCAGCGGGTAGCAGGCCAGACCGATCAGGACGGAGGTGAAGTGCCCGAGGTCGGTGAAGGTGCGGCCGGTGATGAGCGGGGTGCCGTACACGATGAGGACGCCGAGGAGGTAGACGTACCGCCAGGGGGGCGCGATGCGGTACGTCAGGACGCCGACGATCCCGGCGAGCGCGTAGCTCACCCCCACGTCCAGGGTGTTCACGGCGGACTCCGGCGCGATGCCGTGCCGGATCGCCCACAGCAGGGCGCCCTCGCTGATGAGGGTGGCCAGGATGTGCGCGGCGAGGGCGACGGTGAGCCAGCGGAGTGTGCCGAGCCAGCGCTCGGCCTGCGCGTGGAAGACGGTGTAGAGGACGGCGTACGGGAGCCAGCGGCCCCCGTCGATCCACAGGGCGCTGGAGAACAGGACCCGGACCGGGTTGCTGGACAGCTCGTGCAGATTGGTGGACCGCTGCCGCAGGAAGTCCTGCTCGAAGTCCGGCGACATCTGGTGCAGCGCGACGGTCGTCACGAAGAGGACCGCCAGCCAGATGTAGGTGCCGGGGGCGCTGCGGATGTAGGCCGCGACGGCGCGGGCGGCGCGCTTGGCGGCGGTGGCGGTGGTCGTACGGAGGTGGCCGTGCTGATGGCCGTTGGCGCGGGTGGGGGGTGGGGGTGGGTTCGGGGGGCCCATGGGGTGATTCACGCATGGTGGGGCGGCGGGCGCATGTTCAGGAGGGGCGGGCGGAGGGTGGGCGTGTGCGGGAGGGGTGGGACCGGGGGTGTTTATTCGGTGGGGTGCGGAACGGGGGATATCTAGGATCGGGAGGATGACCCCCCTCCCTGACCTCCCTGATACCCCCGGCACCCCCGCTATTCCTGGCTTCGAGATTCCGGGTGAGCTGGCCGCCACGCAGACGAAGGTGAACGGGGTGGCGGGCCGGGCGTTCATCGAGGGGCTGCCCGCGCGGGCGGCCGAGTTCCTGGACCGGTGGGACCTGACGGTCACCGGACCCTCGATGAACGGCATGGCGGCCCTGGTGCTCCCGGTGGTCCGGTCCGACGGGACGCCCGCCGCGCTGAAGATGCAGATCAGGGACAGCGAGAGCGAGCACGAGTGGCTGGGCCTGCGGGTCTGGGACGGCGCGGGCATCGTCCGGCTGCTCGACCACGACGAGGACACCGCGACCCTGCTGCTCGAACGGCTCGACGAGTCCCGCCATCTCTCCGACGTCAAGGACTCCCGCGAAGCCGTACGGATCCTCGCCGCTCTGCTGGCCCGGCTCACCGCCGTGCCGGGGCCCGACGGGGTGCGGCGGCTCGCGGACATCGCGGCGGACATGCTGACCGGGCTGCCGGACGCGCTGCCCCGGGTGCCGGACCTCGCGGCGCGGCGGATCGTCGCGGACTGCGGAGCGGCCGTACGCGAGGTACTGGGCGAGCCCGGCGACCGGCTGCTCCACTGGGACCTGCACTTCGACAACATCCTCGCCGCCGAACGCGAACCCTGGCTCGCGATCGACCCGAACCCGCTGGTCGGCGACCCGGGCTTCGAACTACTGCCCGCCCTGGACAACCGGTACGACGAGGACGAGGTGCTGTGGCGCTTCGACCTGATGACCGACGTCCTGGACCTGGACCGGCAGCGCGCGGCGGCCTGGACGCTCGGCCGGGTCCTCCAGAACACGTTGTGGGACATCGAGGGCGGGGAGCCTGTGCAGGGGATGCAGATGCGGATCGGGGAGTTGTTGGTGGAGGGGCGGTTGTAGCCGGTTGTAAGGGCGGTATCCGACTGCGGTTTCTGAGGGCGGGCCGTTTCAGGTACCGGTGGTCGAGCCGCGCAGGAGGCGTCGGACGGCGTCGGTCACGAGGTCGTCCGGGAGGTGCGCGGGGGGCAGGGCGCCGCCGGCGGTCAGGGCGGCGATGCCCTGGAGCGTGGCGAGGAGGATCACGCCGAAGCGTTCGGGGTCACCGATGTCCGTGTCGCTGTCGGCGAGAAGACCGAGCAGGATCACACCGCAGGCGTCGGACGCCGTACGGAGGTCGGCGCTCGGTTCGCGGTGCTTGCGCGCGTACATCAGCTCAAGGAGCGCCGGGTGGTCGGTGGCGAAACGGACGTAGGCGCGGGCGGTGGCGATCAGGCGGTCCGTGAACTCTCCGCCGGCGGAGGTGGCGGTGGCGGTGGCGGAGGTGGCGGAGGTGGTCTCCTTCAGCTGTGCGCCGAGCCGTTCGAAGCCTTCGACGGCGAGCGCGTCGAGCAGGTCCTGCTTGTCCGGGAAGTGACGGCCGGGGGCCGCGTGGGACACCCCGATGTCGCGGGCCAGGGAGCGCAGGGACAGGGCATCGACACCGTCGGTGGCGATGACGGTTTCGGCGCGGGCCAGCAGCTCGGTCCGCAGATTTCCGTGGTGGTACGCCATGCCGCTCAGGCTATCAGCCGCATGTTGTCATTGACAGCATTGTTGGCACCGTCTACATTGAAGCCATGAGTAACGCTACGAGCAATCCCTCAACCCGCCGCATGAGCCATAAATGGAATGCCACCGACATCCCGGATCAGAGCGGGCGTACCGCCGTCGTCACGGGAGGCAACACCGGCCTCGGCTTCGAGACCGCCGCGGCCCTCGCCTCGCGGGGCGCGCACGTCGTCCTCGCGGTACGCACCATGGAGAAGGGCGACCGGGCCGCCGAACGGATCGCCGCCCGTACCCCGGGCGCATCGGTCGAGGTGCAGCGCCTCGACCTCGGCTCGCTCGCGTCGGTGCGGGCGGCGGCCGACGAGCTGCGCGGGCGCCACGACCGTATCGACCTGCTGATCAACAACGCCGGGGTGATGTGGACGCCACGGTCCACCACCGAGGACGGCTTCGAACTGCAACTGGGCACCAACCACCTCGGCCACTACGCCCTGACCGGCCTGCTCCTCGACCACATGCTCACCGTCCCGGGCTCGCGTGTGGTGACCGTCAGCAGCGAGGCCCACCGCCTGGGCGCCTCCGTCGACTTCGACGACCTCCAGTCCGAGCGCCGCTACAGCAGGCCGGGCGCGTACGGGCAGTCCAAGCTCGCCAATCTGCTCTTCGCGTACGAACTCCAGCGCCGCCTGGCCGCGGCGGACGCCCGTACGATCTCCCTGGCCGCACACCCCGGCGGCTCCGCCACCGAACTGGCCCGCAACTCCAAGCCGCTGGTCCGGGGGCTGTTCGAGCGGGTCGTCCTCCCCCTCTTCGCCCAGGACGCCGAGCACGGCGCCCTGCCGTCGCTCCGGGCCGCGACCGACCCGGGCGCGGTCGGCGCCCAGTTCTACGGTCCGGACGGGATCACCCACATGCGGGGCCACCCGAGGGCGGGCACGTCCAGCAAGAAGTCCCACGACGCCCGGACCCAGCGCCGCCTGTGGACGGTCTCGGAGGAACTGACGGGCGTGACTTATCCGGTCTGAGCCTTACGCATGACCAGCCGGAACCCACGACTGGGACCCGCGACTGGAACCCATGACTGGGACCTACGACAAGAGAGTTGGACACAGGGATGAAGGCGATCATCTTCGGGGCGACCGGCATGGTCGGTCAGGGCGTTCTGCGGGAGTGTCTGCGCGACCCCGCCGTGACCGAGGTGCTTGCCATCGGGCGCACCCCGACCGGCGTCGACCACCCGAAACTGCGGGAGATCACCGACCCGGACGTCGCACAGCTGATGGCACGGTTCGGATCGGCGGACGATTCGGGCGCCGACCTCTCCGGCTACGACGCCTGCTTCTTCTGCCTCGGCGTCTCCTCCGTCGGCCAGTCGGAAGAGGCGTACCGGCGCACCACCCACGACCTCACCCTGACCGCGGCCCGCACGCTCTCCGCCGCCAACCCGAACCTGACCTTCGTCTACGTCTCCGGGCAGGGCACCGACAGCACCGAAAAGGGCCGCTCCATGTGGGCCCGCGTCAAGGGCGAGACCGAGAACCACCTGCTCGCCCTCCCCATGAGCACCTACCTCTTCCGCCCCGGCTACATCCAGCCCCTGCACGGCATCACATCGAAGACCCCGCTGTACCGCGCGCTGTACGCGGTGGCCCGCCCCCTCTACCCCCTGATCCGCAGACTGGCGCCGCACCACGTCACCACCACCGAACAGCTCGGCCGCGCGATGATCAACGTCGCCACGACCGGCGCCCCCTTGCGCCACCTCGACACCCGCCACATCAACGCCGTGGCCCGCGGCCTGTGATCCGCTGCGCGAGGGTTAGCGTGAGGCCATGATTCGTACCGCCGTTCCCACCGATGTCCCCGTCATCCACGCCATGGTCCGTGAGCTGGCCGTATACGAGAAGGCCGAGCACGAGGCCCGCGCGACCGAGGCCCAGCTCCACGAGGCGCTGTTCGGGGAGCGGCCCGCCGCGTACGCGCACCTCGCGGTCGACGACGCGACCGGCGAACCGGTCGGCTTCGCGCTCTGGTTCCTCAACTTCTCGACCTGGCGCGGCGTGCACGGCATCTACCTGGAGGACCTGTACGTACGTCCCGACCGGCGCGGCGGCGGCCACGGCAAGGCGCTCCTCACCGAACTGGCCCGGATCTGCGTCGCGCGCGGCTACGAGCGCCTGGAGTGGTCCGTCCTCAACTGGAACCAGCCCTCCATCGACTTCTACCGCGCCCTGGGCGCCCTGCCGCAGGACGAGTGGACGGTGTACCGGCTGACGGACGCGGCCCTGACCGCGCTGGGGTCGACGCCGGGATCGACGGACACCCTGGGCGCGCCGGAGGTCACGTCGCCGGCTCGGTGACCGATCCCTCCCGGGCCGCCGGGTGCCTCGGCGGGGGCTTCACGGTGACCATCAGTCCCGCGATGACCGCGGCGACGAGCATGATGGCGACCGCCCACCAGATGGCGACCGTGTAGCCGTGCACCACGCCCGCCCGGGTGATCTGGTCGACCTGGCTCGGGTTCCGCAGGTTCGCGGCCACATACGCCGTCGCCGTGGTCGTCGCGATCGTGTTGAGCAGCGCCGTACCGATGGAACCGCCCACCTGCTGCGACGTGTTCACCGTCGCCGACGTGACCCCGGAGTCGCGCGGCGCCACGCCCTGCGTCGCCGTCGACATCACCGGCATGAAGGTCATGCCCATACCCAGGCCGATCAGCAACTCGGCGGGCAGCACATGCGCGGCGTACTCGGCGTTCACGGTGAGCTGCGTCAGGATCGTCAGCCCGCCCGCCGCGAGGATCAGCCCCGGCACCATCAGCATGCGCGGCGGCAGCCGCCCCATCAGCCGCGCCGAGACCTGCGTCGACCCGATGATGATCATCACGGTCATCGGCAGGAACGCCATGCCCGTCTTCAACGGCGAATACCCCAGCACCGTCTGCAGGTAGTACGTCATGAACAGGAACGTGCCGAACAGCCCGATCGTCGCCATCCCCATCGTCAGGAAGCAGCCCGCGCGGTTGCGGTCCCGGATGATGTGCAGCGGCAGCAGGGGATGGGTCGCACGGGTCTGCCACCAGACGAACGCCAGCAGCAGCGCCACCCCGCCCGCCAGCAGCCCCAGCACGAGCGGATCCGTCCAGCCCCGGGGCTCCGCCTCGCTGAACCCGTACACGATCGCGACCAGACCACCGCACCCCAGCACCGCACCCGGCACATCGAGCCGCGCCTCCGCGTGCCCCGGCCGGTCGTGCAGCAGCCCGGACGCGCCGAACACCGCGATGATCGCGATCGGCACATTCACATACAGACACCAGCGCCAGTCCAGATACTCGGTCAGCACACCCCCCGCGATCAGCCCGATCGCCGAACCACCACCCGCGATCGCACCGTAGATCCCGAACGCCTTCGCCCGCTCCTTCGGATCCGAGAACGACGTCGTCAGCAACGACAGCGCCGACGGCGCCAGCAACGCCGCGAACGCGCCCTGAAGCGCCCGCGCCCCGAACAGCATCCCGGAACTCACCGCCGCCCCACCCAGCCCCGACGCCGCCGCGAAACCGATCAACCCGATCACGAACGTCCGCTTGCGCCCCACATAGTCCGCGACCCGTCCCCCCAGCAGCAGCAACCCTCCGAAGGCCAGCGTGTACGCCGTGATGACCCACTGCCGGTTTCCGTTGGAGATGCCGAGGTCCGCCTGCGCCGAAGGGAGGGCGATGTTCACGATGGTGGCGTCGAGCACGACCATCAACTGCGCCAGCGCGATGATCACCAGCCCCCACCAGCGATGGGGATCCTGCCCCTCGTAGGCCCCCTGCGCCCCCTCGACCGCTGCCTCGGCCGTCCCCCCGCCCGTTCCCCGGGCGACACCCTGGGGCCCGCGCCCCTGGGGATCACCTGTTCGGCGGATGCTCATCCAGCCAGAACACCACGGAAACGGGTGGGTCGCATCTGGACTGGAGGGGCCCGGAGCGGGGCGCAGGGACGGGATGTCCGGCTACGGCTCCAGGACGACCTTGCCCGTGGTGGCCCGGGACTCCAGGTCACGGTGCGCGGTGGCCGCCTCCGAGAGGGGGTAGCGCTGGACCGCCGGTACGAGGCGGCCCGCCCTCGCCTCCGACAGGGCCTTCAACTCCAGGGTCCGTATCGGACTGGCGCCCCCTGCCTTCCGCATCATCACCGGTCCCAGCACCTCCTGCGACGTGATGTCCCGCTCGGCGAGATACTCCTCCGGGAACCTCAGCGGCGCCCCGTCGTGCAACCCCTGCCCCGACCACCCGAACACCACATGGTGGCCCCCGGGCCCGAGCAGATCGACCGCGTCCCGCCCCGCTTCACCCCCGACCCCGTCGAACACGATCGTCGCCGCACGCCCCTCCCCGGACGCACTCGCCGGCAGCCCCCGCAGAAACTCCCGTACCGTCTCCGGCCACCCCTCCTCCTTGTAGTCGACCGCCAGATCCGCTCCGTTCTCCCGTACCTTCCTCACCTTCTCCGGTCCGCCCGCCAGCCCCACCACCACGGCGCCCGCGTGCTTGGCGTACTGCGTCAGCAGCGTGCCGATTCCCCCCGCCGCGGCCGGAATGACCACGACGTCCTCGGGCGTCGGCTCCGCGAACTGCGCGATCCCCATCGCCGTACGCCCCGTACCGATCATCGCCACCGCCTCCGCGTAGTCCAGCCGCCCCGGAATCTCGTGCAGACGGTCGGCATCGGCCACGGCGAGTTCGGCATACCCGCCCGGCGCGAACCCCAGATGGGCCACCACCCGCTTGCCCAGCCACTCCCCGGCCACGCCCTCCCCGAGCGCCGTCACCGTCCCCGCGACCTCCCGGCCCGGAATCGTCGGCAGCTCCGGCAGCTCCGGCAACGGTCCTTGCATCCCCTCCCTTATCGCCGTATCCAACAGATGCACCCCCGCCGCACCCACGGCGATGGTGACCTGACCCGGCCCAGGCACCGGATCGTCGGTCTTCTCGTACCTCAGGTTCGCGGCCGGACCGAAGGCGTGCAGACGGATGGCATGCATGGCGGACTCTCCCGTGAGACGGATGTCATGGACGGTCTGACACCCGAACTCTCGTACCTCAAGCTCGCTTGAGGTCAAGGTGGGACCAGCCGGTGTCCCGGGCCGGCCGCCGTGGGACACCGCCCGCCCCCGGCCTGAGCCGCAGCGCCAGCGTCGCCGCCTCGATGCCGCTGGTGAACGACACCTCGGACAGCACCCCTGGCGCCGCCACCTGGTCACCGGCCAGGAACACCCCGTCGCCCCGGTCCACGGCCGGCCGGTCCCGCCAGGTCGTACCCGGCCGGTCGACCGCGCCCGTACGGCCCTGGGCCAGCGCCTCCCGGCGCCGGACCGTACGCTCCCGCCACCCCGGGAAGCCCAGGTCGAGCAACTCCTCGGCGCGCGCGACACCTTGGCCCTTGCTCTCCCCGGGGGCGACCGGGAACTGCCCCTGGATCAACTGCTGCCCGTGCGGTGCCAGACCGCGGTCCTGGGCGGTGAACCGCTCGATCCAGCCCGGCGCGTCCAGGTCGGACACGACGAACGGGTCTCCCTTGCGGGTGCGCAGCGCCAGATCGAGCAGCGCCGTGCGCCCGCTGTCCCACGTCAGCGACGGGTCGTGGAGGAGGCGACGGGCGGCCTCCAGCGACGTGGCGACGATGACCGGGGTGTCCGTGGGCAGGGTGTCGACGCGGGACAGCGTCTCCACCCGGACCCCCAGATTCCAGGCGCGGGCGGCCATCCGGTCGACGACGGTCGCCCAACCACCGCGCGGATAGTGGGCCTCCGGCGGCAGTTTCATGGCGCGGCGCAACCGCTCCTGCACGAACGCGGCCGACAGGGAGCCGGGATCGTGATGGAACAGCGCGACCGCCGAGTAGCGAGCGGCGGCGAGCGCCCACTCCTCTCCTATGAGAGCTGTCGCCCAGGTGCGGAAGTCCGAGTCGACGGGGGCCCGTTCGGACCGGTGGCGCGACAGTCTCAACAGAGGGAACGGAGGGGTGCGGCGCAGAGTTCCCCGGTGCCGGAAACGCATCCGGGTCGCCTCCAGCAGCGGGATCGGGGCGAGTGGTCCGAGCAGGCCGCGCCGGCGGAGCCAGGTCCAGTGGGGTCCGCCGTTGTAGAGGGCGTGCGGGCCCTCGTTCGTGCGGTACGGCGCTTCGGCCGTCCGGGCCCGGCCGCCCAGGGTGTGGTGGGCCTCGTGCACGGTGACTCTGGCGCCCGCCTCGGCGGCGGTGATCGCCGCGGTGAGTCCGGCGAGGCCGCCGCCGATGACGGTGATCCGGTGCATGGCTGGGGTCTCCCTCATGGTTGCTGGGCTGTCATGAGTACGACGGAGCAGGGGGGCGAAAGTGTGACATCGGGGGGTGTTGGGCGGTGGGGAGGTGGTGGTGGGGCGGTGGTTGGGGGTGGTGGCGAGGCCGTGGTGGGGGCGTGGTGGGGGCGGTGGTGGGGCCCGGGTCGGGGTGGTGGTCGAGGGGGCGGGGCCCGGGTCGAGGGGGCGGTCGCGGGGGTCTCGTTGAGGCTCCAGCGGGGTGTTTGTGCTGGTCAGGGTGATTGTCAGTGGTGGGGTGCAGGATGAGGGCATGGTGCGAGGTGCGGTGGTGAGGAAGGCGCGGCGGCCCGAACTGCGGTTGCCGCCGTTGGTGGCGTACGAGAAAGGGGAGTTGGAGCCGGACGGCGATTACGACGGGGTGGAGTTCCGTGACCTCGACCTGATGGGGCAGGACGGGGCGGGGGCCCGTTTCATGGACTGCGCGGTGACGGGCTGCGCGCTCGATGAGACGCGGCTGCCCCGGGCCCGCTTCCTCGACTCGCTGCTCACGGGGGTGCGGGGAGTGGGGACGGACCTCGCCGGGGCGACGCTGCGGGATGTCGAGCTGGTCGACGCGCGGCTGGGCGGGGTGCAGTTGCACGGATCGGTACTGGAAAGGGTGGTGGTGCGTGGCGGAAAGATCGACTATCTGAATCTGCGGCAGGCCCGGCTCAAGGACGTGGTCTTCGAGTCCTGCGTCCTCGCCGAGCCGGACTTCGGCGGCGCCGTGCTGGAACGGGTCGAGTTCCAGGACTGCACACT
Organism: Streptomyces sp. NPDC091292; assembly: GCF_044757265.1. Lineage (NCBI taxonomy): Bacteria > Bacillati > Actinomycetota > Actinomycetes > Kitasatosporales > Streptomycetaceae > Streptomyces > Streptomyces sp. NPDC091292. The sequence continues at coordinate 375,497 of NZ_JBIVUQ010000007.1, read as the reverse complement.
CAAGGCGGCGGACCTGGGCGCCGCCAAGATGACGGACGTGGACCTGCGCGGCGCGGCCCACCTGGAAATCACCCGAGGCGTACGGGGCCTGACCGGCGCGGTGATCTCTCCGCACCAACTGCTGGATCTGGCCGGGTTGTTCGCGGGGGAGTTGGGGGTGCGGGTGGAGTCGGACTAGAGCCCGACGGCCGAGGACCGGGCCTTCTCCCTCGGCGGGCCTGGGGTTGGGGCGGGCGGCGCCGGTTGGGTGGGTTGCGGTGGCGGCGGGTGACTGGGGGCGGCCTGGGGCGGCTGGCGCTGATGGCGGGTGGCTTGCGGCTCGCGGCTGGGGTGGCGCGGCTGGCGGGGCGGTCGGCGTGGGGTGGTGCGGGGGCGGCCGGCGTGGCGCGGCTTCCAGGTCACATCGGCTGGGACCACGCGGCGGGGCGCGTACGGAGGGGTGCGGACGTGGCCTGGCGTGCACGTGGCCTGGCGCGCACACGGTGGGGAGTTGGGTGCCGTGGTGGCGGGGTTCAGCTCTGGGGGATCCCGGTCTGTCAGGGGCGGTGGCCGGGTGGGGTGCGGCTGCTCGGGATGGGGGCGGGCGGTCGCCTCGGGCCGTGGGCGGGAGGGCTCTCCCGGTGTGCCGTGGTGGCTGGCCACCGAGGGCTGGACGGTGGAGGGAAGGGGGCCCTGCTCGGCGGGGGCGGGCGGGGTGGTTCCCGGCCGGGGGATGGGGGCGAGTCCGGGCGGGAACCACCCGGCCGGGGTTCGCCCTCCGGAGCGGTGGCTCGCCAGCGTGGCGAGTGTTCGGCAGAACCGGGGGGCGGGAGGGGGCCGAGGAGACCGGGCGGAAACTGCCGTCGCATTCCCCGACCCGGATCCCCGATCTCATCCCCCGACCTGATCCCGACCCGGATCCCCGATCTCATCCCCGATCTCATCCCCCGACCTGATCCCCGACCTGATCCCGGCCTGATCCGCCGGGCGGGGCCGACCTATCGGGTGGGGTCGGGGAGGCGGGGGAAGCGGGACTGGAGGTTCCAGGTGATGGGGTTGTCGCCCAGCCCCTCGTGGAGGTCGGTCAGGTCCGCCAGGAGGTCGTTCAGGAAGTCACGTGCCTCGCGGCGGAGTGCGGTGTGGGGGAAGGCCAGTGGGGGTTCGTCCGCCGGTAGCCACTCCGCCTCGATGTCCACCCAGCCGAAGCGGCGCTCGAAGAGGAGTCGGTCGGTGGACTCGGTGAAGTCCAGTTCGGCGTACTGGGGACGCGAGGCGCGGCTGCCGCGCGGGTCCTGGTCGAGCGTTTCCACGATGTCGCACAGCGCCCAGGCGAAGTCGAGTACGGGTACCCATCCCCAGGCTGTGGACAGTTCCCGGTCCGCCTTGGTGTCGGCGAGGTAGACGTCGCCGCAGAACAGGTCGTGCCGCAGCGCGTGGACGTCGGCGCGGCGGTAGTCGGTCTGCGGAGGGTCGGGGAACCGGTTGGAGAGGGCGTATCCGATGTCGAGCACAGGGGTGATGGTGTCACGGGGCCGACGGCCCCCTGCCCCGGCACCGGGTGCCGCATAGGATCGCCCCGTGGACCCGCACCCCACCCAGGCCGGCCCGACAGAGGCCCACCCCACCGCCGCCGGTCACATCAGCACCCACCCCGCCAAGCTTCGCGCCCGCACCCGCACCCTCACCCCCCGACTGACCCGCACCCGTGTCGTCCCCCTCGCCGTGGTGCTCGGGGTTGGGCTTGGGGTTGGGCTTGTGGGGTGTGGGAGTGGGGGTGGGGGGACGCCCGGGGCTGCTGGGGTGCGAGATCCCTATTTTTCGCGGATGGGGAATGGGGGGTACGACGTTTCTCATTACGGGGTCAGCCTGGCGTATGAGCCCAAGAGCGGGCAGCTCAGTGGTACGGCGGTGATCACGGCGCGGGCCGGCAAGGCGTTGAGTGCGTTCAACTTTGACTTCAAGGGGATGGACGTCCGGTCCGTGACGGTGGACGGGAAGGCGGCGGAGGTGTCGCGGGCCGGGCAGGAGATGACGGTCCGGCCGCGTGACTACATCCGTAAGGGGGCGGAGTTCCGTACGTCGGTCCGGTATGCGGGGAAGCCGGTGACGATCACCGATCCGGACGGTTCCGAGGAGGGCTGGCTGCGGACCGGGGACGGGGCGCTCGGCCTGGGCGAACCCACCGGCTCGATGGCCTGGTACCCGGGCAACCACCACCCGTCCGACAAGGCGGCGTACGACATCACGGTCACGGTCCCGGAGGGGCTGAAGGCCGTGTCCAACGGGGAGTTGCGGAGCGAGCGGACCTCGGGCGGCCGGACGACGTTCAGCTGGCATGCGGGCGAACCGGTCGCGAGCTATGTGGCGACGGTGGCGATCGGCGCGTACGAGACGAAGACGTACGAGATCAAGTCGGCGGACGGGCGGAAGCTGCCGGTGTATGTGGCCGTCGACCCGGCCGAGGCGAACGCGAGTGAGAAGGTCCTCGACCGGATTCCGGAGGTCGTGGCGTGGGAGGAGAAGAACTTCGGGGCGTACCCGTTCTCGTCGACCGGGGCCGTCGTCGACCGTGAAGGGGACGCGGGCTACGCGCTGGAGACCCAGAACCGGCCCGTCTTCCCCGGCGCACCCGACCTCGGCACCCTCGTCCACGAGATGGCCCACCAGTGGTACGGGGACTCCGTCACCCCGAAGTCATGGCGGGACATGTGGCTGAACGAAGGGTTCGCGACGTATGCCGAGTGGATGTGGGAGGAGGACCACGGAGGGGACAGCGCGCAGCAGACCTTCGACGCGCTCTACCGCGGCGACTACTACGAGGACGCCGCGAACGGCCGAGCCGTCTGGGCCTTTCCGCCCGCCACTCCGTCGAGCGCCGCACACATCTCCGGCAGCCCCGTCTACGAGCGGGGCGCGATGGTGTTGCACAAGGTCCGGCAGACCCTCGGTGACGACACCTTCCGCACGATCCTGAAGGGTTGGGCCGCCACCCACCGCCACGGCAACGCGGACACCGCCGACTTCACCGCCTATGTGGAGAAGGTGGCGGGAGGCGGCACCGGGCCGAAATCGCAGAAGGCACAGAAGATAGGGGAGTTGCGGGAGATCTGGGCGAGTTGGCTTTACGGGGACGGCCGACCGAGTCGCCCCTAGCCGTCAGCCAGTCAGCCAGTCAGCCAGTCAGCCGCCCGCCCCGCCACGGAACGTGCCCGGTGGGGTGGGCCGAGTGCTCGCCCCGCCCCACCCCACCAGGACCTACGTACCGACGTCCTCGATCAGACGCCGAATCAGACGTCGAATCAGACGTTGACGCCGAAGTCCTGGGCGATGCCGACCAGGCCCGACGCGTAGCCCTGGCCGACGGCGCGGAACTTCCACTCGGCACCGTTGCGGTACAGCTCGCCGAAGACCATCGCCGTCTCCGTCGCGGCGTCCTCGCTCAGGTCGTAGCGCGCGATTTCGGTGCCGCCGGCCTGGTTGACGATGCGGATGTAGGCATTCCGCACCTGGCCGAAGTTCTGGCTGCGGCTCTCCGCCTCGTAGATGGAGACCGGGAAGACGATCTTGTCGATGTCGGCGGGGAGGCCGGCCAGGTTGACGTTGATCGCCTCGTCGTCGCCGGCGCCCTCGCCCGTGCGGTTGTCGCCGGTGTGGACGATGGTCTGGTCCGGCGTCTGCTTGTTGTTGAAGAAGATGAAGTGGGCGTCCGAATAGACCTTGCCCTCGGCGTTCACCGCGATGGCCGAGGCGTCGAGGTCGAAGTCGGTACCGGTCGTGCTCCGGACGTCCCAGCCGAGGCCGACCGTGACGGCGGTCAGGCCCGGTGCCTCCTTGGTAAGCGAGACATTGCCGCCCTTGGACAGGCTTACAGCCATGGGAAGTCCCTTTCCTTTGGGTGTGCGGGCTCCGTACTGATGACGAAGCTACCGTCACCCCTATGAACGCCAAGGGGGGACCTGGAGGTTCCGGGTCTCTTTACTTTCTTTACCCGATCCGTTTTCCCTCGCCCGGCCCCCCCTCCGGGCCCCCTCCCGGGACGGTTCGCCCGTAAAAGCGGGTGACGCGGAGGGCGTCGGGACGGGACCATGGAGCCATGCCCGGTCCTTACGTCATCCGCGGCTCGGTGGTCCTGCCGGACGCCGAGCTGATGTGGCGTTTCTCGCGCTCGTCCGGGCCCGGCGGACAGCACGTCAACACCAGCGACACCCAGGTGGAGCTGCGGTTCGACGTGGCCAACACGGACGCGCTGCCCCCGGTGTGGAAGGAGCGCGCGCTCGAACGGCTCGCGGACCGGCTGGTCGACGGGGTCGTGAGCGTACGGGCGTCGGAGCACCGGTCGCAGTGGCGGAACCGGGAGGCGGCGGCCGTACGGCTCGCCGGGCTCCTCGCGGAGGCGACGGCACCGCCACCGCGCCCCCGCAAGGCGACCCGGATCCCCCGGGGAATCAATGAGCGGCGCCTGCGCGAGAAGAAGCAGCGCTCCGACACGAAGCGGGGGCGATCGGGCCGGGGTTGGGGACCCTGACCCGGGGCGGCCACAAGGACCAGCCGTACGCAACGCCCGCCGGCCCCCCGTACCAAGAGCCCCCGCACCAAGCACCCGTCGAAGACCTAGGTCCCGCATCGGGCGAAGGCCCGATGTGACCACGGCCGCGCGCGGCTAGCGTTTTCCCGTGCCGAACGCCTTGAACGCCCCCACGAACACCCCCACGAACACCTCCTCGAAAACCCCTTTGAAGCCCCCTTCGCAGCCCCCCTCCGGGCATGCTGAGGGGGTGAGCAACGACGAGTTCCGCGCCGCGATGTCCCGGCTGGCCGCAGGTGTGGTGCTGGTGACCGCGCATGAGCCCCAGCCCGACCCGGAAGGCCCGCGCGGCGACGACGTCGGCATGACGGCGACCGCGTTCCTGTCGGTCTCGCTGGACCCGCCGCTGGTCATGGTCAGCCTGCGCGAGGGCTCCCGTATGGACGATCTGCTCGCCGAACAGCCCCTGTGGGCGGTGTCGGTCCTCACCGAGAGCCAGCGGCACATCGCCGGACGGTTCGCCATGAAGGGCCGGATCAGCGACCGTCTGCTGTTCGACGACATTCCCTACATACGCGGCGAGGTGTCCGGCGCCCCGCTGGTCGGCGGCTCCCTCGCCACCCTGGAGTGCCGCACCGAGCAGCGGGTGCCGGCGGGCGACCACACCCTCGTCATCGCCCGCGTCCTGACGGCCACACTCCCGAGCGCGGAGGGCGGCCCGCTGGCGTACTTCCGGGGCCGCTACCACCGACTCGGCTGAGGCCGACCCTGACCCGCCGCGCCCCTCCCCAACCTCTGCCCCCGCCCCCCTCACCCCCGCCGGAACCCCGTACCCCCTTTGCTCCCGTAACCCCCACCCCCCGTCACCTACACGTGCCACCTCTCACCCTTCGCCACCTGTGACTTGAGTCACAGGGGCCATATTTTGTTGACCCTGTGTACCGGGTGGACAGCTCGCTGTGATTCAGTGGCGGGAACGCTGTATATGGCCGATGAGCATCCTGGAGTTGCTGTCGAGGTCTCGGGGAGAGCGAGCATGGAGACCGAGTCGGAGCCGTACGTCCGTCTTGCGACCCTGCGGCAGCTGCATCAGGTCATGGCCGACATGAACACCGCGCGAAGCCTGGCCGATACCTTGCAGACCGTCGCGGACGGCGTCGTGACGGGCCTCGGATACGAGCTGGCGTGCGTCAACCTCGTACGCCCGGACGGTGACCTCGTCGTCGCCGCCTTCTCCGGCAACGCAGCCGCGGAAGCCCTCATCACCGGCCGTGTCGGCTCCCGTACCTCCTGGGACCGCCGCCTCACCATGGGCGAGGCGTGGGGCACCCTCCGCTTCATCCCGCACACCGAGGGCTGGGTCCTCGACGAGGACGACGTACCGCAGTGGTACACCGACGGCCCCGCCCCCCGCTTCGAGGACGAGTGGCACCCCGCCGACCGCCTCTTCGCGCCCATGTGGGCCACCGGCCGATCCGGCGGCGAACTGATCGGCGTACTGAGCGTGGACCGGCCGCGGAACGGGCGGCTCCCCGGCGCATGGGGGCGCGAAGCGCTCCAGATGTACGCCTTTCAGGCCGCCATTGCGATCAGCAACGCCCGGCTGCGAGCAAACATGCAGCGCGCCCTGGTCCGCCTGGAGCGCGAACAGCAGGCGCTGCGGGCCAGCGAGGAGTCCTTCCGGCAGGCGTTCGAGTACGCGCCCAGCGGCATGGCCATCGCGGAGATGGGCGGCGACCAGCACGGGCGGATCCTCCGTACCAATGACGCCCTGTGCCGGCTGCTCGGGCGGCCCGCGTCCGCCATGCGCCGGTACTCCTTCTCCGACCTCGTGCACCCCGAGGACATCGGCACCCTGCTGCGCACCTCCGCCGAGGGAGGCCGCGCCGAGCTGCGGCTCGGGCGGCGCGACGGCTCGTACGTGTGGGTCTCGCTGCGCAACTCCGTCGTCGCGGACGCCGCCGACGGCCCCCGCTTCCTGCTGACCCACGTCGAGGACATAGAGGAGCGCAAGGGCCGCGAACTCCAGCTCGCGCACCGCGCCAGCCACGACGCGCTCACCGGACTGCCCAACTCCGCCGAACTGCGCACCCGCCTCTCGGCCCGGCTCTGCCGCCGCCCGCAGACCACCCCGGCCGGTACGGCGGAGTCGATGGACGCGGCGTACAGCGGGCCGGGACTCATCGCGTACGAAGGTCCCGCGCCCGGATTCGGCGCCCTCGGTGCCCACGGCGACCACCCGGGGCTCCCCGTCGGCGGCTACGACCACCATGTGCACACCGTCGCGCCCGCCGACGACACCGACGACGGAGCCAAAGGGCTCGCGGTGCTCTTCTGCGACCTCGACGGCTTCAAATCCATCAACGACCGGTTCGGCCACCACACCGGGGACGCCGTCCTCATCGAGGTCGCCCGCCGCCTCACCAGCGGTGTACGGGACGGGGACACCGTCGCCCGGCTCGGCGGCGACGAGTTCGTCGTCCTCGCCGACGGCCTCGGCCGCGCCGACGCCCAGGACCTCGCGGTACGCCTGCGGAACGCGATCATCCCGCCGATCCGGGTCGACGGCCGCGCGGTCCGCGTCGGCGCCAGTTTCGGCATCGGCTGGGCCCATTGCGGTATGTCGGCCGAAGAGGTCCTGAAATCCGCCGACCAGCGGATGTACATCGAGAAGCGGTCCCGGGCCAAGCAGCACCGCCGCGCCGGCTGACCGCACGGCCGACCGCGCGGGCCGGGGCGGACGACCACGCTCCCCCCGCTCCGGACGTCAGCCATGCGTTCGGCACCACCCATTCGGGTCAGCCGGAGCGGGTAGGCTCGCCCGCATCACAGACCGCACCTGCTGAGGAGTGACCAAGGGATGACGGCCGGCAACAACGGCGCGAGCACGCCCGAGGACGACGACCCGTTCGGCTACCTCTACGAGGACGGCCGGGCCGCCGGAGCCACCCCACCCAGCGGTGGCGGCGGCTACGGGTACCCGGGTCCGCGCTCCTACAACCAGGTGCGCCCCGTGGGCGAACGCCAGTACGGACAACAGGCCCAGCAGGCCCAGCAGGCACCCCCCGGGTACGGCCAGGCCCCGACCGCCGCGTACGGCCAGCAGGGTCAGCAGCAGTACGGACAGCAGGGCCAGCAGCAGTACGGCCAGCCGCACCCGCAGTACGCGGCGCCCGAGACACAGCCCGGCGGCCACCAGCCCGGCGGCCCCGGCGCCGGATTCGGCGCCGCGCAGGGCGGCGGGCGCGGTCGCGGACCCAACCACAAGGGTCTGCTGATCGGCGCCGTCGCCGTGGTCGCGGTCGTCGTCGTCGGGATCGTCGTCGCGATCACCACCAGCGGCGGCGGTGACGACAAGAAGACCGGCGACCAGGCGGGTTCGACCCCGTCCACCGCCACATCGGACAAGCCGACCGAAAAGGCGACCGAGAAGGCGCAGACCCCGGGCGAGCTGCCGAAGATCGACGCGAAGGCACTGAAGTTCGCGGGCGGCACCACCACCGCCTCGGACATAGAGGGCGCCAGCGCCGACGGCGGTGTCTATGTGGCCGGTTTCAACCAGGTCGGCGCCTCCGTGACCTGGACCGTCGACGACATCCCGAAGGCCGGCAAGTACACGCTGAACATCGGGTACGGCGTGCCCGGCAAGGACGCCAACGCCACCCTCACCGTCAACGGCACCGCGCAGACCAACCCGCTGGGCCTGAAGAACTGGGCGGGAGCGCCGGAGGGCGACTACGTGAAGGGCTGGACCAAGTCCTACGCGTACATCGAGCTGAACAAGGGCACGAACACCCTCATGGTCTCCTGCGCGGAGGGCAACCAGTGCGACGCCAACCTCGACCAGTTCTGGCTGGAAGAGGGCTGGAAGAACAACTGAGCCCAGGCCCCCGGAAGGGTCCGCCTCACACCGTCTGCGCAGGCCCCGCCAGCTCCGTGACCCGCACCCGGTCCCGCAGCTCCGCATAGGTCCGCGCGTCGAACTCGCCCGCCACCGGCGCCCGTACGGTCGCCGCCGACAGGGCCACCGCTCGGGCCAGCCGGTCCGGCCACGGCAACTGCTCCACCAGGCCCGACAGGAGTCCGGCGACCGCCGAGTCGCCCGCGCCCGTCGGATTGCCCCGTACCGTCTCGGGAGGCGCCGCCCGCCAGCGGCCCCCGGCGGTGAGCGCCAGAAGGCCCTCCGCGCCCAGCGAGGCCACCACCGCGTGCGCGCCCCGGCGCCGCGCGTCCCGGGTCGCCTGCCCCGGCTCATGGGAGCCCGTCAGCTCCGCCAGCTCGTCCGCGTTCGGCTTGACGATGTCCGGGCGGGCCGCGACTCCGCGCCGCAGCGGCTCCCCGCTGGTGTCGAGCAGCACCGGCACCGACGCGCCGCGCGCGACCCGTACCAACTGCCCGTACGCGCCGACCGGCACGCCCGGCGGGAGGCTGCCGCACAGGGCGACGGCGGACGCGGAGCGGACCAGGTCCTCGTAGGCGGCCGTGAAGGCGTTCCACTCGGCGGGGGAGACCACCGGGCCCGGTTCGTTGAGCTGGGTGGTGTCGCCGGTCGTGGCGTCCACCACGGCGATGGTGCGGCGGGTGGCGCCCGCGACCTGTACGAGGGCGTCCGTGACGCCCTGGGTGGCCGTCAGACCCTCGCGGACCGTACGTCCGGTGGCGCCGCCCGCGAAGCCCGTCACGGTGACCTCGTGGCCGATGGCCGCCAGGACCCGCGCCACGTTGATCCCCTTGCCGCCGGGCCGCTCGACGACCTCGGTGATCCGGTGCGAGGAGTGCGGGCGCAGGGACGGCACGCGATAGGTGATGTCCAGCGCGGTGTTGAGCGTGACCGTCAGAATCACCGGAACCGCCTCCCTCCGTTCACCGGAACCGCCTTCTCCCGTTCAGCGGAACCGCCTGCTCCTGGCCGCTGTCGTTCTGATCATGCCAAAGAGACGGCGCCCGGCCCAGACCGCGGGGCGGGCGCCGTCTCCACAGGGGCGGGTATCAGACGGGTCGGGGCTCCACGATCCAGTCGCCCTTGCGCATCACGCCCTTGAGTGCGAAGTCCGCGTCGAGGACCACCAGGTCGGCGTCCTTGCCGGGCTCCAGGGAGCCGATGGTGTCGTCCAGGCCGAGCAGTTTCGCCGGGTTGGCCGAGATCGCCCGTACGACATCCTCCACGGGCAGCCGGTCCACGGTGACCGCGCGCTGGAAGGCGCGGTCCAGGGTGAGCGTCGAGCCCGCGATCGAGCCGCCCTCGACGAGCCGCGCGACCCCGTCCGTCACCTCGACCTCCAGCGGCCCGAGCAGATACCGGCCGTCGCCGAAGCCCGCCGCGTCCATGGCGTCCGTGATGAACGCGACCCGGCCCGCGCCCGCGTGATGGAACGCCAGCTCCAGGGCCGCCGGGTGCAGATGCGTGCCGTCGTTGATCAGCTCGACGGTGACCCGCTCGTCCTCCAGGAGCGCGGCGATCGGGCCCGGCGAGCGGTGCCCGATCGCGGGCATCGCGTTGAAGAGATGCGTCGCGACGGTCGCCCCCGCGTCGATCGCCTCGACGGTCTGCTCGTACGTGGCGTCCGTGTGTCCGATGGCCGCGATGACCCCGTGCTCGGCGAGCAGGCGTACGGAGTCGATGCCGCCCGGCAGTTCGGTCGCGAGGGTCACCATGCGGGCCCGGCCGCGCGCCGCGTCGACCAGCTTGCGGACCTCCGCCGGGTCCGGGTCGCGCAGCAGGGCCTCGGCGTGCGCGCCTTTGCGGCACGGCGAGATGAACGGGCCCTCGAAGTGGATGCCCGCGATGTCGCCCTGCTCGGCCAGCTCCGACAGCAGACCCGCGCGCTGCGCGAGGACGTCCATCTCGCCGGTCACGGTCGACGCGACGAGGGTGGTGGTGCCGTGCAGGCGGTGGGTGTGGACGCCGCGCAGGATGTCGTCGACGGTGCCGTTGGTGAAGGAGGCGCCGCCTCCGCCGTGGTTGTGCGTGTCCACGAAGCCGGGGACCAGCCAGTGCCCCGACAGGTCGAGCGCCGGGGCGTCGTCCCGGGCACCACCGGCTCCGGTGCCGCCGGGTTCGGCACCACCGGGTCCGGCTTCCGCGATCCGGGCTCCGTCGACGATCACGCGTCCGTCGGGGACGGTCCCGCTGGGCAGTACCACCCGGGCACCGGCGAGAACCTTGCGAGCGGCCATCAGGCGGATACCTCCGAGGAGTCGTGGGGTCCGTCACCGGACACCGGGGAACCGGGCACCGGAGAACCGGATACAGGCGGACCGGATACGGGTGAATCGGACACGGGAGATGCGGTGCTGAGCAGATCCCAGGCGAGGAGTCCCGCGCCCAGGCAGCCCGCGGTGTCCCCGAGCGCGGCGGGGACGATCTCGGGCAGCTTCTGGAACGTGACACGGCGGGCGACGGCCGCCCGCAGCGGTGTGAACAAGGTTTCCCCGGCCTCGGCGAGCCCGCCACCGATGATCAGCAACCGGGGGTCGAGCAGGGTGAGCGCGGTGACCAGGCCGTCGGCGAGGACGTCCACCGCGTCCTGCCAGACGGCCACCGCCCGCGCGTCCCCGGACCTGACGGCCTTCGCGCAGTCCGCCGCGTCCGCGTCCGGATCGCCCGACGCCTCCGCCCAGGCGCGGCTGATCGCGCCCGCCGACGCCAGCCGCTCCAGACAGCCGCGCTGCCCGCAACTGCACTCGGGTCCGCCGGGCCGGACGACGATATGGCCGATCTCGCCCGCGGAGCCGTGCGCGCCGGGTTCGATGCGTCCTTCGATACCGATGGCGCCGGCGATCCCGGTGCCCAGCGGCACGAACAGGAACCGGTCGGCGCCCCGGCCCGCGCCGATCCGCCCCTCGGCGAGCCCGCCGGTCTGCACGTCGTGGCCGAGCGCGACGGGCACACCGTCGAGCCGGGCGCTGAGCAGGTCCCGCATCGGTACGTCACGCCAGCCGAGGTTCGCCGAGTACACCGCTGTGCCGTGTTCGGCGTCCACGACACCGGGGACGGCGACCCCGGCCGCCGACGCGGGGCGCCCGAAGCGCTCGGCGCCGTACGCGCGCAGCTCCGCGGCGAAGTCGAGGATGCCCTCCACGACGGCGTCGGCGCCACGCGTGCGCCCGGTCGCCCTGCGGGCCTCGTGCAGAAGCGTTCCGTCGCGGGCCACCAGGGCAGCCTTCATTCCGGTGCCGCCCACATCGAGGGCGATGACATGTTCCTGGCGGATCGTTGCGGTCACAGGGGACAGTCTCGCGCGTCTACCAGGGAGAGGTCTAGTCCAGTAGTGGTATGGACCTCAAGTGAACCTCTGTTGCCGAAGTGATACGCGGCTGGTGTAGACCTTGGGTGACGGCTCGGAACATACTCGCGGCTTAATACTTCGGGTCGTCACGGGGGACCGACTGGAAACAATCGAGGGTGGGAATCAGGCGTGCAGCGGCGCATGACAAGTCTGACCGCGGCAGCAGCCGCACTCTGCATGGCGGCGGTGCTCGCCGGCTGCGGCGCCGGCGGAGGGTCGGGCGACACCACACTCACCCTGGTGGCCGCCGACTACGGCGACTCACCCGAGAACAGCTCCAAGGCGTACTGGGCCGACCTCGTCAAGGAGTTCGAGTCCGAGCACCCCGGCATCAAGGTCGACGTCGACGTCGTGTCGTGGAACGACGTGGACGCCCAGGTCAAGGACATGGTCGACAAGGGCGAAGCGCCCGACCTCGCCCAGATCGGCGCCTACGCCGACTACGCCGCGACGGACAAGCTCTACACCGCCGACGAACTCCTCTCCATCCCCGTTCAGGCCGACTTCCTGCCCTCGCTGAGCCAGGCGGGCGAGGTGGCCCGGGTGCAGTACGGCATGCCGTTCGCGTCCTCGACCCGGCTGCTCTTCTACAACAAGAAGCTCTTCGCGGACGCCGGCATCACCAAGGCCCCGGAGAGCTGGAGCCAGCTCCAGGCCGACGCCGAACTCCTCAAGGAACAGGGCGTGAAGTACCCGTACGCGCTGCCGCTCGGCCCCGAGGAGGCGCAGGCGGAGACGCTGATGTGGCTGCTCAGCGGCGGTGACGGCTACACCGACAACGTCGGTACGTACAGCATCGACTCCCAGCCGAACGTCACCACCTTCACCTGGCTCAAGGACGAGTTGGTCGGCAAGGGCCTGACCGGTCCCACCGACCCGTCGAAGCTGGACCGCGCCGAGGCGTTCGCGGCGTTCACGCGCGGCGACGTCGGCATGCTCAACGGGCATCCGACGCTGATGCAGATGGCCGCCAAGAAGAACGTCGACTTCGGGATGGTCCCGATGCCCGGGATCAACGGCAAGGCCAAGGCCACGATGGGCGTCGCCGACTGGATGATGGCGTTCAAGGAGAACGGCCACCGCAAGGAGATCGGCACCTTCCTGGACTTCGTGTACCAGGAGAAGAACGTGCTCGCCTTCTCCCACAAGTACGACCTGCTGCCGGTCACCACCTCCGCGTCGGAGGCGATGGCCGAGGACAAGAGCCAGAAGGACCTGGTCGAGTTCCTGGACGAACTGCCCAACTCGCAGCTCTACCCGGTCGCCAAGACGTCGTGGGCGAAGGTCAGCGCGGACATCAAGCGCCAGATCGGCAAGGCCGTCGAACCTGGCGGCAACCCGGAGTCGGTCCTCGGCAGCCTCCAGCGCGCGGCGGCGACGGCGGAGACCGCGGAGTAGCTCCCGCAGGGGACGGCGGCGGTGTTGTCGGTGCCCGGCGGTACGGTGCCGGGCATGGACGACATGGACGATGCGGACGTTTCCGGGACCCCGGGTCTCAGCACGCAGCAGCGGGCCGTCCTCGCCCTGGAGGCCCGCGGCTGGCCGGGCCCCGGCGCCAAGGAGCGGGCGATACGGGAAGAGCTGGGGCTCGCCCCGGTGCGCTACTACCAGATCCTGAACGCCCTCCTGGACGACCGCCGCGCCCTGGAGCACGCGCCGGTGACGGTCAACCGGCTGCGGCGGGTGCGGGAGGCGCGGCGGGCGGAGCGGTAGCCCGCGTCCACGCGTGCTGGGGCGCCGGACGCGCCATGGCCGTGCCCGCCCCCGCTGGATAAGGTCGCCCCATGGGCAGCCCTACGGAATCCTCCCCATCCCCCCTCCCCGAGCCGGTGACCCCCGCCGGACGCGACGGTCTCGCCGCGCTCCTCGCCCACCCCGGCCGGGCCGTCGTCGGACTCGACTTCGACGGCACGCTCGCGCCGATCGTGGCCGACCCCGAACAGGCGCGCGCCCACCCCGGCGCCGTCCCCGCGCTCGCCGCGCTCGCCCCGCGCGTGCGCTCGGTCGCCGTGATCACGGGCCGGCCCGCGGACGTCGCCGTCCGCAACGGCGGCTTCGCCGGCGTACCGGGCCTCGAACACCTCGTGGTGCTCGGGCACTACGGCGCCGAGCGCTGGGACGCCGCCACCGACACGGTCACCGCCCCCGACCCGCACCCCGGAGTCGCCACCGCGCGCGCCGAACTCCCCGGGTTCCTGGAGACCGCCGGCGCCTGGCGCGGCACGTGGATCGAGGAGAAGGGCCGCGCCGTCGCGGTGCACACCCGGCGCGCGGACGACCCGCAGGCCGCGTTCGACGCGCTGCGGGAGCCGCTGGGCCGGTTCGCCGCCCGGCACGGTCTGATCGTGGAGCCGGGCCGGCTCGTCCTGGAGCTGCGGCCCCCCGGCATGGACAAGGGCGTCGCACTCGCCGAGTACGTCCGCGCGGTGGACGCCGCCTGCGTGCTGTACGCCGGGGACGACCTCGGGGACCTGCCCGCCTTCGCGGCGGTCGAGAAACTGCGGTCCGACGGGCTGCCGGGCCTGCTGGTGTGCAGCGGCAACGCGGAGACCACGGAGGTCGCGGCCCGCGCCGACCTGGTGGTGGAAGGACCGGCGGGCCTGGTGGAGTTCCTGGCGACCCTGGCGGAGAAGATCAGCCGCTGAGGTCCGGTGCCGCGCCGGCTACTTCTCCAGCGCGCGCAACTGGTCGAGGAACCACTGCGTCGGAGGCAGGGCGGTGGCCGCCGCGGCGAGCCGTTTCGTCCGCTCGGCCCGCTCGCCGTCGCCCATCGAGAGCGCCGTGTGCAGGGCGTCCGCGGTGCCGGACACGTCGTACGGGTTCACTACGATCGCGTCGTCGCCCATCTCCTCGTACGCGCCCGCCTCACGGGACAGGACAAGGGCGCAGCCCGCGTCCGAGACGACCGGTACCTCCTTGGCGACCAGGTTCATGCCGTCGCGCACCGGGTTGACCAGGGCGACGTCCGCGATGCGGTACGCGGCCAGGGAGCGGGCGAAGTCGTCGTCCAGGCGGAGCATGACCGGGGTCCAGCCGTCCGTCCCGTACTCGGCGTTGATCTCCTCGGCGACCCGGCCGACCTCGGTCATGTAGTCCCGGTAGACGGCGAGGTCCTGGCGCGAGGGGTAGGCGAAGGCGATGTGCACGACGCGCTCGCGCCACTCGGGGCGGGACGCGAGCAGTTCCCGGTAGGCGAGCAGGCCGCGGACGATGTTCTTCGACAGCTCCGTCCGGTCGACGCGGACGACGGTCTTTCGGGGGGTGCCGTCGGGGGCGGTGCCGAGCTGGTCGCGGAGGGCGGCGATACGGTCCTCGACGTCCGGGCGGTGGGCGCGCTCGCGCAGGAAGTCGGCGTCCGCGCCGAGGCCGTGGACGCCGACGCGGGTCGTGCCCGTACCGCCGACGGCGTCCTTGCAGCAGGCCGTGAACGCGCCGGCCCAGCGGTGGGTCAGGAACGCGGCGCGGTCGGCGCCGAGGATGCCGCGCAGCAACTGCCCGGCGATGTCGTCCGGGAGCAGCCGGAAGTACTCGACGGGCGCCCACGGGGTGTGCGAGAAGTGCCCGATCCGCAGATCGGGGCGCAGCTCGCGGAGCATGCCGGGGACGAGCGCGAGGTGGTAGTCCTGCACCAGGACGGCCGCGCCCTCGGCCGCCTCGTCGGCGAGCGCGTCGGCGAAGGCACGGTTGTACGTCTCGTACGCGGCCCACTGCTGACGGAACTCGGTGCCGAAGGCCGGCTCGACCGGGATGTCGTAGAGCATGTGGTGGACGAACCACAGCACGGAGTTCGCGATGCCGTTGTACGCGGCGGAGTACACGTCGGGCGGGATGCCGAGCATCCGGACGCGCTGGCCGCCCGTGTCGGCGGGGTCGAGCGCCCCGCCCGTCCGCCGGACCGCCTCACGGTCGCCCTCGCCGAGGGCCGCGCACACCCACACGGCGCCGGCGTCAGGACCGATCGCCGACAGCCCCGAGACGAGCCCGCCACCACCTCGCCGTACGCCCAGGGAACCGTCCTCACGGACGTCGTACGAGACCGGACCGCGGTTCGACGCCACGAGGACGTGCCCTTGCGCAAAACCCATATCCGCATACCTGGCCCACCCCACGACCCCTCAAACACGCCCGGCCTGTATACGACCGGGGCTTGGCGCATTGCCTGGGTCCCGCGGGGACAGCTTTCCGCCGGGCTGTGTCCCGCAGGGACAACGCGTGGGCCTCCGTCGGGCTTCGTCCCGCAGGGACGCAGGGGTGCCGATGCCCCGCAGGGGCGAGGCCCGGTCACTACGCCACGCGTCGCGTCGCGTACTCCGCGATGTCCTCCATCGGCGGGCGCTCCTCCGTGTCCACCCGGTAGGTGCGGGGCTCGAAACCCCGCTCGCCGCGTTCGAACTGGGTGAGTTCGGGGCGGACCAGGTGGCCTCGGGCCAGCCGGAGCTGGGCGGTGCGGTAGATCGCGGCGGCCATGCGGCCGAGCGCCTGGCCGTCCTGGTGGCGGTGCTTGCGTACGCCGACGTCGACCTGCGCGAGGGCGTCGAGGCCGACCGTGTGCAGGGAGTCGACCAGGAGGCCCAGCTCCACGCCGTACCCGACGGGGAACGGGAGCCGTTCCAGGAGCGTCCTGCGGACCGCGTACTCGCCGCCGAGCGGCTGCACGAACCCCGCGAGCAGCGGCCAGTGCAGATTCAGCAGCGGGCGCGCCATCAGCTCGGTGACCCGGCCGCCCTGCCCCTCGGCCGAGCCGAGCGGCCGGTCGTACATCGCCTTGACGAACTGGACCTCCGGCTCGGTCAGCAGCGGCCCCACGATCCCGGAGACGAAGTCCGCCGAGAACTCGCGCAGATCCGCGTCGACGAAGCACACGATGTCGCCGCCGGTGACCAGGAGCGACCGCCACAGCACCTCGCCCTTGCCGGGCACAGCGGGCAGCCGCGGCAGGATCTCGTCCCGGTGCACCACGCGTGCGCCGGCCGCGGAGGCCACCTCGGCGGTCCGGTCCGTGGAGCCGGAGTCGATCACCACCAGCTCGTCCACGAGCGGCACCGACCGCGTCATCAGCTCCCGCCGGATCACGGTGACGATCTCGCCGACCGTCTCCTCCTCGTCCAGGGCGGGCAGCACGACGCTCACCGATGTCCCGGTGGCCCGTTTGGCGGCCAGGAGGTGGCGCAGGGGACGGTCGGACACGGACCAGGAGCGCTCGGTCAGCCAGCGCTCGACATCTTCCAGCACGGTCAGCGGCTCCTTCGCGGTCGACAAGGGGGGCCGGTACCGCCACCGGGGCGGCGGATTGTTACGTTCGTCTCGGGGTTCGGACGACTATCTCAACTGTCCTGGCCTTCGGTTACAGTCTTGAACAACGCCGGTGACCATCGCATGTCGGGGGTCGCCGCGACCACAACTTCATACCGCTCATCCAGAGGGGCAGAGGGATACGGCCCGTTGAAGCCCCGGCAACCCTCCAGCCGGTCTCGTCCGTGATCAAGGTGAATTCCGATCATGTCCGCGAGGCTCCCGGCTAGGGAAGGTGCCAAATCCGTCTCATGGCGAAACGCGCCATGAGGAAGATGAGGAGAAAGGGCCTCGCCTCCATGGCTGTACAGACTGTCGCTCCCGCCACCGACACCGTAGACCTGGGCCCCGCATCGGCCCTCTCGTGTCGCGAGTGCGGCGAGAGGTTCCCGCTCGGCCCGATCTTCGCCTGCGAGCTGTGTTTCGGCCCGCTCGAAGTGGCGTACGACCTGCCGCTCGGTGACCCGGAAGCGCTCCGTAAGAAGATCGAGTCGGGCCCCGACAACATCTGGCGGTACGCGCCGCTGCTGCCCGTCCCCGCCGATGTCGCGTCCAAGCCGAATCTGAACCCGGGCTGGACGAAGCTGGTCAAGGCCGACAACCTGGCCCGGGAACTGGGGGTCCAGCCCGGCAAGCTGTTCATCAAGGACGACTCGGGCAACCCCACGCACTCCTTCAAGGACCGTGTCGTCGCGCAGGCCATCGAGGCCGCCCGCGCCTTCGGTTTCACGACCCTCTCGTGTTCCTCCACGGGCAACCTGGCCGGCGCGGTCGGCGCCGCCGCCGCCCGCGCGGGCTTCCGCTCCTGCGTGTTCATCCCGCACGACCTGGAGCAGGGCAAGGTCGTCATGGCCGCGGTCTACGGCGGCGAGCTGGTCGGCATCGAGGGCACGTACGACGACGTGAACCGTTTCTGCTCCGAGCTGATCGGCGACCCGCTGGGCGAGGGCTGGGGCTTCGTCAACGTCAATCTGCGCCCGTACTACGGCGAGGGCTCCAAGACCCTGGCGTACGAGATCTGTGAGCAGCTCGGCTGGGAGATCCCGGACCAGCTCGTCATCCCGATCGCCTCGGGCTCCCAGCTCACGAAGATCGACAAGGGGCTCCAGGAGCTGATCAAGCTGGGGCTCGTCGCCGACAAGCCGTACAAGATCTTCGGCGCCCAGGCCGAGGGCTGCTCGCCGGTGTCCGCCGCCTTCAAGGCCGGGCACGACGTGGTGAAGCCGCAGAAGCCGAACACCATCGCCAAGTCCCTCGCCATCGGCAACCCGGCCGACGGCCCCTACGTCCTCGACATCGCGCGCCGTACCGGCGGCGCCGTGGACGACGTGGACGACGAGCAGGTGGTCGACGCGATCAAGCTGCTCGCGCGGACCGAGGGCATCTTCGCCGAGACGGCCGGGGGCGTGACCGTCGGTGTCACGCGCAAGCTCATCGACGCGGGCCTGCTCGACCCCGCGCTGACGACGGTCGTGCTGAACACCGGCGACGGCCTGAAGACCCTGGACGCGGTGGCGCCGACGACCGGCCCGACAGCGACCATCCGCCCGAGCCTGGACGCGTTCCGCGACGCGGGCCTGGCCCGCTGAATCCCCCGCTGAATCCCCCGACGAATACACGACGGATCGACCGGAAAGGCCGGAACATGAGCGTCAACGTCCGCATCCCCACCATTTTGCGTACCTACACCGGCGGCCGGGCCGAGGTCGCCGCCGAGGGCACGACCCTCGCCGAGGTCATCGCCGACCTGGAGAAGAACCACGCCGGGATCTCCGCCCGCGTCCTGGACGACCAGGGCAAGCTGCGCCGCTTCGTGAACGTGTACGTGAACGACGACGACGTCCGCTTCGAGCAGGGCCTCCAGACGGCCACGCCGGACGGTGCCGGTGTCTCCATCATCCCGGCGGTCGCGGGCGGCTGACACGGCGGCTGACGCAGCGTTACCCCTGTTGCCCCCTCCGCGAGAGAAGCGGAGGGGGCAATTCTGTGGGATTGAACGCGATAGAGTTGGGGAAAGGCGTCGCGCGTCGATGCCGCACGCATATGAGTTCTCGGTCGAACGGCGACAAGAAGTAGCCAAAGCGCCCCGCCCCTTTGCGCCTTAGATGGCTTTTGCCGGGCCCGACTTGCCCTGAATTCTATTCAATCAGCCGGAAATTTCCGATCACGCGTGCCCAGATTTCTCGTCCGATTGACCTGTTGCAGACGGCAGTTGGGCAGATACATTCAGCGGCGGTCGACGCGTTCCGGCGCACACCCCCAGCCGTTGGGGGGTGAGGTCTGACCCGGGTCCGCGAAGTGTGGTCCCGTGCAAGGGCCAGTAATAGGGGAGTTAGGCATGGCTCAGGGCACCGTCAAGTGGTTCAACGCGGAGAAGGGCTACGGCTTCATCGCGGTCGACGGTGGTGCGGATGTTTTCGTCCACTACAGCGCGATTCAGATGGACGGCTATCGCACCCTGGAAGAGGGCCAGCGGGTCGAGTTCGAGATCTCGCAGGGTCAGAAGGGGCCGCAGGCGGACATGGTCAAGCTCGCCGTCTGATCTCGGCGCGATCGACCACCGACGCACTCACGCGACACACTCAACCGAAGGGTCCGCGTCCCAGGCATGGGGCGCGGACCCTTCGCGTATGCCCCCGCCGTGCGCCCGTGGTCTCCCCAAGCCGCTTGCACTCGGGTGGGGCGAGTGCTAATCATTGGCGTTAGCACTCTCCAGGTGAGAGTGACAGAACTTGGATCGGGCCGGCGAGGTCCACGGGCCGGGTGGGGCAAGGAACCACAAGGGCCGGGACCGTCCGTCGCGGGCGCCGACACGATCCGGAGCAATCCACCCCTGTCCGGGAGGACCACTTCACATGGCCAAGATCATCGCGTTCGACGAGGAGGCACGGCGCGGTCTGGAGCGCGGTATGAACCAGCTCGCCGACGCCGTCAAGGTCACCCTTGGCCCCAAGGGCCGCAACGTCGTCCTTGAGAAGAAGTGGGGCGCCCCCACGATCACCAACGATGGTGTCTCCATCGCCAAGGAGATCGAGCTTGAGGACCCTTACGAGAAGATCGGCGCCGAGCTGGTCAAGGAGGTCGCCAAGAAGACGGACGACGTAGCCGGTGACGGCACGACGACCGCGACCGTCCTGGCCCAGGCGCTCGTCCGCGAAGGTCTGCGGAACGTAGCGGCCGGTGCCAACCCGATGGCCCTCAAGCGCGGTATCGAGAAGGCCGTCGAGGCTGTCTCCGCCGCCCTGCTTGAGCAGGCCAAGGACGTGGAGACCAAGGAGCAGATCGCTTCGACGGCCTCCATCTCCGCCGCCGACACCCAGATCGGCGAGCTGATCGCCGAGGCGATGGACAAGGTCGGCAAGGAAGGCGTCATCACCGTCGAGGAGGCCCAGACCTTCGGTCTGGAGCTGGAGCTGACCGAGGGGATGCGCTTCGACAAGGGCTACATCTCGGCCTACTTCGCCACCGACATGGAGCGGATGGAGGCGTCGCTCGACGACCCCTACATCCTGATCGCCAACTCCAAGATCGGCAGTGTCAAGGACCTCATCCCGCTCCTGGAGAAGGTCATGCAGTCGGGCAAGCCGCTGCTGATCATCGCCGAGGACGTCGAGGGCGAGGCCCTGTCGACCCTGGTCGTCAACAAGATCAAGGGCACCTTCAAGTCCGTCGCCGTCAAGGCCCCGGGCTTCGGTGACCGCCGCAAGGCCATGCTCGGCGACATCGCGATCCTCACGGGTGGCGAGGTCATCTCCGAGGAGGTCGGCCTCAAGCTGGAGAACGCCGGGCTCGACCTGCTCGGCCGCGCCCGCAAGGTCGTCATCACCAAGGACGAGACCACCATCGTCGACGGCGCCGGCTCCGCCGACCAGGTCGCCGGGCGGGTCAACCAGATCCGCGCCGAGATCGAGAACAGCGACTCGGACTACGACCGCGAGAAGCTCCAGGAGCGTCTGGCGAAGCTGGCCGGCGGCGTGGCCGTCATCAAGGCCGGCGCCGCCACCGAGGTGGAGCTGAAGGAGCGCAAGCACCGCATCGAGGACGCGGTGCGCAACGCCAAGGCCGCCGTCGAGGAAGGCATCGTCGCCGGTGGTGGCGTGGCCCTGCTCCAGGCGTCCGCGGTCTTCGAGAAGCTGGAGCTGGAAGGCGACGAGGCCACCGGTGCCAACGCCGTCAAGCTCGCCCTGGAGGCCCCGCTCAAGCAGATCGCCGTCAACGGCGGCCTTGAGGGCGGCGTCGTCGTGGAGAAGGTGCGCAACCTGGCCGTCGGCCACGGTCTGAACGCCGCCACGGGTGAGTACGTCGACATGATCGCCGAAGGCATCATCGACCCGGCGAAGGTCACGCGCTCCGCGCTGCAGAACGCCGCCTCCATCGCGGCGCTCTTCCTCACCACCGAGGCCGTCATCGCCGACAAGCCGGAGAAGGCCGGCGCCGCGGCGCCGGGCGGCATGCCGGGCGGAGACATGGACTTCTGACCGACCCTCCAGGTCGATCACCGTCCTAGCGCCCTAGCTACGCCCAAAGGCGGCACCCCTCTCCCAGGGGGTGCCGCCTTCGGTCGTTCGTGGGCGCGGATCTTTACGGGGTCTATGCCGCCCGCGCCAGGAACTCCGCGACGATCCGGGTGAATTGGCCGGGGTCGTCGAGCCAGGGATGGTGTCCTGCGGCCGGCTGGACGACCGTCTCGGCCCTCGGGAGCAGCGACGCGACCGTGGCGGCGGTCCGGGGGAGCGGACCGGTGTCCCACTCGCCCGCGAGGATGAGGACCGGCGCGTCCAGGGCGGCCAGCGCCGTGCGGTTCTCGGCGACGGACCCGAAGGCGCCGGGGGACGCGTACATCCGCGCTGCCTCCTCGTTGGTCTGCGCCACCTCGGACTCTGCGTGGGCCTTGGCCGCCGCGTCCCAACGCCCGTAGAAGAAGGGGAGAGCCGCCTCCCAGTCGGCGTCCGCCGCGGTGCCCGCCCAGATCCTCTCGTACGCGTCGCGCGCCGCCGCGAACCACGGCTCGCCCGCGCGCAGCGCGGCGCCCTCGTGCCGGTGCGCCACCGTGAAGTCGACACCGAGGCAGCGCGCGCGGGCCGTGACCAGGGTGAGGCTGCGGATCCGGTGCGGATACCGGGCCGCGTGCAGCAGGGCGAGGTCGCCGGCCGCCGAGTGCGCCAGCACGTCGATCCGGTCGAGACCCAGGTGCTCGCGGAGCGCCTCCACATCCGCCACCTGCCGGTCGCAGCGGTAGGTCGCCGGGTCCGACGGCGTGCCCGACGCGCCGGTGCCGCGCAGGTCGAGCAGGACGAGTCGGCGGTGCCGTGCCAGTCCGCCGAGGTCACCGAGGTAGGCGGCGGCCCGCATCGGTCCGCCGGGCAGGCAGAGCAGGGGCTCGCCGTCGCCGCAGTCGCTTTCGATGACGCGGTACGCGAGGAGAGTTCCGTCGGGGGCCGTGAAGGTGGGCATACGGGCATCGTCGTGAGCGTGCGGTGCGCGCGGCAACGGCTTTTGCGGGATTTCGCAGGCAGGGAGGGGGCGGAAAGCGGGCTGTGGTGGGGTGTGGTCGGGGGCTGGCGGGGGGTTCTGGGGGTGGGTGAGGGGTGGGGGTGCCGGAGGGCGGGGGAGGGGGTGAGGTGGGCGTCCGGGGGGTTGGAGTAATGGGTCTGACCTGGGGTTTTACCGTTGTGCGGGATAGAATTTCCCCTGGCGGAAGGGGAGTTCGTGGAGCGGGAAATTCGTAGTGTTGATGATGTGCTGCGGCTGATGGACCGGTTGTTCGAGGTCGGGGCCGATCGGTGGGGGGAGGGTGGGGTCTCCTGGTGGGACGGGTTTTACTCGGATCGGTCGCGGGGTGTGCCGTTCTTCGTGGCTAAGCCCGATGAGAGCCTGGTGTCGTATGTCGAGCGGGGGGTGGTCCCGGCCGGGCGGGCGCTGGATCTCGGGTGCGGGCCCGGTCGTAACGCCCTGTATCTCGCCTTGGTCGGGTTCGAGGTCGACGCTGTGGATCTGTCGTCCGTCGCCATTGATTGGGGGCGGGAGCGGGCCCGGGACGCCGGGGTCGATGTGCGGTTCCGGTGCGGGGACGCCTTTGCCCTCGCGGGCGGTGAACTCGGCGGACCTTACGACCTCATCCATGACTCCGGGTGCTTCCACCATCTGCCGCCGCACCGCCGGGTCAGCTACCTCGCCCTCCTCGACAGCCGTCTCGCGCCCGGCGGACATCTCGCCCTGACCTGCTTCGCCGCCGGTGCCATGGGGTCGGAGCTGTCCGACGCGGAGCTGTACCGGGCGGGTGGGCTTCAGGGTGGGCTCGCCTATTCGCCGGAGGCGCTGCGCTGGATCTTCTCCGATCTCACGGAGGTGGAACTCCGGCGTATGCGGGACGAGTCCGAGGATTCGGCGTGCTTCGGTGAGTCCTTTCTGTGGACGGCGCTGTTCCGGCGGGACTGAGGGTCACCCGGTCCGGTCTGCTCGGTGGGTGGTGTGGTGCGGTGTTTCAGGGTGCGGTATGTGAACAGGCTGCCCGCCGTCAGGGCCGCCGTGGCGATGGTCAGGGTGAGGGTGTAGCCGTTGTCGAAGGCGGTGGTGGCCGAGTCCAGGAGGGTGCCGGAGTCCGCCGGGGAGAGGTCGCCCGCCGCCGCGCGGGCCTCGTCCAGGCTGTCGGACGCCGTGGCGGGCGCGCCCGCCGGGAGGGTGACGGTCGACGTGTAGACGGCGGTCAGGACGCTGCCGAGGACGGCGACACCGGTGAGGCTGCCCAGTTCGTACGAGACCTCTTCGACGGAGGACGCCATTCCGGCGCGGTGCGCGGGGGCGCCGCCGATGATCGCGGCCGACGCCGCCGTCATGACCGTACCGAGACCGGCGCCCGCCAGGAGCAGGCCGGGCACGACCCACGCCGAGCCGCGCCCGTCGGCGAGGAGCGGACCCGCGCCCGGCGTGAGCAGGATCGTGAGCGCGGTCCCGAGCGCGCCGGCGAGCAACCCGCCGCCGATCAGGGTCCGGACCGGTACGCGGTAGACCAGACCGCCCGTGGCGATGCCCGCCGGCAGAGCGCCCAGGGCGAAGGCGGCGACGAGGAGTCCGGAGGTGAGCGGGGTGAGGCCGAGGACGAGTTGGAGGCGCTGGGTCAGGACGAGTTGGACACCGGCGGTGGCGAACATCGACAGGCCCGCGCCGAGGACACCGATGAGGAGCTGCCGGTTGCGGAAGAGGGCGAAGTCGATCAGCGGGTAGGTCTGGCCGCGCTGGCGCCGTACGAAGGTGAGGAAGCCGATGGCCGAGACCAGCAACGCGACTGCTGCGTAAGCGAGTTCGCGGTCGGCTCCCGGCTTGGCCATTTCCTTGATCGCGTAGACGAGGCCGACCAGGCCGACCATGACCTGGAGCGAGGCGACGGCGTCCCAGGGGCGGTCCTTGCTGCCGGAGCCGCCCGGTGCGAGCAGTACTGTCGCCACGAGGGCGGCCAGCACCACGGGGACGTTGACCAGGAACACCGAGCCCCACCAGAAGTGGTCGAGCAGCAGCCCGCCCAGGACCGGGCCGAGCGCGGTGCCGACCACCGCCATCGTCCCCCACACCCCGATCGCGATACCGCGCTCACGCTCGTCCTCGAAGGTGATGCGGATCAGGGACAGCGTCGCCGGCATCATCGCCGCCGCGCCGACCGCGAGGAACGCCCGCGCGGCGATCAGGACGGCCGCCGAGGGGGCGAACGCGGCCACCAGGGACGCCGTACCGAACAGGACGAGTCCGGTCAGGAACATCCGTTTGTGGCCGACGCGGTCGCCCAGGGTGCCGGCGCCGAGCAGCAGCCCGGCCATGACCAGTGGGTAGGCGTTGATGATCCACAGCTTGTGGGAGGCGTCGGCTTGCAGGTCGGAGGTCAGGGTGGGGAGGGCGGTGTAGAGGACGGTCATGTCCACGGAGATCAGGAGCAGCCCCGCCGAGACGGTGACCAGGACCCACCAGCGGCGTGCGTTGTTCATGACGTACCGCCCGGCGTCCGGCGGGCAGTCGTCCGTGGCTCCGTGAGCGCGATCATCCTGCGGCGCACGGCGTCCTTCACCTCGGGTGAGAGCGTGACCTCCGTGGTCGCCCGGAACAGCCACAGCCCGTCCGCCGCCATCCGCGCCAGGAACAGCTCCACCGCGTCCGGGTCCGGATCGGACGGTTCCGGCACCCAGCGCTCGGCCAGTTCGTCCCACACCCGCGCCAGCTCCGGTTCGGTCGCCGACTGCACCATGAAGGCGAGTTCCGCCTTGCTCGCCCCGCTGGTCGCGCCGAACCGCACATAGGCGGCGGCCCGCTCGCGCGGCGTCGACTCGTCGAACGGTTTGCCCAGCTCGGCGAGCAGGTGGCCGTGGAACTCCTCGGTCAGATGCCGTTGGATCGCCACCAGGAGCGCGTCCCGGGTGCGGAAGTGGTACATCAGGCCGGGCTTGGTCAGGCCGGCCTCCTCGGCCGCCGCGTCCAGGGTCAGGGCGGTGATACCCGCGCGTTCGACCACGCGGACGGCCGCTTCGAGGATGTGGGTCTTGGAGCTGGGGCGCATGGCCGTAACTTTACCATCCGGAAGGTAAAGTTACGAAGGGGGCGGCGGCGTCGCTGTCAGGCGTTCGCCGGTTCGGGATCCGGTTCCGGCGCGGGGGTACGGGCGTCCGGGGCGTCCGGCGCGTCCGCGTTCAGATCCGTCAGCATCTGGGGGCTGAAGCCGAAGAAGTACGTCGCCAGGAAGCCCGCGAGGTACCCGGTCAGGAGACCGGCGCCGTAGATGGCGACCGTCGTACCGAGGCCGTGGTTGCCGTCCAGGAGCGGGAACAGGGCCCAGCCCGACGGGCCGATCGCGGTCGAGCCGACCTTGTCGCCGATCATCGAGAAGAAGCCGACGAACGCGCCGCCCGCCGCTCCGCCCACGCACGCCGTGATGAACGGGCGCCCGAGGGGCAGCGAAACACCGTAGATGAGGGGTTCGCCCACGCCCAGGAAACCGGCCGGCAGCGCCGACTTGATCGTGTTGCGGATCGACCGGTTGTGGCGCAACCGCAGGTAGACCGCGATGGCCGCGCCGACCTGGCCCGCGCCCGCCATCGCCAGGATGGGCAGCAGCACCGTGTAGCCCTGCTGCTCGATCAGGGTGGTGTGGATAGGGATCAGCGCCTGGTGCAGCCCCAGCATCACCAGCGGCAGGAACAGTCCGCCGAGGACCAGGCCCGCGAAGGCGCCCGTGTGGTCGAGGAGCCAGTTCGCCCCCGTACCGATACCGGTCGACACCTCGCCGGCCACGTACATCAGGCCGAAGATCGTGACGAGACCCGTGAGCAGCACCGTGATCGTCGGGGTGACCAGGACGTCGATCGCCTCCGGCACCCACTTGCGGCACCACTTCTCGATGTACGTCGCCAGGACCGCCGCGCCCAGCGCACCGAGCACGCCGCCCTGGCCCGGCGACAGCTTCTGGCCGAACGCCGTGATGTTGGCGACGCCCGGGAACACGATGATCGCGGCGACCGCGCCGCCCAGGATCGGGGTTCCGCCGAACTCCTTCGCCGTGTTGAGGCCGACGAAGACCGCGATCAGCGCCATGAAGCCGGAGGCCATCGCGGCCAGGGCCGGGGTGATGCCGGGGAGCCAGCCGAGGTTGATCAGGAGGCCGTTGAGGCCCGCGATGATGCCGCAGCCGATCAGGGCCGGGATCAGGGGGACGAAGATGTTCGCGATTCGGCGGAGGAAGAGTTTGAACGGGGTCGCGTTCTTCTGCTTGCGGGCCGCTTTGAGGGCGGCGCCTTGGGAGGCGAGTTGCTCTGCCGTTCTGGGCGCCGTCTCGGGGGCCGTCTTGGGGGTTTCGGCCCGTTCCTGTTCGACCAGGGACTCGAATTCCGGGGTGACGCGGGCGACCGTGCCGGGGCCGAGGACGATCTGGTACGTGTCGTCTTCGACGACGCCCAGGACTGCGGGGAGCGCCCTGAGTTCGTCGTCCTGGACGAGGGTTCGGTCGACCAGGGTCAGGCGGAGGCGGGTCATGCAGTGGGTGACGCCGGTGATGTTGGCTGCGCCGCCTACCAGGGGGAGGATCGCCTCCGCCGTGGCTCTGTTCTTGTTGCTGTTCTTGTTGCCGTTGCCGGGGGGTGTGCTCATGGGTTGCGCCTTGCTTTGACGGTGCGGGTCGTCCGGGGTTGTGCCCACCCGTTCCGCCGTGCGGAACGCCTGCCCACAACGGGTCCGGGTGGGGTCGGGGTGCCGTGGGTTCGGGTGGGTCGGGGTGCCGTGGGTTCGGGTGGGTGGGGTCGGGGTGGGTGTGCTGTGCGGATCGCCTGCCCACGACGGGTTCGGGTGGGTCGGGGTCGTGTGGGTTCGGGGTGGGTGGGGGCGCTGTGTGGAACGCCTGCCCGCAACGGGTTCGGCCGTTGGGTGGGCGTTGGGTTGGTCAGATGGCTGAGGTGAGGGCCTTGCGTAGGTGGCCGTTGGCCTTGGTCAGGAGGTCTGTTGCTGTTTTGGCGTCGGCGCCGGTGAGGACGATGAGGATGGCGTTCTTGACCTCGCCGTCGGCCTCGGTGAGGGCCGCGTCGATCGTGGCGTCGTCCGCGTCCGTGGCCAGCGAGACGATCCGCCGGGAGCGGGCGCGGAGTTTGTCGTTGGACGCGCGTACGTCGACCATCAGATTCCCGTACGTCTTGCCCAGCCGGATCATCGTGATCGTCGACAGCATGTTCAGGACGAGCTTCTGTGCCGTGCCCGCCTTGAGCCGGGTGGAGCCGGTGAGGAGTTCGGGGCCGACGACGACCTCGATGCCGTGGTCCGCCGCCGCGGCGAGTGCGCTGTCCGCGTTGCAGGACAGCCCGACCGTCAGAGCGCCGTACCGCGCGCGGGCGTGTTCCACGGCGCCGATCGCGTACGGCGTGCGGCCCGAAGCGGAGATGCCGACCACCACGTCGTCGGCGGTGAGCGCGAGCGCGTCGAGATCGGCCGCCGCCAGCTCCTTGGAGTCCTCGGCGCCCTCGACCGCCGTGATCATCGCGGACGGCCCGCCCGCGATCAGCCCCAGCACCTCGGACGGGTCCGTGTTGAAGGTCGGCGGGCACTCGCTGGCGTCCAGGACGCCGAGGCGGCCCGCGGTCCCCGCGCCCGCGTAGATCAGCCGGCCGCCCCGGGACATCCGGTCCGCCGTGCCGTCGATCGCGGCGGCGATATGGGGCAGCTCCTTGGCCACGGCGGCCGGGACGGTCGCGTCCTCACCGTTCATGATCCGCGCGATCTCCAGCGTGGGGAGCCGGTCGATCTCGGACAGCTCGGGCCGGAACGCCTCGGTGGTCAGCGTGGCGAGCTGGGCGGTGAGGTCCCGGTACTGATCGGGGTGCTGGTCGTGCTTGTGGGTGGGCTCGGTCATCGAAAGCGGCTCTCTGCTTTCCCAAGGGGTTGATGGGGTGACGTAAACGTTTACGTGGTGGGGCGGGCGGTGCCCGTACGCAAGGTGGGTCGGCGGGTGCGGCCGGTCCGGTCAGCGCGGGACGCTGCGCGGGCTGTGGCGGTGCGCGAGCGCCTCGTACGACGCGGAGAGCGCGGGCGCCGCCGTCTCGTACGTCCGCTGGGCGACCCCCACGAACAGGCAGTCCACGACGAGCAGTTGACTCGTACGGGACGACATCGCGGCGGGACGCAGCTCGCTCTCGCGGGCGGTGGACGTGGTGAGGACGTGGTCCGCGTACTGCGAGACCGGTCCGTCCGGGCGTCCCGTGATCGCGATCGTGGTCGCGCCGTGCTCGAAGGCGACGCGGAGCGGTTCGATGACGTCGCCGGTGGAGCCGGAGTGCGTGATCGCGATGGCGACGTCCTTGGCGCGCAGTTGCACGGCGTTGGTGATCGCGAGGTGCGGGTCGCCGTGGGCGTGTGCGATGAGGCCGATACGGGCCAGCTTCTGGGCGAGGTCCTGGCCGACGAGGCTGGAGGCGCCTATGCCGTAGATGTCGGTGCGGCGGGCGCCCGCGAGCGCGGTGACGGCGGCGCCGAGCTGCACGGTGTCGAGCGCGGCTGCCGTGTCGGCGAGGGTCTGCTGCTCGTCGTAGGCCAGCTTGGCGACGACGTCCGCGATCGGGTCGTCGACCGCGATGTCCGCCGTGACGGCCGGGGCGCGGCCCGACTGCTGCTGGGCGGCGAGGCCCGCGAGCGCGAGGCGCAGATCGCGGTAGCCGGGGTAGCCGAGGAGGCGGGCCGTGCGGACGACGGTCGCCTCGCTGGTGCCGGTGAGTTCCGCGAGGCCGGTGACGGTCAGGGCGGCGCAGCCGGCCGGGTCGCCCGCGACGGCCTCGGCGACCCGCTGCATGGACCGCGTCATCGACGGCGCCAGGGTCCGCACCTTCGCGGCGAGGGCCGCCGGCGCGGGCGGGGCATCGCCTGCGAAAATTTCCTTCACGTCTTGGGTCACGATTGAAAGTTACTTTCGGTGTCGTGGGTCGGTCAAGGGTCCAGTGGTTGTGACCTTTGGCGGGGGTTCCGGCTGCGGTTCCCGCGGCGGTTCCGGGGACAATGGGCGTATGGATGCGGAGCTGGAGAGGACCCTGCACACCGCGCGGGCGCTCGTCCTCGCGGACCTGGCGGCCGGCGATGTCGCCGAGGCCGACGTGGTGTCGATGGTCGAGGACGCGGTGGTGCGGCGGCGGTGGTGGGTGGAGCAGTGGCCGGAGGGCGCGGAGTACGTGGCCGGGCTCGTGGCGCAGGACGTGCAGGATGCCCTCCTGGAGGCGTACGGGCGGTGGCCGCTGTGTCCGGTGTGCGGCGCGGGCGACCCGCACGCGCTGGATGTCGAACCCGAGCTGGGTGCCGATCCGCACTGGGTGTGCGGCAAGGCGGGCGTCAAGGTGGCGGCGGTCGGCTCGCTCGGTCGGCTCCCGGGCGCCGGGACGTCGTGACGCCGTGACGGTGTACATCGACCCGCCGACCTGGCCCGGCCACGGGAGCCTCTGGTCGCACCTGGTCAGCGACGCCTCGTACACGGAACTGCACACCTTCGCCGAGCGCCTGGGCGTCCCGCCCCGCGCCTTCGAACGCGACCACTACGACGTGCCGTCCGAGCGGTACGGGGACGCGGTGCGCCTCGGCGCCCTGGAAATAGGCTCCAAGGAGTTGGTCAGGCGGCTGACGGAGGCGGGGTTGCGACGCCCGAAGGGGCGCCCCGCCTGAGCGGGGGCGGGTTTTCCTGTGCCTCTCCCGTGATTCTCGTGTGGCTCTCCTGTGAACCGTCCCGTGAACTCCCCACCCCCGGGGACCTCGTGAGCGACGGGCACTACTGTCGTGCCGGTGAGCGACTTACGGCTTGACGACACGATCTTCGAAGACCTGAAGAACACCTTCTCCACGATCAGCGACCGTATGGACACCGCGCGCCGCACTCTCAAAGGCGCGGACGGTTCGGCCGTCGGCGCGAGCAAACTCGTCGAGGAAGTGCACGACTTCGCCGACGAGTGGGGCTACGGCATCAAACAGCTCGGCAAGCACACTCAGGGCGCCGTCAAAATGATCAACAAAATCGGCGACGAGTTCAGCAAGCTCGACCAGGACCTCGCCGAATCCCTCAAGTCCGCCCAGAAGAAGGGCAAGTGAGGTGACCGGCAAACGCCCCGCGTACCCGAACATCGGCTGGGATCCCACTCCCGGAGATGTGGACGACACCCGGGATCTGGCGCGGAAGCTGGGTGGTCTGGCCTCGGAACTCGGGTCCTCGTTACGGGACTTGGAGCGGATCGAATGCGGCGCGTGGAAGGGCAAGGCCGCGAACGCATTCGTCGAGTACCTGGGGAAGGACGTCACACCGCTCGTCCGCAAGAGCCACGATTCTTTCGACAAGGCGTCGCGTGCGCTGCACAAATGGGCCGGGGAGTTGAAGGACTTCCAGGACGAGGCCGACCGGCTGGAGAAGGCGGCGGGGGAGAAGCTCGACGCCAAGGAGGAGGCCGAGCAGAAGGCCGAGGGCAAGGGCAGCGAGGACCTGGGCAAAGCGTCGGGTGAAGTCAACGAGATCATCAACAAGGTCCACGACCTCGAAGACCGATACAACCGCGCCGCCGGGCTGATCAGCAAGGAACTCGACAAGGCCGGCGACATCGCGCCCAATGAGCCCGGTTTCTGGGACAAGCTCACCAAGGGGGTCGCGGACGCGTGGAATGCCACCGGGAAGTGGATCAAGGATCATGCGGATCTGATCAAGCTGATCGGTGACTTGTTGAGCGATCTGACGGCGATTCTGGCGCTGCTCGCCATCGTCACGCTCCCGTTCCCGCCCCTGGCAGCGATCTTCGGTACGGCCGCACTTATTACGAGTGGCCTCGCGCTGGTGGCTCATAGCGTCGCCAAAGCGGCGGGGGCGGATGTGAGTTGGATGCAAATCGGGTTGGACGCGGTGGGGTTGCTGCCGGGGATCGGGGCGTTCAGTAAGGGGATCAAGATAGTGGGCAAGGCTGAGGCGGGCGCCAAGGTCACTGCATTGGGCAAGGGGTTCACGAAGAACCCGCTGGGAAACTCGCGCATGATCATGTCCGTGGGCAAAGCGGCGAAGGAGGCAACCGGCGGGTTCAAGCTGCTGCCCGGCAAGGTGGTACTCGGCGGCAGCTTCGACGATGTCTACTCGGTCGCACACAGCTCCAGCGGCATTCTTTCCCGCATGGGAGGTATCGCCCACAAGGGTTACCAATCGGGGCAGTGGATCGGCTCGCGGAGTGCCAATCTGCTCCCGGGTGTGAACATCAATCCCATGGGGGTGGGAGCCATGGCCGTGGACGGTGCGCTCAAGATCGCCCCGAAGCTCGTGAGTATTCCCCAGCACATAGGCGAGGCCATCAATCCCGGTGACCAGTTCGAGAAATCGGCGGCAGGGCATGGATAGCGACATCTGGCAGCCCGAACCGGGCGAGACGCTCCTCACCCGTAAGTACGTCTGCTTCGCGACGGGTGCGGCCATACGCGTCTCCGGTATGCGCTGGTTTCGGGACACCGAACGGCGTGATATTCAGAAGGATTTGCCGGGCTGGCCGGAAGGGCCGGTCTACGAGGCCCGCTCGACAGGCAATACCGTGGCCCGGGGCACGGTGAAGGGCGTATTCATGGCTGTCGGCGTTGCGATCATGGGTGCCCTCTCATCCCAGGGCGGCAGTGTTGGCCCCGGCCGCGACCCCCGTGGCTCCGACAAGTCCCAGGACCGCGCCGACGAGGTTGAGGACTTCCCGGTCCTGTGGGGCGCGCCCGGTACCGTCGCCCGTACCCTGCCCTGGCAGTTGGATCCGGCCCGAGTGGACCCCAAGTACTACCGCACGCACGCGATCGTCACGGACCGCCGTCTGGTCATTGTGGGACTCCCGTACGAAAAGAAGCGCGACGAGAACATCGAGGATGAATTCCTGTGGGAGATTCCTCGATCGCGCATTCTGCGGACGGAGTTGAAGAACTTCAAGGATGGGAGCGACGTCAAACTCGTCTTCGATGACGGTTCGTGGTGCAGGCTGTCGGCTCTCTCGCGGGAATCGTTCGTCCAGCACCTCATCTACCCCGAAGAACTCCTACCCCTTGAATCCCTCACCCCGGCACAGCGGGAGACTCTGGACGGCTTCATCGAGGACATGCATCAGCGCGGATTCGATACCGGAACCCCTGTGGTCAGTCGTCGTGCCTGCGGCCACTACATGGTCAAGGTTCCCGTCCCGAGTCGGCTGACCGCGCCCTTCGGATACTCGTGGCACGACCTCAGCCTCAACGCCGACGGCACCCAGCTCGAATTCAAGGACTACCACCCGGAAGATTACTGAACCCCATGGCAACGCCCCCACCCCCCTTCTCCTTCCGCACCCCAGAAGCCTTCTTCGTGCTCCCCCTCGGGGACACCGCCGAGCAGCGTGCCGAGCGATCGGAGACCTTCGTACGGGTGCTGTACTCGCGCGGCGACGAAAGCATCTGGGAGCCCGCCGCCCCCTACTACGCGGCCGTCGCAGAACTGATGGGCGACTCCGGGATCTCGTACTCCGCGATGGGGTTGTTCTCCACCGGCGAGGAGGAGCGGGGGCTCGGGTCCGACGGGGTCGCCCAGTGTGCCTTCACCGTCGCCACCGTCCCGACCGATCAGGACGACGGCGACACCGACACCGTGGCGCAGGGCATCCTCGCTGTGCTCTCCGGGGACCCGAACAACGACGCCCGGTGGCTGGATCTGCCGTGTGGTCCGGCGGTGTCCCGGATCACTTTGAGTCAGTACACCTTTCCCGCCGAAGCGACCGCCGACGGTGAGGAGGTCGAACTGCTCACCGGGCAGATCCAGGTCCATGTCCCGTACCCCACGGGCCCGTTCACCGCGGTGTTCACGCTCGACACCGCCTCCATGGACTACTGGTCCGAACTCTGCGACGTGATGGCGGCCGTGCTGCGGACCGTGTCCTTCACCGATACGGAACCGGACACGGAACCGGACGCCGATGACGCCACCGGCACCGAGGGCGCCGTCCCCGTCCCGCCCCGCTGATGCAGCCGTAGCGACACCGCGACCACCCCGATCGCCGCCAGCATGATGGCCGCGCCCGCCCACGCCGTCGCCGCGAAGCCGAACCCCGCGTCGATGACCGTGCCGCCCAGCCAGGGGCCGCCTGTGTTGCCGAGGTTGAAGGCCGCCGTGGTCGTCGCGCCGGCCAGGGTGGGGGCCGCGCCCGCGACGTTGAACAGGCGGGCGTTCAGGGCCGGGGCCGTGTAGAAGGCGGAGAGGCCGAGCAGGAACGACAGCACCACCGCCGCCACCGCGAACTGCCCGAGCAGGGCCAGCAGGGCCAGCAGCACGGTCGACGCCGTGATGCCCGACAGCAGCACGCCGAAGAGGTGCGCGTCGGCGACCCGGCCGCCTATCGCCGTACCGATCAGCGCGCCCACGCCGAACAGTCCGAGCACCATCGGCACCCAGCTTTCGTCGAGGCCCGCGACATCCGTCAGCAGCGGCGCCAGATAGCTGAAGGTGCAGAACACGCCGCCCGCCGCGAGCGCGGTGATCACGATCGACAGCCACACCTGCCGGTCCCGGTAGATCCGCACCTCGCGGCGCAGGCTCGGGCGCTCGGCGGGGAGCGGGATACGGGGGATCAGGGTGACCACGCCGGCCAGTGCGATCGCCGACGCCAGGGCCACCGCCCAGAACGCCGAGCGCCAGCCCAGGTGCTCCCCGAGGAAGGCGCCCGCCGGGACGCCGAGGACGTTCGCTATGGACAGGCCGCCGATCATCACGGCCATCGCCCTCGCCCGCTGGTTCCACGGCACCATCGCTATGGCCACGGCGGCGCCCACCGCCCAGAAACCGGCGCACGCGAGGGCGCTCACCACCCGGGACGCGAACAGCACCCCGTACGTCGGGGCCAGCGCGCCCGCGACCTGGCCGAGCCCGAACACCGTGATCAGGGCGATCAGGGTCGTCCGGCGCGGCAGCCGCAGCGTCGCCACCGCGAGCAGCGGCGCCCCCACCACCATGCCCACCGCGAACGCCGAGATCAGCAGACCCGCCTGCGGAATCGTTACGTCCATGTCGTCCGCGATCGGCGGCAGCAGCCCCGACAGCATGAACTCACTCGTGCCCAGGGCGAACACCGAGAGGCCGAGGATGTAGACGGCGAGGGGCATACGCGGCGAGGAGGACGAGGCGGAGCGGAGGGGACGGGTCATGGCGTCAGGTTCGGCGTCGGGCATGACAGTCGTCAACCGGCCGGTCGCCACTGACATTCCCGCGCCCGAACCCCTGCCAGGTCAGCCGGTCAGCCGCGCCAGCTCCGCCGCCATGTTCCGGCGCGCGTCCGCCTCCCAGACCCGGGTGCCGTACGGCGTACGGAACAGCCTCGGCAGCGCGAGGAGTTGGCGCAGGACATCGGCCCGCCCCGCCCGGAAGGCACCGTCGGGCACGAACCCGTACTCCTCGCGCACGGCGCCCGCGTACGCCGCGTACGCCTCCGGTCCCCCCGCGAGCACCGCGAGATCCGCGTCACACAGCACCGCGCCGTTGCCGTCGCCGTCGGCCGCGTCGTGCGTGACGGTCAGCCGGACCAGACGGGCGACCTCGCGGGTGCCGGCCGCGTCGACGCCGAGTTCTGGCAGCGCGCGCTCGGCGAGCCGGGCGCTGCGCTCCTCGTTCTCGGACCGGTCCGGCTGATACACCGCGTCGTGGAACCAGGCGGCGAGCCGTACGAGGGCGGGCTCGGCCGCGTACTCCTCCAGTACGTCGATGTGGCGCAGGACCGCGAGGAGGTGGTCGGTGGTGTGGTAGCGGCGCCGGGGCTCGGCCCAGCGGGCGAGCAGCGCGTCGGCGTACGGCAAGGACATAGCGGTCTCGCCGGTCCCCCCGGCCGCCGCGACGGCCGCCGACCACCGGTCGCGCAGTTCGGGCCGGGCGGGGTGCGGAGAAAGTACGGGTGCCATGGGGTCATTCTCCGGCGCAGTCGCCCTAGCGTGTGCCCATGACACTTACTGACGCGTACGACGTACGGGACCCCGAGCTGCCGGGGACGCTTCTCGCCGCCGAACGGGACGCCTTGATTCCGCTGCTGCGGAGCAGGCCCGACGCGGACTTCGCGCTGCGGACCGCGTGTCCGGGCTGGACCGTGCGGGACGTACTGGCGCACTGCGGCTCCGCCCTGCTGCGGGTGGTCGAGAACCGTTTCGAGCGGGGCGTGTACTCGCCCGAGTCGAACGACCGCGACATCGCCGAGCGCGCGGACTGGCCGGTCTCGCGGATCGTGGACGAACTGGAGCACGGGATGACCGAGGCCGGCCCGCTGATCGCGAAGGCGGGCGGCGTCCTCGACATGATCGCGGTGGGCGAGTGGGTGCACGCGGGGGACGTACGGGAGGCCTTCGGGGAGCCCGGCGCGTACGGGGGCGACCGGCTCGCGTACGCGCTGCCGCTGCTCGCCCGGATCAGCCGGGAGAAGGACCATGTGCCGCTCCACGCCGACCTGGACGACCGGGACGAGCCGCTGCGGTTCGGCGGGGCGCCGGGGGACCGGCCGCCCGCGCGGTACCTCGGCGACGCGGCCACGCTGATCCGCCTCTACTCGGGGCGTCCGCTGGTCGGGACGCGGTACGAACTCGCGGGGGCGGGGGAGAAGGAGCTGAACTTGTTCGGGTGAGGCGGGTCTCCCGGTTCGGGGTGGGTTTGGCGCGGGTACTCTGGGATATTGGACTAGACCTATAGCCAGGCCAGTAGCCAGACCCTTGGCTGGAGCTGTTGGCCCGCCCGAGCCGCACCGAGAGATGGGGTCCCATGAGCAAGCGTGCAGTCCTGGAGGTGATCGCCCTCGACGCCGGGGACGCGGTCGCCGCCGAGGCCGGAGGCGCGGACCGGCTGGAGCTGGTCACCGACATGGCCGCCGACGGGCTGACGCCGTCACGCGAGACCTTCGCCGCGATCCGCGCCGCCGTGGACATCCCGCTGCGCGTGATGCTCCGGCTGGCGGACGGGTTCGCGGCGGGGGACGTGGACGCGCTGGTGGGGGCCGCGCGGTCGCTGCGGGCCGAGGGGGCGGACGAGTTCGTGCTCGGGTTCCTCACGGATGCCGGGGACGCGGATGTTCCGGTGGTGGACGCGCTGGTCGCCGAGCTGGGCGGCTGCCGCTGGACCTTTCACCGGGCGATCGACCGCGCGGCGGACCGCGACGCGGTGCGCAAGCAGCTCGCGGATCTGCCGGGGCTCGACACCTATCTGACCGCCGGTTCGGCGGCCGGGGTCGACGACGGGATGACAACGTTGCTCGCGGAGTCCGCGCGGACCGGGGAGCCCGGGTACACCCAGCACCTCCTCGTCGGTGGCGGCCTCCGCCTCGACCATGTCTCCCGCCTCAAGTCGGCCGGTGTGACGGGCTTCCATATCGGCGGGGCGGCCCGGCCCGAGGGGTGGCGGGGGCCGGTGTCGACCCCCGCGGTCCACGAGTGGCGACAGGTACTGGACGAGTAACAGGTACTGGACGAGTAGGAGTCAGCTCAGTTGGCGGGGCAGCGCGGTCGCGTGCAGCACCGTCAGCCCGGAGACCGCCCTGGTCAGGGCCACGTACAGGCGCCGGAGTCCGGTACGGAGGTCGGGTTCGGCGTCGACCACGGCCGCCGGTTCGTCCAGGACCACGTAGTCGTACTCAAGGCCCTTCGCGAGGGAGGCCGGTACCAGGGTCAGGCGGGTCTCCTGCGTCGTCTCCTCGCCGGGCGAGAGGTGGGTGAGGCCGGCGGCGGTCAGGGCGTCGGCGAGGGCCGGAATCCGGGCGTCCGCCGCGATCAGCCCGGTCGAGCCCTCCCGGCCCAGCGCCTCGCGGCACGCCGCGACGACCGCCGCGTCCAACTCCCCGGCCGCGCCCACCTCGTGGACCACCAGCGACCCCGGCGCCTCCCGTACCGACTCGACCTCCGCGAGGCCCGGCGCGATCGACGGGAGCAGGCGTGACGCGTACGCGATGACTTCGCGCGGTACGCGGAACCCGGCCGTCAGCTCCTCCACCACCGCGTCGTCCTTGCCGAGGTGCCGCAGCGCCTCGTCCCAGCTCCGCGTCGCCCACGGTGTCGTGCCCTGCGCCAGGTCGCCGAGGACCGTCGCCGAGCCCGTCGTGCAGCGGCGGCCCACCGCCCGGTACTGCATCGGCGACAGGTCCTGGGCCTCGTCGAGGACGACATGCCCGAGGGACTGCGTACGTGCGACGAGATCGGACGCCTCGTCGATGAGGACCGCGTCCGCCAGCGACCAGCGTGCCGTCTTCACCCCGCGCGGCACCTTCCCGGTCCACAGGATCGCCTTCTGCTCGTCGTCCGTGAGCAGACCGTCCGCGTGCTCGGCGAGGAAGGCCCCGTCGGTCAGCAGCCGCAGCACGAGCTTCGCCGGGTCGACCGGCGGCCACACCGCCTTGACGGCCGCTTTCACGGCGCTGTTGCGGGCCACCGCGTCCTGCACGCGGTCGTCGGGCGCCTCGCCCGACCGTTCCATCTGGACGAGCACCGCGTGCGCGATCCGCTGCGGCAGCGCCTCGCGCGCCGCCCCGTACCGCATGTCCCGGGCCTGCAACTCCCGGACGATGTCGGCCAGTTCGTACGCGGGCACCCGCCATCTGCGTGAACCCCGTACGACGACTACCGGCTCGGTGGGGGGTGTGACATGCGAACGGACCGCCCGCCGCAGTACCTCCGCCATCCGCGCGTCGCCCTTCACGAGGGCGGCCGGCGCCTCGTCCCGGCCGCTCACCTCGACGCGCGCCACCAGATCCTCGACGGTCGACTGCTGGACCTCCAGCTCGCCGAGCGCGGGCAGCACCTGCTCGATGTAGTGCAGGAAGGACCGGTTGGGGCCGATGACGAGGGTGCCGGTGCGGGCGAGGCGTTCGCGGTGCGCGTACAGCAGGAACGCCACCCGGTGCAGGCCCACCGCGGTCTTGCCGGTGCCGGGACCGCCCTGCACGCAGACCGTGCCGCCGAGGCCGCTCCGTACGATCTCGTCCTGCTCGGGCTGGATCGTCGCCACGATGTCCCGCATCGGGCCGACGCGCGGGCGCTCGATCTCGCGCTGGAGCAGTGCGCTGGTACGGGCCGTCTCCGCCGGGTCCGACAGGTGCTCGTCCTCGTACGCGGTGAGGTCGCCGCCGGTGTAGCCGAAGCGGCGGCGCAGGGCGATGTCCATCGGGTCCTTCTTGGAGGCCCGGTAGAACGACTGCGAGACCGGGGCGCGCCAGTCGATGACCATCGGATCGCCGTCGGCGTCGTGGACATGGCGCCGCCCGATGTAGAAGCGCTCGCCGCCGGCGCCTTCCGCCTGCTCGGCGCCGGGTGCGTGCAGGAAGTCGAGGCGGCCGAAGAAGAGGGGGGTGTGGGCGAGGTCGGCGAGGGATTTGATGCGCTCGTCGATCTGGGCGCGGAGGACTTCGGCGTTCACCCAGTTCGCGGTGACATCACGGATGTCGAGGGCTTCGGCGTCCTCGCGCATGGCGCGGAGGGCGGAGCGGGAGCGGGTGAGGTGGGTGCGCTCTTGGGAGAGGGGGTCGGGCGGGGTCGACACGGTTGCCTTCCGGGGGCGGTGCGGAATGTGGGTTGCCGCCCGGTTACCGACCGGGCGACGCACGACGGCGGCAACACTCCGTTGGCCGAAGGCGGGACAAGAGCGGAAATCCTAGACCCCGGCCGACTCGGGGGCCACCGAATATTTCCGGCCCGCCGTCCGGATGACGGGATCAGAGGGTGGTCCCGTGCCACATGCGGGGGCCGGTGTGGAGGAAGCTTCGGTGGGGGGAGCTGTATCCCATCCAGATGAGGGGGACGAAGGTGCCGGTGTGCATTTCGTGGTGGGCGATGGGGTCGTGGCAGGAGAGGCAGGTGGGTGGGGGTTTGTGGGCGGCGGTGCGGGCTTGTAGGAGTGCGGTTTGTTGTGGGGTGGCGGTGGGGCAGAGCGGGTCTCCTGTCAGGGCGGCGTCTTCGCAGGGCTCGCAGGTGGTCCAGTGGGTGTGGAGGTCGCGGTAGGTGGTGACGACGGCGGTGCGGATGGGGTAGCAGGTGGGGCAGGAGTGGGGTGCCCAGCCGATGCCGGCGTGGAGGTTGATGCCGGTGGTGGGTGGGAGGGGTTGGGCGCACCAGACGCAGGCGGCGCCCAGGTTCTGTTCGGTGGTGAGTTGGCGCATGTGGGGGATCTCGAAGAACTGGAGGTCGGTGAGGTCCTGGTCGGTCATACCCGTGTCCCCACGGCGATGGCGTCGGAGCCGGCGAGTTTGGCCATCGCCCGCAGCACGATCGCGAGGCGGCGGTCGCCCAGTGACTCCAGGTTCCAGAAGGTGATGTTGCGGGGAAAGCGGACCGCGACGATCAGCGCGAGGAACGCCTTGTCCGATGACGTGAGCCCAGGCGCCCGGGGGTACCGGGCCTCGAACCCCAGCCAGTCGCACGACACCGCACCGTCATCCCGCTCGGTGACCAGAAGCCCCCGCACCCACTCCCGAGCCAGTAACTCGTCCTCCTCGACGAGCGCGGCGACGGCGATCCGCTCACACGGGGGTTGGTCCCGTACCCACACCCTGAGTCGGTCGGTGAGCAGGGGCGGGGTGTCGGGCGGCTCTGTCGGATCGCTCTTCGTCTCCATGTCTTCCTCCGCAGCCTCAGTGATCGGTGTCACATGGCGACCGTAGGAGTGGGTGGAGGCGGGTAGGGGTGCGGACTGCACCCCCTTGGTTACGCGGCGA
Organism: Streptomyces sp. NPDC091292; assembly: GCF_044757265.1. Classification (NCBI taxonomy): domain Bacteria; kingdom Bacillati; phylum Actinomycetota; class Actinomycetes; order Kitasatosporales; family Streptomycetaceae; genus Streptomyces; species Streptomyces sp. NPDC091292. Next base: position 335,223 of record NZ_JBIVUQ010000007.1, on the reverse strand, counting down.
GTAGGCCCAGCTTTACCGCCAGGTTTGATGCCCGGCGTCGGCGGGTGGGGCTTGGGGATTCGGTTTCTTCCAGGATGATCCGCTTCGCGTAGCCGTTGTATTTGATGGTCTCCGGGGCTGCCTCGTGGGCCTGGGCCAGGGTCGCGAGGGAGGTGTCCGGCTGTCCGTCGAGCTGGTAGGCGCGGGCCGCTTCGATCCGGTGTCTGGCCTGGCGCGGGCGGGACGGGATCGTGACCGCGTCCGCCGCCGCGGCCTGCCGTACCGACTCGCCGCCCTGGTGCAGTTCCACCGCGACGGTGACCGCGTGGGCGCCCATGACGGCCCGCGAGAAACTGGTGACCGGGTGGTAGTAGGTGGACGGGAGGCGGTTCGCCATTGTGCGGGCCTGGTCCCAGTACCGCCAGGCCGTACCCGTCTCGCCCCGCCGCGCGGCGGTGTAGCCCGCCTCGAAGGTGAGGGCGCCCGCGATCGCGAGGATGTCGTCCGGGGCTTCGGGGAGAAGGGGTTCGAGGAAGGCGAGTGTCTCCAGGTTCACGGCGTCGGCGGCGTCGAAGTGCGACGGGCCGCAGTCGCGGTGCGCCTGTGCCGCCAGCCACGCGGCGACGCCGATGGCGTGCGGGTCCTCGGACTCCTGGGCTGCGACCAGCCCGCGCTCGGCGACCCGCCACAGCAGGGAGGCGTCGGGCTGGTAGGCAAGGAAGAACTGCGACAGGGAGTACACCTCGGCGAGCGCGGCCTGTGCCGCCCTGCGGTCGGCGGCGTGGTCGGCCTGGCGGGCGGCGAGTTGCGCGTCACCGATCAGGCCGGGGAGCAGGGCGCCGATCACCTCACGGTGGTGGGGGGCGGAGTGCCGCGCGGCCCAGGCGTGGGCGAGGCGCGCGGTGAGATGGGCGACCGGGGGCGCCTCACGCCGGGCGGTGACAGGGAATGCGTCAACTGCCGCTTTCACTGCGGCGAGGCGGGGGTGCCCGGGGCCTGAGAAGAGGGCGACATTCGGCGTCCGGTCGCCTGTGAGGTCTGCGAGGTCGCGGACGCGGAGGGCTTCGGCGATGCGCAGGACGATCGGCAGGCGGGGGACGCGGCGCCGCCCGGTCTCCAGGCCTTTCACCCACTCCGCCGAGTACCCGCCGACCAGCCCACCGAGTTGATCACGCGTCAGACCCCGTCGGTTACGGAGGATCTTGAGTCGTTGTCCGAAGGCGATCTGGTCATCGGCGTCCCCCGGATTGGCGTCGGAAGGCATGACTGGCCCCTCTCTGCACAGCTCGTCACTGTCAGGGTAGGGGGCGAGGTCACTTCCACGCCCTCGTCAACCAGACTCAGGTCAACACCGACTCGCGGATCGGGAGGGTATGTGTACTCAGATTGACGCGATCATTTGGACGAGGTGGCGTGGTGGCACAGCCCGAGTACCTGCGGATCGCCGCTGACCTGCGACGCCGCATCGCAAGCGGTGAGTTCGGCCCCGGTGACCAGTTGCCGACTCTCCCCGCGCTGTGCGAGGCGTACCGGGTCTCCGACACCACGATCCGCAACGCGATGCGGCTGCTCGGCAACGAGGGGCTGGTCGAGACCCGGGCCCGCGCCGGTACGCGTGTCCGGCCCCGGCCGCCGGTCCACCGCATGGCGGCCGACCGGTACCGGCCCACGCCCGGAGCGAAAGCGACGCCGTACACCCGGGACCAGGGCATCGGCTGGACGGAGTACCGGCTCGACAAGCGGTTCGAAAGAATGCAGGCGGACGCGGAGTTGGCCGCGCTGTTCGAGTGCGAGGTCGGTGAACGGCTCCTCGCCCGGCACTTCGTGTTCCACGACAGCGACCAGCCGACGCAGATGTCGACCAGCTATGTGCGCTGGTCCGACGTGGCCGGTACACCCGTAGCAGACCCGATCAACGAGCCCTGGCCCGGCGGGACGCGCGGGCAGATGGCGAGCCTCGGCATCACGGTCACACGCGTCACCGAGTCGTTCACCGCGGCGATGCCCACGGAGCGCGAGGCGACCACCCTGCGTATCGGCGCCGGGGTGCCGGTACTGCGGTACACGCGCCGGCACATCTCCGACACCGGCCGCATCGTGGAGGTCGCCCATCCGATCGTGCGGCGCGGCGACACCACCGTCGTGGACTTCGTCATCGACCTCGACGACTGACCCCGGACACCCTGTTTTCCTACTTGGCCAGATCACCCATATCCACCGGGCATCTGGCCATTTCCCTTGGAAGAGTCCCGGGAGGGGCTGTCGCTGATCACCCGCACCCACGCGGTGAGCTGGTCGGTGCGAGGATCGCGTCCAACTGCTCCTTCTGGAGTGTCTGGATGTAGGGCTCCCCCCGGAGGACGGAGACCTTCACGGCGAGGGCGCGGGCCACGGAGGCGAGCACGGACTCGCTGGCAGCGCGTTGGCCGTTCTCGATACGGCAGAGCAGGCTCGGCGAGATGTGCGCCCGTCGGCCGAGTTCGGACAGGGAGTAGTTGCGGATGGCGCGGAATTCTCGGATGCGTGCCCCGATGCGCTCCGGGGCGGCGGAGGCGACGTCGGACATGGTGGTCCCCTTCGACTCTCGACACCTCGAAGGTACCCCTGGCTGTGGCGGCGGAACGGCGGAGAACGCGGACATCGTGATCCAGAGCCGCACGGCCTACGAGAGGACCCGCGCCCGAGAAGACCCGCGCCCAGTGCGTGAGCAGGACTGCACCTGGGCACACACAGTGCATTCCGCACGCCTGGGTGCCGATTCTCAGAGAGGTACGCGATGCCGCAGCACGTGCCCAGCTTTGACAGCCTCATGGAGGCGGCGCAGCGCTCCGCCGTGCACCTTGAGATGCGCGACCAGTACGCCGTCGGAGACGAGGCCGACGACTTCGCCCTCTGGCTGAGCACCGGGGAGCGAGACACCGACCCGACCTCGGACTACTGGGCGCCCTGGGTCGACATGATCTCCCGCGCCGTCGCACGCGGCGTCGTCGTTCGCCGTGCCCGCATCGTGTCCGAGCCGGTCACGGACTACATCCGCTACGAGCACGCCTCCACCGGCGTCAACGTAGGGGCGGGCGAGCAGGTGCGGTGGCTGTCTCGCCGACTGGCCGCCGACCTGATGGTGCCCGGCGCCGACCTGTGGATCTTCGATGGGAAGCAGGTGCTCTTCAACCACTTCACCGGAGACGGCGATTGGGCCGACCCGGACATGGAACTACGCACCGAACCAGGCATCGTCAAGCAGTGCTCGGACGCCTTCGAAGCGATCTGGGACCGCGCCATCCCGCACGACGACTTCGAGATCCACTGACACGGATGGCACCCCGGCCGGCTCATGCCGGGTTGGCACTACGACGAGCGTTGGGGCGCGTCCTCATGACCGGAGGGGTGCTCTCCTCGGACTGGGCCCCCTCGTTCGCCGCAGTCCCCCGTTCCGCATTCCTGCCGGATCTCATGTGGCCCTTCGACATGGAGACGGGGCGGAGCGTTTCCGTTTCGCGGTCGGAAGACCCGGAACGCTGGTACGGGTACGCAGACTCCGACGTTCCCGTTGTTACACAGTGGGACGACGGCAAGCACGTCGGCACGGAACCGGGGGAGGTATCAACTTCTTCGGCCTCTATGCCATCCGTCGTGTTCCGGATGCTCAACGACCTTGATGTGCAGCCTGGCAACCGTGTCCTGGAGATCGGCACGGGCACTGGATGGAATGCCGCGTTGCTGGCACACCGGTTGCGGGTTGAGAACGTCGTCACGGTGGAAGTGGATTCCGTCGTCGCCAACGACGGAGAGAGTGCCACGGGGGCGTTCACCGGGCCGGTGGAGTTCATGAAGGCACGAACCCAACGCCTTTCGCCGGTCGTGCATACCGAGTACGTCAGCGGCGGCATGGCGGACCGTGACAAGTCGTCCACGACGATCACGGAAGACGAATTCATGGGAGAGCGGTTCAGCCCCCAGCGGTTCGCCATGGGAATCAAGCTCCGCGACTGCGTTTGCGTCATGGCCGACAAGCGCCACGGCAAGCGGCCCGTGTGGTTCTACGGACTCACAGACCGGTCATGGGCATGCGCGATGTTCAGCGATGGAGACGACGCGCAGGTATGGCAATCCGGCCCCCGTCGAATCTGGAATGAGGCCGAGTCCGCTTACCGATGGTGGACGGAGAAGGGGAAGCCCGGATACGACCGCTTCGGGCTCACCGTTACGGCGGAGGGGCAGAGCGCGTGGCTCGATGATCCGGGCAATTGCTGGCCGGTCTGAGACCATTTTCAAGCGCTGCGCACCGAGCCCGTACCCGAGCCGCGCGGCGGGTTCCCGGAGACTCAGGAATTCATCGCCGCCCGGTCCGCATCGCTGCGCAGCACGCAGAATTCGTTGCCCTCGGGGTCCGCGAGTACTGCCCAGCCGGAGCCGTCGGGGTTCCGGAGGTCCGCGACGAGGGTGGCGCCGATCGCCAACAGCCGTTCCACTTCCTGCTCACGTGTGGTTTCGGGGCGCAGACACAGGTGGATTCGGTTCTTGGTCTTCTTGGGCTCGGGTACCTCGTTGAAGTACAGGACCGGGCCCTCCGCCATCAGTACCTGCGTCGCCTCGTCACCCGGTGCGGCATCCGGGTCCAGAGGATGACCGGTCACCTCGCTCCAGAACCGGGCCAGCGCATAGGCGTCCGCACAGTCGATCGCCACGTTCTGCAGTACCGAAACCATGCGCGCCAGCCTCCCTGATTCCCACCCCTGAAGCCACCGCGTCGGGCGCCCCGGTTGATGAAAGCGTAACCGCGAGGTTACGCTTTCTTCGTGGAAGACATCGTCGCCGCCCTCTCCGACCCCGTACGCCGGGAAATCCTGGTCCTGCTGAAAACACGCGGCAACCCGCTCAGCGTCGGAGAGATCGCCGGGCGGTTTCCCGTCAGCCGGCCCGCCGTCAGCCGGCATCTGCGGGTGTTGCGGGAGAGCGGGCTCGTCCGGGACGAGCTGGTCGGGCGGCAGCGGCGCTACACCCTCACCCCCGCCCCCCTCGCCGAACTCGCCGACTGGATCGCCCGGCTCCGGGCCCCCTCCGGCTAGGAGCACCGCCTCGACGCCCTGGAGACCGAGGTCCGCCGTACGGGACGTGAGCGGACCCGGCGTAAGCCAAGTACCCCGGCCACACAAGACGTAAAGGACTCCGTATGACACCCGTACCGCCGCCCACCCCGCCCCTCCCCACCGGCCGCCTCCACACCACCCCCGACGGCGTCGACCTCGTCCTCACCCGTACCTTCCGCGCCCCCATCGAGGACGTCTGGGCGAGTGTCACCGAGTCCGAGCGGACGGCCCGCTGGTTCGGGCCCTGGGAGGGGGAGGCCGCGCCGGGGGCCACCGTCCGGGTCCGGCTCTCGTACGAGGAGGGGGCGCCCTGGTCCGAGATGCGGATCGAGACCTGCGAACCGCCCGTCCGGCTCGCCGTCACCACCTCGGACGAGGCCGGCTCCTGGCACCTGGAACTGCGCCTGTCCGCCGTCGACGGCATCACCGAACTGCGCCTCGTGCAGCACCTCACGGACGCGAAGGGCGTCGGCGAGATCGGCCCCGGCTGGGAGTACTACCTCGACCTCCTGGTCTCCTCACGCGACGGCACCGATCCGCGCGACTTCGACGCGTACTACCCGGCGCAGAAGGCGTACTTCGAGGACCTGATCACCCCGGACCCCGACGGCGGGCGCTGACCGCCGCCGCCGTCTCCTCCGCGATCAGATCCGCGTTGATCTGCGCCCCCGCCGCAGCCCCGGCCGCCGCCGCGCCCCCCACCTGCGCCGACAGATCCGTGACATTGCCCGCCGCCCACACACCGGGCACGTCGGTACGGCCCGTCGCGTCGACGGGTACGTACTCCCCGGCCCCCGACGGATGTTCCACCGGCACCAGTCCGAGCGCCTTCAGGAACCCGGCCCGCGCCACCATCCTCGGCGCCACCGCGAGCGCCGCACGCGCGACCACCGTGCCGTCCGTCAGCCGTACGCCCGTCAGCCGGTCGTCGTCCGAGATCTCCAGCGACGCCACCTCGCCCGGCACCACCCTGATCTCCCGCGCTGCCAGCTCCTCCGCCTGCTCGTCGGTGAGCGCGGGCAGGGTGTGCGAGAAGAGCGTCACGTCGTCGCTCCACTGCCGGAACAGCAGCGCCTGGTGCACCGAAAGAGGCCCGCTGCCCAGGACGCCGATGGCCTGGTCGCGGATCTCCCAGCCGTGGCAGTACGGGCAGTGCAGCACATCCCGGCCGAACCGCTCCCGTACCCCCGCCACCCCCTCCGGCAACTCGTCCACCAGCCCGGTCGTCACGAGCAGCCGCCGCGCCCGTACGGAGGCCCTGCCGCCGTCCAGCTCCACGACGAAACCGTCACCGTCCCGTACCGCCCCCGCCGCCGACACCGCCCCGGTCACCTCACCCGACACCACGACCCCGCCGTACCCCCGGACCTCCGCCCGGCCCCGCGCCAGCAGCTCCCCCGGCGGCATCCCCTCCCGCGCGAGCAGCCCGTGCACACCGGCGGCCGGGGCGTTGCGCGGTGTGCCCGAGTCGATCACCGCCACCGAGCGCCGGGCCCGCGCCAGCATCAGCGCCCCGCTCAGCCCCGCGGCGCCCCCGCCGAGCACCACCACGTCATAGCCGTCCCTCAGCACTTGCCGATCGGTCACCTTGACCACCTCCACGCCCGACCCTGCGGACCGCCAGCGCGTACCGCAAATTCCGTTGCCGATCCGGCAATACCCTCTGGCAGACTCGACAGCATGGACCAGGACATCGAACAGGTCATCGACCGGGACATCGACCGGGGCATCGACCAGGACATCGACCGGGCGCTGAACGCCGTCGCACCCCGCCTCCGTGCCCTCCGCAAGCAGCGCGACATCACGCTCACCGACCTGTCCGGTGCGACCGGCATCTCGGTCAGCACGCTCTCCCGCCTGGAGTCCGGTTCCCGCCGGCCCAACCTGGATCTCCTGCTTCCGCTCGCCAAGGCATACGGCGTCACGCTGGACGAACTCGTGGGCGCCCCACCGACCGGCGACCCGCGCATCCATCTGCGCCCGGTCACCTACCACGGCATGACGATGGTGCCGCTGACCCGGCGGGCGGGCGGGATCCAGGCGTCCAAACTCGTGATCCCGGCCGGCAGCCGCCGCAGGGAGCCCGACCCCAAGACCCATGAGGGTTACGAATGGCTCTACGTCCTGAACGGGCGGCTGCGGATCATCCTCGGCGAGCAGGATCTCGTCCTCGTGCCCGGTGAGGCGGCCGAGTTCGACACCCGCGTACCGCACTGGTTCGGCGCGTCCGACGCCGAACCGGTGGAATTCCTCGTCCTGTTCGGCAGCCAGGGCGAGCGCGCCCACCTCCGCGCCCGCCCGAAGACGGCCGCCGCGTAGCGAGTCCGACAGAGTCCGGGGGCGTCCGGGGGATGCCTAGGGGGTCGGGTCCGTCGCTGGTATTACGCGGGGCCGCCGGAGGTTACATCCTCCGGCCGATGTGCCGGGAATGCCGTGAATCCACACTGGAGGCATGAGTAGCGCAACGTTCACCCCAGGTCCTGCCCGTACCGGCCCCCCGGGCGCCACCGCCGCCGGGGACTCCCACCGGGCCCACCACCTCGGCGACGCCCTGCGCGCCGTCAAGGTCTTCGTCACCGCCGCGTTCGGCGTCGCCGTACTCGGGGAGTACGCGGAGGAGGCCGGCGTCCGCCGCCGCTGAACCCCCGCCCCGCCGCCCCACGCGGGCTGATCCGCGCGACGCACGCGATCCCATAGGGTCACGCCCGTGATCGAACGGACCGTGAGCATCCGTACGCGGAGCGCCACCAGAAGTACCGTCAAGACCCCGGCCCCGCGTCCCGGGGGCGCGCCGCCCACCCGGACCCGCGCCCGGATCTCCACCCCGCCCCGCGCCCGGCTGAACGCGCCGCTCGCCGCCCCCGCCCGCCTCGCCCCCGCGCTCCTCGCCGTCTCGGCCCTCTCGCTCGCCGCGCTGTGTCTCCTCCAGCGCGTCCCCATGGCCGACGCCCTGGTCTACCGGGCCGAGGGCGCCGCCGTCGCAGGCGGCGGCGATCTCTACGGGTTCACGGTCACCCAATGGCGACTGCCCGCGACCTACCCGCCGTTCGCCGCCGTGCTGTTCGTGCCGACGACCTGGCTCCCCCTAGGGGTCATGAAGGCGCTCTTCGTCGCCGGGAACATCGCCCTCACCGCCCAACTCGTACGGCTCTCCTGCCGGCTCGCCGGACTGCCCGCGCGCGGAGCCCTCGTCTGCGCCGCGACCGCCCTCGCGCTCTGGCTCGAACCCGTCTTCCAGACCGTCGTGTTCGGGCAGATCAACCTCGCCCTGATCTGCCTCGTGCTGTGGGACCTGACCCGTCCGCCGGGCGCCATCGGCAAGGGTTTCGCGCTCGGGGTCGCCGTCGGGATCAAGCTGACGCCCGCCGTGTTCGTGGTGTATCTGCTGCTGACCCGGCGGGTACGGGAAGCGGTCACGGCGGCCGGGGCGTTCGTCGGGACCGTGCTGCTCGGGGCGCTCGTACTGCCCGCCGCCAGCGTCGAGTTCTGGACCCGGCGGCTGTATGAGACGGGCCGCGTCGGCAAGGCGTGGATCGTCGACAACCAGTCGCTCCAGGGGCTGGTCGCCCGCGTGCTGGGCGACCCCGCGCCGGGCCTCGCGTGGCTGCTGCCCGCGCTGGCCGTCGCCGCTGCCGGACTCTGGCTCGCGCACCGGGCGCCCACTCAGGCGCACGGCGTGCTCGCCGCCGCCGGTACCGCGCTGCTCACCTCGCCCATCAGTTGGTCCCACCACTGGGTGTGGTGCGTGCCGCTCCTGGCGCTGCTTGTCGCCGAGGGGCGGCGGTGGTGGGCGGCCGGGGTCACCGGCGTGTTCGCGGCGCGCAGCCTCTGGCTCGTACCGCACGCGGGGGAGCTGGATCTCCATGTCCCGTGGTGGCAACAGCCGCTGGCGTCCCCGTACCCCCTGCTGGCCCTCGCTCTGCTCGCTACTGCGATGCCGTCGGCTCGTCGTCGCCGCTGAGGAGTTCGTCGGCGTCCATGATCCGGTACGCGTAGCCCTGTTCGGCGAGGAACCGCTGCCGGTGGGCGGCGAAGTCCTGGTCGATGGTGTCGCGGGCGACCACCGAGTAGAACCGGGCCTCGTGGCCGTCCGCCTTCGGGCGCAGCACCCGGCCGAGCCGCTGGGCCTCCTCCTGGCGGGAGCCGAAGGTGCCGGACACCTGGATCGCGACCGTCGCCTCGGGCAGGTCGATGGAGAAGTTGGCGACCTTCGACACCACGAGCACCGACAACTCGCCCTGCCGGAACGCCTCGAACAGCTTCTCGCGCTGCGCGTTGGACGTCTCGCCCTTGATGACCGGCGCGTCCAGGTGCTCGCCCAGCTCGTCGAGCTGGTCGATGTACTGGCCGATGACGAGGGTCTGCTGCCCCTGGTGCTTGCGCACCAGCGCCTCCGTCACCTTCCGCTTGGTCTCCGTCGTGGCGCAGTAGCGGTACTTCTCCTCGGTCTCGGCGGTCGCGTACGCGAGGCGTTCGCCGTCGGTGAGGTTGACGCGGACCTCCACGCAGTCGGCGGGCGCGATGTAGCCCTGCGCCTCGATCTCCTTCCAGGGCGCGTCGAAACGCTTCGGCCCGATCAGCGAGAACACGTCCGACTCGCGGCCGTCCTCGCGCACGAGCGTCGCGGTCAGGCCGAGGCGCCGCCGGGCCTGGAGGTCGGCGGTGAACTTGAAGACGGGCGCGGGCAGCAGATGCACCTCGTCGTAGACGATGAGCCCCCAGTCGCGCGAGTCGAAGAGTTCGAGGTGCGGATAGACACCCTTCCGCTTCGTCGTCAGCACCTGGTACGTGGCGATGGTGACGGGCCGGATCTCTTTCCGCGTCCCGCTGTACTCGCCGATCTCGTCCTCGGTGAGTGAGGTGCGGCGGACCAGCTCGTGCTTCCACTGGCGGGCCGAGACCGTGTTCGTGACGAGGATCAGCGTGGTCGCCTTCGCCTCCGCCATCGCACCGGCGCCGACGAGCGTCTTGCCCGCGCCGCACGGCAGCACGACCACACCGGAGCCGCCGTGCCAGAAGCCCTCGACGGCCTGCTTCTGGTACGGGCGCAGCGCCCAGCCGTTCTCCGCCAGCTCGATCGGGTGGGCCTCCCCGTCCACGTACCCGGCGAGGTCTTCCGCGGGCCAGCCCAGTTTGAGGAGGGTCTGCTTGATCTGGCCGCGCTCGGACGGGTGCACGGCGACCGTGTCCGGGTCGATCCGGTTGCCGACCAGCGGAGCGACCCGCTTCGAGCGGAGGATCTCCTCCAGGACCGGCCGGTCCGTCGTGGTCAGGACCAGACCGTGCGCGGGGTGCTTGGTGAGGGTGAGCCGCCCGTACCGGTCCATGGTCTCGGCGATGTCCACGAGCAGCGCGTGCGGCACGGGATAGCGGCTGTACTGGACGAGGGCGTCCACGACCTGCTCGGCGTCGTGTCCGGCCGCGCGCGCGTTCCACAGGCCGAGCGGCGTCACCCGATAGGTGTGGATGTGCTCGGGGGCGCGCTCCAGCTCGGCGAACGGCGCGATGGCCCGCCGACAAGCACCCGCCTGCTCGTGGTCGACCTCCAGGAGCAGGGTCTTGTCCGACTGAACGATGAGGGGTCCGTTCACGCGCGTCCCTTTCTGCACGACGACACGGACCCCGGGGGACGGCCCGCACGGGCTGCACGCGAGAGCAGCCAAACGTCCAGTGTGCCGCACTCGGGGGTGGTTACGGCGGGTGCGGGGCGTCGGCCCGGTGGAGGGGCGCTCCCTGGCGCGCTGGGGGGCGCTGTCAGGCCCGGCGGTGAGGTGGTTGGCCCAGGCCGCCCAGGCCCTGGTTGTCGGCCAGTTCCGCTACGCCTGTGATGCGGTGCAGGGGGTATGTGCGGACCTCGTCGGCCGTGTGGTCGTAGGCCGTGACGAAGCCGCCCTCGACGCGGATCGGGGCGATGACCCGCTGGGTCGCGGTGCCCTCCGCGTTCACGTATCCGATCCACAGCGCCTCGCCCGTGAGGACCGCCGCCTGCATCGTGGCGAGGGTGTCCGCCGATGACGTGCGGGGGAGTTCGCCCGCGCGGTCCGCCGTCGTCTTGCGGGGCGCCGTGGTGGCCAGGTCGCCGGCGCGGATCGCCCGGACGGCGGCCGTCAGGAGGGTGCCGCCCGGCAGCGGCGGGCCCTCCGGGACCGGGGCGGGGGCGGTGCGCGGCGGGGTGCGGTGCGCGTGGGCGCGGGCCACCAGGACATCGCCCTCCGGGCTCTCGGCGGCCGGTGCGAAACCCATCTGGCGCAGACCGTCGAGGAGCGCCGCCGGGTCGGCCTGGGCCGCCAGCACGGTGGGCGCCAGGCGGCGCAGCCGCAGACCGTGGGCGCGCTTGTCGGCCAGGATCTCGTTCAGCACGGCCTCGTCGTCGCACCGTACGTACGCCGACGCGCCGCCGATCCGCAGATGGCCGTGTTTCCGCGCGACATCGTCGATGAGGTACGCGAGGGGCTGGGGCACCGGCGTGCGGGAGTGGGCGGCGAGGAAGGCGTGCAGGTCGGCGGCGGCGCGTCCCGAGTCGAGAGCGCGCCGTACGGAACCGGGCGTGAACCGGTACACCGTCGCCGCGCCCTTCGACTCGACGTCCGCGATGACGGCAAGGGTCTCCGCGAGGGGGCGGAGCAGGGGGCCAGGGGCCACGGCGGTGAGGTCGGCCTGGAGGAGGACGTGGTCGAGGGGCTGGGGGAGGAGGGGGGTGAGGACGGCGGCGGCTGCGGTGCGGGCCTGGGCGGCGGCGACATCGGGGGTGACGTCGGGGGTGACGTCGGGGGTGACGTCGGCGGAGACATCCGTTTCCGTGGGGCCCCGGTCCGGCAGGAGCGCGCGGGCGTGGGCGGCGAGGGCGCCGCGGCCCGTGAGGCCGAGGAGTTCCGCCTCGCTGAGGGTCCAGCGCGCCAGGCGGGTGCGGAGGTCCGGCTGGTTCTGCGCCGTCGACGCGGCGGTGCGCGACGCGGTGCCGCGCGGCGGGCGCTCCCAGCGGAGCCGGGCGAGCAGCGACTCCGGGTCGGCGGACGCGCCGGGCGGCAGGGTCGCGAGGAGGCTGAGGACCCGGTGGCGCACCTCCGGGGCGTCCGAGCGGTCCAGGCCGGGGCCGAGCGCGGCCAGCGCACGCTCCTTGACGTCCCGCCCGCCGACCAGCCCCGACGTCCGCGTCGCCGTCAGCCAGGCCCCGGCGAGCACCGCCCACCGCTCGGCGGGTGGCCGCTCCAGCCACGTGTCGTACGCGGGTGTCGCCGCGTACCGCTCGTCGGCCTCGCCGTCGGACGCCAGCAGGCCCGCCGTGTACGCCAGCTCCACCCAGAAGGCGGCCAGCGGCTCCGACACGTCGAGCGCGACCGCCGTCCGCTTCAGGTCGCGGACGCTGAGCCCGCCGGAGCGCAGCACGGCGGGGCCGCCCTCGTGCCACTCGTGGAACAGGTCCTCGATGGTCATCAGCGCCTGGTACGCCTGACCGGCCGCCGTCGCGTCCGCGACCTGCGGGGGGTGCTCGCGGTCGGCCCGGACGGCCGGGGGTACGGGTTCCGGGGCCCGGTGGGCGCGGCCTCCGCGCAGATGGAGCGCCGCCTCGCGGGGAAGCACCACGGTGCCGGGCGTGGTCGCGAGGAGCAGGCCGCGGTCGAGGAGCCACCGCAGATGCTTGGCCGGGGCGGCCGTCACCTGTCCGTACGGGGGTCCCCAGACCAGCCGGGACAGCACGTCGACGGACTCCGGCGGCGCCTCGTCGAGCAGCGCCGACATGCGGCGCCGGTCGCCGAACAGCGCCGTCAGCGACGCCACGGCGGACACCGCGTCATGCGTCCTGGGCAGCCCGGCGGTCGTCACGATCTCCTGGATACGGCCGGGCGACATGCCCGCCGTGGCCTCCGCGACGGTCGGGCCGAGGCCGGTCGGGGAGGGGTTCTGCGGGGACGGCGCGAGGAGTTCCCGCGCGGTACGCACCAGCCGCAGACGGTCGTCCGCACCCCAGATCAGAGCCTGCTCGCGGAGGTTGTGCACGGCGCCCGGGAGCGCGGCCTCGATCTCCGGGTCCCCGTCGTCACCGGCGAGCAGGCGCAACAGGTCCCCGTACGCCGCCGGGTCCGGCGCGATGGCCAGGGTCTCGGCGGTCTGGAGGGTGAACCTGTCCAGATGTTCGAGTGCGCGGACCACGCTGGCCCGCGTACCGGCCCGGGTGGCGAGCTGGCCGAGGTCGGTGGGGACGGGCGTGAGGAGGTCGGGCCTGGCCCGGAGAAGGGTGGCGAGGGACGCGTCGGTGCGGCCCCTCAGGGCCTCAGCGAGGGAGCGCGGGACCGTGGGGCTCTGCGGGGCACCTCTTGCGTCACTGCTCATCCGGCTCACGTTAGTGGGTCCGGGTGACATCGCGGGTCCCCGGCACAGGTGGTTGCGGTACCGATACCGACCGCGATGCCCCGCCCTCCGTCACCGACCCCGCTCCCGCCCCCCGCCGGCCCTGTACCGTCGGGACCGGTGGTTTTCAACAGGTGCGTCCCGGAGGGGACTTCGTGGGGATCGAGAGTGACCAGCTCGTTTTCGATTATCTGAGCAAGGTCGGGGACCTCGCTCAGCAGCGGCAGTTGCCGTCCGGTACGCGGATGCGGCTCGTCACCGAGTTGCGTAACGAGATCGACAAGCGGCGCGCCAAGTCGCCCGTGGACACCCCGGCCGCCGTGCGCCGGATTCTGTCCCGGCTCGGTTCCCCGGACGAACTGGTCGAGGCCGCGGGATCCGGCGCCGGAGACTCCGGAGACGTGCCGAGGGCCGCCGTACCGGTGCAGCGGCATCCCAGTGAGGCCGGTGAGACCGGTGAGGAGGCGCGGCCCAAGGGGTTGCGGCGGATGGTGCCGCGGCCCCGGCCGACGGAACCGGCGCCCGAGCCGGACCGGGACGCGCCGTCGCCGCCGCACCTCGCGAGCCAGGACGAACTCGGGCCGCACGGTTCGGCGCCCGACTGGTGGCGGGTCGACAGCGGCCCGTTCGGGCTGAGCGACAGCGTGCCGGGGTTCGTCGGCGGCGTGGAGATCCCCGAGATACTCAAGCCCCCGCCCGGCCGCGAGCCGAAACCCGAACCCGAGCCCATCGAAAAGGACGAGGACCAGGACCAGGACGACGAAGAGGAAGCGGACGACTCGGAGGCCGGCGGCGCGAAGCGCCGCCTGCGGCCCCGGCTGCGCCTCACCGGCTACGCCAACCCCCTGCTGCTCCTCGCCGCCGCCCTCCTCGTCGCGGGCGCCGTCCTCGGCAACTGGTTCGCCCTCGGCGTGGGCTGGCTCATCGCCTGGGCATCGCGACGCCTCACCACCGCCGAGTCCAAGTGGGCCGTCCTCGTCATGCCCGGCCTCGCGGTCGCGGGCGGCCTGGTCTGGCTCTGGGGCCGCACCGACGGCCGCTGGGGCGCCCCGATCCCCGAGGGCCACATGTCCGACGCGGTCGGCGAGACCTGGCCCTGGGTCGTACGGGCCGCCGCCCTCGCCTCGGCCGCCTACCTCGTATGGCGCTCCCAGCGGAACCGGTGACCCGGACTCACGCCGAAGTCAGGGCGGCGTTCAGCTCGGAGAGGATCTTCGCCGCCGCCGTGTAGCCGATGCCCTGGATCCAGAGTTCGTCGTCCACCTGGTGCACCTGGCCGGCCTTGGTGGCCTTGAGGTTCTTCCAGAGGCCGCTCTTCATGGTGTCCGTCGCCTTCGCCTTGGCCGGGTCGCCGTACGTCGACGTGAAGAGGGCGTCGGCGTCGGCCAGGTCGATCTTCTCGGGGCTCACGTCGTACGAGAAGCCGTCCACCGCCTTGTCGGTGATCGCGGGGCGGCCCAGGCCGACGTCGGCGAGGATCGTCGCGATGTAGTTCTTCTTGCCGTAGATGCGGATGTCGGCGCCCTCGATGAACCGGACGACGTTCACCTCGGTCGCCGCCGCCTTCTCCTTGCCGCCGAGCGACTTGGTGACATCGGCGACCTGCTTCTCGTAGTCGGCGACGACCTTGTCCGCCTCCGCCTGCCGGCCCAGGGCGTCCGCGTGGGTACGGAAGTTCTCCTTCCAGGGATAGCCCGTGGTCTCCGTCAGCACGGTCGGCGCGATGGCGCTGAGCTGCGCGTACCGCTTCTCGTCGCGCACCTTGCTGCTGAGGATGAGGTCCGGCTTGAGCTGGGCGATCGTCTCCAGGTTGGGGTTGGCGATCTCGCCGACGCTCTTGATGCCCTTGACCTGCGACTCGGGCAGATAGTCCAGGAACCCGGCGTCCGGGGTCGCCTGGGTCGCGCCGACCGGCTTCACGCCCAGCGTGATCGCCGAGTCGAGTTCGGCGGTGTCCAGGACCACGACCCGCTTCGGGGCGTTCTTGACCTTCACGTCACCCATCGCCGTCTTCACGGTGTGGGTACCGCCACCGGATTCCCCCGACCCGGCGCCATCCTTGCCGGAATCCGACGATCCGCAGGCCGTGAGGCCGAGCGAGCCGACCAGCAGGAGGGAACCGAGCGCCCATGCCTTGCGGCGGGTGGAAGTCATCAGGAACAACACCTTTCGGAGGAGGAGCGGAAGGGGTTCTCTACGCGGTGGCCCGCCACGGCCTGCCCGGTACCACCAGCGGCGACCCCGTCACCGGGTCCGGCACCACGACACACTCCAGACCGAACACCTCCCGTACGAGATCCGCCGTGACCACGTCGGACGGCGGGCCCTCGGCCACGATCCGCCCGGACTTCATCGCCACCAGATGGTCCGCGTAGCGCGCCGCCTGGTTGAGGTCGTGCAGCACGACCACCACCGTCCGGCCCCGGTCATGGTTCAACTGTCGTACCAGATCGAGGACTTCGACCTGGTGCGCGATGTCGAGATACGTCGTCGGCTCGTCCAGGAGCAGCAGCTCCGTGTCCTGCGCGAGCGCCATCGCGATCCAGACGCGCTGCCGCTGACCGCCGGAGAGTTCGTCCACGGACCGTTCGGCGAGCGCCGCCACATCCGTACGCTCCATCGCCTCCGTGACGGCCCGCTCGTCCTCGTCGGACCACTGCTGCCACCAGTGCTGATGCGGCTGCCGGCCGCGTGCCACGAGATCGCCCACGGTGATCGCCTCGGGCGCGACCGGCGTCTGCGGCAGCAGCCCGATCCGCTGCGCGATCCGCTTCGTCGGCAGCTTCGCCAGGGCCGTGCCGTCGAGCAGCACCGCGCCGCCGCGCGGCTTCAGGAGCCGCCCGAGCGCCCGCAGCGTCGTCGACTTGCCGCACGCGTTGGGCCCGACGATGACCGTGACGCGGCCGTCCGGGACGGCGAGGTCCAGGTCGTGGACGACGGTCCGGTCCTCGTACGCGAGGGTCAGCTCACGCGCCTCAAGACGCGGCTGCCCGGCAACGGGGCGGTCTGCCCCCGGATCGCCGGTCAGGGAGTCGATGAGAGGTTCCGTCATGAGGTGCCTCCACGGCGGCTGCGGACGATGAGCCAGATCAGATAGGGCGCCCCGACGGCCGCCGTGAGGACACCCACCGGCAGTTCGGTGGGCGAGAACAGGCGCCGCGCCAGCAGATCGGCCACGACGACGACCACCGCGCCGAGCAGCGCCGAACACACCAGCGGGATCTGCGCGGTACGGGTCACCCGGCGGGCGATCTGCGGCGCGAGCAGCGCCACGAAGTCGACCGGGCCCGCCGCGCCGGTCGCGACGGAGGCGAGGACGACACCGAGCAGGACGAGACCGAGGCGTACGCGGTTCAGGCGCACCCCGAGTCCGGTCGCCGTGTCGTCGTCCAGGGTCACGGTGCGCTGTGCGCGGGCCGCCCACGCGACGGCGGGCACCAGGGCGAGCAGGGTCCAGCCGAGCGGGGTCGCCTCCGCCCAGCCACGGCCGTTGAGCGAACCCGTCATCCAGATCTGCGCCTGCTGCGCCACGAGATAGTCGCCCTTGGTCATGAACAGCGTCGTGACCGAGCGCAGCGCGATGGCGAAACCGATGCCGATGAGCACGAACCGGGTCGCGTGCAGCCCGCCGCGCCACGCGAACACATAGACGAGGGCCGCCGCGAGGATGCCGCCGGCGACACCCACGTACGGCAGGACCGTGTACGACGTCACGCCGAACGTCATCGCGCCGACCGTCAGCGCGCTCGCGCCCTGGCTGATGCCGATGATGTCCGGGCTGGCGAGCGGGTTACGGGCGACGGTCTGGATCAGCGCGCCCGCCACGCCGAACGCGGCGCCGACCATGAGGGCGACCACCAGGCGGGGGGCGCGGAGGGTTTCCACGACGAGTTGGTTCGGGGACGGGGTGCCTGTGAGGACCTTCAGGACCTCGGACGGGGGGACGAAGGACTCGCCTGTGGAGAGGTAGGCGAGGCAGGACAGGGCGAGGGTGGTGGCCAGGGCGGCGGCTATGGCGGTCGCCCGACGGTGGATCAGGAAGTTTGCTTGGCCTAGTCGTGCTACGGCGTACCCTGCGGGGCGTTGGCCTCCGGGGCGCCCGGCACTTTGGGCTGTGCCCACCCGTTCCGCCCCAGCGGAACGACTGCCCACAGCAGGGAACTGCTGAGGTTTCATGCCGGGACCGCCTTGCGTCGCACCAGGGCTATCAGGAACGGCACCCCGATCAGGGCCGTCATCACGCCCGCCGGAATCTCGCTCGGGGGAAAGACCACGCGGCCGATCGTGTCGGAGACAAGGAGCATCACCGGGCCGATCACCGCCGCCATCGGCAGGACCCAGCGATGGTCGGAGCCGACGATCGCGCGGGCGATGTGCGGGACCGCGAGGCCGACGAAGGCGACGGGACCGGCCGCCGCTACCCCGACCCCGGTCAGGATCGTCGCGCCGAGTCCGCCCGCGATCCGTACCGTCGCGACCCGTTGGCCGAGGCCCTTCGCGACGTCCTCGCCGAGCGCCAGCGCGTCCAGGCCGCGCGCGACGGACAGCACCAGGACGAGGCCGACGAGCAGGAACGGCCAGACCTGGCCCACCAGATCCGCGTCCCGCCCGGACAGCGAACCGACCTGCCAGAACCGGAACTCGTCGAGCGCCGACGCCCGAGTCGTCAGCACGCCGGTAGTCACGGACACGAGCAGTGCGTTGATCGCGGCCCCGCCGAGCGCCAGCTTCACGGGCGTCGCACCGCCCCGCCCGCTCGACGCGATGGCGTACACCGCGACCGACGCGATCCCGGCACCCGCGAACGCGAACCACACGTACCCCGTGAGCGTGTGCACCCCGGCGAACGCGATGGCGAGGACGACCCCGACCGACGCGCCCTGGCTGATGCCGAGGATGCCCGGGTCGGCGATGGGGTTACGGGTGATGCCCTGGAGGACCGTTCCGGCGAGGGCGAGCGCGGCGCCGACCATCAGGCCCACCACCGTGCGCGGCACCCGCAGCCCCCGTACGACCTCGGCCGCGTCGCTGTGACCGCCGTTCAGCAGGGCGTCGAACACGGCCGACGGTGCGATGGCGCGCGCGCCGACGGCGAGGCTGAACAGGACGGCGAGCAGCAGGGCCGCGACGGCCGCCACCATCGCGACGGCGCGTCTGACCGGCATCGGCTGGGCACTCCACGAAGGAAGGGTTGGTTAGGCTTCACTAAGTCTATGCAAAGGGGTCCGCGGGGCCGCCGGTCGCCGTCCCCGCCTGCCCGCACGGCCGCTGGGCACAATGACGGGTATGACCTCCAGCGCGCTGACCGTCGGCTTCGACCTCGACATGACCCTCATCGACTCCCGCCCCGGCATCAAAGCCTGCTACCAGGCACTTTCGGCCGAAACCGGTGTCCCCATCGACTGCGACCTGGTCGTCACGCGGCTCGGTCCGCCGCTGGAGGACGAGATGGTGCACTGGTTTCCCGCCGAGCGGATCGCGGAGATGTGTGCCCGCTACCGTGAGATGTATCCCACACACGCCATCGCCCCGACCCCCGCGATGCCGGGCGCCGTAGCGGCGATCGACGCGGTGCACGCCGCCGGCGGCCGGGCCGTCGTCGTCACCGCCAAGTACGAGCCCAACGCCAAGCTGCACCTGAAGCACCTGGGTATAGCCGCGGACGCGGTGATCGGCGACCTGTGGGCGGAGCAGAAGGCGGTGGCTCTGCGCGAGTACGGGGCCGGGGTGTACGTCGGCGACCACACCGGGGATGTACGGGGTGCCCGCGCGGCCGGCGCCTTTTCGGTGGCCGTGGCGACCGGGCCCTGCGACGCCGGGGAACTCCGGGGTGCGGGGGCGGATGTCGTACTGGCTGATCTTGGCGAGTTTCCGACCTGGCTGAACAACCACCGTTGACGCGGCGGATTGCCCCGCCCGTCCGTCCCTTTCACGCCACGGCGCTCGCCTCTTCTTCACTTCGGGACTTCGCGACTTCGCGGCGCTGTGCCACGATTCCGCGCAGCAATCCGGCGCCCGCCAACGCGAACCCCACCCCCATCAGCATGCTCAGCCCGAACATGTAGGTGGGAAAGGGTTTTGTGCCGAGGAACAGCGGGGCCACGGTGGTCAGAGTGGCCACCGCGCCGAGCAGGAAGACGAGCGCGCCGATCCGGATGAGTCCGTCACCGGGCGCGGCGGAATTCGCTTGGGTTTTGTCACGCACCCGACCAGGGTAGTTCCCAGCGCGAAGGAACTTCCCGCAGGACCGATTCAAGGGCCGTCTTGCCACCAGCTTCCGGACCAATAGGCTTGGTCCTGGCGGGTCGCAGCGACCCGCCGTAGTGCTATTCAGAGCCGTTTTTCCCATTTTCCCAGTGCCGTCTGCCCAAGGTGAGACGGATCGACGAGTACGAGGACGAGGACTTCACGTGCCTACCGGCAAGGTCAAGTGGTTCAACAGCGAGAAGGGTTTCGGCTTTCTCTCCCGCGACGACGGCGGAGACGTCTTCGTGCACTCCTCCGTCCTGCCCGCCGGTGTCGAAGCGCTGAAGCCCGGCCAGCGCGTCGAGTTCGGGGTGGTCGCCGGACAACGCGGTGACCAGGCACTCTCCGTCACGATCCTGGACCCGACGCCCTCCGTCGCCGCCGCGCAGCGCCGTAAGCCCGATGAACTGGCCTCGATCGTCCAGGATCTGACGACTCTTCTGGAGAACATCACGCCGATGCTGGAGAAGGGCCGCTACCCCGACAAGGCGTCGGGGAAGCAGATCGCCGGGCTGCTCCGCGCGGTCGCCGACCAGCTCGACGTGTGATCCGGTAGGCCGCGTCAGGGGAACGTGAGCGCGTCCGGGCCGAGGGGCGGTACGAGTCCCTCGGCCGCCGCGCGGGTGAGCAGACCGCGGACCGCCGCGTAACCGTCCTCGCCGAGGTCGGCGGTGAACTCGTTGACGTACAGGCCGATGTGCTGGTCGGCGACCGCCGGGTCCATCTCCTGGGAGTGCTCCAGGACATAGCCGCGGGACGCCTCCGGGTCGTCCCAGGCGGCGCGGACCGACGCGCGCGCCGAGTCGGCGAGCAGCTTCAGGGTTCCGGTACCCAGGGAGCGCTTCGCGATGATCGCGCCGAGCGGGATCGGCAGCCCGGTCGTGGACTCCCAGTGCTCGCCGAGGTCGGCGAGGCGGTGCAGCCCGTACGTCTGATAGGTGAACCGGGCCTCGTGGATGACGAGTCCGGCGTCGACCTCGCCGTCCCGCACGGCGGGCATGATCCGGTCGAAGGGCATGACGACGATCTCGCCGACCCCGTCCGGCACCAGATCCGCTGCCCAGAGGCGGAAGAGCAGATACGCCGTCGACTTCTCGCTCGGCACCGCGACCTTCCGGCCGGTCAGCTCCGCCGCCCCGCCCGGCTCGCGGGTCAGGACCAGCGGGCCGCAGCCCCGGCCGAGCGCGCCGCCGCAGGGCAGCAGCGCGTACTCGTCGAGCACCCAGGGCAGGACCGCGTACGACACCTTCAGGACGTCGAACTCGCCGCGCTGCGCCATGCCGTTGGTGAGGTGGATGTCGGCGAACGTGACATCGAGGGCGGGGGCGCCGGGGATGCGGCCGTGGGCCCAGGCGTCGAAGACGAAGGTGTCGTTCGGGCAGGGCGAGTAGGCGATGCTCAGTGGCTTCGCGGTGCTCTGGTCGCCGGGGTTATTGCTGCGGTGGTCGTCGGTCGTCATGCTCGTTCCAACTCTCCAGTGCGGGCGCGCATTTCCCGAAGGCCGTGGTGAGTGC
Organism: Streptomyces sp. NPDC091292; assembly: GCF_044757265.1. Classification (NCBI taxonomy): domain Bacteria; kingdom Bacillati; phylum Actinomycetota; class Actinomycetes; order Kitasatosporales; family Streptomycetaceae; genus Streptomyces; species Streptomyces sp. NPDC091292. The sequence goes on along the minus strand of NZ_JBIVUQ010000007.1, from coordinate 314,045 downwards.
CGCGAGGGCGTCGCCGATCCGCCAGGCGTCCCGGTCGCGGGGGCCTACGGGGTTGGAGACCGCGCGGATCTCCAGGACCGGGCAGCCGTGCGCGGCGGCGGCCTCGGCGACCCCGAACCCCTCCATCGCCTCGGCGAGCGCGCCGGGGTGCCGGGCCCGCAGCAGGGCGGCGCGCTCGGCGGATCCGGTGACCGTGGAGACGGTGAGGACGGTGCCGGCCCGGCCGCCCGCGGCGGCGGCGGTCTCCCGTACGAGGGACGGGGGCGGGGTGTGGGTGACGGTGCCGAAGCCGAGGTCGGTCACCGGCAGGAAACCGTCGGGGCTCTCGGCGCCCAGGTCGGCGGCGGTGATCGCGTCGGCGACGACGAGGGAGCCGACCGGGGCGTCCGGGGCGAAGCCGCCGCCGATGCCGGCCGAGACGGTGAGGTCGTACGGTTCGGCGGCGAGCGCGGCGGCGGTCAGGGCGGTGGCCGTACCGGCAGCGGCTGCGGCCGGGCCGACGCCGACGGCGAGCAGGTCCCAGCGGGCGGCCGGACCGTTCCGTACGCGGTGCGCGGCCGTTCCGGTCGCCGACGGGAGCCGTATCTCCACGGGTGTCGTCGCGAACGCCTGCGCCACCGCGGTCCGTTCGGCGGGGACCGCGGTGGCGACGAGGATGCGTACGGGACGGGTCAAGAGCCGCTCTTGTTGAGCTTGAACGACCACAGTCCGGTGACCTTGTCGTCGCCGCCCTCGACGACGCTGACCGTGGACGAGTTGCCGGTGGCGCCGTACTGCTGGTTGAAGAAGACGCTGCCGGGGATCGTCCGGTACGTCTTCTTGCTGGAGTCGGTCAGCGGCTGGCCGTTCAGCAGGATCGTCCAGCCCTTGTCCGCGATCTCCGGGTCGACGCCGAAGCGGACCGTCTCGTCGGGGTCGAAGGTGAGGGCCTTGAGGTTCTTGTCCTTGAGGCAGTTCTGGAGATCCGACGCCTGGATGGTCTTGCCGTCGTTGTAGCAGACGGCTTCCGCGTTCATCGAGATGTCGCTGACCGTGATGGTCGCCAGCGGAGTCGGCTTCTCGCAGGCCGTGAGGGTCAGAAGACCGGCGGCGACGACGCCGACAGCGGCGGCGGCCCGGCGGCGGCCCGCCGTGGCTGACTTCATGTGCGGCTCCGCCGCGGGCAGGGAGGTCATGCGCGAAGGTTATCCGGCACCCGCCGAGGTCCGGCCATGCGGGTACGGCGTGCCGTGAGGCCGCGAGCCGACTGGCGCCGGGGGCGTGAGCCGACTGGCGTCGGGGTGCGGGTGGGGTGCTGTCGGGGTGCGGGTGGGTTGCGGTCGGGTTGTGGGGAAGCTGCGGGTGGAGTGCTGTTTGCGGGTGTAGTGCCGTGAGGCCGTTGCGCGGAGTCCCGTCAGGTCACGGGCGGACGTGTCGTCAGGCCACGAGGAGACTGCCGTCAGGCCACGCGTGGATGTGCCGTGAGGTCGCGAGCGAACGTGCTGTCGGGTCATGGGCGGATGTGCTGCCGGATCGTGGGCTGAGTGCCGTGAGGCCAAGGGCGGGTCGTCGTGAGGCCGTGCGCGGTTGTGCCGTCGGGTCGCGGGCGTACCTGCCGTGATGCCGTGCGTGGATGCGACGTCGGGCCGCGAGCCGACTGCCGTCGGGTCGCGCGTGGGTTCCCCGCAGGGGTGCGTGCGGATGTGGCGTCGGGTCGCGCGTGGGTTTCCCGCAGAGGTACGGACAGACGTGCCGTCCGGTCACGGGCTGACGTGTCGGCAGGGTGCCCGTGCCCCTGGGCTTGCCTCACGCCACCCGTGGACGTGTCGCGCCGCCGCGTCTCGCCGCGCTCAGTAGGCCCTTCGCCGTGGTCAGCCAGCCGGTGGCCACGATCGCCGCGCCGACCGAGAGGCCGAGGACACCGTTCAGGGGCAGGGCGATGCCGATGGCGCCGCCCAGTACCCACGCCATCTGGAGCAGCGTCTCGGAACGGGCGAACGCCGACGTCCGTACCGTCTCCGGGACGTCCCGCTGGATCAGCGCGTCCAGGGACAGTTTCGCGAGGGCCTGTGAGAAGCCCGCGACCGCCGCGAGGCAGGCCACCAGGACCGCGCCGAAGAACACCGCCGCCGTGATCGCCATGCCCAGGACACAGGCGACGACGGTCACGATGATGACCTCCGGCGCCCGCGCCTTCAGCCATGCGCCGAACGCCGTGCCGATCGCGTTGCCCGCGCCCGCCGAGACACCCACCAGGCCGAGCGAGACGACCGCGCTCTGGCCGGTCAGCGGGTGCTCGCGCAGGAGGAAGGCCAGGTAGAAGATCAGGAAGCCGGAGAGACAGCGCAGGGACGCGTTGGCGCCGAGCGCGTTGGTGACGGCCGGGCCGACCGTCCGCAGCCCCGGGCGGCGGGACTTCTTCGTCAGCGGGCCGCGCACATGGTCCTCGTCGGCGGCGAGCAGCGCCCTGTCCTCGCCCCGGGCCGAGTCGACCTTGTGGGGCAGCGATATCGACAGGAACGTCCCCGCGACGAAGATGACGAAGGCGCCGTAGAGCGGCCAGCGCGGGCCCAGCATGTGCAGCCCGGCGCCGATCGGCGCCGCGACACCGGTGGCCAGGAGCCCGCCGAGCGTGACCCGCGAATTGGCCTTGACCAGCGAGAACCGGGGTGGCAGCAGACGCGGTACGACGGCGCTGCGCACCACGCCGTACGCCTTCGACGCGACCAGCACGCCGAGCGCCGCCGGATACAGCTCCAGGCTGCCCGTGGCGACCGCGCCCGACAGGATCAGGGCGAGCAGGGCGCGGGCGAACATCGCCGCCGCCATCGCCGCGCGGCGCCCGTGCGGCAGCCGGTCCAGGAGCGGGCCGATGACGGGGGCGAGGAGGGTGAAGGGCGCCATGGTGACGGCGAGGTAGAGGGCGACCCGGCCGCGTGCCTCGTCGGTGGGCACCGAGAAGAAGACAGTGGACGCGAGGGCGACGGTGATCATGACGTCGCCCGCGCCGTTCACCGCGTGCAGTTCGATCAGTTTGCCGAGCCCGGACTCGCCCGCGCCGTGCGCGTGGGTCGCCTTGCGGATGCCCCGCCCTGTGCTGGTGAACGGCGCCCGCACGGCATGCCCGACCGCACGCGCCCACCGGCGGACCGGACCCGATCCGCCGGCTGAACGGGACGACCTCGCCGCTGCCACCCCGTCATAGTGCCCCCTGAACGGCGTTCGTAGTGCGGTTGCCGCGCGTACGGGGGTGGGACGGGGGTTGAACGGCGGTGGTGGCCCCGCGCACAGGGAACGCATACGGCAACGCACGCGGGAAGGCGCCGGCGAACAAGGGAGCGGACAACAAGAAGGACACGGCGCCGTACGCCGGTGTGGGCCCAGCGCCCCGGAGGGGGTAGCGTGCGTAGCGCGCCTGCGGCGGTTGGTCTTGGCCGCGCGCCTCTCGGTCATCGCGCAGAATGGATGACGTAGGCGCGCCCGAGGCGATCGGGCGCGGACGTCGACGCGGCCCTCCGGTCCGCTCCGTCCGTGTTCCCGATGGTTCCGGCTCTTCCGTCCGGGGGGCGCACTCGTCAGACGGCGTAGGAGAGAAGCGATACCTGTGAGCGCAGCGACAACGCGAAGCCGCACCCCCGACCGCCTGTGCGCCGAGGCGGTGGGGCTCGCCCGGGACGCGGCCGAGGAGGCAGCGGCGCCGGGTGTGGTCGGCGAACATGTCGCGACGCTCGCCGAGGGCGACCGGGTCGTCACCCATCTGTTCGAATGCAAGGAGCCCGGCTACCGGGGCTGGCGCTGGGCCGTGACCGTCGCCCGCGCGTCCCGCGCCAAGGTCGTCACGCTGGACGAGACCGTGCTGCTGCCCGGTTCCGACGCGCTGCTCGCGCCGGAGTGGGTGCCGTGGAGCGAGCGGCTGCGCCCCGGCGACCTGGGCCCCGGCGACCTGCTGCCCACCGAGGCCGACGACCTGCGCCTCGAACCCGGGTACACCGGCGAGGACGAGCCCGCGCCGAACGCCGCCGTGTCCGACGAGATGGCCGAACTCGCGGAGGCCGAGGACGCCGACGTGACCGCCGGTTCACCCGCCGTGCTCCCCGTGGTGCCGTCCCGTGGCTCGATCGCGTCGGTCGCCGAGGAGCTGGGCATGCGCCGGGCCCGCGTCCTGTCGCGGTACGGGCTGCACATCGCGGCCGACCGCTGGGAGGAGTCGTACGGTGCGAAGGCGCCGATGGCACAGGCCGCGCCCGCGACCTGCGTGTCCTGCGGTTTCCTCGCCCCGATCGGCGGCTCACTCGGACAGGCGTTCGGAGTCTGCGCGAACGAGTTCTCGCCCGCCGACGGCCACCTCGTCTCCCTCTCGTACGGCTGCGGAGGCCACTCCGAGGCCGCCGTGATGCCGGTACCGCCCCGGCCCGCGCCACCGGTGATCGACGAGACCCGCGTGGACGTCCTCCCGCTCCGCCCCGAGCCGGACTCCGGCTCCGTCGATGAGGCTTCTCCCACGGAGGAACTGGGGCATTCCTGAGGTCACCCCGGGGCGCGGTACCTTCGGGCGCCGACGCGAGTAGCGTCGGACTGTGCCGAGCGAGGGCAGCGTCCCGAGCGTCCCGCGACAAGGAGTGACCCGTGAGCAAGTTCGTGCGGCCGGCCCCCGAAGGGGCGGACCCGTTCGGGACGGCCCGGCTGCGCCGCGGCGTGCTCGACGCCTGGGGCGCGAGCCCCGCGCGGTTCCGTGAGGACGCCAACGCCGAGGAGGACCTGGCGCTCGGCGGCTACCGGGACCGCCTCGTCGTGGAGCTGGCGCAGAACGCAGCCGACGCGGCGGCCCGCGCCGGAGCCCCCGGCAGACTCCGCCTCACCCTCCACGAGGACGTCCTCGTCGCCGCCAACACCGGCGCCCCGCTCGACGCGGCAGGCGTCGAATCCCTCGCCACGCTGCGCGCGTCGGCGAAGCGCGACGACGCGACGCAGGGCGCCGTCGGCCGGTTCGGTGTCGGCTTCGCCGCCGTGCTCGCCGTCTCCGACGAACCCGCCGTCGTCGGCCGCTCCGGCGGCGTCCGCTGGTCGCTCGCCGAGGCCCGCGCCCTCGCCGACGAGACCGCGCGGCGGGCCGCCGCGGGGCCTGGGCTCGGCGAGGAGCTGCGCCGCCGTGACGGCCATGTCCCGCTGCTGAGGCTCCCGTTCCCCGCCGAGGGCACCGCGCCCGACCCGTACGACACCGTGGTGATCCTGCCGCTGCGGGACGCCGCCGCGCGGGATCTCGTGGCGCGGCTGCTCGACGCCGTGGACGACGCGCTGCTGCTCGCCCTGCCGGGCCTCGCGGAGGTCGTCGTGGAGTCCGGGGGAGCGGTCCGAACGCTGCGCCGGTCCGTCGCCGAGCCGTACACCGTCGTGGAGGACACCCGCGACGGCACCTCGCGCTGGCGCACCGTCGCGCGGCACGGCGCGGTGGCGCCCGAGCTGCTGGTGGGGCGGCCCGTCGAGGAGCGGCTGCGGCCCTTCTGGTCCGTCACCTGGGCCGTCCCGGTCGACGCCGAAGGCGCCCCGCTGCCGCCCCGTACCGCCCCGGTCGTGCACGCCCCGACCCCCAGCGACGAGGCCCTGGGCGTCCCGGCGCTGCTCATCGCGTCGTTCCCCCTCGACCCGACACGGCGGCACGCGGCGCCGGGCCCGCTGACCGACTTCCTGGTCGACCGCGCCGCCGACGCGTACGCCGACCTCCTCGCCGCCTGGCGCCCCGTCGCACCCGGCACCATCGACCTGGTGCCGGGGCCCCTCGGCAAGGGCGAGCTGGACGGCGCCCTGCGGCAGGCCGTCCTCGCCCGGCTGCCCCGCACCCCCTTCCTGCCGCCCGCGCTGCCCGCCGCACGGGACGACGAGGACGCGCCGCGGGAGTGGGACGACCTCGCTGACGGGGATCCCGTACCGTCCGCGTCCGACAGCGGCGCCCTGCGCCCCCGCGACGCCGAGGTGGTCGAGGGCGCGGGCGCCGACACCGTGCGGGTCCTCGCCGAGGTGCTGCCCAGCCTGCTGCCCGCCGGGCTCGAACGCCGTGTCGAACTGCGCACGCTCGGGGTCGCCCGGGTCCCGCTGACCGAGGCCGTCGACCGGCTCGCGGGCCTGGAGCGCGACCCGGAGTGGTGGTGGCGCCTGTACGACAGCCTCGCGGGCGTCGACCCGGACCGGCTCAGCGGTCTGCCGGTGCCCCTCGCCGACGGCTCGACCCGGATCGGGCCCCGGCAGATCCTGCTCCCCGCGCCGGGTACCGGCGGCGCCGACGACCTCACCGGGCCCGCGTCCCTCGCCCGCCTCGGCTTGAAGGTCGCCCATCCGGACGCCGTCCATCCGTTGCTGGAGAAGCTCGGCGCGCTCCCCGCCACGCCCCGGGCCGTGCTGACGACCCCGCAGGTCCGCGCCGCGGTCGCCGCCTCGCTGGACGACGACACGTGGGATGTGGACGGTACGGGGGCGCTCGGCGCCGACGAACTCGCCGAGGTCGTCCTCGCGCTGGTCAGGGACGCCGGGCTCGAACCCGGTGACGAGCCCTGGCTCGGCGCCCTCGCCCTCGCCGACGAATCCGGCGAACTCGCCCCGGCAGGCGAACTGCTGCTGCCCGGCAGCGACTTCGCCTCGGTGGTGCGCGAGGGCGAGATCGACGCGGTCGACGGCGAGCTGGCCCACCGCTGGGGACCGCAGCCCCTGGCCGCGTGCGGCGTACTCGCCGACTTCGCGCTCGTCCGCGCCACCGACGTCGTTCTCGACCCCGATGAACTGGAGCCCCGCGAAGGCGACTTCGCCCAGCCCGACGACCCCGGCCTGCTCGACGCCGTCGACGTCTGGTGCGAGGACGTGCTCGACCGGCTTCCGGACTCCCCGGTCCCGCCGGTCGCCACCGAACTCGTCGCCGTACGGGACCTCGACCTGGTGGACGACGAGCGCTGGCCGCAGGCGCTCGCCCTGCTCTCCCGCCCGCCGCTGCGCGACGCCCTCACCCAGCCGGTACGGGTCCTGCTGCCCGACGGCACCACCGAGACCGTCCGCCCGTACACCGCGTGGTGGCTGCGCGGCCACCCCGTACTCGAAGGGCGCAGGCCCGCCGGGCTCCGCGCGGCGGGCGGCGACCCGCTGCTCGCCGGACTGTACGAGTCGGCGGACGCGGCAGGCTTCGACGACGAGCAGGTCCTGCGCGCCCTCGGCGTGCGCACCTCCGTCGCCGCGCTCCTGGCCGAGCCGGGCGGCGCCGCCGAACTCCTCGACCGGCTCGCCGACCCCGACCGCGATGTGACGGCCGCCCAACTCCACGCCCTCTACAGCGCGCTGGCCGACCTCGACCCCGAACAGGTGACCCTTCCGGAGGAGTTGCGGGCGGTCGTGGACGGCCGGGTCGCGGTGGTGGACGCGGCGGACGCCGTCGTCGCCGACTCGCCGGACCTGCTGCCGTTCGCGGCCGGCGTCCCGCTGCTCCCGGTCCGCCCGCCCCGCGCGGCCGACCTCGCCGAGCTGTTCCAGGTACGGCGGCTCAGCGAGACGGTCACCACCGCGGTCGCGGGCGAGGGCGTGGTGCATCCGGTGCCCGCGTCGGTCCGTACGCTGCTCGGCCCCGCGACCCCGGCCACGTACACCGAGCACGAGGAACTCTTCGTCGGCGACGTAGAGGTGGACTGGCACCGCACGACCGACGGCACGGTGCACGCGGCGACCGTCGAGGGCGTAGCAGCGGCCCTGTCCTGGGCAACGGGCCAGTGGCCCCGCCGCTTCGAGGTAGCAGCCCTCCTGGAAGACCCGTCCCGCACGGACGAACTGGCCAGGGACCGCTGGTTCGACTGACGACCCCTGCCCGGCCGGGCTCCGCTGGCTATCGTCGGCTCATGAGCGAGGCCGCTTACGAGCATCTGTTGCGCTACGCCCATCTGCTGAACGTCCCGGCCGGGCTCGGCCCGGTCGAGATCTCGGACGGCCAGATCGTCATGGCGGTGTCGCCGTCCACACGCCACGAACTGGCGGCGCGACGGCTGCGCCGCCAGCTCGATCCGCAGGTCCCGGTCACCGACCCGGGTTTCATCGCGGAGAACGGGCCGGAGGTGGAGGATCCCCGGCTCGGTGTCCTGCGCCGTCCGGACCTGGTCGTCGTCCGCGAGGAAGCACTGGACGCACCGACAGCGGGGGTCGATCCGGCGGAGGTTCTGCTCGCGGCCGAGATCGTCTCACCGTCCAACCCGGACAACGACTACGTCGCGAAGATGCGTGACTATCCGGCCATGGGGATCGGGCACTACCTGATCATCGACCCGCGGACGGGCCTCGTACATCACCACACGGAGCCGACCGGTCGCAGCCGTGACACCGCGCGCTACACCAGCAGCCGCGAGTACCCGTTCGGTGCCCGTATCCAGGTCGGCGACTGGCAGATCGACACCAGTGTCTTTCCCCGGTACGAGGCCGGTGAGAGCGACCGCCGATCTGATCCAGCCACCTGATTCATACAATCTGCACATCCACGTACAACCATTCACACCTGTCTCAGGTCTTGTCTGCTGAGTCACCGGACTCAGCAGACAGACCTGAAACAGGGGAACCCATGCGCACTCGTGCCTCTGCCGCCGCCGTTCTGACCGGCGCTCTGGCCCTGACCGCTCTCGCTGTGCCCGCCGCGCAGGCGGATGACCCCGGCGCCAAGAGGGTGGCCCCGTTCGCGGCCAAGGGCCCGGCGGACGACTCCTCCGGCGACACCAAGATCTCCAACGTCGTGGTCAACGGCGGTAAGGACGTCGTCCTCGGTACCACCACGAAGAAGACCTTCACGGTCTCCTACACGGCCACCGACAACAAGGGCATCGGCTCCGCGGACGCCATGCTGTGGCACGGCTCGAACTTCGACGACTTCGACAACTTCATCTTCTCCAACGAAGAGGAGGGGGCGAAGTGCACCAAGGTCAACGCGACCACGTCCAACTGCAAGAGCACCTTCTCGGTCGACGTGCGCGCGGACTACTTCTACAACTCCGAAGCGGGCAGCTGGAAGACCGCGGTCTACGCCGTTGCCAACGACGGTGACTTCATGGAGAAGGACAACGCCAAGACCTGGCGGCTCCAGCGTGCCTCCAAGCTCACCGTGAACGCCTCCCCCGAGCCCGTCAAGAAGGGCAAGACGCTCACGGTGACCGGCGCGCTGACCCGCGCCAACTGGGAGAGCCTGAAGTACGGGGGCTACACCCAGCAGTCCGTGCAGCTCCAGTTCCGCAAGAAGGGCAGCAGCACCTACTCGACCGTCAAGACGATCAAGTCGGACTCCAAGGGCAACCTGAAGACCACGGTCAAGGCGTCCACCTCCGGCTACTGGCGTTACAGCTTCGCCGGCACGTCGACCACCCCGGCCGTCAAGGCCGCCGGTGACTACGTCGCCGTGAACTGACGCAGTCACCCACTGACGCACGTCACACCCGGACGCGGCGGTCGACCACTCTCCACAGGAGTTCCAGGACGGCCGCCGCGATCGCGGCGATCCCCACCGCCACCCACGGCATCGTGGTGCCGACCAGCTTCAGCGCGAAGAAGTGCTGGAGCCACGGCACGACCAGGACCAGCAGGAACCCGGCGCCCATCGCGGCGACCAGACAGACCCGCCACCAGGTGTACGGGCGGGCGATGATGCCCAGGACCCACATCGAGATCAGGAACAGCGTGAGTGTCGCCGCGCTGGTCTCGGCGTCGAGGGAGCCGGGCCCGGAGTAGTGGTGCCGGGCCACGAGATACGTCACGAAGGTCGCGACCGCCGCGATCACCCCGCCCGGAATCGCGTACCGCATCACCCGCCGTACGAAGTGCGGCTGCGCCCGTTCCTTGTTGGGCGCGAGGGCGAGGAAGAACGCCGGGACGCCGATGGTGAGCGTCGACAGCAGCGTCAGGTGGCGGGGCAGGAACGGGTACTCGACCTGCCAGCACACCACGAAGATCGCGAGCAGCACCGAGTACACCGTCTTGACGAGGAAAAGCGTCGCCACGCGCGTGATGTTGCCGATGACGCGGCGGCCCTCCGCGACGACGGACGGCAGCGTCGCGAAGCTGTTGTTGAGCAGCACGATCTGGGCGACCGCGCGGGTCGCCTCGGACCCGGAGCCCATCGCGACGCCGATGTCGGCGTCCTTGAGCGCGAGTACGTCGTTGACGCCGTCACCGGTCATCGCGACCGTGTGCCCGCGCGACTGGAGCGCGCCGACCATGTCCCGCTTCTGCTGCGGCGTGACCCGGCCGAAGACGGTGTGCTCGTCCAGGGCGTCCGCCATGCCCTCCTTCTCCTCGGGCAGGGTCCGCGCGTCGACGGTGTTCTCGGCGCCCGGCAGCCCCAGCTTCCCGGCGACCGCGCCGACCGACACGGCGTTGTCCCCGGAGATGACCTTGGCGCGGACGTCCTGGTCGGCGAAGTAGCGCAGGGTGTCACTGGCGTCGGGCCGCAGCCGCTGCTCCAGGACGACGAGCGCGGTGGGCCGTGCGCCCTGCTTCACCTCGGGGTCGTCCAGCTCCTTGGTGGCGCGGGTGAGCAGCAGGACCCGCAGCCCCTGCTCGTTGAGGGTCTCGGTCTCGGCGAGCGCCGGGTCGCCCGCGGGCAGGAGCACGTCGGGCGCGCCGAGCAGCCACGTACTGGTGTCCCCGTCGCTCTCGCCGAAACTGGCGCCGCTGTACTTGCGGGCCGAGGAGAACGGCAGCGACTCGGTGCAGCGCCAGCCCGCGCCGTCCGGGTAGGCGTCGATGATGGCCTGGAGGGACGCGTTGGGCCGGGGATCGGCCGCGCCGAGGGCGCCGAGCACGGTACGGACGTATGTGTCGTCCGCGCCGTTCAGCGCGCGCAGCTCGGTGACGTCCATGCCGCCCTCGGTGAGCGTGCCCGTCTTGTCGAGGCAGACGGTGTCCACGCGCGCGAGGCCTTCGATGGCGGGAAGTTCCTGCACGAGGCACTGTTTCCGGCCAAGCCGGATGACGCCGATCGCGAAGGCGACGCTCGTCAGCAGCACCAGACCCTCGGGAACCATCGGCACGATGCCGCCGACGGTCCGCGCCACGGAGTCCTTGAAGTTGTTGTCCTTGACGACGAGCTGGCTGATGATGAGCCCGATCGCGGTCGGGATCATCATCCACGTCACGTACTTGAGGATGGTGGAGATGCCCGTCCGCAGCTCGGAGTGGACGAGTGTGAAGCGGGACGCCTCCTCGGCGAGCTGGGCCGCGTACGCCTCGCGGCCGACCTTCGTCGCGCCGAAGGCACCGCCGCCCGCGACGACGAAGCTGCCGGACATGACCGCGTCGCCCGGCTGCTTCACGACCGGGTCGGCCTCGCCGGTGAGCAGCGACTCGTCGATCTCCAGACCGTCCGCCTCGACACACGCGCCGTCCACGACGACCTTGTCGCCGGGACCGATCTCGATGATGTCGCCGAGCACGATCTCAGAAGTACTGATCTCGGTGGCGGCGCCGTCCCGCCGTACGGTCGGCCGGGCCTCGCCGATGACGGCGAGCGAGTCGAGGGTCTTCTTCGCCCGCAGCTCCTGGATGATCCCGATACCGGTGTTCGCGAGGATCACATAGCCGAACAGGCTGTCCTGGAACGGCGCGACGAACATCATGATGATCCAGAGCACGCCGATGATGGCGTTGAACCGGGTGAAGACGTTCGCGCGGACGATCTCCTTGGTGGAGCGGCTGCTGCGCACGGGGACGTCGTTGACCTCGCCCCGGGCCACCCGTTCGGCGACCTCGGCCGTGGTCAGCCCGCGCGCCACCACCCCCGCCGGTATCGGCACCGGATGCACAGGATCGAGTTCGGCGCCCGCGTCGATATGCGTCATGCCTTTGACGGTACGTAACGCGAGGGCGGTTCACCCGCCGGGGGCCCCAAAGATCCGACTACGGGAGGAGAACTTTTCGAGCGGGGCGGTCCTGTGGGTGTACCCGACCCTGAGAACCCGGAGAACCCGGAGAACCCGGAGAACCCGGAGGCCTGTCTAGCCCTCGGACGCGGCAGCGTCCCGGGCGGCGGCGTCGCGCTTGATGGCCGCGTCCCGCTTGCGCACGTACCAGATCCCGATCAGTCCGAGCCCGCCGCCGGCCAGGCAGGTCCACAGCCACCACAGGTGCCCGTGGTCGTCGAACCAGCCGTAGAAGGGGAGCTGTACGAGGAAGAGGACGAACCAGAGGATCGTGCCGCCCGTGATGGTGGGCACCACGGGGCCTTCCAGGGGCTCCGGCGCCTCGTGACGGGGGGTCCACTTCTCCATGGGCACAGCTTACGGGGGCCTTACGGGGCGCTCGCCGGAGCCCCGCGCACCCGCCTCCGCACCGCGCGTCTCCGCATGTCTACGCGCGGAGATGGCGTCCGCCCCCTTGATATGTTCATACTGAACCGGTCCTGGATTGGCCCGTTTTCTTCGTACGAACATACAACTGAGGTCACGCATGCCCCCCTCGGCCACCGCCAAGGTCGACGCAGCGGCCGAGCCGCCTGCGCCCCAGTCGCCCAAGAACGGCCTGGACCGTTTCTTCAAGATCTCCGAGCGCGGCTCCAGCGTCCCCCGGGAGATCCGTGGCGGCTTCGCCACCTTCTTCGCGATGGCCTACATCATCGTGCTGAACCCGATCATCCTCGGCAGCGCGAAGGACATGTACGGGCATCAGCTCGACAACGGCCAGCTCGTCACCGCCACCGCCCTCACCGCGGCCTTCACCACGCTCCTCATGGGCGTCATCGGCAATGTGCCGATCGCCCTGGCCGCCGGGCTCGGCGTGAACACGGTGGTCGCCCTTCAGCTCGCGCCCCGGATGTCGTGGCCCGACGCGATGGGCATGGTCGTCCTCGCGGGCTTCGTCGTGATGCTCCTGGTCGCCACCGGGCTGCGGGAGCGCGTCATGAGCGCGGTGCCGCTGGGGCTGCGCAAGGGCATTGCGATCGGCATCGGCCTGTTCATCATGCTGATCGGTCTGGTCGACTCCGGTTTCGTCTCGCGCATCCCGGACGCCGCCCACACCACGGTGCCGCTCCAGCTCGGCGCCGACGGACACCTCGACGGCTGGCCGGTCCTGGTCTTCGTCCTCGGCACCCTGCTCACGCTCGCGCTCCTGGTGCGCAAGACGCCCGGCGCCATCCTCATCTCCATCGTCGCGATGACCGTCCTCGCGGTGATCATCGAAGCGGTCGCGAAGGTGCCGTCCTGGGGTCTGACGACGCCCAAGTGGCCCGGCAACCCGGTCGCCACACCGGACTTCGGGCTGGTCGGCAAGGTCAGTCTGTTCGGCGGCTTCGACAAGGTCGGCTTCCTCACCGGCGTCCTGTTCGTCTTCACCGTGCTCCTGTCGTGCTTCTTCGACGCGATGGGCACGATCATGGGCATCAGCGACGAGGCCAAGCTGACCGACCGGGACGGCAATCTGCCCGGCATCAACAAGGTGCTCTTCGTCGACGGCATCGCCGTCGCCGCCGGCGGCGCCTCCTCGTCCTCGGCGACGACCTGCTTCGTGGAGTCCACGGCGGGCGTCGGCGAGGGCGCGCGGACCGGCTTCGCGAACGTCGTCACCGGCGGCCTCTTCACCGTCGCGCTGTTCCTCACCCCGCTCGCCACGATGGTGCCGTCCCAGGCGGCGACCCCGGCGCTGCTCGCGGTCGGCTTCCTCATCCTGTCCGGCTCGATCCGGCAGATCGACTGGGCCGACTGGACGATCGCGATCCCGGCGTTCGTGACGATGGTGATGATGCCGTTCACGTACTCGATCACCAACGGCATCGGCATGGGCTTCCTCACCTTCACGGTGCTCCGCCTGGTGGCGGGCCGCGCCCGCGAGGTGCCGGTCGCGATGTACGTGGTGTCGGCGGTCTTCGCCTTCTACTACCTGATGCCGGCGCTCGGGCTCACCTGAGGCTCCGGCGCCCCCGGCGGCGGTCCGTAGAACCGCTCCGTCTCCTCGACGGCCGAGTGGAACCGCTCGTCGAAGTCATCGCGAATGAGCGTCCGGACGACATAGTCCTGGACGCTCATTCCCCTTTTGGCGGCGTGCCGCCGGAGCCGGTCGAGCAGCTCCCCGTCTATCCGCAGGCTGAGCACTGTGGTCCCCATACGGACGAGGGTCGCGGGCCCGCCCCCGGCGGTGTGTCACTTTTCGTGCCCGGCTCACTCGTACGGGTGACGAGTGGGTGACGGGCGCGCGGAGATGTGGCGAGGGGTGTGCGGACTCACGTGAATCGCGGTGGTCTTTAGAGAGAGTAATGAGTTACGCTAAAGACTATGCCTGACCTTAGCCATGGCGACGACGCAGCCGCCGTGAACGCGCTGCGCTCCGCGGTGATGCGGTTGTCGCGCCGACTCAAGCACCAGCGGGTCGACGAGTCGCTGAGCCCGACCGAGATGTCGGTGCTCGGCACCCTCGCCCGCTGCGGCTCGGCGACGCCCGGTGAGCTGGCCCGTAAGGAACATGTGCAGCCGCCGTCGATGACCCGCATCGTCGCGTTGCTCGAAGCCAAGGACCTGGTCAGGCTGGAGCCGCACCCCGAGGACCGCCGCCAGAAGGTCGTGACCCAGACCGAGCGGGCCGAGGCCATGCTCGAAGAGAGCCGCCGCCGGCGGAACGCATGGCTGGCCGGCCTGGTGGAGGACCTGGACGAGGACGAGTGGGCGAGACTGCGCGCCGCCGCCCCCGTGCTGGAGAAGCTCGCCCACCTCTAGGAGGTTTCCGGTGATCCACCGGAGGCCTCTGCCCCTCGACGCCCAGGAGGCGAACGCTTTTGAGTACGGGACCCGGAGCAGACTCCGCACCCGCACCACTACCCGACCCCGACAAGCCCGCTATACCGGGCGCCACCGAAGCGAACCAGCGCGGTGGCATGTTCTCGTCCCTGAAGGTCCGTAACTACCGGCTCTTCGCCTCCGGTGCCGTCGTCTCCAACACCGGCACCTGGATGGCCCGTATCACCCAGGACTGGCTGGTCCTCAGCCTCACCGGCTCGTCCGCCGCGGTCGGTGTCACCACGGCGATGCAGTTCCTGCCGATGCTGCTCTTCGGGCTGTACGGCGGTGTGATCGCCGACCGGTTCCCCAAGCGGCGGCTGCTGTTCATGACGCAGAGCGCCATGGGTATCGGCGGACTGTTCCTGGCCGTGATGACCCTCAGCGGAAACGTCGAGGTCTGGCATGTGTATCTGACCGCCTTCTTCACGGGCCTGGTCACCGTCGTCGACAACCCGACGCGGCAGTCCTTCGTCTCGGAGATGGTCGGCCCGGACCAGGTGCGCAACGCGGTCAGTCTGAACTCCGCGAACTTCCAGTCCGCGCGGCTGCTCGGCCCCGCCGTCGCGGGCGTGCTGACCGCCGCCGTCGGCCCCGGCTGGGCGTTCCTCGCCAACGGCCTGTCGTTCCTCGCGCCCCTCACCGGCCTCCTGCTGATGAGAACCGCCGAACTGCACCACACCCCCCGCACCCCGCGCGGCAAGGGCCAGCTCCGCGAGGGCCTTCAGTACGTCTCGAAACACCCGGACCTGATCTGGCCGATCGTCCTGGTCGGCTTCGTCGGCACCTTCGGCTTCAACTTCCCGATCTGGCTGAGCGCCTTCGCCAACGGCGTCTACCACGGCGGCTCGGGGATGTACGGCATGTTCAACACGCTGATGGCCGTCGGCTCGGTCGTCGGCGCCCTGCTCGCCGCGCGCCGCGCCACCTCACGGCTGCGGGTCCTCGTCGGGGCCGCAGCGCTGTTCGGCGTCCTCCAGATCGCGGCGGCCTTCGCGCCCTCCTTCTGGCTGTTCGTCCTGCTCCTGGTCCCGATCGGCATCGTCGGCCTCACGACCAACGTCACCGCCAACTCCTCGGTCCAGATGGGCACCGACCCCGAGATGCGGGGCCGGGTGATGAGCCTGTTCATGATGGTCTTCGTCGGCGGCACCCCGCTGGGCGGCCCGCTCTTCGGCTGGCTCACGGACGCGTACGGCGTCCGCCTCAGCTTCGCGCTGGGCGGCCTGATATGCGCCCTGGCAGCCGTGGCGGTCGGCCTGCTCCTGGCCCGCGCGGCCAACCTCCGCCTGAAGCTGGACCTGCGGAGGGGACGGCAACACGTCCAGTTCGTGCCGAGGGAGGAACTGGCGACGGCATAGCCCTGGCGGGCGGCTTGACCGGACTGGGGGGTGGCCCTGGCGGGCGGCTTGACCGGACTGGGGGGTGGCCCTGGCGGGCGGCTTGACCGGGACCCGGGAGTGGCCCCCTGCGGCGGGTCCCCATCCGGGGGCGGGGTGGTGGGTGGCGGTGGTGCCGTTCACCGCCGGGCCCGGTGGGTGGGGGGCTGAGCGCCGTGGCGGCGGATGTGTGGAGGCCGGTACTCGACTGTTGCGGCTGGTTCGGGCGGGGTCGGGGGGTGCCCCCTGCGGCGAGCCCCAATCACCGGGGGCTGCGGTCGTGCAGTCCACCGCCGGGCACGGTCGCAGGTGGCTGGAGGGCGCTGCGGCGGGTTTCAGTGAGCGGCACCCCCGCCGCGCCGGGGTGTCTGTTCCGCCGGAGCGGCGCTCAGCGCGCCCCGGGCCCGGTCACCGAGCCGGAGGCTGTATTCGGCGGGCCAGTACCCGGCCCGGCCACTTGTTCTCGCCGACCGTGAAAGGCTCCGTCGACGTGAAGCCCTGGGATTCGTAGTACGCGACGAGTTTGCCGTCGTCGCCCGCGTAGCAGTCGACGCGGAGCAGGGAGATGCCCGCCCGGCGGGTCTCCTCCGCCGCGTGGGACAGGAGGGCCGCGCCCACGCCGAGCCCCGCGTAGCGGCGGTCCGTCGCCAGGATGTGGATGTAGCGCTCGGGCTCGGGCGCCCGCTCCAGATACGGTCCCGGGCCGTCCGTCAGCGTCAGGGTTCCCGCCGGTACGCCGTCGACCTCGGCGATCCACGGCTCCCCTTCGGCCACGTACCGCCGTACCGTCTCGACCGCCTTCGGGTTGGCCGACCAGGGGTCCGTGCCCCACTGGCCCGTGCGGCCCTGCGCGGCGAGCCAGGCCACCGAGCTGTCGAGCATGGCGAGTATCGCGGGGATGTCGTCGGCCCCGCCCTTCCTGATGCCGATCTTCTCCATCGGGGGAGGGTAACCGGAAGACTGACGGGATGAGACTCTTCGCCGCCGTTCTGCCCCCGGCCCCCTTCCTCGCCGAACTCGGCCGCGCGGTCGACCCGTTGCTCGCCCTGCCGGGCGCCGGTGACCTGCGCTGGACCGGGCGGGCAGGGTGGCATCTCACCCTGGCCTTCTACGGCGAGGTCCCGGACGACTCCCTGCCGGAGCTGACCGAACGCCTCACCCGGGCCGCGCACCGCACCGCGCCCTTCCCCCTCGCCCTGCGCGGCGCGGGCCTCTTCGGCGGCCGGTCCGGCGGCCGGTCCCTGTGGGCCGGGGTCGCCGGGGACACCCGCGCGATGCGGCTCCTCGCGGACCGCGCCGAGGCCGCCGCGCGCCGGGCCGGGCTGCCGACCGAGGAGCATCACCGGTTCCGCCCGCACCTCTCCCTGGCCCGCAGCCGCACGGCGCCCGTCGACCTCGGCCCGTACGTCGCCGGGCTCGACGGATTCACCGGCAGCGAGTGGACCGTGGGCGAGCTGGCCCTGGTCCGCAGCAACCTGCCGCGCAGCGGCGTACCGGGGGAGCAGCCGCGTTACGAGACGGTCGCCGCACCGCCGCTCGAAGGCGCCGGTTAACCTCGAAGGCGTGGACCCCAAAACCCGTAACCGGATCATGGCCGGTGTGCTTGTGCTGATGTTCCTCGTCGTGGCCGTGGCGGCAGCGGCCGGCGGATGACCGGCCGCGACCGCCACGTGAGCACCCGCTGACTACCAGGCGAAGGCTTCCGGGGACGGACCCGGCCCCGGGAAGATCTCGTCCAGGGACGTCAGCAGCTCGTCCGACAGCTCCAGCTCGACCGCCCGCAGCGCCGATTCGAGCTGCCCGGCGGTGCGCGGACCGACGATCGGCCCGGTGACCCCGGGTCGCGTCAGCAGCCATGCGAGGGCGACCTCGCCCGGCTCCAGACCATGCTTGTCGAGCAGATCCTCGTACGACTGGAGCTGTGCGCGCGTCGCCGGGTCGGCCAACGCCTCGGCCGCCCGCCCCGACGCGCGCCGCCCGCCCTCGGTCTCCTTGCGGATCACACCGCCGAGGAGACCGCCGTGCAGCGGGGACCAGGGGATGACGCCGAGCCCGTACTCCTGCGAAGCCGGGATGACCTCCATCTCGGCGCGGCGCTCGGCGAGGTTGTAGAGGCACTGCTCACTGACCAGACCGAGGCTGCCGAGGCGCGCCG
Source organism: Streptomyces sp. NPDC091292 (assembly GCF_044757265.1). Classification (NCBI taxonomy): domain Bacteria; kingdom Bacillati; phylum Actinomycetota; class Actinomycetes; order Kitasatosporales; family Streptomycetaceae; genus Streptomyces; species Streptomyces sp. NPDC091292. Next base: position 295,767 of record NZ_JBIVUQ010000007.1, on the reverse strand, counting down.
CCACCTCGTTGGCCTGGGCGATCTTGTAGCCGGGGAAGTTGCTGGAACCGGCGTAGAGGATCTTGCCCTGCTGGACCAGGACGTCGACGGCCTGCCAGATCTCCTCGAACGGGGTGCTCCGGTCGATGTGGTGGAACTGGTAGATGTCGATGTAGTCGGTCTGGAGCCGCTTCAGGCTCGCGTCGACCGCCCGCCGGATGTTCACGGCGGAGAGCTTGTCGTGGTTGGGCCAGGCGTCGCCGTCGGCGGCCATGTTCCCGTACACCTTGGTCGCGAGGACGACCTTGTCCCGGCGGTCGCCGCCCTGCGCGAACCAGGTGCCGATGATCGATTCCGTACGGCCCTTGTTCTCGCCCCAGCCGTACACATTGGCGGTGTCGAAGTAGTTGATCCCCGAGGCCAGCGCCGCGTCCATGATGGCGTGGCTGTCGGCCTCGTCGGTCTGGGGACCGAAGTTCATGGTGCCGAGGACGAGCCGGCTGACCTTGAGTCCCGTGCGTCCGAGCTGCGTGTACTTCATGCCTCCACCCAACGACTTGGAGCGCACTCCAGGCAAGAGCGGGCGGCGGCGTGTCAGTCGCGGGGGAAGTCGGCGGTGGCGAGGGTGAGACCTTCGAGGGGGGCGCCGAGGTCGATGTCCCGGCCGAAGGAGACGGTGGTCTCGACCGTGTAGTCGCCGTCCTTGGGTTCGGTGTAGAGGTGGCACTTGCCCTGGTAGGGGTCGGCGATCAGGTAGACCGGCACACCGGCTTCGGCGTATACGACCTTCTTCGGGCCGTAGTCGTTGGCGGCGGTGCCCCGGGAGATGACCTCGGCGATGAACTCGATGTCCTCGTAGCGCCAGCGTCCCTCTTCGTTCCGTTCAGCCGTCGCCGTCAGCTTGGCGACATCAGGACACAGACCGTTCAGCAGGCCAGGGAAATCGATTCGTACGTCCGACTTCACCTTGACATTCATGCCGAAGGCATCCTCCAGCACCCGGACGATCCGTCGGATGATTTCCCAGTGGGCATCCCGTTGCGGCGACATGTAGACAATTCCCCCGACGATTTCCATCTTGTATCCCTCGGGGGTTTCCACCTTGTCGAACAGCTCATCGAGCTCTGACATCCTGGCGTCGGCCATCTCGATCCTGTCGGTCTCTACGACGGTCATCGTGGCGCTCCTCCCCGGCCGCACTCGGTCAGACACGGCCGCGCAATACAACGATACGCACGGCGAACGGGTTACGGGGTCCGGCTCATGTCGTTTCCGCGCAGGAGCCGCCCACGTCCCACCCCTGGTGCAAGGCGCTCGCGAACGCCGCCGCCACCTTCCGCTCGCCCGCCCCATTCGGATGGGTGCCGTCATGCGTGTCGTGGTCGATGTCGTATGCATCGGGCGGTGAGGCGAGGAGGAGGGGGGAGCGGGGCTCGTCCGCGTCGGCGACCTCCTTCGCGAGGAGTTCGTTGAACAGGGCGACCTCGGCGGCGAAGTCCGCGTCGTCGCGGGCGCGGACGTTGGGTATGACCGGCAGCAACACCATCCGTATCCGCGGGTTCGCCGCGCGCGCCCCGGCCACGAACCGGCGTACGTTCCCGGCGGTCTGCCGGGCGTCCGTGTAGAAGCCGAGGTCGATCAGGCCGAGGGCGACCAGCAGGACGTCCGCGCGCCGCGCCCGCACCTCCTCGCGGATCAGCGGCGCCATGTGCGTCCACCCCTCGCCCCAGCCGGCGAGATGGGCGCGCGGAAAGTCCGGGTCCGCGTACTCGTACGACGACGGTTCGTCGCGTGCGATGTCGTACAGCGCCTCACGCGGGCCGACGATCTCGAACGGTCCGCCCAGCGTCTCGCGCAGGTGTTCCCACATGCGGTAGCGCCAGGTGTGGTCGCCCGCGCTGCCGATGGTCTGCGAATCGCCGACGAACATGAACCTGAGCATCCGCTCATCATGGCGGATGCCCGTTCGGACGAGGTGGCGGGGAGCCCTCACTTCGGGCCGCCGGTCCGAACACCCCTGCGGGATGGCAACCTTGGGCCCATGCGTTCGTATCTGTCGGTTGCCGGGGTCGTGCTGCTCGCCGCCCTGACGGTTCCGCTGACCCCCGCGCCCGCGTCCGCCGAGGACATCGGGGCCGGTGGGTTCACGCTCAAGGATCCGAGGATCACCGAGTCCAGTGGCCTGGCCGCGTCCAAGGTGCACAAGGGCGTCTACTGGACGCACAACGACAGCGACGACGGCGCCTACCTGTACGCGGTCGACGCCCGCACCGGCGAGACCGTCGCCACCGTGACGATGAGCGGCGTCGGCAGCCCCCGCGACGTCGAGGCCATCTCGCTCGGCCCCGACGGCAAGCTGTACGTCGGCGACATCGGCGACAACCTCGACGGCTCCTGGGACCACGTGTGGATCTACACGCTCCCCGAGCCGAAGGAGCTGCGGGACCAGACGATCAAGGCCACGCAGTACGACGTGCGGTACGCGGACGGCGCCCGCAACGCCGAGGCGCTGATGGTCCATCCGAAGACCGGGCGGGTCTACATCGCCGACAAGAAGGAGGACGGCGGCTCCCTGTACGAGGGCCCGGCCGAGCTGTCCACGAGCGGGACCAATGTGTTCAAGCGGATCGCGGCGACCGATCTGTGGGTGACGGACGGCGCGTTCTCGCCCGACGGCACCCATCTCGCGCTGCGCGGCTACTTCGGCGGGGTCCTCTTCTCCTGGCAGGACGGCAGGCCCAAGCGGCAGGGCCGGCTCAGCGTCCCCCTCCAGGGCCAGGGCGAATCCATCACGTACACACCCGACGGAACGACTCTCCTGTACGGGAGCGAGGGCGAGCAGTCGCCGGTGCAGCCGGGGAAGCTGCCGGGCGCCGGGGGCGAGGCGTCGCCGGGCGGAAGCGGGAAGCCGGGCGCCGGCGCGGACGGCGGCGGCGACGGGACGACCGCCGACTACAAGGTGGGCGCCCTCGTCCTGGCCGTCGGCCTCGCCGTGGTCTTCGGGCTGAAGCGCCTCTTCGGGCGGGGTGGGGGCGGCAGGCGCGGCAGGTCCTAAGCGTTTCCGGGTGCCGCGTCCGGCCGGGTCACCGCCGTGACCTCGTAGTACACGTCCTTGTCCCGCTGGACCTTGTGCGCCAGGGACACCCAGACGCCGTGCACCACGGGGTACTTGCGGCGGATCAGCCGGGCCGCGTGCCGGAACTCTTCGCTGCCCTCGTCAAGGCGCCGCACCCGCGCCTTCACCTCAGGCCCGGTCGGCCTGCCCCGTACGGTGGACGGTGCCAGCTCCACCTCGGGGTTGTTGCGCATTCGCTTCACCTTCCACGCCTTGCCGAACGTACGGACATAGGCGTGGTCGCCGTCGACGGCGATGTTGACCGGGGTGCCGACCCCCGTACCGTCGCGCTTGTGGCTGGTCAGCAGGGCCGTGTACTGCTTCTTGAACGGGGTCAGCGCCCCGCCCGCTTCCTGTGCTGGAGTCATGACTCCATGGAGGCACGCGACGGGCCGTCTGTCATCCCGCCGAACCCACCGAACCCACCGGACCCGCCGGACCCGCACCCGTCGTACCGGACGACCTGGCGGACACCAGCAGCTCCAGTCCGTCGAGGATCCGCTCCAGGCCGAACGTGAAGTGGTCGAAGTCCGGCCCGAAGGTGTCCTCCGACAGCGACGCCATCTGCGGATACCGTCCGCTCATCATGGCCTTCGTCAGCTGAGGCTCCTGCGCCTGCCAGAAATCGGCGTCCGTCAGACCCGTACGCTGCTCCGCCTCGACCGCGTGCACATGGGACCGCGCGACCCCGGTCACATACCCGTCGACCAGCATGATCACCGACAGCAGCTCGGGGTCGCGCAGGCCCATCGGGCGGATTCTGCCGAACATCCTCTCCAGACTGCCGATCGTGCCGGGGCCGAGCACCGGACGGGCCTGGTTGACCAGGAGCAGCCAGGGGTGGCGCCCGTAGAGGGCGAGTTGTTCGTGGGCCCCGAGCCTCACTGCCTCGCGCCACCCCCCGTCGAACGCCTCCGGCTCGTCGGCCGGCGTCTGCACCCGGTCCAGCATCAGGTCCAGCAGCTCGGCCTTGCCCGGGATGTAGCGGTAGAGCGACATCGTGCCGGTGCCCAGCTCGGTCGACAGCCGTCGCATCGAGACGGCGTCCAGCCCCTCGGCGTCCGCGATCCGGACGGCCGCTTCCACGATGCGGTCGAGCGTGAGCGCGGGTCTGGGGCCGCGGCTCGGGCGGCGGCCGGTGTCCCAGAGCAGTTCGATGGTGCGCTGGATGTCGCCGCTCCCACTGCGGGGCGCACTTCCGTCGCCGCTGCCGCTGTCCTTGCCCGTGCCCTCGCCCGCCGCCGGGCCCTTGCTCGCCATGGGGCCAGCTTAATCGGTGGAGCCGTTAACTGGGTACGCTGTACTCTCAATGGGGTACGGTGTACTCAATTCATGGCCGTCGGTCGATGGAGGGGAACGGAACCATGCATACGGGCGGATACGCGGACGGATACGGAGACGGCTACGCGGTGAGAGCCGAAGGGCTGGAGAAGTGGTACGGCGAGAAACGGGCCCTGGACGGCTTCGACCTCGCCGTCCGCGCGGGCACGGTGCACGGCCTCCTGGGGCCGAACGGCGCGGGCAAGACCACCGCCGTACGCATCCTCTCCACCCTCATCAGGGTGGACGGCGGCCGGGCCACGGTCGCCGGGCTCGACGTGGCGAAGAACCCGCGCGGGGTGCGCGGTCGCATCGGCCTCACCGGCCAGTACGCGGCGGTGGACGAGGTACTCACCGGCCGCCAGAACCTGGAGCTGTTCGGCCGCCTCTTCCACCTCGGCGGGCGCCGCGCCGCCCACCGCGCTACCGAACTCCTCGCCCAGTTCGACCTGGTGGACGCCGCCGACCAGGGCGTCGGCAAGTACAGCGGCGGAATGCGCCGGCGGCTCGACCTCGCCGCCTCGATGATCCTCACGCCGGACGTCCTCTTCCTGGACGAGCCGACGACCGGGCTCGACCCGCGCGGTCGCGGCGAGGTCTGGGACACCATCCGGGACCTCGTCGCCTCCGGCACCACCGTGCTGCTGACCACGCAGTACCTCGACGAGGCCGACAAACTCGCCTCGCACATCACCGTGATCGACCAGGGGCGGGCCATCGCCGACGACACCCCGGACGGTCTGAAGAACACCGTGGGCGGCGACCGGATCGAGGTCGTCGTCACCGAGGCCGCCGACATCCCGCGCGCGGTCGAGGCCGTCGCCCGGGTCAGCGACGGCGAACCCGGCACCGACGAGACCGAGCGCCGGGTGCACGCCCCGGTCGCCGACCGCGTGGCCGCGCTCACCGAGGTGGCGCGCACCCTTCAGGACGAGGGTGTCGCCGTCGAGGACATCGGGCTGCGCCGACCCAGCCTGGACGACGTGTTCCTGACCCTGACAGGCCACCGGACGGAGGCGAAGGCATGAGCGTCACGGCGAAGAAGGCGCCGGAAGCGACGGAGGCGGCGAAGACGGTCGGCGCGGGGAGTGGCGACGGGCCCGCCGTGGCGCCCCCCGGCGACTCCCACGGCCGCCTGTTCTGGGCGGTGGCCGACTCCCTGAACCTGGTCCGCCAGGGCCTCACCCACTACCGTCGCCAACCCGTCGCCATCCTCTGGCAGCTCGGCTTCCCGATCGTGTCGGTGCTGCTGTACGGCTATGTCTTCGGCAGCGCGATGGTCGTGCCCGGTGGCGGCGACTACCGGGACTTCCTGATGCCGGGCATGTTCGTCATGACGATGACCTTCGGCTTCATGAACACCGCGGTGATCGTCGCCACCCAGTCGACCAAGGGCGTGATCGACCGGTTCCGCTCCATGCCGATGGCGCCGTCCGCGGTCGTCACCGGGCGGGGCCTGACCGATCTCCTGGTCGCCTGCGCCGAGTTGGCGATCCTGATACTGACCGCGCTGGCCATGGGCTGGCGGCCGGACGGGGTACCGGGTCTGCTCGGCACGTTCGGACTGCTGATGCTGCTGCGGTTCGCGCTGATCTGGGTCGGCGTCTGGCTCGGCCTCCTGGTGCCCAACCCGGAGGCGGCCGGCAGCCTCTTCGCGGTCGCCTTCCCGCTGACGATGATCTCCAGCATCTTCGTGGCGCCCCAGCTGATGCCGGACTGGCTCGGCTGGGTGGCCGCCTGGAACCCGATCTCGTCGACCGCGATCGCGGCCCGCGAACTCCTCGGCAACCCGGTCGGCGGCTCCACCTCCTGGGTGGAACAGCACGGCCTGCTGATGGCGGTGGTGTGGCCGCTGATCCTCACCGCGATCTTCCTGCCTCTTGCGGTACGGAGGTTCCAGCGGTTGAGCAGGTGATGTCCGAGGGGTGGACAAGGGTGGACGGGGGTGGACGGCGGCGGGGGTGACCGGGGTACGGGGTGACATGGGTACGGGGTGACATGGGTACGGGGTGGCCCACCGACGACCGGTGCGACCACCCCGTACCCGGGAAATCTGTTCGCGTCAGAACTGCTCTCAGAGCTGCTCGATGACGTAGTCCACGCACTTCGTCAGCGCCTCGACGTCCGACGGGTCGATCGCCGGGAACATCGCCACGCGGAGTTGGTTGCGGCCGAGCTTGCGGTACGGCTCGGTGTCGACGATGCCGTTGGCGCGCAGCACCTTGGCGACCGCCGCCGCGTCCACGTCGTCCGCGAAGTCGATGGTGCCGATGACCTGCGACCGCTTCGCCGGGTCCGTCACGAACGGGTTCGCGTACTTGATGTCCTCGGCCCAGCCGTACAGTGTCCGCGCGGACGTCGCCGTGCGGCGCACCGACCAGTCGAGCCCGCCCTGGCCGTTGAGCCAGTTCAGCTGCTCGCCGAGCAGGAACAGCGTGGCGAGCGCCGGGGTGTTGTACGTCTGGTTCTTGCGGGAGTTGTCGATCGCCGTCGGCAGCGAGAAGAACTCCGGTACGTGCCGGCCGCTCGCGTGGATCCGCTCGGCGCGCTCGATCGCGGCGGGCGAGAACACGCCGATCCACAGACCGCCGTCCGAGGCGAAGGACTTCTGCGGCGCGAAGTAGTACACGTCCGTCTCGGCGATGTCCACGGGCAGACCGCCCGCGCCGGACGTCGCGTCCACCAGAACGAGTGACCCCTCGTCCGCGCCGGCGACCCGCTTGATGGGCATCGCGACACCGGTCGAGGTCTCGTTGTGCGTGTACGCGTACACGTCGACGCCCGCCTCGGCCACCGGGTCCGGGTGGGTCCCCGGGTCGGTCGCGATGACCGACGGGTCCGCGAGCCAGGGCGCGAGCTTCGCTGCCTTCGCGAACTTCGACGAGAACTCGCCGAACGACAGGTGCTGCGACTTGGACTCGATGAGCCCGTGCGTCGCGATGTCCCAGAAGGCGGTCGAGCCGCCGTTGCCCAGAATCACCTCGTACCCGTCGGGCAGCGCGAACAGGTCGCGTACGCCCTCGCGGACCCGGCCGACCAGGTTCTTGACGGGGGCCTGCCGATGGGAGGTGCCGAGCAGAGAGGTACCGGTGGCGGCCAGCGCGTCCAGCGCCTCCGTACGCACCTTGGAGGGGCCCGCGCCGAAACGGCCGTCCGCGGGCTTGATGTCAGCGGGAATCTGGATCTCAGCCACGCGGCGAGCCTAGCCGCTCGCCGGCCGCCGCCGGGTGAGGCGTCCGTGGGGTGAGACGAGGATGTCACCCCACGGACGATCCCTCCTCCATGCTGGTGCCATGACCGATTTCGATCACGGCGCGGCGGGGGAACTGGCGGCGCGGTTGCGGGGCGTCGTGCGGGGCGAGGTCGACTTCGGGGTCACGGCACGCGCGCTGACCACCATGGACGCCTCCAACTACCGGCGTGTCCCGCTGGGCGTCGTCGCGCCCCGGGACGCGGACGACGTGATCGCGGCGCTCACCGTGTGCCGGGAGCACGGGGTACCGGTCGTCGCGCGCGGCGGCGGCACCTCGATCGCGGGGCAGGCCACCGGGGTCGGCGTCGTCCTCGACTTCACCCGCCATCTGAACCGGTTGGTCTCCCTCGACCCCGCGTCGCGCACCGCCGTGGTCCAGCCGGGTCTGGTCCTGGACCGGCTCCAGGAGGCGGCGGCACCGCACGGGCTGCGGTTCGGGCCCGACCCGTCGACGCACAGCCGCTGCACGCTGGGCGGGATGATCGGCAACAACTCCTGCGGCTCGCACTCGGTGGCGTACGGGACGACCGCCGACCAGGTCCGCGAGCTGACCGCCGCCGTGTGCGGCCCCGGGTCCGTCACCCTTCGCCGCCTGGGCCGGGGCTGGTCCGGCGCCCCCGACGCCCTGCGCCCCCTCGTGGACGGGGACCTCGCCCTCCTGCGCACCGGCTTCCCCGCTCTCCCGCGCCGGATCTCCGGGTACGCGCTGGACGCGCTGCTGCCCGAGAACGGTGTCGACGTGGCGCGCTCCCTCTGCGGCTCCGAGGGCACCCTCGGGATCGTCACGGAGGCGACGGTCCGGCTGGTGGACGCACCCCGCGCGCGTGCGCTGGCCGTACTCGGGTACGCCGACGAGGGCGCGGCGGCCGACGCGGCGGCCGGGCTGCTGCCGTACGGTCCGCTCACCGTCGAGGGCATGGCGGCCGACCTGGTGCCGTCCGGCACCGGCGGGCTGCCGGGCGGCGGGGCCTGGCTGTTCGTGGAGACGGGCGGTGACAGTGCGGCGGAGGCACGCGCGCGTGCTGACGCGATCGTGCGGGCCGCCGACGTCGTGGACGCGGTCGTGGTGACCGATCCGGCCGGGCAGCGCGCCCTGTGGCGGGTCCGCGAGGACGCGAGCGGTACGGCGACCCGGATGCCGGACGGCAGCGAGGCGTGGCCCGGCTGGGAGGACTGCGCGGTGCCGCCGGCGCGCCTGGGCGGCTACCTCCGTGAGTTCCGCGCGCTGATGGCCTCCTACGGGCTGCGGGGCACGCCGTACGGGCACTTCGGGGACGGCTGCATCCATGTGCGGATCGACTTCGATCTGCTGAGCGCGGAGGGGATCGGCCGGTTCCGGGCGTTCTCGGGCGACCTCGCGGATCTCGTCGTCGCACACGGCGGGTCGCTCTCCGGTGAGCACGGCGACGGGCAGGCCCGCGCGGAACTCCTGCCGAGGATGTACGGGACCGACATGGTGGGGCTCTTCGCGCGCGTGAAGGACGCGTGGGACCCGGACGGCATCCTCAACCCGGGCATCCTCGTCCGCCCCGCCCGCCTGGACGAGAACCTGCGCTTCGCCGTCCTGCCGAGCCGCCCGGTCGACGTCGCCTTCGGGTACCCGCACGACGGGGGCGACTTCGGGGCGGCGGTGCGGCGGTGTGTGGGGGTGGGCAAGTGCCGTACGGAGACGGTGGGTACGCAGAGTGGCGTGATGTGTCCCTCGTACCGGGCGACGGGTGAGGAGGAGCACTCCACGCGCGGGCGCGCGCGGTTGCTGCACGAGATGCTGGCGGGCATGGCAGGCGCTCCGGACGCCGTGGTGAAGGACGGTTGGCGGTCGACGGAGGTGCGGGACGCGCTGGACCTGTGCCTGTCGTGCAAGGGATGCCGTTCGGACTGCCCGGTGGGCGTCGACATGGCCACGTACAAGGCGGAGTTCCTGCACCACCACTACAAGGGCCGCAGACGTCCCGCGGCGCACTACGCGCTGGGGTGGCTGCCGCGCTGGCTGCGCGCGGTGTCGGCGACCCGTACGGCGCCGCTGATCAACGCCCTCGCGCGCGTGCCTCTGCTGACGGCGCTGGCCAAGCGGCTGGGTGGCATCGCGCCGGAACGGGGCATCCCGCGCCTGCCGCGCGAACCGTTCGCGCGCTGGTTCGCGCGCCGGACCCCGCGGGGCACGCTGCTGCTGTCGACGAGTGACATCGCGGTGCTGTGGCCGGACACGTTCACGAACCACCTGGTGCCGGAGGTGGGGAAGGCGGCGGTACGGGTCCTGGAGGACACGGGCCGCACGGTGGTACTGGCGCCGACCGGGGTGTGCTGCGGCCTGACGTACCTCTCCACGGGCCAGCTCGACCGCGCGCGGGCGGTGTTGCGCCGCACCCTGGACCTGATGGAACCGGCGCTGCTGGGTCTCCCCGTGACGGTCCTCGAACCGAGCTGCGCGGCGGCGCTGAGGGCGGACCTCCCGGAGCTGCTGCCGGACGATCCACGCGCGCGGGAACTCGCCGACTCGGTCCGGACGTTCGCCGAGTCCCTGGAGGAACTGGCCCCCGACTGGCGCCCCCCGCTCGTCTCCCGCCCGATCGCGGGCCAGACCCACTGCCACCAGCACGCGGTCCTGGGCGACGCGGCGGACCGCCGCCTACGAGAGGCGGCCGGCCTGACCGGCACCCTGGCGGGAGGCTGCTGCGGCCTGGCAGGCAACTTCGGCTTCGAGAAGGGCCACTACGACATCTCCAAAGCGTGCGCCGAGGAGACTCTGCTCCCGGAGGTGGCGGCGGCCCCAGCCGAAGCGGTCCTGCTGACGGACGGCTATTCGTGTCGTACGCAGTTGGGGGAAATGGGGGAGTTGGGGGAGTTGGGGGAGTCAGGGGTGTTGAGGGGTCGGCGGGGGCGGCATATGGCGGAGGTGTTGGCGGAGGCGCTGGATTCGCCGGGGGACGGCGTCCCGGAGGGCACGAGGGGTGCTTCCGGCTGAGTGTCGTCACTCAGCACCGGCGGGGGAGACCTTGAAGTCCACCCGCACCGTCTTGCCGATCGCGTAATGGATGACGCCGAAGTCGTCGGCCAGCTCAGCGGCCAGCAGCAGCCCTCGACCGGAACACTCGGACGGCCCCGGGGCAAGCCTCTCGGGTCGGCCGCTTCCGCCGTCCCGAACCTCCACGCGGAGTTTCGCGCAGGCCCATGAGAGCCCGACACAGAACTCACGCCCGAGCGGGACACCATGCAGCAATGCGTTGGTGGCGAGTTCGGACACGCACAGACGAACGTCCTCGCTCCGATCAGTGATCCGCCACTGTGCCAGGACGACGAGCGTGAAGGTACGAGCGGCCCCAATGGACTGGGGAGATCTGGGGAATCGTCGTTGCTGTGACAAGAGCACAGGACACCGCCGCCTTGAGTAGCAGGGCTTGTACGATGGCGTCGGCCGTACTGCTATTTGCGAAAGGTAATAAGGTTTGGCCTTGGGTGGCAACGCGGAGTGAGTCGCCTACGGTACGAAGCAGCGCGCAGTATGGGATCACCGAGCCGTTCTGGGAGGACGTATGGGCACGAGCGACTGGGTGAGTACGTCGATGCCCTATCTGACGCCGCGGGGGCAGGGGCAGGCCGATGCCTGGAGCGGTGAGGCCGTCGGCCATGGGCGACGCGGTACCCAACGCGTCGTTCAGGCGGGCGAGGTGCCCGCTCCCGGCCAGGTGGCCGAGCTGTTGGGCATCGCGGAGGGGCGGCCCGTGGTGGTGCGCCGACGCGTGATCGAACTGGACGGCGAACCCTGCGAGTTGACGGACACGTACTACCCGGTGGGGATCGCGCGCGATACTCGGTTGGCCGGGACCGCCAAGATCCGGGGCGGGGCGGTGACGCTCCTGGCCGAACTCGGATACGTCGGTGTACGGGTGCGCGAGGATGTGATGGCCGGACTTCCGCGTCCGGATGAGCGCGAGACCTTGCGGACCGGGCCGGACGAGCCGGTGTTGCGGCTCGCCCGGGTCACGTTCGACGCCGACGACCGTCCTCTCCAGGTCGATCTCATGACCATGCCCGCCCACCGCCGGCGCCTGCGGTACGAGATCAGGATCGGATGACCGTGCCCCGCACCGACCCGGAAGCGTCCGACCGCCGCCCTCTGCACGAGAGGATCGCCGCCGATCTGCGGGACGAGATCATGAGCGGCGACTTGGCGCCGGGAGCCCGACTGCCCTCCACGGCGCAGCTCAAGGACCGGTTCGACGCATCAAGTGCCACCGTGCAGAAGGCGCTCGGGCTGCTCAAGGACGAACACCTGGTCGTCGGCCGTGCGGGCGCCGCCGTGACCGTCCGCGAGCACCGGCAGCGGACGTTGCGTCCGGCTGCCTACATGGCCCCCGCGAAGTCGGGGGAGCCCTACCGATGGCTCGCCGAGGCGGAACGGGGCGGGGTCCGGGCCGTCAGTACCTTGCTCGACGTGGCGGAAGTCGTCCCTCCGGCAGACGTTTCCCGAGCGCTGAGCCTCGTCGGCGGGGCCACCGCCGTGCTGCGGCGTCAGCTCCTCAGCCTCGACGGCGAGCCCGCCGAACTCGTCGCTTCGTACTACCCGGTGGACATCGCGCGCGGGACGCCGATCACGGAGCGTCGCAGGATTCGGGGCGGCACTCCGGTGCTCCTGGCCGAGTTGGGCTTTCCCCCGCACCGCAGCGTGGACGACGTCTCCGCGCGCGTGCCGACTCAGGAACAGTGTGCTGCCCTTCTGCTTCCCGGCAATCTGCCGGTGCTCCGCACACTGCGCGTCGTCTTCAGCGCCGACGAGCGTCCCGTCGAGGCGACGGTGATGGTCAAGGCGGGGCACCTCTACGAGTTGCGGTACGAGTTCACCCCCGGCTGAACCGCGACCGAAGGCACCGGCGGGCGGTGGTCCTCAGTGGGTGTCGATCACCTCGTGGATCAGGGTGATCAGGGCGCGCAGGGACGGGTGGGTCGCGGCGGGGCGCCAGGTCAGGGTGACCGGGAGGGGTGGGGCCTCGGGGAGGGGGACGTACGTCACCGAGGTGTGCGGGTGCATGTCGGCGGTGGCTGTCGTCGTGATGCCGATGGCGCAGGTCGCCGCGATGGCCGCCAGCCAGTCGTCCGTGTTCGCCACGGGGATCGTGGACGTCGGGCGGATCTCCGGCGGCCAGAGGTCGAGTGCCGTCGAGCCGGACACCGTGTTGAGGGCGATCGTGCGGTCCGACAGGTCGGCGAGGGTGAGTTCGGTGCGGCCGGCCAGCGGGTCGTCGGAGGGGAGGGCGGCCACCCGGGCCTCCTCGTACAGGAACTCCGTGACCAGGCCCGCCACCCGCACCGGGCCCCGCAGCAGCGCCGCGTCGACGAGCCCGCGCGTGAGGCCCGCCGTCCGGTCGTCGATACGGAGGAGTTCGAGCGGTACCTCAGGGTAGGTTTCGCGCCAGCGACGCAGCAAAGGCGTCGTGTACGGGCCCGCCGCCGACCACGCGTGCCCCACGCGCAGCGGCCGGTGCGCCGCCCGCCCCGCGTCGAGCGCGTCCTCGAAGGCCGCCACCGCGGCCACCGCCCGCCCCCGGAACGCGCGCCCCTCCGCCGTCAGCTCCAGATGATGCGTCGAGCGGTCGACCAGGCGGACGCCGAGCGCGCTCTCCAGCGCCGCCAGCGTCCGGGACACGGCGGGCTGTGTCAGCCGCAGCCGGGCCGCCGCGCGCGTGACGTTGCCCTCGTCGGCGATCGCCAGGAAGCAGCGCAGATGCCGAATCTCAAGAGCACGGAGACCGCTCATGGCCGCCAGCCTGCCATGTCGCCCTCCGCCATGCGCGCGGTGCATAACGGGAGCGCGACCGGCATTTCACAGGGTGGGGCGGGGCGCCTAGCGTGAGGTACGGCACTCTGAGCCGTACAGCCGTAAAAGAGGTTCACAGTCCTGACGTAGTCCATTACCGTGGACCGGTGAGTTCAGCCTGGTGGACTGTTCGGTCGGATCGACCGCAGTGCCTCCGTCTCCCGTTCACTCTCGTTCTGGAAGGACACCCGTGAACGTCCCGCCCGCCGACCGGTCGGCAACCCCGGCCCCCGCCCCGGCCTCCGCAGTTGTCGCGCAACCGGAGGCCGTCGCCGCGCTCCCCGCGCGCGGGCGACGCGGTGCCGAAGCGGGCGGTGGGGGAGCGAGCGGTGGCGGAGCGGGCGGTGGTGCGGCGGACGGCACCAAGGGGCGGCTGCACGCCCTCGGGCCCGTCGGACTCGTCCTCGCGGGCGGCATCTCCGTACAGTTCGGCGCCGCCCTCGCCGTCAGCCTGATGCCCCGCGCGGGCGCGATGGGCGTCGTCACGCTGCGTCTGCTCTTCGCCGCCCTCGTACTCGTCGTCATCTGCCGCCCCAAACTGCGCGGCCACTCGCGCGCGGACTGGGGCACCGTCCTCGCCTTCGGCGCCGTCATGGCCGCCATGAACGGGCTCTACTACCAGTCCGTCGCCCGTATCCCGATGGGCACCGCCGTCACCCTGGAGGTGCTCGGCCCGCTCGCCCTCTCGGTGATCACCTCGCGCCGCCTGATCAACCTGGTCTGGGCCGGCCTCGCCCTGGCCGGCGTCTTCCTGCTCGGCGGCGGCGACTTCGGCAGCCTCGACCCGGTCGGCGTCGCCTTCGCCCTCGGCGCGGGTGCCATGTGGGCCGCGTACATCGTCTTCAGCGCGCGTACGGGACGCCGTTTCCCGCAGGCCGACGGGCTGGCGCTCGCCATGGTCGTCGCGGCCGTCCTGATCCTGCCGTTCGGGCTCGTCGAATCCGCCGCGAAGATGGCCGTACCGAGCACCCTCGCACTCGGCGCCGCCGTGGCCGTCCTGTCCTCCGTGCTGCCCTACACCCTCGAACTCCTGGCCCTGCGCCGGATGCCCGCGCCCACGTTCGCCGTCCTGATGAGCCTGGAACCGGCCATCGCGGCCACCGCCGGATTCCTGGTCCTCAGCCAGGCCATGTCCGCCATGCAGGCCGCGGCCATCGCGCTGGTCATCGCGGCGAGCATCGGGGCGATCCGTACGCAGGTGGGCGCCGGGCGCCCAAAGGCGCCGTCAGGGGAACATTCCCTCAATTAATGCAAGCATGCTTGCTTGTTTATGGCGCCGCTGCCATGCTCCCAGGCACATCACCGTGCCCCGAGGGAGCGCAGCGTGTCCGACCCGTCGCCCGATGCCTCGTCGCCCGAACGCCCCGCGCCCGCAACCCGATCCGATGCCACGGCGTCCGACACCACGGCGACCGGCGTCACGGCGTCCGTGATCGACGATCTCCGCGCCGAGACCCTGGACCTCGACCGGATCGTCGCGGGGCTCCCAGAGGGCTGCTGGAGGGCCGCGACGCCCGCGGTGGGCTGGACGGTCGCCCACCAGATCGCGCATCTCGCCTGGACCGACCGCTCGGCGCTGCTCGCCGTCACCGATCGCACCGCCTTCGCCGCGCTGGTCGAACGGGCCCTCGCCGCGCCCGACCGGTTCGTCGACGAGGGCGCCGAAAGCGGCGCCGCGCTGCCGCCCGCCGACCTGCTCGACACCTGGCGCACCGGCCGCGAAGCCCTCGAACGCGTCCTCCGCGACGCCCCGTCGGGCACCCGCTTCCCGTGGTACGGCCCGCCCATGTCGGCCGCGTCGATGGCCACCGGACGGCTGATGGAGACCTGGGCGCACGGCCAGGACGTCGCCGACGCGCTCGGCTCCACGCGGGTCCCCGGCGACCGCTTGCGCCACGTCGCCCGGATCGGCATCCGCGCGCGGGACTTCGCCTTCGCGGTACGGGGCCTCGACGCTCCCGCCGACGCGTTCCGCGTCGAACTCACCGCGCCCTCGGGCGAGATCTGGACGTACGGCCCCGAGGACGCCGCCCAGCGGGTCACCGGGCCCGCGCTGGACTTCTGCCTGCTGGTCACCCAGCGCGCCCATCGCA
The DNA here is from genome assembly GCF_044757265.1 of Streptomyces sp. NPDC091292. Lineage (NCBI taxonomy): Bacteria > Bacillati > Actinomycetota > Actinomycetes > Kitasatosporales > Streptomycetaceae > Streptomyces > Streptomyces sp. NPDC091292. The sequence continues at coordinate 280,192 of NZ_JBIVUQ010000007.1, read as the reverse complement.
CGGATCTGGCGGTACGGGCCGAGGGTGCCGACGCCGATCGGTGGCTGGACATCGCGCAGGCGTTCGCGGGGCCGCCGGGTGCGGGGCGCGCGCCCAAGGGGGCGCCCGGCGAGGAGGCCGGCCGATGACGACCCCGCCCGTACCGACACCGACACCCGCGCCCCCGCCCCGCCCCCTCCGCATCGGCAACGCGTCCGGCTTCTACGGCGACCGTTTCGACGCCCTCCGCGAGATGCTCACCGGCGGTGAACTCGACGTCCTCACCGGGGACTACCTCGCCGAACTCACCCTGCTCATCCTCGGCCGCGACCGGCTGCGCGACCGGGAAACCGGCTACGCCAAGACGTTCCTGCGCCAACTGGAGGACTGCCTGGGGCTCGCGCACGAGCGGGGCGTACGGATCGTCACCAACGCGGGCGGCCTCAACCCGGCCGGACTCGCCGACCGCGTCCGCGCACTGGCCGACCGGCTCGGCATCCCCGCACGCGTGGCGCACGTCGAGGGCGACGACCTCCTCGCGCGCGGGGGCTGGGGCGAAGGCGTCCTCGCCGCCCACGCCTACCTCGGCGGCGCCGGCATCACCGCGAGCCTGCGCGCGGGCGCCGACATCGTCGTCACGGGACGCGTCACCGACGCCGCGCTCGTCACCGGACCGGCCGCCGCGCACTTCGGATGGGAGCCGGGGGAGCCAGGGGAGCGGGGTGAGCCGGAGGGGCCCGAGGGACCGGGGGATCGGAGGGAGCCGGGAGGCTCCGCGTACTACGACCGTCTCGCGGGTGCCGTCGTCGCCGGGCACATCCTGGAGTGCGGCACCCAGGCCACCGGCGGCAACTACGCCTTCTTCACGGCACACCCCCCGCGCGCGATGCGCCGCCCCGGGTTCCCGATCGCCGAGATCCACGAGGACGGCTCCTGCGTCATCACCAAGCACGACGGCACCGGAGGCGTCGTCGACATCGGCACGGTCACCGCGCAACTCCTGTACGAGACAACGGGACCCCGCTACCTGGGACCCGACGTCACCGCGCGCCTGGACACCGTGCGGCTCACCCAGGAGGGCCCCGACCGGGTCCGCGTCAGCGGGGTACGCGGCGAGGCGCCCCCGGCCACCCTCAAGGTCGGCCTCAACCGGCTCGGCGGCTGGCGCGGCGAAGTCGTGTTCGTACTCACGGGCCTCGACATCGACGCCAAGGCCGACCTGGTCCGCGCGCAAATGGACGACGCCTTCGCCGCCGCCAAGTCCCGCCCAGCGCACGTGCGCTGGGAGCTGGCCCGCACCGACCACGCCGACGCGGACAGCGAGGAGACCGCGAGCGCCCTGCTGCGCCTCGTCGCGCGCGACGCCGACCAGGACACCGTGGGCCGCCGGCTCGGCGCGGCGGCGGTCGAGCTGGCCCTCGCCTCGTACCCCGGCTTCCACGTCACGGCCCCACCGGGCAAGGGCGAGCCGTACGGGGTCTTCGAGGCGGCCCGGGTCGAACAGGGCGCCGTCGAGCAGGTCGCCGTACTGCCGGACGGAGGGCGCGTGGTGATCGCGGCACCGGCACACGTCACGGCCCCCGCCCCCGTACCGCCCCACGAGCCCCGGGAAGCCCCTGTGCGGGCCCCGGAGCTGCCCGAGCCGCTGCCGCCCGCCGGGCCGACCCGCCGGGCGCCCCTGGGGCGTGTCGTGGGCGCCCGCAGCGGCGACAAGGGCGGGGACGCCAACATCGGCGTCTGGGCGCGCGACGAGGACGCCTGGCGCTGGCTCGCGCACACCCTCACCGTCGACCGGCTGCGCGCACTCCTCCCGGAGACCGCCGGGCTGAGGGTCGTACGCCACGTCCTGCCGAACCTGCGCGCGCTCAACTTCGTGGTCGAGGGGATCCTCGGCGAGGGGGTCGCCGCCCGGCACCGTTTCGACCCGCAGGCGAAGGGCCTCGGCGAGTGGCTGCGCGCCCGCCACCTGGACATACCGGAGGTACTGCTGTGACCGTCCTCGCCTCGGCCCTCGACACCGCGGGACCCGACTTCGCGGACGCGCGCGACGTGATGCTCGGCAAACTCGCCGACCTCGACGCCGAACACACCAAGGCGCTCGCGGGCGGCGGCGAGAAGTACGTCGCGCGGCACCGGGCGCGCGGCAAGCTCCTCGCGCGCGAGCGCGTGGAGCTGCTGCTCGACCCGGACACACCGTTCCTGGAGCTGTCGCCGCTGGCCGCCTGGGGGAGCGAGTACGCGGTCGGCGCCTCGCTGGTCACCGGGATCGGCGTCGTTGAGGGCGTCGAGTGCCTGATCACCGCGAACGACCCCACCGTGCGCGGGGGCGCCAGCAACCCGTGGAGCCTGAAGAAGGCACTGCGCGCGAACGAGATCGCGTACGCCAACCGGCTGCCCTGCGTCAGCCTGGTCGAGTCCGGCGGCGCCGATCTGCCCTCGCAGAAGGAGATCTTCATCCCCGGCGGCGCGATCTTCCGCGATCTCACGCGCCTGTCGGCCGCCGGGATCCCGACGATCGCGGTCGTCTTCGGGAACTCGACCGCCGGGGGCGCGTACATCCCCGGGATGTCCGACCACGTGATCATGGTCGAGGACCGGTCGAAGGTGTTCCTCGGCGGGCCGCCGCTGGTGAAGATGGCCACGGGCGAGGAGAGCGACGACGAGTCCCTGGGCGGCGCCGGGATGCACGCGCGCGTGTCGGGTCTCGCGGACTACCTCGCGTCCGACGAGCGCGACGCGATCCGGCAGGCCCGCAGGGTCGTCGCCCGGCTCAACCACCGCAAGGCACACCCCGACCCGGGCCCGGCGGAGCCTCCGAAGTACGACCCGGAGGAGCTGCTGGGGATCGTGCCGGGCGACCTCAAGGTGCCGTTCGACCCGCGCGAGGTCATCGCGCGCGTGGTCGACGGCTCCGACTTCGACGAGTTCAAACCGCTGTACGGGCCGAGCCTGTGCACAGGCTGGGCCGCCCTGCACGGCTACCCGGTCGGCATCCTCGCCAACGCGCGCGGGGTGCTGTTCAGCGAGGAGTCGCAGAAGGCCGCCCAGTTCATCCAGCTCGCCAACCAGCGCGACATCCCGCTTCTGTTCCTGCACAACACCACCGGCTACATGGTCGGCAAGGAGTACGAACAGGGCGGCATCATCAAACACGGCTCGATGATGATCAACGCGGTGTCCAACTCGCGCGTGCCGCACCTGAGCGTCCTCCTGGGCGCTTCGTACGGCGCCGGCCACTACGGCATGTGCGGGCGCGCGTACGACCCGCGTTTCCTGTTCGCCTGGCCCGGGGCCAAGTCGGCCGTGATGGGCCCCCAGCAGCTCGCGGGCGTCCTGTCGATCGTGGCCCGGCAGTCGGCCGCCGCGAAGGGGCTTCCCTACGACGAAGAGGCCGACGCGGCGCTGCGCACGATGGTCGAGCAGCAGATCGAGTCCGAGTCCCTGCCGATGTTCCTGTCCGGGCGGCTGTACGACGACGGCGTCATCGACCCGCGTGACACCCGGACCGTCCTGGGCCTGTGCCTGTCCGCGATCCACACGGCACCCTACGAGGGCGCGCGCGGTGGCTTCGGCGTCTTCCGGATGTGAGGCGTTCCTGATGATCACTTCTCTGCTCGTGGCCAACCGGGGCGAGATCGCCTGCCGGATCTTCCGTACGTGCGCGGCGGCGGGCATCCGTACCGTCGCCGTCCACTCCGACGCCGACGAGAACGCCCTCCACGCGCGCGTGGCCGACGCCTCCGTGCGCCTCCCGGGATCCGCCCCGGCGGAGACCTATCTGCGGGGCGACCTGATCGTGAAGGCGGCCCTCGCGGCGGGCGCCGACGCCGTCCACCCCGGGTACGGATTCCTGTCCGAGAACGCGGACTTCGCGCGCGCGGTCACCGACGCGGGTCTCGTCTGGATCGGACCGCCGCCCGAGGCGATCGAGGCGATGGCGTCCAAGACGCGCGCGAAGGAGCTGATGGGCCTGGCGCCGCTGACCGACGTCACCGAGGACGATCTGCCGGTCCTGGTGAAGGCGGCGGCGGGCGGCGGCGGACGCGGCATGCGCATCGTGCGCGAACTCGCCGACCTGGGTGGCGCGCTGGCCTCCGCGCGCGCGGAGGCGCTGAGCGCCTTCGGCGACGGCGAGGTCTTCGTCGAGCCCTACGTCGAGGGCGGCCGGCACGTCGAGGTGCAGATCCTCGCCGACGCGCACGGCACCGTCTGGCCGCTCGGCACCCGCGACTGCACCCTCCAGCGCCGCCACCAGAAGGTCGTCGAGGAGGCCCCGGCGCCCGGCCTGGGCCCGGGGCTCACGGACGAGCTGTACGCGACGGCGGTACGGGCCGCCCGCGCGACCGGCTACCTGGGCGCGGGCACCGTCGAGTTCCTGGTCGTCGGCGACCGGGCGCACTTCCTGGAGATGAACACCCGCCTCCAGGTGGAACACCCCGTCACGGAGGCCGTGTTCGGGATCGACCTGGTCGCCCTCCAGCTCCGTGTCGCGGAGGGCGAGGCGCTGGAGAAGGACCCGCCCCGCGCGCGGGGGCACGCGATCGAGGCCCGCCTGTACGCGGAGGACCCGGCGAACGGCTGGGCCCCGCAGACGGGGACGCTGCACCGCATCGCCGTACCGGACGGCGTCCGCCTCGACACCGGCTACGCCGACGGCGACACGATCGGCGTGCACTACGACCCGATGCTCGCCAAGGCCGTCGCCCACGCGCCCACGCGCGCGGAGGCCGCCCGCGCACTCGCCGGCGCCCTGGACCGGGCCGTCATCCACGGCCCGGTCACCAACCGCGACCTGCTCGTACGGTCGCTGCGGCACCCGGAGTTCACCGGCGCCCGCATGGACACCGGCTTCTACGACCGGCACCTCGCCGCCCTCACCACCCCGCGGCCGGACCCCTGGGCGCCGCTCGCCGCCGCGCTCGCCCAGGCCGCCGGACGGTCCCGGTTCGGCGGCTGGCGCAACCTGCACTCGCAGCCGCAGACCCGCGCCTACCGCACCGAAGCGGACGGCACCGAGCACGAGGTGCGCTACCGGCACACGCGCGCGGGTCTGGCCGCCGACGGCGTCCGCGTGGTGCGGGCCGCCGCCGATCTGGTGGTCCTCGACATCGACGGTGTGCGGCGCATGTTCCCCGTCGCCGTGTACGGGGACCGCGTCCACGTCGGGAACACCGCCCTGACCGCCCTGCCCCGCTTCCCCGACCCCACCGCCCAGCGCGCCCCCGGCTCCCTCGTCGCACCGATGCCGGGCACCGTCGTCCGCGTCGCCGAAGGACTGGCCGAGGGAGCCCGTGTACGGGCCGGAGAGGCCCTGCTGTGGCTGGAGGCGATGAAGATGGAGCACAAGGTCGTCGCGCCCGCCTCCGGCACGCTCACGGCCCTGCACGCCGCCGTCGGGCGCCAGGTCGAGGTCGGCGCACTCCTCGCCGTCGTCCGCGCGGACGACGGGCCCACCCTCGCGGAACCGGAGGAACAGCCCGTATGAGCACCGTCATCGAAACCGAAGAGCAGCAGGCGCTGCGCGCCGCCGTCGCCGCGCTCGGCAAGCGCTTCGGCCGCGCGTACTTCACATCCGTCGTCCAGGCAGGCGGACACCCCGACGAACTGTGGTCGGAGGCGGCAAAACTCGGCTACCTCGGCGTCAACCTCCCCGAGGAGTACGGCGGCGGAGGCGGCGGCATCACGGAACTCTGCCTCGTCCTGGAGGAGTTGGGGGCCGCAGGAAGTCCCTTGCTGATGATGGTGGTCTCGCCCGCGATCTGCGGCACCGTCATCGCCCGCTTCGGCACCGACGCGCAGAAGCGGGCATGGCTGCCCGGTCTCGCCGACGGCACCCGCACCATGGCGTTCGGCATCACCGAACCCGACGCGGGCTCCAACTCGCACCGCATCACCACCACCGCGCGCAGGGACCCCGCCACCGGCGAGTGGCTGCTGACCGGCCGCAAGGTGTTCGTCTCCGGCGTCGACATGGCCGACGCGACGCTGATCGTCGGCCGCACCGAGGACGCCCGTACGGGCAGCCTCAAGCCGTGCCTGTTCATCGTCCCGCGCGATGTCGACGGTTTCCAGCGGCGGCAGATCGACATGGAACTCCAGGCCCCGGAGAAACAGTTCGAACTCGTCCTGGACGACGTACGGCTGCCCGCCGACGCCCTGGTCGGCGACGAGGACGCGGGGCTGCTCCAGCTCTTCGCGGGCCTCAATCCGGAGCGCATCATGACGGCGGCGTTCGCGGTCGGCATGGGCAGGTACGCCCTCGCGCGCGCCGTCGACTACGCCAAGGAACGCAGCGTCTGGAAGACGCCCATAGGCGCCCACCAGGCGATCGCGCACCCCCTCGCGCAGGCCCACATCGAGCTGGAACTCGCCCGCCTGATGATGCAGAAGGCCGCCCGGCTCTACGACGACGGCGACGACGCGGGCGCCGGTGAGGCCGCCAACATGGCCAAGTACGCGGCGGCCGAGGCCTGTGTGAAGGCCGTCGACCAGGCCGTGCACACGCTCGGCGGGAACGGTCTCACGCGCGAGTTCGGGCTCGCGTCACTGATCACCGCCGCGCGCGTGGCCCGTATCGCCCCGGTCAGCCGCGAAATGATCCTCAACTACGTGTCCCACCAGACCCTCGGCCTGCCCAAGTCGTACTAGACCTTGCCGCCGTCCCCGCTGTCGTCAACTCTGCTGTCGTCACCCCTGTCGTCGCCCGGCCCGTCCACCCCTTACGGAGAGCCCATGGTGTTCCACAGCGTGTACGCGGACGTCCCGGCCGTCGAGGAGCCCATCCACGACGCCGTGCTCAAAGGCGCTGCCGGATTCGGCGACGCGCCCGCCCTGATCGACGGCGTCGACGGCACCACACTGTCGTACGCGACGCTCGACACCTTCCACCGCCGGCTGTCCGCCGCGCTCGCCGACGCGGGCGTCCGCAAGGGCGACGTCCTGGCGCTGCACAGCCCGAACACGCTCGCCTTTCCTGCGGTGTTCTACGCGGCCACGCGCGCGGGAGCGGCGGTCTCGCCGGTGCACCCGCTGGCGACGGCGGAGGAGTTCGCCAAGCAACTGAGCGACTGTGGCGCCCGCTGGATCGTCACCGTGTCACCGCTGCTGCCCGTCGCGCGGGACGCCGCCGAACGCGCGGGCGGCGTACGGGAGATCTTCGTGTGCGACCGCGCGGAGGGTCACCGGTCCGTCCTGGACATGCTCGGGTCGACCGCACCCGAACCCGACGTGGTGATCGACCCGGTGACCGACGTGGCGGCCCTCCCGTACTCGTCGGGCACCACAGGCGTCCCCAAAGGCGTCATGCTCACGCACCGGTCCATCGCGACCAACCTCGCGCAACTCGCGCCCCTGATGCCGATGGGACCCGGCGACCGCATCCTCGCAGTGTTGCCGTTCTTCCACATCTACGGCCTGACCGCCCTGATGAACGCGCCCCTGCGGCAGGGCGCCACCGTCGTCGTCCTGCCCCGCTTCGACCTGGACACCTTCCTCGGCGCGATCGAGAAACACCGCATCACCGGCCTGTACGTCGCCCCGCCGATCGTCCTCGCACTCGCCAAACACCCCTCTGTCGCGCGTTACAACCTCTCATCCCTGAAGTACGTCATCAGCGCCGCAGCACCCCTCGACGCCCGGCTCGCCCAGGCGTGTTCCCGCCGCCTCGGGCTGCCCCCGGTCGGCCAGGCGTACGGCATGACGGAGCTGTCGCCCGGCACTCATGTCACGCCCCTCGAAGCCGTCGACGCGCCACCGGGTGCCGTCGGCAGGCTCATCCCGAGCACGGAGATGCGCATCCTGTCCCTCGACGACCCCGCGCGCGACGCCGACCCCGGCGCGCCGGGCGAGATCGCGATCCGCGGCCCCCAGGTGATGAAGGGCTACCTGGGCCGCCCCGACGCCACCGACGCGATGATCGACGCCGGCGGCTGGCTGCGCACCGGCGACATAGGGCATGTGGACGCCGACGGCTGGTTGTTCGTGGTCGACCGCGTGAAGGAACTGATCAAGTACAAGGGCTTCCAGGTCGCCCCCGCCGAACTGGAGGCACTGCTGCTCACCCACGAGGGCATCGCCGACGCGGCCGTCATCGGCGTCTACGACGACGAGAACAACGAGATCCCCAAGGCGTACGTCGTCCGGCAGCCGGCCGCGCCCGGCCTCACCGAGGACGACGTGATCGCGTACGTCTCCGCGCGCGTGGCCCCGTACAAGAAGGTGCGGCGGGTGGAGTTCATCGACGGGGTGCCGCGTGCGGCCTCCGGGAAGATCCTGCGGCGGGAACTCCGGGAGCGGGCATGACGTTGATCGAGACGTACCACGAGCGCGGGGTGCGGACCCTCGCGCTGAACCGCCCCGACCGTCGCAACGCCCTGTCGGCGCCCCTCGTCCAGGCCCTCGCCGCCGCCCTGGACGAGGCAGCCGCCGACGCCGGCGTGCGCGCGGTCGTGCTCACCCACACCGGGAGCACCTTCAGCGCGGGCGCCGACCTGAAGGAGCCGCCCGACCCCGAGGCGTTCGTGGCGCTGCTCCGGCAGATCGTGGAGCTGCCGAAGCCGGTCGTCGCGCGCGTGACGGGTCATGTCCGCGCGGGCGGTCTCGGCCTGCTCGGCGCCTGCGACATCGCGGCGTCGGGCCCGGCCGCGACCTTCGCGTTCACAGAGGTGCGGATCGGCGTCGCGCCCGCCGTGATCTCCCTGCCGCTGCTGCCGCGCGTCGACCCGCGCGCGGCGGGCCGCTACTACCTGACGGGCGAGCGTTTCGACGCCGCCGAGGCCGTCCGGATCGGCCTGGTCACGCTGGCCGGTGACGACGTCGACGCGGCACTCGCGCCCGTGGTGGAAGGGCTGCGCAAGGCGGCGCCCGGCGCCCTCGCGGAGACCAAGAAACTGCTCACGGCTAAGGTACGAAGCACCTTCGACCGCGACGCGCGGGCCCTCACGGACCTCTCCGCGCGCCTCTTCGCATCGGCCGACGCCCGCGAGGGGATGACGGCCTTCATCGAACGACGGGACCCCGCATGGGCGTGGTGACGCCACCGAAGCAGGACCGCAGCCGGGCCACCCGGCAGCGGCTGCTCGAAGCCGCCGTCGGCTGCCTCGCCGAACACGGCTGGGCGGGCTCCACGGTGTCCGTCGTCGCCGAGCGCGCGGGTGTCTCGCGGGGCGCCGCCCAGCACCACTTCCCGACCCGCGAGGACCTGTTCACGGCGGCCGTCGAGTACGTCGCCCAGGAGCGCTCCACCGCGCTGCGGGCCCTGTTCCCCGGCCGCACCGGGACCGGCGCCCCCGCCGGTGACCGCCGTGCCGTCGTCGCCGCACTCGTCGACCTGTACACCGGGCCCCTGTTCCGGGCCGCGCTGCACCTGTGGGTGGCCGCGTCGAACGAGGACCAGCTCCGGGCCCGCGTCACCGAGCTGGAGGCCCACGTGGGCCGTGAGAGCCACCGGATCGCCGTGGACCTCCTGGCGGCCGACGAGTCCGTCCCCGGCACCAGGGAGACCGTCCAGGGCCTCCTGGACATGGCCCGCGGCCTCGGCCTCGCCAACCTCCTCACGGACGACGCGGCCCGCAGGGAACGGGTCGTCGCGCAGTGGGCGGCCATCCTGGACCGCGCGCTCGCCTGACGCTTCCGGCGCTTGACGTTTCCGGCGCGTGACGCCTCCGGCGCGCGCCCAGTACCCTGGCCGCATGCTCACCCTGGTACGCCGTCGCCACGTGGACTACGTCCGCGTCACGAGCATGGGCTGTCGACGCTCCGTCTGACCCCGGCCACCTCACCAGCTCGGCACCCGCACGCCCCGCCCCCCGCCCCACCCCACGGCAGGGCACGTCACGCGCGCGGGCACCCGTACACCCCACGGACACACCCATGACGTACACATCGGCGTACCCGTCGCCGTACCGGCAACTCCCCGTCATCGACCTCTCCGCCGCCGACCGGGGCCCGCAGGCGCGCGGCCTGCTGCACGCACAGCTGCACGACGCGGCACACGGCGTCGGCTTCTTCCAGCTCGTCGGGCACGGCGTCACCGACGCCGAGACCACCGCCCTCACCACCGCGACGCGGCGCTTCTTCGCGCTCCCGGCGGCCGACCGCGACGCCCTCGACATCCTCCGCTCGCCGCACTTCCGCGGCTACACGCGCACCGGCGACGAACGGACCGGCGGCGCCCGCGACTGGCGCGAGCAGCTCGACATCGGACCCGAACAGCCCGCCCGCGCGCCCCACCCCGGCGAACCGCCGTACTGGTGGCTCCAGGGCCCCAACCAGTGGCCCGCCGCGCTGCCCGGACTGCGTACGGCCGCGCTCGGCTGGATGGCCCGCCTCAGCGGTGTCGCCGACCGCCTGCTGCACGAACTGCTCACCGCGATCGGCGCCCCACCCGGCTTCTACGACCCGATCTTCGGCGACGGCGCCCATCCGCACCTCAAGCTGGTGCGCTATCCGGGCGGCGCGGGCGACCACGCGCGCGAGGGTGCCGATCAGGGCGTCGGCGCGCACAAGGACTACGGCTTCCTGACGCTCCTGCTCCAGGACGAGGTCGGCGGTCTCCAGGTGATGCGCGAGGACGGCGCCTTCCACGACGTGCCGCCTCTGCCGGGCGCCTTCGTCGTCAACCTCGGCGAACTCCTCGAAGTCGCCACCGACGGCTATCTGCTGGCCACCAACCACCGGGTCGTCAGCCCGCCGGGCGGCGTCGAGCGGTTCTCGGTGCCGTACTTCCACAACCCGCGCCTCGACGCGCGCGTGGCGCCCCTGCCGTTCCCGTACGCGGAAGCGGCTCCAGGCATCACCGGCGACCCGGCCAACCCGCTGTACGCCGAGTACGGCTTCAACGAGCTGAAGGGCAAACTCCGCGCCCATCCCCAGGTCGCCGCCCGCCACCACGCACAACTGCTGACCCCGGCCTGAGCGGAGAGCGAACCGGCGCCGCACCCTCCGGTGAGGGATACGGCGCCGGCCACGCGCGCGTACATCACGATGTCGCGCGCAGGCGCGCGTAGTCGCGCGTACAGACTCGACGAGGAGCGTCAGTTCCTCAGATCGGCGATCCTGTCGAACCCCGGAATCGCGCGCGGATCACGCGTACCGGGACCCACGTACCGTGCGGACGGCCGCACCAGCCGCCCGGTGCGCTTCTGCTCCAGGATGTGCGCCGACCAGCCCGCCGTGCGGGCACAGGTGAACATCGACGTGAACATGTGCGCGGGGACCTCGGCGAAGTCCAGGACGATGGCCGCCCAGAACTCGACGTTGGTCGCCAGGACACGGTCCGGACGGCGCGCGTGCAGCTCGGCGAGGGCGGCCTTCTCCAGGGCCTCGGCGACCTCGAAGCGCGGGGCACCCAGATCGCGCGCGGTACGGCGCAGCACGCGCGCGCGGGGGTCCTCGGCCCGGTAGACGCGGTGCCCGAAGCCCATTAGGCGCTCGCCCCGGTCGAGTGCCTGTTTCACATACGCCTCGGCGTCACCCGTGCGTTCGATCTCCTCGATCATGCCGAGCACGCGCGAGGGGGCGCCGCCGTGCAGCGGCCCGGACATCGCGCCCACGGCACCCGAGAGGGCGGCGGCGACATCGGCACCGGTCGACGCGATCACGCGCGCGGTGAACGTCGACGCGTTCATCCCGTGCTCGGCGGCGGACGTCCAGTACGCGTCCACGGCGGCGACATGCCGGGGGTCCGGCTCGCCGCGCCAGCGGATCATGAACCGTTCGACGACGGACCGCGCCTTGTCGATGTCGCGCTGCGGCACCATCGGCCTGCCCTGCCCGCGCGCGGACTGGGCGACGTACGACAGGGCCATGACGGCGGCGCGGGCGAGGTCCTCGCGGGCCTGCGCCTCGTCGATGTCGAGCAGCGGCTTCAGACCCCACACGGGCGCCAGCATGGCCAGCGCCGACTGGACGTCCACCCGGATGTCACCGGAGTGCACGGGGATCGGAAACGGCTCGGCCGGAGGCAGACCGGGGTCGAAGGCGCCATCGACGAGCAGGCCCCAGACGTTCCCGAAGGAGACGTGGCCCACGAGATCCTCGATGTCGACGCCCCGGTACCGAAGGGCGCCGCCCTCCTTGTCCGGTTCGGCGATCTCCGTCTCGAACGCGATGACTCCTTCGAGCCCGGGTACGAAGTCGGACATCAGGCGGCTCCTCATGATGTGGACGACAGACGGTGGATGAGATGAGAACAGTGCACGTGAAACGGGTGGACGACCGCGCATGACTGGTGACAGGGGCGCTGCGGATCCGCGGTCGCTCTCAGGACTCGCGGTCCGGTCGGTACCCCGGTGATGCCCCGTGCGGCTGGCGGTCACCCAACCTGCTCGGCAGCAGGACGATATCCCGTAGTGCCACAGAAGGGGAGGGCGCGCGGCACTGAGTGCCACACACCACTTCGCGCCGGGCCTCGCGCCGGGCACCGCGCGGGCACTTCGCGCGCGGGTGTCCCGGACACGGGAGCGGCCACTTCATACGGCAAGATGACCGCGTGAACGACCGCGAACCCGCCGAGTCCGAGTCTGTGTCCGAGTGCGCGTCCGAGTCCGTGTCCGCGTCTGTCTCTCCGTCCCATCCGGTTCATCCGGTCGATCCGGCCGATCCCGCCGCGATGCGTGAGCAGTACCGCACCGAAGGGCTCACCGAGACGGACCTCGCCCCGCACCCCATGGACCAGTTCGCGCGCTGGTTCCGTCAGGCCGTGGACGCGGCGGAGCGGGGAGCGCTCTACGAGCCCAACGCGATGGTCGTCTCGACGGCCGACGCCGAGGGCCGCCCCAGCTCCCGCACGGTCCTGCTGAAGCAGTACGACGCGCGCGGGTTCGTGTTCTACACGAACTACGGCTCCCGCAAGGCCCGCGACCTGACCGCCGATCCGCATCTCGCGCTGCTTTTCCCGTGGCATCCGATCGCGCGTCAGGTCGTCGTCACGGGTACGGCCGTGCGCACCGGCCGCGACGAGACGGCCGCGTACTTCCGCACCCGGCCGCACGGCTCCCAGCTCGGCGCGTGGGCCAGCGCGCAGTCGTCGGTGATCGCGTCCCGCACGGAACTCGACCGTGCCTACGAGGAGTTGGCGGCCCGCTATCCGGAGGGCGAGCAGGTACCGGTGCCGCCGCACTGGGGCGGGTACCGGGTGGAGCCCGAGACGGTGGAGTTCTGGCAGGGCCGCCGGAACCGCCTGCACGACCGTCTGCGGTACGTACGGGAGCCGGACGGCGCCGAGTGGCGGGTGGAGCGCCTCAGCCCCTGAGCGGGCGCCTCACGCCCTCGTACCGGCTCTCGTACCGGCTCTCGTGCTGCCGGGCCGCTCAGCCCGTGAGGACGCCGTCCAGGAACGGTTCGATCGCGGTGCGCCAGGCGTCGGGCCGGTCGTAGTGCACGAGGTGGCCCGCGTCGGCCACCTCCGCATAGGCGCCGAGCGGCAGGACGCGGACCATCTCCTGCGCCTCGGCGCGGCCCAGCTCGCCGTCCAGACCTCGGACCACCAGGGTCGGGCAGCGGACCTGGGCCAGCTCCTCCCAGTGCGCGTCGTGCACCCAGGTCTCGCGGGACGTCAGCATCTGCGCGGTGTCGAAGACGGGCCGCCAGCCGTCGGGCGACTCGGCCATCACCTCGGCGTAGAACTCCCCGCGCGCGGGGTTGGGCCGTTCGACCCAGGGGTCGTCCTCGCCGAACCACTTGCGGACGTCGGCGAGGGTCGCGAAGGGCACCGGCCAGGACGCGAACCAGTCCGACCACTCGCGCTGCGAAGCGGCGCCGAGGGCGGAGGCCCGCATGTCGCAGATGATCAGCGCCCGGACCAGATCGGGCCGACGGGCGGCGAGCTGCCAGGCGGTCAGCGCGCCCATGGAGTGGCCGACGAGAACGGCGGGCGCCAGATCGAGCTGTTCGAGGGTCGCGATGGCGTCCTCGATGTACGCCTCGCGGTCGTAGGGGCCCGCGCCGGGCTTGTCGCTGCGGCCGTGACCGCGCTGGTCGAGCGCGACGGGGCGGTGCCGCTCGCCGAGCCAGCGGGCCGTGTCCGCCCAGTGCGAGGCGCGCCCCATCAGGCCGTGCAGTAACAGCACACCCGGTGCGCGCGTGACCTCGCCGGCCTTCGGCGGGTCGGCGAACTCCCAGGCCGCCAGGCGTACACCCGCCGCTCCGGTGACGTCGATGCGCCGCATCATGGTCTGACACCCCCCTCTGTCATGGGCTCACTCGGCCTGTGCTGTGCCGCTCCTGCCAACGTACGGCCACATTATCGAACTCCCATTCGAAAGCACCCTTTTGTCCGGCAACACCCCTCGTTCGAGTGACCGGTGGTCGGGATTGATGCGGCTGGCCGGGGGGAGATCTTTTGCGGGAGGCGGGCCGCTCGGGGAAGACGGTCCGCGGGGAATGACCCTGGGAGCTCGGGGCTCCGGGTCAGCACAGGGGAGGACAGGCCCCGGCGCCGGTGGGCGCCGGGGCCCTCCGTCGGTCCGTAGCGCATTGCCCCCGCCCCTCTCCGGCCGCGCGGCCGGACCCGTCCGACACGGTGCAAGAGCCCGTCAGGTCATATGCCTCAGCCCACAGCCTCGCACGCGAAACGTCCGAGCGCTGCGATTCCGCACACTGAATCTTGTTTCCCGCGCACGGTCGAACAGACAACAACTTCCCCCGGGGTAACGGAAGTTGAATTGCGTTGGTACGCGGCGCCGGGTCTACCTCTTCGCCACGAAGACGTGCGACGCGACGTCCGACTCCAGCTCCGCCGCCTCGCCGCCGCTGCCGACCAGGACGCCGCCCGCCGACTCCGTCACGCTGACCACGGAACCGGGCTGCACGCCCGCCCTGCGCAGCGTGTACATGAGCTGGGCGTCCGTCTGGATCGGCTCGCCGATGCGCCGGACCACGACCGTCTTGCCGTCGCTGCCCGGGTCCAGGTCCGCCAGGGACACCATGCCGGCGTCGAGGAACGGGTCGGCGCCGTCCTTCTCGCCCAGCTCTTCCAGGCCCGGGATCGGGTTGCCGTACGGCGACTCGGTGGGGTGGCGCAGCAGCTCCAGGACGCGCCGCTCCACGGCCTCGCTCATCACGTGCTCCCAGCGGCACGCCTCGGCGTGGACCTGCTCCCACTCCAGGCCGATCACGTCCACCAGGAGACACTCCGCGAGCCGGTGCTTGCGCATCACGCGCGTGGCCAGCCGGCGGCCCTCCTCGGTCAGCTCCAGATGCCGGTCACTGGCGACCGACACCAGCCCGTCGCGCTCCATGCGCGCCACGGTCTGGCTGACCGTCGGACCGCTCTGGTCGAGCCGCTCCGCGATCCGGGCGCGCATCGGGACCACACCTTCCTCTTCCAGCTCAAGGATGGTGCGGAGATACATCTCCGTGGTGTCGATCAGTCCGGACATACGTGCCCCTCATAGCTCTGCTACAGCTCTGCTGGATCGGCGGGTGCTGTTCTGGCGTTGCGCTGGCCCTCACCCCATACTGACGCATCGCACCGACAACCGGGTCTCACGAGGGAAACAGTGCCGCCGCCCCCGCGATTCCTGACCGGGCCGCCCTCGCCCTGGCGGGGTCCCGCAGGCCCGGCGGCCGGGACCGCACCCCGTCCGTCCCGCCGTATTGACAGGCCACTGGTCCAGACCGCACGGTGATCCGCGACACGACACCCCCACCCCGCAGGAGCCTCGCCGATGAGCGACAGCCAGCCCGCCGAGAGCAAGCTCGCCGACCGGTTCTTCGACGCCGCGATCGGCCTGCTCCAGCGGGTACGCGACGAGGACTCCGGCGCGATCGCCGCCGCCGGCGGCATGATCGCCGACACCGTCGAGGCGGAGGGGCGGCTGTTCGCGTTCGGCGCCGGGCACTCCTCGCTCGCCGCGCAGGACGTCGTCTACCGCGCGGGCGGCCTCGCCCTGATGAACCTGCTCGTCGTCCCGGGTGTCGTCGGAGTCGACGTCATGCCCGCCACGCTGGGCTCCGCCCTGGAGCGGGTCGACGGTCTCGCGGGCGCCGTCCTGGACTCCAGCCCCGCCACCGCCGGCGACCTCCTGGTGATCATCTCGCTGTCCGGGCGCAACGCCCTGCCCGTCGAGATGGCGATGAACGCACGCGCGCTGGGCATCAAGGTGATCGGGGTGACCTCGGTCGCGTACGCCACGGAGACCCGTTCACGCCATGTTTCCGGGACCTACCTCAAGGACCACTGCGACCTCGTCCTCGACACCAAGATCCCCGTCGGGGACGCCGAGCTCACCGCCGACGGCATCGCGGCGCCCTTCGCGCCCGCGTCCACCGTCGTCACCAGCGCCGTACTCCAGGCCGTCATGGCGACCGCCGCGGGCGAACTCGCCGCGCGCGGGATCGAGCCCCCGCTGCTGCGCTCCGGCAACGTCGACGGCGGCCACGAATGGAACGGCCGCGTCATGACCCAGTACAGCGACCGGATCTTCTACCGCCACTGAACTACCGCCACTGACCACCATCGCGCGCCACAGCGGCATCCGTCACGCGCACGTACGCGTACGTACGCGCGCTAGGCGCCGTTCCCCCGGTCGATCACCCGCGCCAGATCGAGCGCCGCCGCGATCCGTACGGCGATGCTCTCCGCGTACGTGGCGTCCACGCGCTCGAACTGGGTGCGGCTCGCGGCCCGCAGGAACGTGACCACGCCCAGGGTCCTCCCCCGGCTGCGCAGCACCGTGCACAGCGCGTGCACCGCGTCCGGCGGCCACTGCCGGTCCTCCGCCCACGCGCGGGCCCGCTCGGGCGCCGACGCGGGAGCGCTGGCCCGTACGGAGTTGGCGCGCTCCACGGACTGGAGCGCCGGGTGCCCGTCCGCGTACCGCACCGGCAGCTCCGTACGCCCCGCCGTGAGGGCCGGGCCCGGGGTCCCCGACGGGGTGGCGACGGCCCGCACCAGGCGTACCGGGTCGTCGTCCGACGGGTCGTCGCCGACGACCAGGTCGAGCAGCGCGTGGTCGGCGAACCCGGCCAGCGCGAAGTCGAGCTGGACGGTCACCGCCTCGCCCGGGTCCTCGCACTCGGCCGCCGCGCGCGCGGCCCGGTGCAACTGGTTCGCCCGGAACCGCAGTTGCGCCGCCTCCTGCTCGATCCGCTTCGCCTCGGTGACGTCCTGGAACAGCCACGCGACACCCAGGGGTACGGGCTCCTCGGCGAGCGGTGACGCCAGCCGTACGAACCCGCTGCGCCAGCATCGACGCGCGTCACCCTCCGGCGTGCGGACGGTCACCCACATCTCGGCGGGCGCCGGAGGCGAGCCTTCCGCGAGGACGTGCGTCAGGGCGCTCTCCAGCTCCTCCACGCCCTGCGCGAGCAGTTCACCGAGGGGGCGCCCGAGCAGCGCCGTACGCCCGCCGCCGAGGGCCCGCGCGGCGAACGCGTTCACCACGGCGGGGCGCAGATCGGCGTCGACGAGGACCACGCCCCAGGATGCGTCGTCGAGCAGCGCCTCGCTGAGCGCGATGGACCGCTCCAGGTCGATCTGCGCGTGCACCTCGCTGAACGCGCAGTACAGCCCGGCGGGCTTCCCGTCGGGACCGCGCACGGCCGCCGACTGCGTGCGCACCAGCACACGACCGCCGTCCTTGGTCAGCAGCGCGAACTCGTGGACCTGGCGGCCGGGCGCGTGCATCGCGGACAGCAGCCGTCCCTCGACCTCCGCCGCGTCTCCCGGGCGCACCGCCCAGCCGGAGAACCCGTGCCGGCCGACGGCCTCGTCGGCCGACCAGCCGAGTATCCGTTCGGCCTCTCGGTTCCAGTGCGTCACCACACTGTCCGCGTCGAACGCGCACAGAGCCGCGTCCATACCGTCGAGCAGCGCGGCGAGCAGATCGGAACCGTCCCGCTCGGGCTCGGGCGGACCCAGCTCGTCGGTGGTTCCGCTACGCCGGGAAGCACTCACCTGGCACCCCCTGCGGGCCGTATCCCTGATGTCGGGGTCTTGTGGGGCAGAAATCGTCGCTGGCCTTCCACTGCGCCACCGCATCATTGAACTCGAACGTGACCCAGCACACACAGTGTTCACCGAAACAGCCGTCTTAGGGAAACGTCTCCCGGAAACCGGCCCACCTGCGCAGCCGGGGGAGCGCACAGGGGGCGCACGAATTACGGGAGTGATCCAGCAAACTTCTCGAAAAACCGGTTGAGAGTCCTGGAAGACGTTCCTAAGGTGGGGCGCAATCGGGAAAGGAGGTGGTTCGGCAGATGTATGAAATCCGGACGCGAGAGGTGGCTGCGGGCTAGCGGCCCGTCACCCTACGCAGTGCGGTGCCGGACCAGCGCGTGAACCATGCGCGTAGCCGGCCCAATCCCTAGCAGTCACCCGACCCGCGGGCCGCCGGTACGTCCGGCCGGCTTCCTCGTCCGCCTCGTGCGGCAGGAACCATGGCCCGCGGGTCGCCTGCGCTTCCGGGCCCGCCGCGACCGAGAGGCTGCCCCCCCGACCGTGGAGATGCCCTGACCGTGGGGGCGTCGGGTCTCACCCTTTGCTGACGGCGTGCAGGATCTCGGGCAGCCGCCGTGCGGTGCGCGGGGCCGCCATCCGCAGGCCGAGCAGCGCGATCAGCGCCCCGTACGCGCCGCCGAGCGGCAGCAGGAGCCAGGTCCAGTGGTCGGCGCCCGACAGATGCAGCCACAGGGTGAACGCCAGGACGGGGGCGCACAGAAGCGCGGCGGCCACCATCCCGCCGAAGATCGCGATCCAGGCGAGCCCGGCCTGTCCGGGGGCGACGTTCTTGTAGCCCTCCTGCGGAATCGAGTACGGGAACCGCGCCGACGACCAGGCGCCCGTCGCGAGCATCGCGCCGAGCAGTGCGAAGGACAGCCCGAGGACCTCGGGCAGCGCGCCCCAGTCGCCCAGGAGGGCCGTCGTCACGACGGTCACCAGCGTCGCGTACGGCAGCGTGATCACCAGCAGTGCGAGCGCACGGCCGCGCAGTTCGACGTACGCGTCGCGGGGCGAGGAGATCGTCAGGGCGACCATCCAGAACGCGGACGTGTCCTGCCCGAACTGGTTGTACATCTGGATGCCGAGCATGCCGGCGGCGAAGCACGCGAAGTACAGGGAGCCGGTGCCCTGGAGCGCGTTGAACACCGGCACGATGAGCCCGATCGCGAGCGAGGTCACCCATGCCGCCTTCGTCTTGGGGTCGCGCCACACGTACCGCAGGCTGCGCTCCATGACCGTGCCGGTACGACCGGAGGGCAGCAGCCGTCCGAGCCCCGCCGAACGCCCGCCCTTGTCGCGGCCTTCCCCCGCGGCCTGGAGCGTCGACCCGTCGGGCGACACCATCAGCTTGGTGAGGCTGCGCTGCCAGCCGTACAACAGCGCGACCAGGGCGGCGGCTGTCAGCGCGAGCCGGGCCAGCGCCACCCCCAGGTCGCCCTCGCTCGCCGCGTGCACGGCGCCGATCGCCGCCGCCGGCGGGATCCAGTCCAGTACGGCCGCCACCGGATCCAGCCGGGCCAGGCCGCCCGACGAACCGAGCGACTGCGCACCGAAGTTGACGAGCTGCGCGCCCACCGCGATCACCAGACCGCTGAGCACGGCGAGGTCGCGGCCCCTGCGCGACGTCAGCAGACGGGTGTTGGCGGCGGCCATCGCGCGCGCGAGGGCGACACAGACCAGCAGCGTCAGCACCACCGCGAGCACCCCGACGGTGACACCGGCCGCCCCGCGCGCGACGGCGATCACCGAACCGACCGCCAGGCAGAGCGTGAACAGCGGCCCGATCCCGACGAGGGACGCGACGAGCAGCGCCCGGACGAGCGGACGCGGGCGCAGCGGCAGCATCACCAGACGGGTCGCGTCGAGGGTTTCGTCGCCGCTCGCGAAGAACAGCGGCATGAACGCCCAGCCGAGCGCCAGGAGGGCCACCAGGAGCACACACACGGTCGCCGCGTGCTGGTTGCCGCGCAGCGCGATCAGCCCGAGGAGCTGCAACGCCGCGAAGAGCAGCACGACGACGACCGACGCGATGTACGCGGCCCTGCGCCCGGACGACTGCCGCAGCCCGTTGCGCAGCAGGGACAGCTTGAGCCGGACCACGACGGGCGTGAGGGCGGCCGACGAAGCGGTCGGCGAGGTGGTCGGTGGGCCGGTCGGCGGGGCGGCTTGTGGAGGGGCGCCAGGGGCGTTCGTGGGGGCTGCGGGAGCCTCGGGGGCCCCGGAGGTCGCCGGGGCGCTTCCGGGGCGGTTCAGGGGCTGTTCCAGGGGCCCGCTCACCGGGCGCCGCCCGCGCTGTCCCGGGCGCCGCCGCCCAGCCAGTCGAGATCGCCGCCCGCGTCGTGGCCGCCCGCGCCGACGAGTTCGAGGAACGCCTCCTGGAGCGAGGGCGCCGCGCCCCGCACCTCGGCGAGCGGCCCGCGCGCGCGAATGCGGCCCGCGGCCATCACGGCGACCCAGTCGCACAGGGACTCCACCAGCTCCATGACATGGCTGGAGAAGACGACGGTCGCGCCGGACGACGTGAAGCGTTCAAGGACCCGGCGGATGGTCTGCGCGGACACCGGGTCGACGCCTTCGAAGGGCTCGTCCAGGAAGAGGACTTCGGGGTTGTGGAGGAGCGCCGCGGCGAGCCCGATCTTCTTGCGCATCCCGGTCGAGTAGTCCACGACGAGCTTGTGCTGCGCGCCGGCGAGGTCGAGCACGTCGAGCAACTGTGTCGCGCGCTTGTCGACCTCGTCCCCGGGCAGGCCGCGCAGCCGGCCGGCGTACGCGAGGAGTTCCCGCCCGGAGAGCCGCTCGAACAGCCGCAGGCCCTCCGGGAGTACGCCGATCCTGGCCTTGACCTCGGCCGGGTCCCGCCACACGTCGTGCCCGACGACCTCGACGGTGCCCTGGTCGGGCCGGAGCAGCCCGGTGACCATGGAGAGCGTCGTGGTCTTCCCGGCGCCGTTGGGCCCCACGAGGCCGATGAACTGTCCGGCGGGCAGGTCGAGGTCGATCCCGGCAACGGCGACGTGCGGGCCGAAGGATTTCCAGAGCCCTTGTACGCGTACCGCAGGGGCGGCGCTTGCCTCGGTCACGTGTCCGGCCTTCCGCAGGGGCGTGTGCTTGGGCCTTGCACCATACGGGGAAGGCCGCTACGCGTTCCGGGGCTCCCTGCCGCACGCGTACGCCAGCGGGCTGATCAGCTCCTCCACGTCCGGGAGCCAGCGGTTGGCGGGGGTGGGGCGGCGGGCCCACTGGGCGGCGCCCCGGGTGCCGAAGCGGGTGGGCGGGGCCGCGACGTAGGCACCCTCCCCGCGCGCGACGAGGTCGAGCGTGGCCGGGGGCCAGCCCAGTTTGCGGATCAGGTCGGGGACCTTGGCCGTCGCTCCGGGCAGCACGAAGAACTGCATCCGGCGGTCGGGGGTGCAGGTCACGGGTCCGAGCGTCAGCTCCATCCGCTCCATCCGGGCCAGCGCCAGGAAGCCCGCGGTCTCCGGTACGTCGATCGCGTCGAAGGTGCGTCCCGTCGGCAGCAGGATCGACGCGGTGGGCTGCTTCGACCACAGGCGGCGGGCGACGGTGGCGCTGCCCGTCGCCTGGGTCGCCCAGTCCTCGCGCGCGGGGTGGGCGCCCGGCGACGGACAGTCCTCCTCGCCGCACGAACACCGCGGGACCCCCTCGTGGGACTCCATCCAGGTGCCGGGGAACACGTCCCAGTGCCGCTCCTCGGCGTACCGCACGGCGGTGTCCTGGAGGGCTTCTCCGCGCTGCTTCGGGATCTGGGCGGCCGATGTGACTCCGATGGTCTCTTCCACGTGCTTCTCAACTCCCGCCGCCACCTCCGGTTACGGCTCACACGCGCGCGGGGGCGGAGCATCGATCCTGCATTCGGGGCGCACGGAGGCATGTGCGGGGGCGCGTGGAGGGAAACGCGGCAAGGGCGGGTAACCAGGGGAGGGGCGGGCAACCAGCACCAACCCCGGCATTTCTGGAATGTCCCGCATCTTCCGTTTGTCGCCGGGGCATTGGTGATCAGGAGCGCGTCCCGTACGGGCAATCCATACCGGGACGTCACGGGCGCGACAGACGTGATAGACGCGACATATATGACACGACGAGACAGACGAGACACTTCGACGCGGCGCACGGGCAGGTGCCGCAGCCACAGGGGGTTACGCCATGGCCGCACGGCCACTCGTCGCGCGGCAGCCGAACGAAAGGCTGCAAGCGCTCATCCAGGAAGCCGCGTGCTCCAACGCGGGCCTCGCCCGCCGCGTCAACATGTGCGGCGCGGAGCACGGCCTCGACCTGCGGTACGACAAGACGTCGGTGGCGCGTTGGCTGCGCGGCCAGCAGCCGCGCGGCCGGGCGCCCGCGATCATCGCCGAGGCGCTGGGCCGCAAGCTGGGCAGGACCGTGACGATCGACGAGATCGGCATGGCCAACGGCAAGAACCTCGCGTCCGGTGTCGGGCTCCAGTTCTCGCCGACCGTCCTCGGCGCCATCGAGCAGGTCTGCGAGCTGTGGCGCAGTGACGTGGGCCGCCGCGACTTCCTCTCGGGTTCGTCGGTCGCCGCGTCCGCCCTGGTCGAGCCCAGCCGCGACTGGCTGATCTCCGCGCCCGACGCCCAGGTCGCCCGGCAGGCGGGGCCCCGCGTGGGCATGTCCGACGTGGCGGCGGTACGCGCGATGACACAGGCCCTGGTCGAACTCGACCACCAGTACGGCAGCGGACATGTGCGGCCGGTCGTCGTGCACTACCTCAACAGCGTCGTGTCGGGGCTGCTCGCCGGGTCGTACCGCGAGGCGGTCGGACGCGAACTGTTCGCGGCGGTCGCCCGGTTGACGGAACTCGCGGGCTACATGGCCGTCGACACGGGCCAGCCGGGGCTCGCCCAGCGGTACTACATCCAGGCGCTGCGGCTCGCTCAGGGCGCGGGCGACCGCGGCTACGGCGGGTACGTCCTGGCGGCGTCCATGAGCCATCTCGCGGCGCAGCTCGGCAACCCGCGGGAGATCGCGCAGTTGGCGCGCGCCGCGCAGGAGGGCTCGCGCGGCCGGGTCACCCCGCGCGCGGAGGCCATGTTCCACGCGGCCGAGGCGCGCGGGCACGCCCTGCTCGGCGATGTGCGCGCCGCGCACACGGCGGCCGGCCGTGCGGTGTCCGCGATGGACGGCGCCGATCCGGAGTCCGGCGACGACCCGGTGTGGATCGCGCACTACGACGCGGCCTATCTGGCCGACGAGTTGGCGCACTGCCACCGCGACCTCGGACAGGCGGAGGCGGCGGCCCGCTGCGCGCAGGAGTCCCTCGCCGGGCATCCCGAGTCCCGCGCGCGGCGGCGCGCCATCGGTCTCGTCCTGCTGGCCACGGCGCAGGTGCAGCAGCGCGAGGTCGAGCAGGCGTGCCACACGGGCCTGCGCGCGGTAGAACTCCTCGGCACCCTGCGCTCCAACCGGGGCGCCGAGTACCTGGACGACTTCCAGCAGCGTCTCGACCCCTACCGCGAGGAGCCGGTGGTCAGGGAGTTCGGGGCCAGGCTGGACCTGCAGACGGCGGCGTGACGTACCGCGCGGAACGTGACGCGATCCATAAGGGGGCCACCGCGTACCGGCTGACGGGCCATGAACAGCGTTCCGCGCGGGTGTTTTCGTTACCCCTGTCCGCAGGGGCGGTCGGGGGTCCCTGAGCTGCGTGGCACCGGGGTCCGGACACCCGGTAGCGTAAACCGACGATTCCCAACGTCCCCCATTCGTAGGAGTCCCGGTGACGCAGAGCGGACAGGGCGATGATCCGCACCTTCCCTCGGTGAGGCAGCCCCGCGAAGGCATCGTGCTGCCCGCCGACGGAAGTGAGCCGCTGATGCCCGGTACCGCCGGCGGTGACCACGCGGCTCCGGCCGGCGGCGCCCCCTGGGGCAGCCCCTGGGGTCCCGGCGCGGCAGGGCCCCCGGCGCCCGCCCACGCCCCCGCGGCCCCCGCCGCGGCGCCGGGGCAGCCCTGGGGTGCCCCGCCGCCCGCGGCGGCCCCCCTGCCGCCCGAGAGCGGCGCGCTGCCCTACGAGGGCGGGCAGACCGGGTACGCCGGGTACGACGGCCGGCAGGGCGGATACGCCGAGGCGGGGACGTACGGGGACCGGCTCCCGTACGCCGAGCCGCCGCCCCCGCACCTCCCGGCGCCCCAGCACCAGCCTCAGCCTCAACCCCCGCACCAAGCCCAGCCCCAGGTCCCGCAGACCCCGCAGGCGCCGCTCCCGCCGCCCGTGATGCCCGCGATGCCGGGCGGTGACGCCGACGCCACGCAGTTCATCCCGCCGATGTCCTACGCCCCGCCCGGTGAGTTCCCCGCGCCCGGCGCGGCCGACGCGACCCAGCTCATACCGCCCGTACCACCGGGCGCCCTGCCGCCAGAGATGCCGCCGGACATCCCGTCGGACACCACGCACTACCTCGGCCGCGCGACCCACCCCGCGCCGGGCGGTGCCGACAGCGAGCCCACGCAGTTCATGGCGCCCGTGCCCCCGGCGCCCGCGCCCGCCGCCGCTCCCGTACCCGAACCGCCCTCCAACGCCCCGTACGGCATCCGGCCCGGAGCGCCGGGCGACCGTCCGCCGCCGGCCGAGTTCGACAGCCTCTTCAGGACCGAACCGGAGCCCGAAGGTCCGGCGGCCACGCAGCAGATGCCCCGCTTCGACCCGCGGGCGCACGCCCCGCATCCCCACGGAACGCCGCCACAGGCCCCGTACGCGGCCTCGCACGCTGCTTCCGGCGGTGAGGGCGGGGGAAGGGCCGCGAGCCGTCGAGGCGGCGGCTCGGGGCGCGGAGGGCGTGGCGGGTCCAAGATGCCGCTCTTCGCCGCGCTCGGCGTGGGAATCGTCGTGGTCGGAGTCGGCGCGGGCGCGCTGCTCAGCGGCGGCGGCGGTGACGACGACAAGACGACGGGCGACAGCACCCCCGTGTCCGCCACCGCGCCCGCGGGCGGTGCGTCGGACGGGGATTCGCCCGCCGCCGATCCGGCGAAGCAGCAGGCCGAGGAGCTGGACAAGCTGCTCGCCGACAGCGGCGGCAGCCGCGCCACGGTCATCAAGGCCGTCGCCGAGATCAACAAATGCGACAACCTCGACGGCGCCGCATCCGATCTGCGGGACGCCGCGCAGCAGCGCAACGACCTGGTCACCCGCCTCGGGGAGCTGTCCGTCGACAAGCTGCCGCAGCACGCGAAGCTGACGAGTGCGCTGAACACGGCCTGGAAGGCGTCCGCCGAGGCCGACGACCACTACGCCGCCTGGGCCGACGAGGTCGGCTCCCGCAAGGGCTGCAAGAAGGGCCACGCCCGGCAGACCGGGCACTCCGCGTCCGGCAACCGCGCGAGCGGCGAGGCGACCAAGGCCAAGCGCGACGCGTCGGCGCTGTGGAACACGATCGCCAAGAAGTACGGGTTGACGACACGACAGCCCACCCAGCTGTGAGCCACCCGGTACGGGCCCGTGCGCGGCGGGCCCGTACCGGTGCCGGTCAGCTGTTGGTCGGCGCCTTCTCCAAGGTCTTCGACACGTTCACGAAGCCGGGCCGCTGAGCCACCAGGCGGCCCTTGCGCACCATCTGGAAGGTGACGTCGGAGTTGACGATGCGCGGGTAGTCCTTGGCGGCCAGCATGTCCTGGAAACGCCAGCTCAGCGTGGGCGTGACACCGCCGGTGTCGATCTTGAGGCCGTCGTCCAGCGTGCGCCGCACGGCCCGCGCCGACACCTCGCCCGAGCCGATCGACTCGACCACCTTCTTGAACACGGTGTACGCGATCCACGTCGTCTGCACCCCGGCGTCCGTCGCGTCGATCCGGTTGTCGCCGAACGCCTCCTCGGTGATCACCTTGCGCATCGTGTTCCAGCGCGCGTCCGACGCGACCGGGTACCAGCCGGAGACGTACGCGCCCTCGTACGGGCTGGACTTGCCGCCCGTACGGTCCACCACGGCCTGGTCGACGCTGCCGAAGACGGAGCCGACCAGCACGTCCGGATAGTCGTCCCGGGTGCGCCGGAACGAATCGAAGAACGTGTCCGTGCGGTCGCCCAGGGCGGCGGCGACACAGCCCTGCTGGTCCGGGTCCGAGGTGGCGCGGGTCAGCGCGTCCGCGGCGCGCGCGGTGTACTCGGTGGCGTCCTCCGCGGCCAGTACGTCGATCGCCGCCGCGCGCTTCCCCGTGGACAGGCCCGAGTTGAGCAGCAGCGGCAGGTCGTCGCCCGCGATCGTGTCGGGCCTGACGAGCGCCACGCGCGCGCAGCGGGCGGCGAGCTGCTGCCCCATGCCGGCCATCAGCGCGGGCTGGCCGCCGTTCACGGGGTACGACACCGAGCTGGTGAACTCCGCGTCGGTGACGCCGTATCCGCCGATGTACGGGATGCCTTCGGCTTCGAGCGGGGACAGGAACGACCGTCCGAACTGGCTGTAGGAGCCGACGACGGCGACCGCGCCCTTCTCGACGGCCTGCCGGGCGCACTTGTCGGCGCCGACGGTGTCGTTGTGGTCGTTACAGGTGATGACCTTGAGTTCACGGCCCGCGATCCCCCCGTTGGCGTTCACCCAGCGCGCGTACGCGAGCGCCATGGCGGGCATTCCGGGCATGTTCGTCGCCTTGGTGTTCTCCGGTGCCCACGTCATCACGGTGATCGTCGCCTTGGAGTCCCCCGAGACCCCTGGGACGACGCCACAGCCGGCGGCGAGGGCGGCCGTCGCGCTCATCGCGACGGCGGATGCCGCGGTGGCTCTCCCGCGCCGTGAGAGACGGCGTTTACCGGTGAAGCGGGTGAAACGGGTGATGCGGCCGGTGGAAACGGAATGAGGTGTGCGCTTGCGGCGCATGCCGGTCATACATCCGCACGATTCCGCCGCATCTCGAACCTGGGAGTGACCCGTAGGTAACACAAGGTGTCACGCACGTGAATTGAGGGGGGTGAAACCGGGGCGTACACGCGGGAACGTACGATCGGTGACCGTGCAAGGTTCGGAGAACTCTTCCCGTCGCGGCCGTCGCTCATCCACCATGGGCGACATGCCACTGAACGACATGCCGTGGTGGCGCTGGCGCAGCAATGTGCGCTCCGCGCTGCACATGCTCTCCGACCCGGGGTTCCAGCACGAGTGCTGGCTCGCGGGACGCACCGAGTACGGGGACGTCACCGACGCCGTGTACCGGCTGGTCGAGGACACCTGGCTGGACAACTGGTCCGCCGAGAAGTACGTCGGGACGATCTTCCGGGACTCCCAGGAGGCGTCCCTCGTCGACGTCGCCGTACTGCGGGTGCTGCGGATCATGCACCAGGTCGGCCCGGACGCGCCCGTGTCCGCGTATCTGGATCATCACGCCTGGCCGGAAGCGGTACGTGCCGCGCGCGACGCCCATGTGCGGATGGCGACGGGCGACGGCGACGACCCGGACCAGCCACCGCGCACCCTTGAGGTGCTGCGGATCATGACGCGTACGGCCTGACGGGTCGCGTCAAGGGGGACTCCTCGGGGGACGCCTACGCGCGCGGGGGGACGCGCCCCGGGATGAGACGGGCGCGCCGTCCCGGGCGGCTGTGTGGGACGCTTGCGGGCATGACCGACCAGGCCGCCGCCCCCGCCGAGCAGTACGTCCTCACCCTGTCGTGCCCCGACAAGCAGGGCATCGTCCATGCCGTGTCGAGCTATCTCTTCATGACCGGCTGCAACATCGAGGACAGTCAGCAGTTCGGCGATCACGACACGGGCCTGTTCTTCATGCGGGTGCACTTCTCGGCCGAGCCCCCCGTCACCGTCGACAAGCTGCGCGCGAGCTTCGCGGCGATCGGCGACTCCTTCCAGATGGACTGGCAGATCCACCGGGCCGCGGACCGGATGCGGGTCGTGCTCATGGTCAGCAAGTTCGGGCACTGCCTGAACGACCTGCTGTTCCGCGCCCGGATCGGAGCGCTCCCCGTGGACATCGCGGCGGTGGTGTCCAATCACACCGATTTCGCGGAACTGGTGGCTTCGTACGACATTCCCTTCCGGCACATTCCGGTCACCCGGGACAACAAGCCGCAGGCCGAGGCGGAACTGCTCGACCTGGTCCGTGACGAGGACGTCGAACTCGTCGTCCTCGCGCGCTACATGCAGGTCCTCTCGGACGACCTGTGCAAGCAGCTCAGTGGCCGGATCATCAACATCCACCACTCCTTCCTGCCGAGCTTCAAGGGCGCGAAGCCGTACCACCAGGCGCACGCGCGCGGGGTGAAGGTGATCGGCGCGACCGCGCACTATGTGACCGCCGACCTGGACGAGGGCCCGATCATCGAGCAGGAGGTCGAGCGGGTCGGCCACGGTGTCACCCCGGACCAGCTCGTCGCGATCGGCCGCGACGTGGAGTGCCAGGCGCTGGCCCGCGCGGTCAAGTGGCACGCGGAACACCGCATCCTCCTGAACGGCCGCCGTACGGTCGTCTTCGCCTGACGGGTCCGCCGGGCACCCGGCGGACCGGCCACGTCCTGGCCGCCGCGGCGCCGCGGCGCCGAGGAGATCCGTCGGAAGGGCCTACAGCCGGCTCAGGCTCGCCGCGGTCGACAGGACGTCCCGTATGGCCTCGCGGTCGCCCGTCTGGCCGACTGCCGCGTCCTCCGGCGGTACATGGCCCGCGGTGAGGCGGCAGAACTCGACGCCGTCCAGAGCGATGTGGGCGACCTCGTGCGCCGCCGAACCGAGCGCGGCGGGCGAGTCGAGCGGGATGAACCAGTCGCCGCCGCCCGCCCCTTCGATCTCCAGGCGCAGACTGCGCCCCGGCCGACCGGCCTCGGCGAGCACGCGTGCGGGAGCGGCCAGTCCGGCGCGGCGCCGCGCGGCCAGCGTCTCGGGCAGCATCCGGGCCGCGAGGTCGATCATGCGGTGCAGATGGCGGGGCGCGGGCGGGTCGTAGGGATAGGCCACGGCGTCCGCGATGTCGCTCGCGTGGATCCAGCACTCGAAGGCACGGTCGAGCATCGCGTCCCGCAGCGGCAGCGTGAAGTCGCCGTACGACACGGGCAGTTGTCCCGAACCCGTGCCCCTGGCCGTGCCTCCGGCCACGAACGCCACTGTGCGCACCAGGTTGTGGCTCTGCTCACGCCACGGCGTGCGCACCGCGCGCGTGGGCGGCGGCTGCGCGCTCCGCCACAGCGCCTCCGTACGGTCGGCGGGCCCGAGCCCTTCCTTCACGCCGGGCCCTTCGCCGGGTCCGGCGCCGCGCAGCGGGTCGTCGAGGCCGAGCGCGGTCGCCACGAGGCCGTCGACGGCGAGCAGGTGCGCGATGACCCCGGCGACCGTCGTCTTGCGCGACGCGGGCGCCTCGCCCTCGTACCAGCGCAGCCGTACGGGCGCGTGCCACTCGGAGTCGGCGATGTCCTGGAGCAGCGCGTCGAGGCGGGCGGCCTCCGCGTCGTACGCGGCGGCCCAGTCCGGCACCGGGATCCGCGGCGGACGCCGGTCGAGGCAGTCCTCCAGGACCCGTGTGCGCAGCCCCGGGTCGAGGTCCAGGGTCTCGGCGGGATGCAGCAGTCCGACGGCGTCACGCAGGCGCAGGGCCTCCTCGGCGCAGGACGCGCAGCAGCCGAGGTGCTCCTCGACGGCCGCCGACTCCGCAGCGGAACACGCCGCGAGCGCCCACGCGCCGAGCAGGGACTTCAGCACGCGGTGCGGGAGGAGCGGGGGCGGCGGGCCCTGCCGGTCCGAGGGCGCGGGCGTGCCGCGTTCGGGCAGGTCGGACGGAACGTCCCCGCGCGCCACTGACGGATCGGGCAGCGGCCGGCCGGTGTCCTCGACGGACGTACGCGGCGTCGGTATACGCGGCCCCGGCACGCCACCAACGGGCTCCTCGCGCGCGGGTACGCCGCCGTCGGGGTCCTCGCCGTCGTCCCCGCCGTCGTACGCGTCGAACCGCTCCGAATCGCTCACCGGGACCTCCCCGGTCCGGGCGGTGTACCGGACGTGTCGTTCGCCGTCGCGAGCAGTTGCAGGCCCAGGCGGAGCCGGCGGCGGGCCTCCTCCTCGGTGACGCCCAGGTCGGCGGCGGTCTGGCGGTAGTCCCTGCGCTGGAAGTAGGCCAGGTCGAGCGCGCTGCGCAGCGGGGCCGGCATCGAGGTGGCGATGTAGTCGGCGCGGGCGGCGGCCGACGCCTTGCGGACCTTGCGCTCCAGATCCTCCGACGTGCCCTCGCCCCCGCGCGCGAAGGCGGCCGTCTCCGTCCTGCGCAGCCGCTGCACCGCGAGCCGGTGCGTCAGCGTGGCGAGCCAGGAACGGAACGGTCCCTGCCGCGGGTCGTACGTCTCCGGGTGCTCCCAGATGTGGGCGAAGACCTCGCGCGTGATGCGGTCGGCGGCGGTCTCGTCACCGAGCACACGGTGGGCCAGTCCGTGCACCAGGGAAGAGAAACGGTCGTACAGCTCGCCGAGCGCGGCGGCCTCGCCGCGCGCCAGCCGCTGTTGCATCTTGCGGTCCCAGCGCGGCGGAGCGTCCTTCGCCATGCGGCCCCCTCACCCGGGTCGTTCTTGGCACCTGGCCTTGTCGTCGCCCTTCTCCGTCTTCTCGAATGTAGTCGGAGCAACCGGCGGCGCACGCCCCTTTGCGCTATGAGATTTCTTGTAAATCCGCAGATGGTGACCGTTCCGGCACCCTGCGCTGACGCTTCGGGGCCGCGCCTACCAGGCGTTGTTCGCAGGTGTCCGAATGTGATCGTGACAGCTCGAATACTTCTCTTCACGATCTGGAGGCGGGTGTTTCACGAAGGGGTGCCGGGGCAGCCGCGCAGTGGAAGCGTAGGGAACGCTTCCGGATCGGCCCAGTGACATCGACAGGCGATGTCGGCGAGCGAGAGGCATCAGCGTGACGCTCAAGGTGACCGAGAGCGAGCAGGACGGCTGGATCGTGGTGCGGGCGGCCGGCGAACTGGACCTGGTGACCTCGCCCGTCCTGCGCCAGCGCGTCCACGACGCCGTGGCCGAGGGGCGGCACGACCTCGTCCTCGACCTCTCCGACGTCTTTTTCTGCGACTCCAGCGGCGTCGGCGTCCTCATCGCGACCCGCCGGCTGCTGCGCTCCTGCCAGGGCCGCCTGCGGCTGATACTCCCCGCGCGCGGGGCTCTCGACGGCTCCCATGTGAACCGCGTCCTGTCGGCGCTCGGTGTCCGTCGTCTGTTCGACGTGTACCCGGACGCGGCGGCGGCGGTCAACGAGGAGACGGCGCCGCTGTCCGCGTAGGCGGTCGCGTGAACGGCCGCGAAAGCAAGCGTTTACGCGGGTCGTCCCGCACCCCTCCCACATGTGTTCGGACGTGCACGTTCCGCCACAGTGGCACGGTGTTGTCGCGGAATTTCCGCGGTCTTGGCACAAGCGTCGGTTTCCCGGCCCGGGGCGGCCGTCGAGGACGTACGCTCCCGTGCAGACACACCAGGCAACCCCGTTATGTGAGGCGGTCCGACACCACATGGTCAGCAGTGAGAACGAGCGCAGGATCGCCGCCCGGTTCGCCACCTTCGACCAGAACGGCAACGGCACGATCGACCGTGAGGACTTCAGCTCGGCGGCCAAGTCGCTGCTGGCCGAGTTCGGTACGACGGCGCGGTGCGACAAGGGGCAGGCGCTGTACATGGGCGCCGAAGCGCTCTGGCAGGGCATGGCGGGGATCGCCGACCGGGACGGGGACCAGCGCATCACGCGCGACGAGTTCGTCAACGGTGCGGTGAAGCGGCTGCGGGACAACCCGGAGCGGTTCGCCGAGATCGCGCGCCCGTTCCTGCACGCCGCGCTCGCCGTCGCGGACCACGACGGGGACGGCGCGGCCACCGTCGGCGAGGTCGAGCGGGCGCTCAAGGCGCTCGGCGTCAGCCAGGACATCGCGGGCGCGGTGGCCACCTCGCTCGACGCGGACGCCGACGGGCGGGTGACGGAGCCGGAGATCGTGACGTCCTTCGCGCGCTACTTCACGGTGCCGGAGTGACCCCGTAGTGCCGGAGTGACCCCATGGAGGCGGCCGTCAGTCCGCGAAGCGCTCCCGGAGCTTGTACTTGAGGACCTTGCGCAGCGTCTCGTTGCGCGGCAGGGCCTCGACGATCTCCACCTGCTCCGGGAGCTTGTGCACGGACAGCCCCTGGTCCCGCAGGAACGCGGTGACGGCCTCCAGGGTCAGCCCGTCCGACGCCCCCGCCGGCGCCCCGTCCGGTCCGGCGAGTTCGATCACCGCGCAGACGCGCTCCCCGCGCTCCGGATCCGGCAGCCCTATCACCGCCGCGTCACCCACGCGCGGGTGCGCGTGCAGCAGGTCCTCGATCTCCTTGGCGGAGATGTTCTCGCCTTTGCGGATGATGACGTCCTTGGCGCGCCCCGTGAGCACCAGATGGCCGCTGGGCCGCAGATGCCCGAGGTCGCCCGTGATCAGGAACCCGTCGGCGTCGAAGACGGCCGCCGACTGCACGGGGTCCAGATAGCCCTGGCAGACCGCCTCGCCGCGCAGCCGTACCTCGCCGTCCACACCGGGCGGCAGCGCCCGGCCGTCCGCGTCGGTGATCCGGATCTCCATGCCGTCGGGCGGCCGGCCCTCGGTCGTGGCGAGGTTGTCGTCGGTGTCGTCCGGGGCACCCATCGTGATCATCGGCACCTCGGTCATGCCGTAGCCGTGCGTGAGGAGGCACTTCATCTCGCGGACGACCGCGTGGTAGATCTCCGGCGGCTTGGGCGCCCCGCCGCCCGCGAGGAGCCGTAGAGACGGGATCAGCGGCCTTGTGGGGTCCTTGCGCTGCTCGGCCAGGAACATCGCGTAGAAGGCCGTGGAGCCGCCCGCGACGGTCACTGAGTGGCGCCGGTAGCCGGCCAGCGCGGCGGGCAGCGCGAACTGCTCGAACATGACCGCCGGGAAGCCGTACAGGAGCAGCATCACCGTGTAGTCGGGACCGGCGATGTGGGCGAACGGGAAGGCCATCGAGCCGACGTCGGACGGCGCCAGGCGCAGCGCGTGCGCGAGGCAGGAGCCGCCCGCGATCAGTGAACGGTCCGTGTGCAGAACGCCTTTGGGGTCGGACGTGGTGCCGGACGTCCAGTAGATCCAGCGCACGGTGGTGCCGTCGGCGGGCGGCGCGGGCAGCACCGAGGGGTCCCCGTCGGGGAGTTCCCCGTACGCGTCGAAGACGCCTTTGGCGCCGAGCCGCCCGGCCATGGCGGTGTGGTCGAAGCCGCGCCAGGTGCCCGGTACGGCGAAGTACTCGGCCTTCGACTCCCGTAGCGCGAAGCCCACCTCGCGGTCGCGG
This sequence comes from Streptomyces sp. NPDC091292, assembly GCF_044757265.1. NCBI lineage: Bacteria > Bacillati > Actinomycetota > Actinomycetes > Kitasatosporales > Streptomycetaceae > Streptomyces > Streptomyces sp. NPDC091292. The sequence continues at coordinate 246,998 of NZ_JBIVUQ010000007.1, read as the reverse complement.
TAGAACGGGATCACGGGGGACTGCACGGCGCCCAGGCGGGCCAGCGCGAAGGACAGCAGGGCCGTCTCGATGCGCGTGGGCAACTGCCAGGCGACGACGGTGCCGGGGCGTACGCCCATGCCGTACAGGCCCGCGGCGACGCGCTCGGAGCGGTCCCTGAGCTGTCCGAAGGTCAGGGTGCGGTCGTCGGCGGGGTCGTCGGCCGCCTGGATCAGCACGGGGGCGTCGGGGGTGAGCGCGGCCCGGCGCGCGACGAGCGACCAGAGCGTGGGCGCGTCGCCCAACTCGCGCGCGATGTCGTCGATACGGGGCCGGGGTCGGGGCGCCGTGGCGCCCCCGGTCTCCGTCGTCCTCGGCCCACTCGTCCCGGAGTCCTTCGTCCCGGTTTCCTTCATCCTGAACCTCCCGTAGCTGACGGGTAGTCAGATCGTGCGGAGAGCGTAAGGCTCACCGCCTTGTCGGTCCAGGGGTGCGGGGCTAGCCTGATCTGACGACCCATCAGATAATGGGTCATCAGAAATGGCTACGGTGAGGGGACCCCGATGGAACTGCCCCGGATCATCAGCGTCGACGACCACGTGATCGAGCCCGCCCACCTCTTCGAGACGTGGCTGCCGAAGAAGTACCAGGACCGCGGGCCCAAGCCGCTCACCGCCGGCATCGGCGAACTCGCCTACGTCGGCGGCAAATACCAGATCACGATGGACCCTGAAGGGCCGCCGACCGACTGGTGGATCTACGAGGACCTGAAGTTCCCGTACAAGCGCAACATCGCCGCCGTCGGCTTCGACCGGGACGACATGACGCTGGAGGGCATCACGCGCGCGGAGATGCGTCCCGGCTGCTGGGACCCGGTCGAACGGCTCAAGGACATGGACGCCAACCATGTCGAGGCGAGCCTGTGCTTCCCGACCTTCCCGCGCTTCTGCGGGCAGACGTTCGCCGAGGCGCACGACAAGGAGGTCGCTCTCGCGTGCGTACGCGCGTACAACGACTTCATGGTGGACGAGTGGTGCGGTGACAGCGGCGGGCGGCTCATTCCGCTGTGCATCATCCCGCTGTGGGACATCGACCTCGCGGTCGCCGAGATCCGGCGCAACGCCGCGCGCGGGGTGACGGCCGTGACCTTCTCCGAGATCCCGACCCACCTCGGCCTGCCGTCGATCCACTCCGGCTACTGGGACCCCTTCTTCGCGGTCTGCCAGGAGACCGGCACCACCGTCAACATGCACATCGGCTCGTCCTCGCAGATGCCTGCCGCGTCCCCGGACGCCCCGCCCGCCGTGCAGGCGTCGCTCAGCTTCAACAACGCCATGGCGTCGATGATGGACTTCCTGTTCTCCGGCGTCCTGGTGAAGTTCCCGCGCCTCAAACTCGCCTACTCCGAGGGGCAGATGGGCTGGATCCCGTACGCCCTGGAGCGCGCCGACGACGTGTGGGAGGAGCACCGCGCGTGGGGCGGCGTCCGCGATCTGATCCCGGAGCCCCCGTCGACGTACTACTACCGGCAGATCTTCTGCTGCTTCTTCCGCGACAAACACGGCATCGCGTCACTCGATGTGGTGGGCCGCGACAACGCCACCTTCGAGACGGACTACCCGCACGTCGACTCGACCTTCCCGCACACCAAGGAGGTCGCCCTCGACCATGTGAAGGGCCTTGACGACGAGACCGTCTACAAGCTGATGCGCGGCAACGCCATCCGCATGCTGGACCTGGACTTCGACCGGAACGGCAAGTAGCCCGGCGTGGACCTCACGTACACGGACGAGGAAGAGGAGTTCCGCGCGCGGCTGCGCGCCTGGCTCGGCAAGGCGCTGCCCGCGCTCCCCCCGAAGCCGTCACCGGGGGACTGGCCCGGCCGGCGCGCGTACGACATGGGTTGGCAGCGCGCGCTGTACGACGCCGGGTACGCGGGACTGCACTGGCCCGCCGACGCGGGCGGCCGGGGCGCGACACCGACCCAGCATCTGATCTTCCTGGAGGAGACCGAGCGGGCCGGGGCGCCCTATGTGGGGGCGAACTTCGTCGGCCTGCTGCACGCGGGTCCCACCGTCGCCGCCGAGGGCACCGCCGAACAGCGCGCGCGGTGGCTGCCGCCGATCCTGCGCGGCGACGAGGTGTGGTGCCAGGGCTTCAGCGAACCCGGCGCCGGTTCCGACCTGGCGTCGCTGCGTACGCGCGCGGTGCGCGACGGTGACGCGTACGTCGTCACCGGGTCCAAGATCTGGACCTCGCACGCGGAGGTCGCCGACTGGTGCGAACTCCTGGTCCGCACCGAGCCGGTCAGCGCCGCCGTCCCCAAGCACCGGGGGATCACCTGGCTCGCCATGCCGATGGACGCGCCCGGGGTCACCGTCCGGCCGCTGCGCACGCTCGCGGGGTCGACGGAGTTCGCCGAGGTGTTCCTCGACGAGGTACGGGTCCCCGTCGCGAACCGGGTCGGCGCCGAGAACGACGGCTGGCGCGTCACCATGGTGACCCTCTCCTTCGAGCGGGGCACCGCCTTCGTCGGGGAAGTCGTCGCCTGCCGCCGCGTCCTGGGCGACCTCGCGCGCGAGGCCCGTGCCAACGGCCGCTGGGACGACCCCTGCCTGCGCCGCAGACTCGGCCGTCTGTCCGCCGAGTTCCGTGCCCTGTGGCGGCTGACGCAGTGGAACGTCAGCGAGGCGGAGCGCTCCGGCGGGGTCCCCGGCGTCGGGGGTTCGGTCTTCAAACTGCGGTACTCGCACGCGCGCCAGGAGCTGTACGACACGGCGGCCGACGTCCTCGGGCCCGACGCGCTCGACCTGTCCCGCGAGTGGACGCTCGACCGGCTGTCGTCCCTGTCGTACACCATCGCCGCGGGCACCTCGCAGATCCAGCACGACATCGTCGCCGAGCGCATCCTCGGCCTGCCGAAGGGACGGTGAGGGCGTGCGCTTCCAGCTCACCGAGGAGCAAAGGGACCTGCGGACCGGAATGCGGGAACTGCTCGCGGGCCGCTTCGGGCGCGAGGCGTTGCGGGCGGCCGTGGACGCCGCGGAGGCGCGGGAGGTCGCGAAGGCGCTGGAGGCCGCTGGGGCCGCCGGGGTCACGGAGGCCGGCCGGGGGGCTCCCGGCGCCCCGCGCGGCGCTCAAGGGGCCGCTGAGGCCCCGGACGGGGTCGGCCTGGACGGAGCCGACCCGGGCCGGGGCGGGCTGGTCAGGGGTGGCCTGGACCGAGCCCTGTGGCGGGAGCTGGGTGACGCCGGATTCTTCGCGCTGCGGCTGCCCGAGGCGGACGGCGGGGTCGGACTCGGGCTCCCGGAAGCCGTGTTGCTCTTCGAGGAGACCGGCCGCGCCCTGCTGCCGGGCCCCCTCGTGGCGACCCACCTCGCGGCCGGCGAGGTCCCGGGGGCGGGGGAGGGCACGGCCGTCGTCACGGCGGTCGACGGCACCCTCGTGGAATGGATCGACGCGGCGGACGTCGTCCTGGGCGACGTCACGGGCGCCGCCCCGGTCCGCCCGGTCGACCCGCTCACCCCCCTGCACCGCGTCCCCGGCCCCCGCCGCCCGCCCGCCGCCACGGCCGACACCGCCGACCTCCTCACCGCCGCGCAACAGCTCGGCAGCGCGGCCCGCACCTGCGAGATGGCCGTCCAATACGCCCAGGAACGCGAGCAATTCGGACAGAAGATCGGTGCGTTCCAGGCCGTGAAACACCTGTGCGCGCAGATGCTCGTCCGCGTCGAGACCACCCGGTCCGCGGTCTACGCGGCGGCCGTCACCGGTGATCCGCTCGACGTCGCGACCGCCGCCCTGCTCGCCGACGAGGCCGCCGTACGCGGCGCCCGCGACTGCCTCCAGGTGCACGGCGGCATGGGCTTCACCTGGGAGGCCGACGTCCATCTCCATCTGAAACGCGCCTGGGTGCGCGCGGAGAGGGGCCGTACGGCGGCCGAACGCGAGGAGGCGCTCGCGGCGGCTCTCTGACGCGCGCCGCGCGCGGGATGTACGACCGGTTCCCGGTGGGTCACGCTGCGTCGATACCAGGTCGTGTCCAACGCGTGACTCGTCACGGCCCGGAGTCGGCACCGGGCTCCGGTACCTTGTGTGAGATGCGAGTGGTCCTGGGGTCGAGCCATCCCGGTGTTGCCTCCGAGGCGGCGCCGGTTACGGCGATGCCTGCCTCTCGCCGGGCAGGACGGGGCCGCACGCCCGCCTGTTCGACTCCCCACGGCGCGCGTCGCACAGTATGCCGCACGCGTACTCCTTCGCGCTGGAATATGCCCGAAGCGCTTGTTGGGGTGACTGTACGTCAACCATGCTGTCTCGTAAGGAGATCACGGTCCGTGAACTCCGTAGATCATCAGAGGCGCGAGGCGATGTGTCCGCCGGTTCGGATGGTGTGAGCGGTGCAGGTGCTTCAGGTTCAGTTGGAGGTTCGCCCCGACCCCGCGGAGGTGGGGCGGGCCCGGAGGTGGGCGCGCTCGCGGCTCGCCGGGTCCGGGATAGAGGCCGATGAACCGCTCGCGGAGACCCTGATCCTGCTCGTCTCCGAACTGGTCACGAACGCCGTCGTGCACACCGGCTGTCCGGCCGTGCTGCGGATCGTGCTCTCCGGGCGCCCCGAAGCGGCCCCCGCCACCGTGCGGTTGGAGGTCGCCGACCGCAGCGAGTGCCCGCCGCGACCCCGGCACGCCGAGGGTGACGAGACCAACGGCCGCGGTCTTGAACTGGTCGACGGGCTCGCCGATCGCTGGGGCTGGCAGCCCGAGGGCGCGGGCAAGCAGATCTGGTGCGAGATCGACCGCGGGGACGCCAAGGTGTGCGGAGCGGTCGTCGGGTTCGAGGGGATGGCCTACGAGGCCGTCTGACCGCCCAGGCCCCCGCGTGCTTCCGGCAGTCACCCACCCCCCGTGCTTCCGGCGGCCACCCACATCCCCCGCGCCTCCGGTGGTCACCCGCACCCGGCGCCCGTACTCCGCAGAGCCCCACAGGGCTTCAGAGCACCGCCACCGGCGCGACCGGTGCGCCCGTGCCCCCGGTGAACGGCTCCGGTGTCGCCGTCAGCAGGAACGCGTACCGCCCCGCCTCCGCACAGGCCGTGGACAGCTCCTCCAGGTTCCAGTTCTGGCCCTGGTGCATGCCCATCTCGACCAGGTCGAGCGCGTGCACGCCGAGCCACAGGTTCTCGATCTCCGGCGGGAAGATCTCGAAGGTCAGCGTGTCATTGGCGACGGCGGCCACATCGCGCGCGTGGAACCACTCCGGCGACCGCACCGACATCCCCGGTGACGGATACGCGTACGCGTGCCGGTCGCCCGCCAGATACGTCTGCACGTGACCCGTGCGCACCAGCACGATGTCTCCCGCGCGCACGCGCGTGCCCGCCATCTCCTCCGCCTCGGCCAGGTCGTCCGGCGTGACCGCGTGGTCGCCCGGCAGCCGGTCCACGCCCTTCGCGCGCGCCACGTCGAGCAGCACTCCGCGCGTGACGACGGGCCCCACCGTGCCGATACCGCAGAACCGCGCCCTGTCGTGGGCCGTGATGGTGTCCGCCGGACGGCCGTTGTAGAGCCTGCCCGAATGCGAGACGTGCGCCAGGGCGTCCCAGTGCGTCGCCGCCTGGAGGCCCATGGTGACGCTGTCGTCGCTGCTCGCGACGGTGCCGGGGCCGAACAGCTCCTGGTTGATCTGCACCATCGTGTGCAGCGGGTTGACGCGGCCCGGGATCACTCCCGACTGCACCCCGTCCTGGAGCAGCGGCAGCGCGAGCGCGACCCGGCGCCCGTCACGGACGGTCGCCGCGGCCTCGCGCACCACCTCGTCCGTGATCAGGTTCAGCGTCCCGATCTCGTCGGTCTCCCCCCAACGGCCCCAGTTGTTGACGCGCTTCGCGATCTCGTGGAACTCCGCCGGCAGCGCCGACGGAAGGGCCGGTACGGACATGAGTACTCCCCGGGTCTTGTCTTCCGGTGTCTGACGGGACATAAAATCTAACGGTCCGTCAGAAACCGCGGGAAGGGGCCGGGCGTGGGGAACTTCTTGGCAGGCAAGGTGGTGGCCGTGACAGGCGCCGGCCGGGGCATCGGGCGCGCGGTGGCACTCGCCTGCGCCGCCGAGGGCGCGAGAGTCGTCGTCAACGACTACGGCGTCTCCATGGAGGGCGCCGAACCCACCAGCGAGGTGGCCGAGTCCGTCGTCAAGGAGATCACGGCCGCCGGCGGCGAGGCCGTCGCCGTCGCCGACGACATCTCCACCATGGCGGGCGGACAGCGCGTCGTGGACACGGCGCTCGCCGCCTACGGGCGCGTGGACGGCGTCGTCTGCGTCGCCGGCATCCTCCGCGAACGCATGCTCTTCAACATGTCCGAGGAGGAGTGGGACCCCGTCGTCGCCACCCACCTCAAGGGCACGTTCACCGTGTTCCGTGCCGCGTCCGCCGTGATGCGTACCCAGCGCGCGGGGACCCTCATCGGCTTCACCAGCGGCAACCACCAGGGGTCCGTCGCGCAGGCCAACTACAGCGCGGCCAAGGGCGGCATCATCTCGCTCGTGCGCAGCGCCGCGCTCGGCCTGCACAAGTACGGCGTGACCGCCAACGCCGTCGCGCCCGTGGCCCGTACGCGCATGTCCGCGAACGTGCCCATGGAGCTGAAGGAGATCGGCGAACCCGAGGACGTCGCCGCTCTTGTCGTCTATCTGCTCTCCGACCGCGCCCGCGAGGAGCACATCACGGGGCAGGTGTACACGATCGCCGGGCCCAAGATCGCGGTCTGGGCACAGCCCAGGGAGCTGCGGGCCGGGTACGCGGAGGGGGCCGGGTGGACGCCCGAGCGGATCGCGGACTTCCTGCCGGGGACGGTGGGGGTGGATCCGATGCCGCTGCTTGAGCAGGTGGCGGGGATGGCTCGGGCGGCCCAGGCCGGGGAGCGGCCCAATCGCTAGGGAGGCGTGTCGTGGAGTTCGGGAGCGGGGACGAGGACGAGCTGTTCCGGGGCGTGGTGAGGGAGTGGCTGGACGAGCACGTCGCCGGGTACACCGGGACGTGGGAGCGCGAACTGGGCGCCGGGGGCTGGATCGGCCTCGGCTGGCCCGAGCAGGGCTACGGCAACCGCACGGCCTCGCTGATGCAACAGGTCGTGTTCGCCGAGGAGTACGCCCGGTGCGGTGCCCCGGCGCGCTCGGGCCACATCGGCGAGAACCTGCTCGCGCCCACCCTGATCGCGTACGGCACCGAGGAACAGAAGCAGCGCTTCCTGCCGCCCGTCGCGCGCGGGGACGAACTCTGGTGCCAGGGGTACAGCGAACCCGGCGCGGGGTCCGATCTGGCGGGCGTGCGGACGCAGGCGGTACGGGAGTCCGACAGGGCAGGGACGGCTTCGTACCGCATCACCGGGCAGAAGATCTGGACCTCCCTCGCGCGGGACGCCGACTGGTGCTTCGTCCTCGCCCGTACCGAGCCCGGCTCGCGGCGGCACCACGGGCTGTCGTTCCTCCTGGTGCCGATGGACCAGCCCGGCCGGATCGACGTACGGCCCATCCAGCAGATGACCGGCACCAGCGAGTTCAACGAGGTCTTCTTCGACGGCGCCCACGCGCGCGGGGATCACGTCGTCGGCGGTGAGGGCAACGGCTGGCGCGTCGCCATGAGCCTGCTCGGCTACGAACGCGGTGTCTCCACGCTCGCCCAGCAGATCGGCTTCGCCGAGGAGTTCGACCGCGTCCTGCGCCAGGCCGTCGCCTCCGGGGCCGCCGACGACCCCGTCCTGCGCGACCGTCTCGTACGCGCGTGGGCCGAACTGCGCACCCTGCGCTGGAACGCCCTGCGCACCCTCGGCACCCCCGTCCCCGACCCCGGCGCCGCCAGCGTCGCCAAACTCCTCTGGGGCGGCTGGCACCAGCGCCTCGGCGAACTCGCCGTCCACGCGCGCGGGGCAGCCGCCACCGCCGGCCCGGCCGACTGGTCCGCCGATCGCCCGTACGTCCTGGACGCCGCCCAGCACCTGTTCCTCTTCAGCCGCGCCGACACCATCTACGGCGGTTCCGACGAGATCCAGCGCAACGTCATCGCCGAGCGTGTGCTCGGCCTGCCCAGGGAGGTACGGGTTCCGTGAGAGGTGTCCTGTTCGACGGCGAGCAGCCCCAGGTGGTCGACGACCTGGAGGTACGGGATCCCGGGCCCGGTGAGGTCCTGGTCGCGATCACCGCGGCCGGGCTCTGCCACAGCGACCTGTCCGTGATCGACGGCACCATCCCCTTCCCCGTCCCCGTCGTCCTCGGCCACGAGGGCGCCGGAGTCGTGGAAGCGGTCGGCGCCGACGTCTCCCACGTACGGCCCGGCGACCACGTGTGTCTGTCCACGCTCGCCAACTGCGGTGCCTGCGCCGACTGCGACCGGGGGCGGCCCACCATGTGCCGCAAGGCCATCGGGCGCCCGGGACAGCCCTTCACGCGCGCGGGGGAGCCGCTGTACCAGTTCGCGTGCAACTCCGCCTTCGCCGAGCGCACCCTCGTCAAGGCCGTCCAGGCCGTGAAGATCCCCGACGACCTGCCGCTCACCTCGGCCGCCCTGATCGGCTGCGCCGTCCTCACCGGTGTCGGCGCCGTCCTCAACCGCGCGCGCGTGGACCGCGGGGACACCGTCGTCGTCATCGGCACCGGCGGTATCGGGCTCAACGTCCTTCAGGGCGCCCGGATCGCCGGCGCCGCGACGGTCGTCGCCGTCGACACCAACCCCGCCAAGGAGTCCGCCGCCCGGACCTTCGGCGCCACCCACTTCCTCGCGTCGACCGACGGGGTCCGCGACATCCTGCCCACCGGCGCCGACCACGTCTTCGAATGCGTCGGGCACACCGCGCTCGTCCGGGAGGCCGTCGACCTCCTCGACCGGCACGGCCAGGCCGTCCTCCTCGGGATGACGGCGCCCACCGCCGAGGCCGCGTTCGCGCCCGCCGCGATGTTCCTCGACAAGTCCATCCTCGGCTGCCGGTACGGGAGTTCCCGGCCGCAGCGGGACATTCCGCTTTACGCTGGTTTGTATCGAAGTGGGGCGCTGCTGCTCGATGAGCTGGTCACCGCGGTGTATCCGGTGGAGGAGTTCGCGAAAGCGGCGGAGGACGCTCGTGAGGGCCGCGTTGCGCGGGGGGTTCTGACGTTCTGACCTGCGGTTTCCTTATTTCGCTGGGGCGTTGTCAGTGGCGTCCCCTACCTTCGATGGCATGAGTTATCGCGACGTCGCGTCGAAGTCCGTCCTCGCCTGGGCCGCTGTGGCCGTCGGGGCGCGGATGCCTGTGGCCATGGCGCCGCTCGCAGTGGTCTTCCTCGTCCGGGAGCGGCCCGGCGGTTATGCCCTGGGCGCTGTCCTCGCGGCTGTCTATGTCGTCGGTGAGATCGTCGGCGCGCCCCTGCTCGGTCTGCGCATGCGGCCCGAGCGCGCCCGCCCCCACCTCGTCGCGGGCCTCCTCGTCGGCGCGCTCGGCTTCGCCGGCCTCGGCGCCGTGCCCGACGCGCATCCGCTGGTACTCGGCGCGCTGGCGTTCGTCGCGGGCGCCGCTCCCGCCGCCGCGCCCGGCGGGCTGCGCGCCCTGCTCACGAGCCTCGTGCCCGAACGGGCCGTACCGCAGGCCCTGTCGGCCGAGTCCATGCTCACCTACGGTGTCTGGGCCGTGTCACCCGCCGCCGTCACGGGCCTCGCGCTCGGCGTCGCGCCCCACCTTCCGCTGCTCCTCGCGGCCGGTCTGATGGCCGCCTCGGTCGCCGGACTGTGGCTGCTCCCCGCGGGCTGGCCGTCCGACGCCGACGACCGGGGCGGTGACTCGATGCTCCGCATCCTGGCCAGGGCCTGGCCCGTGTATGTGACGGGCGCCGCCAGCATGTCCCTGCTCGCCCTCGCCGAACTGGTGCTGCCCGCCCTCCTGGAGCAGCGGTCCGTCGCCGTCGGCTGGGCGGGTCCGCTGCTCGCCCTGTTCGCGGTCGGCTCGGCCGTCGGCGCGTATGTCTACGGCCTGCGGACCTGGCCGGGGCGGCTGCCCACGCAGAGCCTCGTCCTGCTGCTGACCATCTCCGCGTGCGTGGCCGTCGTCGCGGTGCTGCCGTCCGCGCCCTGGATGGCGGTCGGCCTCGGGATCGCGGGCGTCCTCCAGGCGGGCGCCATGATCAGCCGGAACCTCTCCCTGCGCACGGTCCTCCCGGCCAGCGCCCTCGCGGCCGGGTATTCGGTGATGTACGCGGCGGTGGGCGCCGGTTACGCGGCGAGCGGGTCCCTCGCGGGCGGCCTGCTCAAGGTCGTCGCGCCGTCGACCGCGATTCTGGCCGGGGTGGGGCTGACGGTGGTGCTGACCGTGGTCGGCGCGGTGAGCGAGCGGCGGGTGATCTCACGCGCGGACGTCGGCCGCGCTGCGGGTTCGGGTGGGGGCTCCGTCGCGGGGTCCGGTGCCGGGCGCGGGGAGGTCGTCGTAGCCGGTGGTGACGGCAGTAAGGGCGGGGCCGTCGGTGGTGGGGGCGTCGGTGGCGCCGGAGCGGAAGGTGCGGCGATACGCGGTGGGGGTGACGCCGAGCGCGGCCTGTAGGTGCTGCCGCATCGACTGGGCGGTGCCGAATCCGGCGTCCCGCGCGACCTGGTCGATGGACAGGTCGCTGGACTCCAGGAGGTGCCGGGCACGTTCGACGCGCTGCCGGGTCAACCACTGACCCGGGCTGATCCCGACCTCCTCGCGGAACCGCCGGGTGAAGGACCGTACCGACATGGCCTCCTGTTCCGCCATGTCGCGCAGTTGGATCGGCTCGTGCAGCCGACCCAGCGCCCACGCGCGGGCGGCCGTCGTCGTCGCCACCTGCGGTTCCGGCATGGGCCGCTGGATGTACTGGGCCTGGCCGCCGTCGCGGTGCGGGGGGACGACGGTGCGGCGGGCGACGTCGTTGGCGACGGCGGTGCCGTGGTCGCGGCGCACCATGTGCAGGCACAGGTCGATACCGGCGGCGACCCCGGCCGACGTCAGTACGTCGCCGTCGTCGATGAACAGCACGTCCGCGTCGACCTCGATCAGCGGGAACGTCCGCTGGAAGTGCTCGGCGTGCGACCAGTGCGTGGTCGCGGGGCGGCCGTCCAGATACCCGGCGGCGGCCAGGACGTAGCCGCCGGTGCAGATCGAGACGAGACGGGTGCCGGGGCGTACGAGGGCGAGCGCGGTGGCCAGCTCGTCGGTGAGCCTGCCCTCCTCGAAGACCGGTCCGAGCTGGTACGAGGCGGGGATGACGACGGTGTCGGCGGTGGCGAGGGCTTCGGGACCGTTCTCGACGAGGATCGAGAAGTCGGCCTCCGCGCGGACCGGACCCGGGGGCCGGACGGAACAGGTGACGACCTCGTACAGGGCGCGCCGCCGGCCGGTCTGGCTGAAGGCGCGGCCGAAGATGCGCTGCGGGATGCCCAGTTCGAAGGGGAGGACGCCGTCGAGTGCGAGGACGACGACGCGGTGGGGCTGCCCCGCCGTGCCCGCCTTGCCCATGGCGCCCGCCGTGCCCGCCGTGCCTGCCGTGTTCGGTACGGATCCGGTCATGGCCCGATCCTAGCGAATGCTGTCCATCAGGCCACTCGCTGGCGGGGGTGGGCGCACGGAAGCTGTAGGGCGTGACGCAGACAACCGAACCCGTGGACGCCTCGGAACCCATGGATACCCCGGGAGTCGTGGAGACCTCGGAACCCGTGGACGCCCCCGACCTCCACCCCGGCGCCAAGACCCCCCGCCCCGCCCGGCGCCCTCGTATCCACCGCGCCTGGTTCGTCGCGGCGGTGGCCTTCGTGACGATCATCGGCGCGGCGGCGTTCCGTTCGCTGCCCGGTCTGCTGATCGATCCGTTGCACACGGAGTTCGGCTGGTCGCGCGGCACCATCGGGCTCGCCGTCTCGGTCAACCTCGCGCTCTACGGGCTCACGGCACCCTTCGCCGCCGCGCTCATGGACCGGTTCGGCATCCGCCGCGTCGTCGCCGTCGCGCTCCTGGTGATATCCGTCGGCTCGGGCCTCACCGTATGGATGACGGCGGCCTGGCAACTGATGCTCTGCTGGGGCCTGCTGGTGGGTCTGGGCTCGGGTTCGATGGCGCTCGCCTTCGCGGCGACGGTCACGAACCGGTGGTTCACCGAGCGGCGCGGCCTGGTCACCGGCATCCTGACGGCCGCCTCCGCATCGGGCCAATTGATCTTCCTCCCCCTCCTCTCGTGGATCGTGCAGCACCACCACTGGCGCCCGGCCGCCGTGACGGTCGCGCTGGCAGCGCTCGCCGTCGTCCCTTTTGTCTGGCTGCTGCTGCGGGACCACCCGGCGGACGTGGGGCTACGGCCGTACGGCGCCGAGGAGTTCGTACCCAAGCCGCCGCCCGTCACGGGCGCCGCCCGGCGCACCCTCAAGGTGCTGTTCTCGGCGGCGCGCACCGGCCCGTTCTGGCTGCTCGCGGGCACCTTCGCGATCTGTGGCGCGTCCACGAACGGCCTGATCCAGACCCATTTCGTGCCCGCCGCCCACGACCACGGCATGCCCATCACGGCGGCGGCCTCGCTGCTCGCGGTGATCGGGGTGTTCGACGTCGTCGGAACGATTGCCTCCGGCTGGTTCACGGACCGCTACGAAGCGCGCCGTCTGCTGGCCGTGTACTACGCCCTGCGAGGCGTCTCCCTCCTCTTCCTCCCCATGCTGCTCGCCCCCTCGGTCCACCCCCCGATGCTCTTCTTCATCGTCTTCTACGGCCTCGACTGGGTCGCCACCGTCCCGCCGACGATCGCCCTGTGCCGCGAGCACTACGGCGACGACAGTGCGATCGTCTTCGGCTGGGTCCTCGCATCGCACCAGGTCGGCGCGGCCGTGGTCGCCTTCCTCGGCGGCATGGCACGGGATGTCTTCGGCTCGTACGACGTGGTCTGGTACGCGTCGGGGGCGCTGTGCGCGGCGGCGGCGCTCATGGCGCTGATCAGTCGGAGGCGTCCGGCGGACGCGGCGGTGCGCGCGGGCTGAGGTGGCCCGACCGGCGCGGAAGTGTTTGACTTGACAAAGAGGCCCGTACATGCATCTCCGAGGAGGTGGCTGTTGTGACGGCCACGGCGAACCGGGGCGAGATCGAGGCCGACATCAAGCAGACGCTTGGCCTGGTGCCGCACTTCTTCCAGCGCATCCCCACCGAGTTGCTGGCTCCCGAGTGGGAGATCTTCAAGCACATCGAACTGGGCGAGACCCTTATCCCGAACAAGTACAAGGAACTCATCGGCGTAGGCCTGCACGCCGAGACGAAGTGCCACTACTGCACCCTCTTCCACACGGAGGCCGCGAAGCTGTTCGGCGCGACGGACGAGGAGATCCAGGAAGCGGTGCACTACGCGAAGGCCAGCCTGGGCTGGAGCGCGTACATCAACGGCATGCGGGAGGACTACGACGAGTTCGCCTCCGAGGTGAAGCAGATCACCGAGTACGTACGCTCCCAGGCGTGATCCCATGGAACTGGAACGGCTTCGCCCGACGGTGGTGAGGGTCACCCTCCACCCCTACGAACTGGCGGCCTTGGTCTCGGCGGCCCGCTATGTGACGGAGACGGCCCCCGAGGACGTCCCCGGGGACTCCCTGACCCAACTGGCCACCCTGCTCAAGGACTACGACACGCAGCTCCGCCACCTCGGCAGGGGCGCCGGAACGGTCAGTCCGCCAAGCCCCTGAATCGGCCCTGGTGAAACAGCAGGGGTCCGGGCGCGCCGTCCGTCGTGCCCAGCGCGTCCACCCGCCCCACCACGATCAGATGGTCGCCGCCCGTATGGACCGCGTGGACCGTGCAGTCGATCCACGCCGGCGCCCCGGTCAGGCGCGGGGAGCCGGAGACCGGGGACGGCTCGTGTGCCACGCCCGCGAACTTGTCCGCGCCGCTCACCGCGAAGCCCCGGCACAACTCGCCCTGGTCCGCACCCAGTACGTTCACGCAGAACACGCCCGCGCGCGCGATGCGCGGCCACGTCGTCGACGTACGCGCCACCATGAACGCCACGAGCGGCGGGTCCAGCGACAGCGAAGAGAACGACTGGCACGCGAACCCGGCCGGCCCCTCGGCTTCCTCGGAGCCCGCCTCGGACCCCGGCGCCGTGATCACCGTAACTCCGGTGGCGAAATGCCCCAGTACCCGGCGGAATTCCCCCGGATCCAGCGGCGCCCGCTCGTCCTCGCCGACCGCACGCAACTCCGGCCGGGGCAAAGCCTCGACACCCTCGACACCCGCAGCGACACCCCCGGCGACCGTGGGCGCCCCGACGGACCTGAGATACCGGACGACCGTGGCCGCCATCCCCGCATGTCCCATCACGTCAATCATTGAAGCTGACGGAGCGTCAGATAGGAAGCCCCCGTCAAGCGCGCGGAACGCCCCCGCGTACGTTCGGCCGCATGGGGTGGGGACAGAGATTCGCAGGGGAGCGGCGGGGCGAGCGGCGAGGGGAGCTGGGCCTCGCGGCTGCCGCGTCGACCGCCGCCGTACAACTGGCGCTCGTCCTCCTGTTCGAGGTCGTGCGGCCGGCCACTGCTGACAACTACGGCGGCGGATACGGCGGCGCACTCGCCGGACTCTTCCTGTGCTGCGTGTGCTTCGTGTCGCCCGCCGCCCTCGCCCTCGCCGGGTTCCTCCACGCGCTGGCCCTCACGCTCCCGGCCACCGAACTCGCCCGTTTCGCCGAACGGTTCGCGAGCCGGTTCGCGGGCCGGTTCCGACACCCGGCCGCGCGCCGGATCGCTCCCCCCGCCGCCCTCGTGACCGTCGCCCTCCTCTGGGCCGCGCCGCTCGCCCCTCTCCTCGACCTCCCGTACGCCACCGCCGCCGCCTGGACCCTCGGCACCGGCATCCTCCCGATGGCCGCCGCCGCGTACGCCACCCGCCGCCCCGACCTCACCCCCCGCCTCACCCCCGGCCTCACCCCCGCCCGGATCTGGCGCCGCGCCGCCCTCACCTGCGTACTCCTGTCCGGCGCGGTCATCGGCGGCACGCTGATCGCCACGCACACGGGCCTGCTCAAGGAGTACGAGCCGCCCCGGTTGACGTCGGCCCAGCTCACGGGCGTGTGGGAGGGCAGCGGCGACGACACCGTCGTCCTGCGGCTCGACGCGGACGGCCGGGCGGCCTTCACCGATCTGCCGTACGTGGACGTCACGGCCGACTCGATTTACGGCGACGTCGCCCAGTGCGACTCCACCGCCACGTGGACCCTCGGCACCGACTCGGCGAGCGAACGCGACGTGGTCGAACTCGACCCGACGGGCGCGGGCTGCCCCGGCGAGATCGGCGACACCGGTCTGACCTGGACGATCGGCGGCACCGAGAGCGAGCCCGAACTGTACGTACTGTTCGGCGACCCCGACGCGGGCGACCTCGTCATCCTCGTACCCCGCCGCCGCCCGTCCTGACACGGTCAGCGGTCAGTGGCCGGTGGTCAGCGGCCCTCGTATCGCGGAGTCCGTCGTTCCACGAAGCTCGCCACGCCCTCCTGGGCGTCCCTCGTCGTCATGTTGATCTCCTGGGCCGCCGCCTCCGCCGCGAAGGCCGTGGTGCGGTCCGTGTCCAGGGACGCGTTGACCAGCTGTTTTGTCAGGGTCAGGGCGCGGGTGGGGCCCTGGGCCAGGCGGTCGGCCCAGTCGCGGGCCGTCTTCTCCAGGTCGGCGAGCGGGACGACGCGGTTGACCAGGCCGAGCCGCTCCGCGTCCGCCGCCGGCAGCGCGTCGCCGAAGAACATCAGCTCCTTCGCCCGCTGCGGCCCGATCAGCCGGGGCAGCAGATACGCGCCGCCCCCGTCCGGTACGAGCCCCCGCCGCACGAACACCTCGATGAAACGGGCCCCTTCGGCGGCGATCACCAGATCGCAGGCGAACGCCAGATGCGCCCCGATGCCCGCCGCCGTGCCGTTCACCGCCGCGATCACCGGCTTCTCGCAGTCGAGTACGGCGGCGATCAGGCGCTGGGCGCCGAGGCGGATCGTCCTGGCCACGTCGCCCGGGATCCGCTCGCCACCGGTGCCGGGGCCGCCGCGCAGGTCCGCTCCCGCGCAGAATCCCTTGCCCGTCGCCGTGATCACCACGGCCCGTACGTCCGGGTCGGCGGACGCCTCCGCGAGGAGCCCGATGACGCGTTCCCGCTGGTCCCAGGTCAGGGCGTTCATGACATCGGGCCGGTTGAGTGTGATCCACGACACCCCGTTGTCAGTGGCGTGGAGTATCAATGAGGGGACGGGATCGGAAGCGGGACCGGCAGAGGTATCGGGGGGCGTGGACATGAGGGAGTGGCTCCGTTTCTTACGGGGATGGGTGGGCCGGTTGGTACCGGCGTGGCGGGGTGCGTCGGCGGTCTCGGCTCCGGCCTTGGCTCCGGTCCCGGCCTCAGCGGCAGATCGCCAGCGCGTCCAGCGCCACCGCCCCCTGCCCCCGGGGCAGCACCATCAGCGGATTGATGTCGAGTTCGGCCAGTTCGTCGTCCAGTTCGAGGGCCATCCGCTGCACCCGCAGCACGACCTCGACCAGGGCGTCCACATCGACGGCGGGCCCGCCGCGTACGCCGTCGAGCAGGGCACGGCCGCGCAGTTCGCCGAGCATGGCCCGCACCTGGTCCTCACCGAAGGGCGGCACGCGGACGGCGGTGTCCTGCAACACCTCGACCAGCACGCCGCCGAGCCCGACGGTGACCGTGGGCCCGAAGAGCGGGTCGTGGGTGACGCCGACGACCATCTCGACGCCCCGTTCGACCATCTGGCAGACCAGGACGCCGTCCAGCGTGACGTCCTCGTAGCGCGCGATGTCGGTCAGCTCCCGGTAGGCCTCGCGGACCTGGCTCGCCGAGGTCAACCCGATCTTGACCAGGCCGAGTTCGGTCTTGTGGGCGAGCTGCGCGCCGGACGCCTTCATGACGACCGGATAGCCGACCTGGCCCGCGGCGCGCACGGCCGCCGCCGCGCTCGTCACCAACTGCTCACGCGGCACCCGGATGCCGTAGGCGCGCAGCAGCTGTTTCGCCGCGTGTTCACTGAGCCGGCGCCCCGGCCGCATCAGGGACTGCGCCTTGCGGAAGGAGGGCGACGGGGTGCGGGGCGCGTCCTCGAAGGGGGAGCGGTAGGCGAGGGTGAAGCGATGGTGGTCGAGGTAGGCGCGGACGGCGGTGATGCAGTTGGCGAAGGTGCGGAAGGTGGCGACGCGGGAGGACCCGAGGAGCGTGGTGCGGTAGGCGTCCTCGGTGCCCACCGGCGACCCCCACACCACACACACCAGCTTGTCCGTCTGCTCCGCCGCGTCCACCAGATCCTGCGCGAGCTTGTCGCTCATCGGCGGAAAGGGCCCGGTGATCGGACAGATCAGCACGCCCACGGACGGGTCGGCGAGGATCGCGTCGATGATCTTCCGTCCACGCCAGTCGCCGACGGGGTGGCCACCGTTGTCGACGGGGTTGGCGACGTTCAGGTACGGCGGTATCCACTCGTGCAGCTCCGCCTGCTTGGCGTCGGACAGGCGCGGCAGGGTCAGCCCGGCCTCGCTCGCCAGGTCCGCGAAGTGCGCCCCCGTGCCGCCCGAGATCGAATACACGACGACGCCGTCGGCCCGCGGCCTCTGCGCCCGCGCCAGCAGCGCGGCGGTGTCCTGGAGTTCGTCGAGTCCGTCCACCCGGATCACGCCGTACTGCCGCATCGCCGCGTCCACCACCGCGTCCGCGCCGGTCAGCTTGCCGGTGTGTGAGGCGGCCATCCGGGCGCCGGTCTCGGTGCGGCCGACCTTGATCGCGACGACGGGTACGCCGTTGCGGGCGGCCCGGTCGGCGGCGAGGAGGAAGGCGCGGCCGTCCTTCAGGCCCTCGACGTAGCAGGCGATGGCGCCGACCTCGGGGCGTTCGGCGAAGTAGGAGAGGAAGTCGGCGGTCTCCAGGTCGGCTTCGTTTCCGGTGGGCGCCCAGTGCGAGAGGCGTACGCCGAGTTCCTGCATCGTGAAGACGGGGCGGCCCTGGTGGCCGGACTGGGTGATCAGGGCGATGGCGGGGCCTTCGAGGTCGTCGCGGAACTTCTCGAAGGCGTTGAGATTGGTGTTGGGGCCGAGGAGGCGCAGGCCGGAGCGGGCGACGGCGGCGGCGAGGCGGTCCTGCGCGGCGGCCCCCGCCTCGCCGGTCTCGGCGAACCCGGAGGCGAAGGCGACCGCGAACCGCACCTTGGCCTCGGCGAGTTCCTCGATGACGGGAAGAGGGTCGGCGACGAGGAGGACGGCGAGATCGACCGGTTCCGGGAGGTCGGCGACGGAAGGGGAGCAGGCGACGCCGAAGACGGTGGGGCGGGTGCGGTGCACCGGGTGCAGCCGGGCCCCGACGCGTTCGGCCCAGGCCATCAACTGGCGGGTGATACCGGTGTTGGGCCGGCCGTCGGCGTCCGACGCGCCGATCACGGCGACGGACTCCGGCCGGAAGAACCGGTCCAGATCGGGGACCGTGGAGTGCAGCGGCCGGCCGCTGACGTCCAGGTCGTCGCCGCCGGGCGCCCTGCTGTGCACGGCGGGTGCCGGGGGCTCGCCGCAGGCCACGACGCGGGCGCGGCGGGAGTCGGTGGTGAGGGTGCCGTGAGTAGATCCAAGCATCGGTCCGCCCGCTCCTGTGTGACAGCAACTTAACTGACGCACAGTCAGATTACTGAACTGACGCTGCGTCAGGAACGGGTATGCAGCAAGGGAAATGGGGCGGAGCCGGGGCCGGCGGTGTTCACCGGCCCCGGAGGCTCATCCTCCGGGACCACCCTCGCGCATCCGCTGCCCCCGGACGTACCCGTGAGTAGCGGGTCCCATCCGTGGTGAAGGGGGGAATGGCCGGTAATGGGGGCCTGTCGGCGGATCTTCGGCGGATCTTCGGCGGAGAGGTGTGGTGGGGTGCCCGGCTGTATCAGGCAGGTTCGCCGGCGGTGAGTGCTTCGCGCTCGGCCGTGCTGACCTCGATGCAGAATTCGTTGCCGGCGGGGTCCGCGAGGACGACCCAGCCACGGCCGTTCGGTTTGCGGCGGTCGTCCGTGATGGTGGCGCCGAGGGCGATGACGCGTTCGGCTTCCTCGTCGCGGGGGCGGTCCGGCTGGAGGTCGAGGTGGACGCGGTTCTTGAGGGTCTTCGCCTCCGGTACGCGGACGAAGAGCAGCGTCGTCTGCCCCTCCGGAACCTCCAACGCCACCTCGTCGTCGCCCGGTGCGTCGATCGGGTCGACGGGGTGGCCGAGGACCTGGCTCCAGAACTCGGCTATCGCGTACGGCTCGTGCGGGGGTGCGCAGTCGAAGGTGATGTGCCGGACGATGGACGTCATGTGGTCTCCCTGGGTGTCGGTCGGCCGGACTGTACCGGGGAGGGTCGGGGGACCGGAAAGGGTTTTTGGGCGCGTTCGGTCCTGGGCGGAGGGAGGGAGAGGTGTCCGGGAGAAATGGCCGGATCGGCGGTAGGTGTGGGAGATCTGGCCACTTTTGAAAACAGGGTGTCAGTCGGGCGCCGGGGCCAGCGAGGCGGCGTGGTCGGGCACGTAGGTCTGGAGGTCGCGGGGCGGGCGCTCGTACCCCGTGGACGGCGGGCGTGGCGGGATCGAGACGGCGGGCGGCGGGATCTCGCGGTACGGCACGGTCGACAGCAGGTGGGCGATCATGTTCAGCCGGGCGCGGCGCTTGTCGTCGCTCTCGACCACGTACCAGGGCGCCTCGGGGATGTCGGTGTGGACCATCATCTCGTCCTTGGCGCGCGAGTACGCCTCCCAGCGGCTGATCGACTCCAGGTCCATCGGGGAGAGCTTCCAGCGCCGCGTCGGATCCTCCAGCCGCTTGTGGAACCGTCGCTGCTGCTCCTCGTCGCTCACCGAGAACCAGTACTTGCGCAGCAGGATGCCGTCCTCGACCAGCATGCGTTCGAAGAGGGGGCACTGGTGGAGGAAGCGCTGGTACTCGGCCTTGGTGCAGAAGCCCATGACGTGCTCGACGCCCGCCCGGTTGTACCAGCTCCGGTCGAAGAGGGAGACCTCGCCGGGCGCCGGGAGATGGGGGGCGTAGCGCTGGAAGTACCACTGACCGCGCTCGCGCTCGGTGGGCGTGGGCAGCGCGACGATACGGGCGACGCGGGGGTTGAGGTGTTCGGCGACGCGTTTGATGGTGCCGCCCTTGCCGGCGGCGTCGCGGCCCTCGAAGACGACGACGAGCCGTACGCCCTCGGCGCGTACCCACTCCTGGAGCTTCACCAGTTCGGTCTGGAGCCGCAGCAGCTCCCGCTCGTACGGCTTGCGCGGCACCCGCCCGGCCGCCTTCGAATCAGCCATGATCCACCTCCCGAGAGTGATCTCACGCTACGGGACGTCCGCGCGCCACGCCCACCGACGGAAGGTCGCCTATCGCAGACCGCGTGCCACGGTGCGCGCGATACGTTCCGCGTCGATCGCCATCTCGCGGAACATCCCGCTGATGGGGTTGGTGAAGCCGGTGAAGAAGAGGCCGGGGGCGTTCTTCGGGGCACGGGGGCCATGGCTGACCGGATGGCCCCGGGGGTCGAGGACGTCCAGGTGGCCGATGAGGTGGTCGAGGCCCCGGCGGTAGCCGGTCGCGGCGATCACGGCGTCCGGTGCGATCCGGGTGCCGTCCGCGAGGACCACATCCCCGTTCTCGAAGGAGTCGACGGCGGCCACGATCTCGACCCGGCCTCCCCGCACCGCGTCGATCAGTCCCACGTCCTGCACGGGAATCGCGCCCTCGCGCACCCGCGAGTACAGACCCGTGTCCGGGCGGGGCAGCCCCTGCGCCGACAGATCGGGCACGCTGATACGGGCGAGCGGGCGGGCGAGCCGGTCGACCACGCGGACCGGAAGGCGTCGGCAGATGATGCCCGTGGCCTGCGCGGGCCACCCGGCGGTGGAGCGCCGGACGATGTGCGGGACGGTACGGACGGCGAGGCGTACCCGTGCGGCGCCGCCCTCCAGCAGGTCGACGGCGATCTCGGCGCCCGTGTTGCCGACGCCGACCACGAGGACGTCACGGCCGGCGTAGGGGCCGGGTGCCCGGTACTCGCTCGCGTGCCGCAGCTCACCCGTGAAGGTCTCGCGCCCCGGCCAGGACGGCACATGAGGGGTGTGGTTGTAGCCGGTCGCGACCACCACGGCGGCGCCCGACAGCTCCCGGCCGCCCGTGGCGTGCAGCAGCCAGCCGTCGCCCCCGGGGCTCCGGTCGACGCGGTGGACCTCGACGCCGGTGACGATCTCCAGCGCGTGGTGTTCGGCGTACTTCTCCAGATAGCGGACGACGTTGTCGCGGGCGACCCAGCGGCCGAAGGAACGCGGCATCGCCAGGCCCGGCAGCGCGGACAGCCGCCGCGTGGTGTGCAGACGCAGCCGGTCGTAGTGCCCGCGCCAGGACGCGCCGACGCGGTCGGACTTCTCCAGGACGACGGCCCGTACGCCCCTGGCACGCAGCGCGTACGCCGCCGCGAGGCCGCCGGGACCGCCGCCTATGACGTACACCGGGCGGTCCGTGGGGCGTGGTGCGGCTTTGGGGCGGTCTGCGGAGTCGGCCATGAGCGGGAGCGTAATCCCGTTGTGAGTTGATTGGTCTCGGTCAAGACCGGAATGCGTTGCGAATTGATCACAGGGCGCCAGGCCAAGAGGTCGCCCCGTCCCGCCCCTTGCGGGTGGCCCGCCCGATGCGCTGAACTGACGTACCGTCAGATGAGAATCCCCCGAGGAGAGTTCCGGCATGGACGCGATCTGGCTCACCGGCGCCGAATGGCTCGCCGTGCTGCGTATCGGACTCGGCCTGTGGTGGCTGGAGAGCTGGCGGCACAAGGACAAAAAGGGTTGGTTCGAGCGCGGAACCGGAATCGCGTGGGCGGCCGACGTCGCCGCGAAACACCGCTGGCCGGTCGTCCGCAGCGGCTTCGAACGCGTTGTCGCACCGCGCCCGCGCGCCATGGCGTACGTCGTCGTGTACGCCGAACTCGCCGTGGGGCTCGGCCTCGTCCTGGGCTTCCTCACCCCGATCGCCCTGATCGGCGGCCTCCTCCTCAACCTCCTCTACCTCGTCCTGAT
This sequence comes from Streptomyces sp. NPDC091292, assembly GCF_044757265.1. Lineage (NCBI taxonomy): Bacteria > Bacillati > Actinomycetota > Actinomycetes > Kitasatosporales > Streptomycetaceae > Streptomyces > Streptomyces sp. NPDC091292. The sequence continues at coordinate 224,964 of NZ_JBIVUQ010000007.1, read as the reverse complement.
GATCCACGACTGGGCCGAGCAGGGGCAGAACGCGATGATGGCGCTCATCTCGCTCGTCGCGCTGCTCGCGATGTCGTGGCAGACGTGGTCCGTGGACAACGCGATCGGACTGTTCTGATGACGCAGAAGACTCCGCCGAAGACGACGCCGACGGCTCCCTCGGAGATGCGGTACGACCTGCCCGAGCCCGACGCCTTCACGCGCCCGTACTGGGAGGCCGCCGCCGAGGGACGGCTGCTGCTGCGCAGGTGCGGGGCGTGCGGGCGGGCGCATCACTATCCGCGCGAATTCTGCCCGTTCTGCTGGAGCGAGGACGGGGCGTGGGAGCGGGCGAGCGGCCGGGCGACGCTCTACACCTGGTCCGTGGTGCACCGCAACGACCTGCCGCCCTTCGGGGACCGTACGCCGTATGTGGCGGCCGTGGTCGATCTGGCGGAGGGGCCCCGGATGATGACGGAGGTCGTGGAGGGCGAAGGGAACCCTGCGGCCGGGACGGACCTGGAGGTCGGGATGGAGCTGGAGGTGGCCTTCCGGACCGTCGGGGACGGGCTCGCGGTCCCGGCGTTCCGCCCGGCGACGGGCGATGTGACCAGCCCTATGGGAGTCGGCAGACCACTACGTGTTCAATGAAACGATGACGACGCACTCGCTGACCGAAGCCGAGATACGAGGCCAGGGCCTCCACCTCCGCCCCTGGCACGCCGACGACCCGGTGGACGCCGACGCCTGGCTGCGCGGCCTCGTCGATCCGGAGTTCCGCCGCTGGAACACCCCGCTCAGACCGGTGGACGACCTGTCGGACGCGTACGACTCGCTGCGGGCGCGCACCAAGAGCACCGAGACGGGCAAGGTCGCCTCCTTCTGCGTCACGGACGCCGACACCGGCACGATCCTCGGGCACATCGGCCTCAACGAGATCGACCAGAACATGCGCCTGGCTCGCGTCGGCTACTGGATCCTGCCGGAGGCCCGGGGCAGGCGCGTCGCGGGCCGCGCGCTCGACCTGGCCAGCGCGTGGGCCTTCACCGAGCTGAAGTTGTTGCGTATCGAACTCGGCCACGCGCTCGGCCATGACGTGTCGTGCCGGATCGCGGAGCGCTGCGGGTACCGGTACGAGGGGACGCTGCGGGGGGCGATGCCCGAGTCGGGACGGTGGGACCAGTTCCGGGACGCCCATCTGCACGCCCGACTCGCCACGGACCCGAACCCGGACCCAGCCCCAGAGCCACGAGCGGCCGTCCGCACGCCTCGCGAGGTGCTGGCCCGCTACCACCAGGCCATGCTCGACAAATCGGCGGACGACCTCGCCGACCTGTACGCCGTGGACGCGGTGCACGAGTTCCCGTTCACCTCACGCGGCTTCCCTCCGCGCTACGAGGGCCGCGAGGCCGTACGCGCCGGATACACGGCGGCCTGGGGCGCCAGTCCCGTACAGGTGGACGAGGTCAGGACGGTGGCGGCGTACGAGACGGCCGACCCGGGAGTGATCGTCGCCGAACACGTCGTCGTGGGAAGGCTGCCGAACGGCCCCACGACCTTCACCGTCCCCGGCCTCCTGATACTCGACGTCCACGGCGGACTGATCACACGGGCCCGCGACTACATGGACAGTTCGGGAGTCGCCGCCGCGACAGAGCGGCCGTGACGCACAAGAGCACCGCGCCCGGTTGGCGCCTCACCCGCGACCTCGACCGTTTCCTCGACCACGCGGGCCCTCACCTGCGCTCCACCCCCGCCCTCCACACCGTGCTGCTCAGCGTCACGGACGCTCTGCGCCGCAGCGGACTCCAGGCGTACGGGGACGAGCCGCCGGTGTTCGGGGTGCTGACCGGGGACGACGGCACCGTCACGGGGGCGTGCGCGCGGACGCCCCCGCACCGGCTGCTGCTCGGTACGGTGCCGGAGGAAGCGGTGGATTCCCTCGTCGCGAGGCTCGCGGACGACACCACCACCACGGAACTCCCTGGCGTGACCGGCCGCCGCCCCACCGGGCACCCCGCGCCCCGCCACCGAGGCCGACCGCCCCCTCCTGCGCCGCTGGTACACCGCCTTCCTCCGCGACATAGGCGAACGGCACCTGATGGACCCCGACACGTGGGTCGACTCCCGGCTCGCGTACGCCGGCCTCACCCTCTGGGACGTCGACGGCACCCCGGTCGCCCTCGCGGGCGTGACGCAGCGCAACGCGGACCGGGGGAGCGGAAGAGGCAGCCGACGAGGTCCTGCTCTTCACGGACCTCGCCAACCCGACGAGCAACGGCGTCTACCAGCGCATCGGCTACCGCCCGGTCGGCGACTTCGCGACGTACGCCTTCAGGGCCACAGCAACTCCTTGACCCACGCCTCTTGTTCGGTGTCTGGGGCTTCCCTCCGATACCGCAGCCTTACGTGCCGCCGCCGCTCGTCGCCCTGGAAGAACTCGACCTCGTCCGGGGCGAGGGTGTAGACGGTCCAGGAGGGGACGGGGGTACGGGGCTCCCGCCCGGCCCGCTCCCACGCCGCGTCGGACACGCGACCCAACTCCCCTTTCGCTTCGAGTACTTCACTCTGCCGACCGACGAGCGCGGCGGCGAGCGCCCCCGTCGACCGGGCGTGCAGATCGCCTTGGCTCTCGGCCTCGGACGCCGGGACGACCGGCCCCCGTACCCGTACCTGCCGCCCGCGCGCGGGCCAGTAGAAACCGAGCGCCGCGTACGGGCGCTCCGCGAGCTGCCGCCCCTTCCTGCTCGTGGCGTGCGTCGCGAACTGCCAGCCGCGCCGGTCGGCGCCGTGCAGCATCACGTACCGCACATCGGGCAGCCCGTCCGCGCCGGCGGTGGCCAGCGACATGACGTGCGGCTCGACCTGCCCGGCGGCCACGGCGTCCGCGAACCACGTGGCGAAGAGGGGTACGGGGTCGGCGGGTGCGGCGCCCGGGTCGAAGCCGGGCAGATCGACGTCCCAGACGCGGAGGGAACGCAGCAGCGCGGGCAGGTCGGCGGGGGTGTCGGATTCCATGGAGGCGAGTATCACGGGATATCGCGCGATTTGCGGAACAGCGCGTCCAGCTCCGCCTTGAGTAACCGGTACTCGGCCGTCTCCCTGACGGAGTCCGCCTCCGGGTCGTCCAGTTCGAAACTGTGGCCCCCGGGGTGCCGGGAGAAGAGGGTGCAGGCTTCGTCGTACGGGATGGGCCGCCCGTTGTCCGCCGGGCAGTCCGGCAGTACGGCGAACCAGCCGGGCTCGCACCCGTCCGACCAGTGCACCCACACCTCCCCTCGCGCGGGGTCGTCCAACTGCCAGACAAGATCGGCGTGTTGACCAGCCCTGTGCGCTTCCCTCTCACACCGGAGAAAGGTCTCCACGTCGAGGGGGTTACCGGCGTAGGCCGGCATTGTCTTCAGCATTATGGCGACGAGCCGCAAGGGCATCAGGGCCTGCGCCCCGCATACGCGATGAGCGGTCATTTCCCTCAAATCCCTTTCTTGCTACGGGCGTTGACTTCGGCGACGCCTTCTCTGAGTGCGTCGGAAAGGGCGACGGGTCGGAGGTTCGCGGGCTGCGCGTCCCACTCGACGCCGCCGTTCAGTGGGCGGAGCTGATAGCAGCCGCCGACGCGGTCCATGACGCGACCGGTCCGACCGTTCGAGGCGTCGCTCACGATTTCACCGAACAGAGGCTCGAACTGATGCAGCGGTGGGCTCTCGGATTTCTCCCGCACGGCACGGAACTCCCTTCTACGCTGAGTGAGCGGGGATGTTCAGCGTGCGACCGGCTGAGCGGCCTGCGGAAGGGGTTTCGTACCCAACCCAGCGTGGTGGGCTGCGTGGCATATGCCGGAGCCGTTGACGTGCGGGAATGGGGGCGGGGCCGGAATTTTCAGTGCGATGGTGGAGGAGACAAGTGGTGGTCGAACGGAGCGAGGGTGACGGCGACGTGAGCAATCCCCGGAAGGAATTCGGGGAGGCGCTTCGGGATGCCAGGGAGTTACATCCGGCGGGGAAGTGGACCCAGGTCAAACTGGCCCGGGAGGCGAGGACGTCCAGCTCAACGATTTCCCGAATCGAGAGCGACAGCGACTTCCCGATCCCACCTCACTTGCCTGCCGAGTTCGATCGGGTCTTCGGCACGGAGGGGACGTTCAAGGAGATTTACGAGCGAGTCATGGGCGAGGGATTCGCTGCTCACTCACGACGGCGCATGAAGTTGGAGCCCGACACTGTGGCAATCGCTGAGTGGTCCCCGACCGTGATCCCGGGACTGCTTCAGACACCCGCGTATGCCCGCACGCTCTTTCGCAGAGGCGATCCAAGGGCCAGCGACAAGGAGATCGCCGCGATGGTGCGGTCACGGGTGGCGCGGCAGGAGGTGTTCCGGCGCGGTCTCCCACCTGACTTCTCGGCGATCATCTGCGAGTCAGTGATCAAGCGGAACGTTGGGGGGCCAGATGTGATGCGGGAGCAATTGGGGGCGTTGCTGGCCCACGGAAGGCCCGAAACGAACGTCGTCCAGGTGCTGTTGCTGTCGGCCGGCTGCCATGGATTGATGGACGGTTCGCTGTCCCTCCTGACGCCGCGATCTGGTCCGGCTGTCGTGCACACGGAGGCCATTCGGTCGAGTTCGCTTGTCGACGAACCCGAGGAGGTGAGGCGCCTGTCCCGGTCCTACGATGTGTTGAGCGCGTTGGCACTCTCGCCCGACGCGTCCGCGCAGTTGATTCGTGAGGCTATGGAGGCACTGTGACTCCCAGGGGTTCCGTCAATTGGGTCAGGTCCAGCTACAGCAGCCAGGACGGCGGCAACTGTGTGGAGTGGGCACCGACGCATGCCCAGAATCACGGAGTTGTCCCCATCCGGGACAGCAAAACCCCGTACGCCTCGCACTTGACCTTCTCGGCCCCGTCCTGGTCGACCTTTGTCCAGGGCATCAAGGGCGAGGCGCCCTTCTAACGGCACCCGATCACCGGTCAGCCAGCGCGGCAGCGCACCGTACCGCGTCGAGTAGTTGGTCGATGTCGGCCGCGCTGGAGGAGGGACCGCTGTGATCGCTACGGCGATGGCGAGGCCAGCAACTGCGTCGAGTGGGCTCCCACCCGCGCGCGAGCCCACGGCGCCGTCCCCATCCGGGACAGCAAAACCTGTACGCACCGCACTTGACCTTCTCGGGTGCGTCCTGGTTGAGGTTCATCGAGAGCGTCAAGGGCGAGTAGGGCCGGGGGACCCATCTTTCAAAAGTGGCCAGATCTCCCGCACCCACAGGACATCTGGCCACTTTTCAAAACAGGGTCCCCCGGTCGGCGGGCGTGGCCGCGTACCGCGTCGAGTGGCCCCCACCCACGCGCGATCCCACGGCAACGTCCCCATCCGCGACAGCAAGACCCCGTACGCGCGGCCCCTGACGCCCTGGTCGACTTTTGTCCGGGTCATCAAGGGCGAGGCGCCCTTCTAACGGCACCCGATCACCGGTCAGCCAGCGCGGCAGCGCACCGTACCGCGTCCAGGAGTTGGTCGATGTCAGCTTCGTTGTGCGTGAAGGCCGTGACGAAGCGGACGATTCCCGGTTCCCAGCGGTCGTGGTAGAAGGCGTACCCCTCGGCGAGCAACCCTTCCGTGACCTGCTGGGGCAACCGGCAGAAGAGGATGTTGGCCTGCGGCGTGGCCAGCAGGCCGATACCGGGGATGGCCTTGAGTCCGTCCCCGAGCCGGATGGCCATCGCATTGGCCTGGCGGGCGTTGCGCATCCACAGGCCGTCGGTCAGGTACGCGTCGATCTGCGCGGCCTGAAACCGCATCTTGGCGGCGAGTTGGCCTGCGCGTTTGGTGCGGAAGGCGAGTTCGGGGGCGAGCGCCGGGTCGAAGGAGACGATGGCGTCGGCGGTCATCGCGCCGTTCTTGGTGGCGCCGAACGACAGAACGTCGATACCGGCCTTCCAGGTCATCTCGGCGGGGGTGGCCCCGAGATGGTCGAGGGCGTTGGCGAAACGGGCGCCGTCCATATGAACCCGCAGCCCCGCGTCCTTGGCGATGGCGGCCAGGCGGCGGATCTCCTCCAGGGTGTGGACGCTGCCGCTCTCGGTGGCCTGGCTGATGCTGATGGCGGAAGGCTGCACGCTGTGCACGTCACCGGCCCGGCGGCGCACCGCCGTACGGAGCGCGTCGGGGTCCATCTTGCTGTCGGGGCCCGGGACGCCGACGAGTTTGGCGCCGTTGGTGAAGAACTGCGGGGCGCCGCATTCGTCGTGGTTGATGTGGCTGTCGGGGTGGGAGAGGACGCTGCCCCAGGGCGGGGTGAGGGCGGCGAGGCTCAGGCCGTTGGCGGCGGAGCCGGTGGTGACCGGGAAGATGTCGACGTCGCGCTCGAAGATGTCGCTCAGTCTCCGGCGGGCGCTGTCGGTGAAGGGGTCGTTGCCGTACGGCAGAACCTGTCCGGTGGCGGCATCGGCGACGGCCTGGGCTATCTCCGGGGACGCGCCCGCCATGTTGTCGCTGATGAAGGCGCGGCTGGAGGGGGTGGTGGCGAGAGCGGTGGCGAGGGTGGGGACCATGAGGGGTCTTCCTTGGTCTCAGGTGCCGATGGGTCTCAGGTGCTGATCGGGGAGGCGAAGACGACGGTGATGTCCACTTCCTCGGCGCCCGTGCGGTAGAAGTGCGGGGCGTCACCGGCGAAGGCGAGCATGTCGCCGGGGCCGAGATCCTGCGGGGCCTCGACGGGCCCGGCGGTGACGTATCCACTCGCCACGAGCAGATGCTCGATCGTGCCGGTGGCGTGCGGGACGCCGGCCAGCTCCGTCTCGGGCGGGATGCGCAACCGCCAGATCTCCAGACTGTTGCCGCTGCTGATCCGGCGCAGCAGCTCCCGGGAGACCTCGCCGGGCTCGATGTCCGTGCCGGGCCGGAAAACGGGCCCGGTGTCGGCGTCACGGGCGAGCAGGTCGGCGATCGGGATGCGCAGCGCGATGGCAATGGCGTCCAGGGTGTCGATGGTCGGATTGCCGTTGCCGGATTCGAGTTGCGACAACGTGGCCTTGCTCAGCCCGGCGCGCCGGGCCATCTCGGCGGCGCTCATACCGCGCTGCTGGCGTCGCAGCCGGATCTTCGCGCCGACGGCAGCGGCGGTACTGCTCACCGGCCGACGTCCGGACGGCGGCGGCGTCATCGAAGAGCGTCGTTTGAACGAACCATGCGTTCACTATATCGAACCCCACGCGTCCGTGAACCCGCCGGTCACCTCGACAGGGGCCGGCACCGCACGGTCACCGCCGCTGCCGGGTCGCGTCGGATCGCCGCACCGCCCGAGTCGCACCCTCCCCTCCGGACCCTGTTTTCCCATCTGGCCGGATTCCCCCAGCTCATGGCGATCGTTGCAGTGGGACAGCCGGCGATCCCGCGAACACTTTTCGAGCGCAAGGCTTCAAGAGAGTCAGTCGGCCGGAACCCCGAACCACCGCAGCAGCACGGGCCGGGCATCGGGCGACGCGTCCTCCGCACTGTGGGCGTAACGGGCGAGCAGCGTCAGATAGTCATCGTGGAACGCGTCCAACTCCTCCTTTGTCAGATGGCTCAGGCTGCGTGAACCCCGCATCCAGCCCCCGGAGTTCGCCTGCTCGGCGGCGAACCTCTGGGCGAGTTGTATGTCCTCCTCCATACGGAGCCGGTCCAACTCGGCGGCCACGACGCGCTCCGTCTCCGTGAGTTCGTCCTGCGGTGGTCTGCGGATGTCCAGGCCACGAACCCCCCGCCACCAGCGCTCACGCCCCCCTGAACGCTCCGGGATGTCCTCGATGAGCCCGCCCCGCTCCAGCATGCGGAGGTGATAGCTGAGCGTCCCGGTGTTCTCGCCCAGCGCCTCGGCGAGCGTGGTCGAGGTCGCCGGGCCCGTGGTGCCGAGGTGCCGCAGAATACGCAGGCGCAGGGGGTGCGCGAGCGCTTTCAGCAGCTCAGGGCTGTCGACGGTCCTTCGCTCATCTGTCATGCCACCAGCTTACCCACACTGCAGAGGATTCCATGCATGATTTTCTCTGCAGATTTTTTGCTGCAGAATTTTGTCTGCAGACCTTTCCATGCAGAGAAAGTTCTGCCATGCTGGTGTGCATGACGACGAACCGACTGCTCTCTCTCCCTCGTGCGGTGCACCGCGTGGCAAGTGCCATCGGCGGAGCGCTGCTCGCCGGACTCGCCCTGGCAGCCACTCCGGCACAGGGCGCCGAACAGGCGTTACGGCTGCCCGAGTTCGACTTCTCGGCCTGCCCGACCGCCGCCGAGCTGCCCGCCGGCGCCGACCCGGGGACCTGGCGCTGCGAGGTGATGGTCGCCACCGGGCATCTGCGCCTCGGCGCCGTGGACGAACCGCTCACCAAGCCCCTGACCATCACCTTCGCCGAGGGCCGGGTCGGCGGAGAGTTCCGCCAGGTCTTCGGCAGGATGACCGCCGCACCGATCCGGCTGGGCCGCACCCCGCTGACCGTGACTCCCCTATATGGGGGCTACTCCGACTTCCTCTCCAACGACTCCCGCCGCGGCGAACTCGACCTCACCTTCACTCTCGGCGCGATCCGCCCACTGCCGTCCCCGCCGCCGGGCTGCTCAGTGGGAAGCGTCAAGACTCCGATCCACCTGATACTCAGGGACACCGACCCCGCACGGGTCATATCGACGGACCCCCTGGTGGTCACCTTCGGCGCGGAGGACAAGGACTTCACCGCCCCGGCCACCACTCACTGCGGCCGGCTCGGTCGCATATTCGACCGCGCCCTGGCCCTCCCGTCCCCGAAGGGATCGAACGCGATAGACCTCGACGCCACGGTGGCCATCAGGCCGTACCGGTAAGTCGCGAGGCTGCTCAGGCGATCAGGGTGGCGATGCCTCCGGCGAGGAGGCCCACGACGACGATCAGTGGGCTGCCCTTGACGGCGGCGCCGAGGTGGAAGCGCAGATCCCGGTACTCGGGCATGCCCTCCGTGCCGGGCAGGGCCAGCAGTCGGGGCCGTAGCCCGGCGAAGATGATCCAGTCGAGGACGACCAGGTCCCAGACGGTCAGCGTGGCGAAGACGAGGGCGGCGCAGACCGCCGCAGGCAGGAACTCCAGGCCGTCGTCCAGTGCGTCGTGAAGGCCGATCATCGCCGCGACCATCAGGGGGAGGGCGCAGACGGCCCAGACGAACACACCGAAGAGCGTGGCCACCCGGCGACCACGGGCGCTCTTGGGTCTGCCGTAGCGGCGCTGGATCGCGGGCGGATAGTCGTTCAGGAGGAAGTCCCTGCTGAGGGCGGCTCCGGCGAACACCGCAGCGGTGAAGAGCACGCTCAGCGCCAACCCGTAGCCCAGGCCGTACCCGACGACCGCCGACCACTGCATGCCGACCTCCCGAAGTCATGTCGCATCTTGGTAAGGCTTACCTAAGCCTCTGCTCCTTCTAAAGTCAACAGAGTGTGAAGTTCAAGGCTCGCTACCATGCTGCCGTGGCAACAGCAGACGGCACCGGAAGTCGGCGGCGGCCGGAGTTCCGTAAGGGCCGGCCCACCCTGACCAGGGAGAGGATCGCGCGGGCGGCCCTGGAGATCCTGGGTGAGTCAGGCCCGGCGGAGATGACGATGCGTGCCGTCGCCGCCCGGCTCGACGTATCGCCGCGCGCCCTCTACAACTACGTGGCCGACCGGCGCGATCTGCTCCGCGAGATCGTGGCCGTCTGCCAGAGCGACCGGCCGCAGCCCCGGCTAGACGCGGACCACTGGCAGGACAGCCTGCGCACGTACTGCCGGGACTTGCGTGCCTGGTACCGCGCGCATCCGGGAATGACGGCGCTCGCGCGGGCGGAGGACCTGACCCCGTTCACGTCCACCGACCTGCTGCGGCCGGACGACACCCTCGTGGGCTTCTTCCTCGACCTCGGCCTGTCCCCGCAGGACGCCTACCGGGCCTGGTCGATCACCGTGCTCCAGGTCTCCGGGTTCGCGGAGATGTGGGACGCCTGGCACGACCGGCCGGCGACCGGTGCGGATCCGGCCGCGTGGACCGGGGTGCCACCCGACCCCGGGGCCGGAGAACTCCCGCATCTGCGACGCGTCGTGGCGGAGACCGCGTACGAGCCGCCGGACGCCCTCTTCGAATCGGTGCTGGCGATGCTCGTCGCCGGCGTGGACGCCATGAGGTGACCCTCCGCCGGGGGGGCGGTCAGGGGTGGGGCGTGTGCGCCGGGGCGGTCCGCCGGATCAGTTCCATGGCCTGGTCCGCCAGGGGGAGGGCGCGGCGGCTGCGGAGGTCCAGGGTGGGGCCGGGGACCGAGACGGCGTGCATGGCCAGGAGGTTCATCAGGGGCCAGATCAGGTCGGGGCGGTGCGTGAGGACGTGCTCCTCGCCGTCCGGGGAGATGACCTTGGCGGGGGTGACGCCTGCGAGGAGGTTCGTGCGGGACCAGTCGACGGCGAAGGAACGGCCCCTCGGGCTGACGTGGAGGACGACCTCGTGGGTGCGGTGCAGGACCGCCAGATAGTTCATCGGGAGGGTGAGGCGCCGCTGGGCGAGGAAGGGAGGGCTGCCGTCCGCCGGTTCGACCCGCAGGACCGTGTCCAGGGCCGGGCCGTGCGTCTGGAAGGTGTGCGTACCGCGCAGTTCGAGGAACCGGCCGCGTGCCAGCCGCCCGCCCCGCCGGGCCCACCGTCGGCTGGAGTGGCCGAACCGACCCTTCTCACCCGGCAGTTCGTCCACCACCCAGCGGGCCTCCTCACCCGGCTCGGTGATCGGCGCCCGGTCCTCGGGGGAGGCGTCGGCCCGCTGAGCCAGCGCCCCGTACCGTGCCGCCGTGTCCGCGTCCAGGCGCCGCAGGTCGATCCCGTCCGCCGTCATCGGGATACCGTCCGCGGGCCCGGTCCCCCGCATCCCTTCGAACATGAGGTCCGGCTGACCGGTCAGTTCCGTGCGGCGGCCGTCGAGGCCGGTCACCTTGAAGGGCCGCACCCCCGACAGCATGAGGCTGCGCGGCCAGCGGACCGAGACCTTCCCGGGAGTGGCCGGGTCGACGTGGACCACCAGACGGCCCGCCGTCACCGCCGCCAGACACAGGGAGGGCACCCGCCACTTGCCCGTCGTCTCGAACCCCTCCACCCCGTCGGTCTCCCGTACGCGCAGGGTCATCCGCAGCACGGCCGTGAACTCGTTCGGGGCGTACTCGCCGTAGTGGGTGGTGAACGTGGCCTCGTTGTCCGGTTCGTAGTGGAACAGGGCGGCCTTCACGATGTCGGCCCGTGCCACCCGCGCACCGGCCGTCGCCGCCGGGGATTTGGGGGCGAGTACGACGAAGGTGTCGGGTGTGTAGGTCTCGGCGCCGTCGGTGAGGAGGTCGCGGCGGGTGATCCCGGGGAAGTCGGAGCGTGCCGCACGGAGTGCGACGAAGGGGATGGGAAGCGTGAAGACCAGACCGGTAGCGAGCAGGGTGCCCGCGAAGCTCCACTCGGCGCCGTCACGCCAGGCCATGTAGCCCACGAAGATAAAGACGGGCCCCACGATCGAACAGAGCGTCACGAAGATGAGATTGCCTATGAGTACCCCGGCGTAACTGCGCACGGCCCCGCCTCCTGTCACCTCGCGATCGTCCTGCGGTACGGGACGCCCGCGCGGCGTCGAAGGTTCCCCAAGCCACCGGCCTCGTCAGCCGCGCCCCAGCACCACCGTCCCGGAGGAACAGAACCACCCTCCGGTCCCGGACGCCACCGCCAGCTCCGGCAAGCGGCCACCGGCCTTCCGTACCTGACCCTCGCCCGCCTCGCCGCGTAGCTGCCGCACCGCCTCCACCAGCAGGAACAGCCCCCGCATCCCGGGGTGCTGGGCGGACAGGCCGCCGCCGTCCGTGTTGGTCGGCAGCCCGCCGTCCCGCAGCAGCCGGCCCTTCTCCACGAACGCCCCGCCCTCGCCCTTCCCGCAGAACCCGAGATCCTCCAGGGTCACCAGGGTCATGTAGGTGAAGGCGTCGTACAGCTCGGCCACGTCGATCTCGTCGGGACGGACGCCCGCCCGTTCGAACGCGAGCCGTCCGCTGACCGCCGCCGGGGAGACCGTGAAGTCGTCCCACTCGGACATCGTCGTGTGCGACACGTGCTCCCCGGTGCCGAGGACCCACACGGGCGCCTTCGCCGAGTCCGGTACCAGGTCCTCGGCGACCAGCAGGACGGCGGCGCCCCCGTCGGACCGTATGCAGCAGTGCAATTTCGTGAAGGGGTCCGCGATCATCGGGCCTGACAGGACCTCGTCCACGGTCACCGGGGTGCGGAACATCGCGTCGGGGTTGTGCGCCGCGTTCGCCCGCGCCTGCACCGCGACCTCCGCCAACTGCTCAAGGGTGGTGCCGTACTGGTGCATATGGCGCCGTGCGGCCATCGCGTACTTCGCGATCAGCGTGTGCCCGTACGGCACCTCGAACTGGAGGGGGCCCCGGGCGCCGAAGGACAGGTTCGACGTGCGGCGTCCGGCCTTGATGTCCGCGCGGGCCGTCGACCCGTAGACGAGGAGCACCGCCCGTGCGTGGCCCGCCGCGATGGCGTCCGCCGCGTGCGCCGCCATCACCTCCCACGTGGAGCCGCCCACCGACGTCGAGTCCACCCAGCGGGGCGCGAGGCCCAGATACTCCGCGACCTCCACGGGCGCCAGCGTGCCCAGCCCGGCCGACGCGATGCCGTCCACCACCTCACGCCCGAGGCCCGCGTCCGCGAGCGCGCGCCGGGCCGCCTGCGCGTGCAGCGCGTACGGCGTCGCACCGTCCACCCGCCCGCAGTCCGAGAGCGCGACCCCCGCCACAGCCACCCTGCGATGCCCTGAATCCATGAATCTGACGGTACATCAGATTCGCTGTCCGCATCAGATACGGTCCCCGGCGTCCCGGCTCTGTGCATCTCCGGCCCCACGCCCTAATATGACGCGCCGTCAGATCAACGGAGACCGGTCGGTCAAGGCCGGTCGGTCGCCGGAAGGGGAGCCCATGGACGCCACCTTCACCGCCGAACAGGACGAGATCCGCCGCACCCTGCGGGAGTTCGTCGCCAAACGCAGCGGCCCCGACGAGGTCAGAGCCGCCGTCCGCACCCCCGCCGGATACGACACCGCGCTGTGGGCGACGCTCTCCGGACAACTCGGGCTGCCGGGCCTGGCGCTGCCGGGGGCGTACGGAGGTGTCGGCTGTACGGTCACCGAACTCGCCCTGGCCTGCGAGGAGTCGGGCCGGGCTCTCCTGCCGTCGCCGCTGTTCGCGACCGCCGCGCTCGCCGCGCCGCTGATCCTCGCCCTCGGCACCGATCCCCAGCGCGCCGCGCTCCTCCCGCCGCTCGCCCGCGGCGAACTGACCGCCACGCTCGCCGTCCCCGGCACGGGGCTCGCCACCGCGCTCGGCCTCACCGGCGACAACCGCGGCGACTGGGCGGGCGGCGGACGCGCCGGAGGCGTCCAGGCCACCCGCGGGGAGGGGGGCTGGCGGCTCTACGGGCAGGCCGACCAGGTGCTCGACGGCCACAGTGCCGGTCTCCTCCTGGTCGCCGCCCACACCGGCGGCTTCGCCCGCTCCCGGACGCTCCTCTTCCTGGTACGGGCGGACGCCGAAGGTCTCGTACGGACCCGCCGCACCGCTCTGGACGAGACCCGCCCCCAGGCCCGTGTCGAACTACGCGACGTGCGTGCGGAATTGCTCGGCGCCGACACCGCCGCCGACATTCCGGGCGCGCTGGCGGCGGTGGGGGAGCGGGCCGCGGCCGTGCTCGCCGCCGAAGCGGTCGGCGCCGCGGACCGCGCCCTGGAACGCACCCTCGACCACGCCGGGCAGCGCGAACAGTTCGGCCGCGCCATCGGCTCCTTCCAGGCCGTCAAACACCGGCTGGCGGATGTGTATGTGCAGGTGCAGGCGGCCCGTTCGGCGGCGTACTACGCGGCCTGGGCGGTGGCGGGTACGGGGACGGAGACGGAGACCGGGGGTGAACCCGTCGGCGGACTCGCCCTCGCCCAGGCGCTGGAGGCGCTGCGTACCGCCGCGTCGGAGGGCATCCAACTGCACGGCGGTATCGGCTTCACCTGGGAACACGACGCGCACCTCTACTTCAAGCGGGCGTCCGCCGACGACCTGCTCTTCGGCCCGGTCCACCGCCTGCGCGCCCGTGCGGCGGAGCGCTCGGGCCTGTTCCCGCACACCATGCCGACTACGCCGGTCACCGCTACGGAGGTCGCCTGATGCCGCCCGGAATTCGCCTGGTGCAAAAGGTCTCGTCGACGCGTGCGTTCGCGAAGGTCGCCCCGCATGTGATCCCCGCGATGGACCGTGTGGTGCACCGGATCACCCGGGGAAAGGTGCTGCTCAGCGCCCAGATGCTGCCGGGCGTGATCCTCACGGTTCGCGGCGCGAAGTCCGGGCTGCCCCGCCGCACACCGCTCGCCTGCATGCCGGAGCCGTCCGGCACCTGGCTCCTGATCGGCTCCAACTTCGGCCGACCCGGCCACCCCGCCTGGACCGCCAACCTCCTGGCCCACCCCGACGCGGAAATCAACTGGAAGAACGAGGACATCCCCGTCACAGCCCACCTGTTGGGGGGTGAGGAGCGCGAGGAAGCCTGGCAAGCAGCCCTGAAATTCTGGCCTCCGTACGCGACTTACCAGTCCCGCATAGACCGCCAGATCCGACTGTTCCGCGTAAGTAGGAAGCACCCGTGACCCGAGAGCCGTCCTGACCCGTTGTGGGCAGGCGTTCCGCACGGCGGAACGGGTGGGCACAACCCCATGCAACAGGACAGCAAAGGGGAAAACCCGGGGTTTGGGGCGGAGCCCCATGAAGCCACCTATCGGGTGGGCTTCTTCCCGGTCACCCCAAGATGTACCAACAAGGCCAAATTGGGCTTGAGTTCGGCCTGCTTCACACCCCAGCTCTGAAACCCCTTCTGATGCGAAGCCACAGCGGCGAGCATCGCGACGAGCGACCCGGCCATCGCGGCGGGAGACACCTCCGCGTCGACCTTCCCCTTGGCCTGAAGCTCCTTGACCGTGTCCGTAAGGGAGTTGTTCACGGAGTTCAGGATCTTCATACGGATCTTGTAGAACCGCTTGTCGCCCTCGGCGGCCCCCAGATCCACGACCCGCAGAATCGCGTCGTGACGGCGCCAGAAGTCGAGGAATCCGTCAACAAGTTCCTGCGCCGTCTGCCAGCCGGCTTTGCCGACCCAGGAGCGGCCTTCGAGCAGCGCGGTCAACCCGGCGCCCTCCGCGGCCATTTGCTCGGCGATCTCCAGGACGGCGCCTTCGACGTCCGGGAAGTACTGGTAGAAGGTCGCCGGTGAGGTGCCTGCCTTCCGGGCCACATCAATGACTTTGACGTCCCGGTAAGGCGAGGAGCTGAGCATCTCGCCGAGGCAGTCGAGCAGCTTCTGACGCGTCGCCTGACCGCGCCGTCCTGCCACGCGGCCGTCGACGGTACGTACCTGTCCTGTCATGCCGTCAGCTTACCGAGGGGTGATCGGAGCGCTATTCGGCCGACTGCAAATGGGGTTGGGCCCCCATGCGGCGGGGACCGGCCGGAGGGCGCGTGCTCTGTCAACAGGCTGTGGACAACGGGCGCGACCATGCCTTTAAAATTGAGCAAGTGTTCGAATTATCGGGCTGCGCAGCCGGTCAAAGGCCGTTAACTTGGGCGCGACGGACACGGTGAGCCACCGCGTCGGACACCGTACGGGAAGGACCGAGCCCATGGCCGCATTCGCAGAGGGTGTTCCGTGCTGGGTCGACGCGATGCTCCCCGATGTCGAGGCGGGCAAGCGTTTCTACGGGGATGTCCTCGACTGGACCTTCGACGAGGGCGCCGGCGCCGAGTACGGGTACTACACACAGGCGTACAGCGACGGCGCGAACGTCGCCGCGCTCGCGCCCAAGTCCGACGGCCGGATGCCCACCGTATGGACCGTCTACCTCGCGACCCCGGACGCCGTGGCGCTCGCCGAGAAGATCAGGGACGCGGGCGGGCAGCTCGTGAGGGAGCCGTTGCCCGTGGGGCCGTTCGGGACGATCGCGCTCGCCGCCGACCCCGGGGGCGCGGTCTTCGGGCTCTGGCAGGGCGGGACGCACACGGGTTTCGAGGCGCAGCGGCGGCCCGGCGCGTACTGCTGGACGGAGCTGTACACACGGGACAAGGCCGCCGTCGACCCGTTCTACGAGGGCGTCTTCGGGTACGCGGGCACCGATCTGCCGGACGAGGACCTGTCGGAAGCGGAGCTGTCCCGGGCCGGTGGTGGCGACGTCCGGGTCTGGTCGCCCGCGGGGGCGACGGCCGGTCTGGAGTCCGCGATCGGCGGGCGCGTGGTCATGGGTGAGAGCTTCCCGGCCGCGATGCCGCCGCACTTCCTCACCTACTTCACCGTCGCCGACTGCGACGCCACCGCCGCATCGGTCACCCGGCTCGGCGGCCGGATCCAGCAGCCACCGCGCACTACACCGCACGGCCGTATCGCTGTCTTCTCGGACAACCAGGGCGCGACCTTCGCCGTACTCCAGGACTGAACCCCAGGATTGAACTCCAGGACTGAACTCCAGAACTGATCCGGCTCCACGGTGCCGCGGAATCGACGACGGGCGTCCGGATTCAGGGGCGCGGACGTCCGTATTCGGACGAGACACCCCGATTCCGCCCCGGGTTCGCCACCGATGGCCCGGACAGGAAGAATCGGGGTGCGTGCCGCCGTGGCGGTTCGGTGGTGAGACGCTGCATGGGGCCGTTTTCGTGGACGCGGCCGTACGGGGAGGTGGCAGGCAAGTGGTGGATCAGCTGAATCAGCATGATCCGAGGCGGATCGGGCCGTTCGAGGTCCTGGGCCGACTCGGCGCCGGCGGCATGGGGCTCGTGTATCTCGCGCGCTCGGCGTCCGGGCGGCGCGTGGCGATCAAGACGGTCAGGACCGAACTCGCCGAGGACCAGCTCTTCCGCGTCCGCTTCACCCGCGAAGTGGAGGCCGCGCGGGCGGTGTCCGGCTTCTACACGGCCGCCGTCGTGGACGCCGATCCCCGGGCCGCCGTGCCGTGGCTGGCCACCGCGTACGTCCCCGCGCCCTCGCTCGAAGAGATGGTCAACGAGTGCGGGCCGCTGCCCGCCCAGGCCGTCCGCTGGCTCGGCGCCGGTATCGCCGAGGCGCTTCAGTCCATCCACGGCGCAGGACTCGTGCACCGGGACATGAAGCCGTCCAACGTCCTGGTGGTCGAGGACGGCCCGCGCGTCATCGACTTCGGTATCGCCAGCGGTGTGTCCAACACCCGGTTGACGATGACCAATGTCGCCGTCGGGACGCCCGCGTACATGTCGCCCGAGCAGGCCAAGGACTCCCGTAGCGTCACCGGCGCCAGCGATGTGTTCTCGCTCGGCTCCACGCTCGTGTTCGCCGCCACCGGGCACGCCCCCTTCCACGGCGCCAACCCGGTCGAGACCGTCTTCATGCTGCTGCGCGAGGGCCCCGACCTGGAGGGCCTGCCCCACGAGCTGCGGCCCCTCATCGAGTCCTGCATGCAGATGGAGGCCGCCGCGCGCCCCAGCCCGGCCGACCTCCAGGCGCAACTCGCCCCGCACCTGTTCGCCTCAGGATCCGACGACAGCGGTACGGCGTCGGCATGGCTGCCCGAGCGGGCCACCGCGCTCATCGAGTCGCGCCGGGGCGGACGCCCGCCCGTGAAACCGGCGGCGGGGCACAGCAGGGGCGGACGCAGCGGAGGCGGCGGCCGGGGCGGCTCCGCACACGGCCACGGCCCCGGCGGAGGTCACGGCCCCGCTCACAGCGGCGGCCCCTTGGTCCCCCCGCCCCCACCCCACGCCCCGCCCGTCCCCGTCGCCAGCCACGGCGGCGGCGGCGCCGGTCCCGGAGGTAGTCCCGGAGGCGGTCGCGGTCGCCACGGAGCGCCCGACTCGGGCCCGGTCCGCCTCGCGGGCGGCCAGGTGCCCATCGGCCCCGGCCCCCGGGTTTCGGACGCGCGCGCAGCCGCCGTACGGGCCGAGCCCGCCGTCGCAGGACTCGCCGGCACCTGGTCGCGCTCCCGCGCCGGAGCCAACGGCGCCGACCCCGTCGTACCAGGGCCCCTCGCCACAGGGCCCGTCGTCCCAGGCCCCGCCGCGCCCGCCGTCCCGCCCGCCCCGCCCGACAGCGGCGCGCCCCCCTCCTGGCGGCCCTGGCGGTTCCGGATGTCGAACGACGTGTGGGGCACACCCGCGGTCGACGGCGACCTCGTGTACGTCACGTCCTTCGAGGTGCACGCCCTGGACGTCGGCACCGGGCGGCGCCGTTTCAAGACGCGGGACGTCGCCTGGTCGATGGCGGTCGCGGACGGCCGTATCCACGCGTCCGACGGGCCGACCCTGTTCGCGCTCGACGCCCGCGAGGGCACCGATCTGTGGCGGCTGCCCACCGACGGCTGGATCTACTCGCTCAAGGCCGACCGGGGCACCCTCGTCACCGGCACCCGTGGCGGCGGTGTCCAGGCCTGGGACGCGGCCGGCGGCCGGAAGCTGTGGGAGCTGACCGGCGCACAGGCCGACTTCGAGACCCCCGAGGCAGGACCCGCCGTCCACGACGGCACCGTCTACGTCTGGCAGGACGCCCGGCTGCGCGCCATCGAAGCCCGTACCGGCGAGGAGCGCTGGTCGTACCCCATCGGCGACGCGGCCTCCTGCGGCGGCGTCCCGGTCCGGCTCACGCAGGCGCCCGACGGGCATGTGTATGTGTCGGCGGGGACCCGGGTGCTCGCCCTGGACGTGGCGAGCGGGCATGTCCGCTGGCACTTCGAGGCGCCCGCCGTCTTCCTCTCCCCGCCCGCCTACGCGCCGGGCCCCGCCGTCACCGGGGGCGGGGTCTACCTCGCCGACTACCTCGGTACGGTCTACGCCCTCGACGCCACCGACGGCCGCGACCGCTGGCGCATCGCCACCGAGGCGCGCTCGTCCGTGGAACCGGTCCTGGTCGCGCAGGGCCATGTCCACGTCGGCAGCGGCAAGGGCCTCTACACGCTCGACGCGGTCACCGGCACCCCGAAGTGGCGGTTCCAGGCGGGCGGTGACGTGGTCGGGGCGCCCGTCGTCGCCGAGGGCCGTATCCACTTCGGCTCCACGGACCACCTGCTGTACACCCTCAAGGCCGACGACGGCCGGCTGCGCTGGAAGCTCGCCACCGGCGGCGAGATCACCGGAGCGCCGGTGGTGCGGGCCGGAGTGGTGTACGCGTGCAGCAGGGACCGGTGCGTGTACGCGCTGGACGCCAGGGAAGGCACCGGGACAGCGGTGAGCTGACCCCCGCGACCGGTTCCGCCACGTTCCGCTACCGGTGATCCGGAGGCCCGCCGTACCGGTGGTCCGGAGGCCCGCCGTACCCGCCATCCGGAGGCCCGCCGTACCGGTGATCCGGAGGCCGGTCCCATCCGGTGGTCGGTGGCCCGTCCAGCGTGGGCAGGGTCGCATCCCCGGGCCCCTGGTAGTCGTCCGTACGGGCCCACCTCTCGCGCCGTGCCCGCCCGCTCATCACGCCGGACGCGATCAGGAGCAGCGCACCTCCGCCGAAGGCTGCGGCGACACCGAGCCCGAGGCCGGTCCCGTCGCCCGCCACCACCAGACTCCCGGCGGCCTGTCCGACGCGGACCATCCACAGCACGGTGAACCCGAGGACGATCACGCCCGCGAGCGCGACGACGAGCCGGGAGCGCAGCGCGATCCCGATGAGGGTGATCAGCGCGGCGGCGGCGAAGGGCAGGAACAGCGAGGTGAAGAGTTCGGCGCGCGCACCGGTGACGCCGTTCGCCGTGAAGAGTTCGGGGACCCGGTAGGTCCGGCCGAGACGGCCGTCGTACCAGGCGAGGAAGGGGCTCCAGACGGCTGCCGCCGCACCGATGAGCGCGAGGACCGACCCGATGACATTGCGCACCATCGCGCACCCTCCTTCACCACCCCCGAACCACCACCCACGAACCACCTCCCCGCCTCCCGACGCTACGCCGGGCCCCCAGCACCCGCCACAGCAGGAAGCAGCGCAGCAATCAGCCCGGAAATCACCGCAGCCGGTGGGCGTCCGGCGGCCGTCTGCCGGTGAAGAGACCCTGCTGGGCGTCCGGGGCGAGGTTGCCCAGGCTGACCAGGTGCGGGGCCTGGGGGAGTGTCTGGGCGAGCAGGGCCTGACGGGTGGTCCACAGGGCGCGGACCGTGCCCTCCACGGCGGTCGGCGGGTACGACGCCAGGGTGCGGGCGCAGGCCACCGCCGCCGGGACCGCCTCACCGGGGGGCGCCAACTCCGAGACGAGGCCGGTCTCGTAGGCCCGCCGGGCGGAGACGCGTTCCGCCGTGCCCATCAGCGCCATCCGCGCGACCTCGCCGTACGGCATCCGCTGGGCCAGATACATCGTCTCGTACGCGCTGACCATCCCGTATGTCGTGTGCGGGTCGAAGAAGGTCGCGTCCTCGTCCGCGACGATGAACTCGGACTCGCCGAGCAGATAGAAGGCGCCGCCGCAGGCCATGCCGTTGACCGCCGCGATCACCGGTTTCCAGAGGTCGTTGGACTTGGGGCCCATGGCCGCGAGGGGGTCGTCCACGGCGTACGGGGACGCCGGCTGCGGGACCTCCGCGTTGCGGTCGATCCCCGTGCAGAAGGCGCGCGTTCCGGCGCCGGTCAGGACCACCGCGCGGATGGTGTCGTCGAAGCGGAGGTCCCGCCACACCGCGATGAGTTCCACCACGGTCGCCAGGTCCAGCGCGTTGTGCTTGGCCGGGTCGTCCAGCACGACCACCGCGACCCCGGCATCGCGGTCGGCCTCCACCGTGACTGTCACGGCCGCTCCAGAACCCAGCGCGGCACCGCGATCCCGTCCACGTCGGCGAACACGACCTGCACCTTCGCACCGATCCGCAGCCGCTCCGGCGGCAGCGAGTTCAGCGGCGCGTCCGGGCCGGTCACCAGATTGCCGACCAGGCGGATACGCGGGGCGTCGGAGAGTTCGACCACGATCGCGTTGTACGGGGCCACGGCCGCGTACGCCGGGAGGAGCGGGGGGTGCGGGACGACGTACGACCAGACCCGGCCCCGGCCGCTCATCCGGCGCCACGAGGAGGCGAAGGACTGGCAGTGCGGGCAGCAGGGGCGCGGCGGGAAGCGCAACTCCCCGCAGCCGTCGCACGCTTGGACGCGCAGCTCGCCCTCGGCCGCGTACGACCAGAAGGGCGCGCCGTCCTCGTCGATGACCGGGGTCAGCAGACCCTCGTATCCAGATCGAGATCCAGGTGCCGGTGTCGTCATGGATCTCAACTCCTCAGCAGCAGAGCCGATGTGGGCACGCCTTCGCCCGCCGTCACCAGACAGGTCCCGGCGCCGGGCACCTGCGCCGTGCTCGTCCCGCGCAACTGCTTCACCCCTTCGTTGATGAGGTTGAACCCGTGCACATACGCCTCGCTGAGCCCGCCGCCCCCGGTGTTCAGCGGCAGCCGGCCGCCGATCTCCAGCGCCCCGCCCTCCGTGAAGGCCCCGCCCTCGCCCCGGCCGCAGAAGCCGTAGCCCTCCAGGGAGAGGGGGATCAGCGGGGTGAAGGCGTCGTAGATCTGCGCCACGTCCACGTCGTCAGGGCCGAAGTCCGCCCGCTTCCAGAGCTGGCGCGCCGCCGCCCACGCCGGGCCGGACAGCGGGTCGTCGTTCCAGTAGTTGACCATGCCGTGGTGCTGGGACGGCAGTCCCTGGGCGACCGAGTGGACGTACACGGGCGCGCGGCGGCAGTCCCGCGCGCGCTCCGCCGACACCACGACACAGGCCAGCGCGCCGTCCGTCTCCAGGCAGTTGTCGAACAGGCACAGCGGCTCGCTGATCCAGCGGGCGGTCATGTACATCTCGCGGGTCAGCGGCCGTTCGTACATGATCGCGTCCGGGTTCTGGTTGGCCCGGTTGCGGCAGGCGAGGGCGACGTTGAAGAGATGGTCGCGGGTCGCGCCGTACTCGTGGAGGTAGCGGCGGGTGAGCATCGCTATCTCGTCGGCCGGGCGGAGCAGGCCGAACGGGCGGGTCCACTGGGCCGGGGTGGGGAGCTGGACCGCCGTGTTCTTCCACGGGCGCGGGCCGCTGCCGCGCTTGCGGGAGCGCCAGGCCACACCGACGTTCGCCTGCCCGGTCGCGACGGCACCCACGAGATGAGCGACCGTCGCGCACGAACCGCCGCCGCCGTAGCCGACCTTGCTGAAGTACGTGACATCGCCCGCGCCGATCGCCTTGGCGACCTCGACCTCGTCGGTCTCCTCCATCGTGTACGAGGCGAACGCGTCGACCTCCGACGGAGCGATACCGGCGTCGTCGAGCGCCGCGAGGATCGCCCGGCACGCCAACGTCTTCTCGGGTTCCGGGAGTTGCTTCGCGAACGCCGTCTGCCCTATCCCGACGATCGCCGTGGCGTCCTTGAGTGCCGCCGTCATCGACCCACCTCCAAGTAAAGCCGGGGCTGCTGACAGGGCGTCAGGCTACAGCTAATCTGACGGGTAGTCAGCTAGTGGTGTGGGAGGCGTTCTATGCGCGGGGACCTGGAATGGGGCACCGTCCCGATGCTCGTACGGGACGCGGCACGGCGGTTCGGCGCGCGCGAGGCGGTCGTGGAAGGCCGTACCCGCGTGACGTACCGCGACCTCGGCGACCGCGTCGAGCGGGCCGCCGCCGCGTGCATCGCGCACGGCGTCCGCGCCGGTGACCGGGTCGCCGTCTGGGCGCCCAACACCCTGGACTGGATCGTCTCGGCGCTCGGCGCGGTGAGCGCGGGCGCGGTCCTCGTCCCGCTCAACACCCGCTTCAAGGGCGCCGAGGCCGCGTACGTCCTCGCCCGCAGCCGAGCCCGGCTGCTGTTCGTCACGGGCACCTTCCTCGGCACCTCGTACGTGGCGTCCCTGCGCCGCGCCGCCCAGGACGGCGACGGCACCGGACCGCTGCCGGGCCTGCCCGACCTGGACGAGGTGGTCGTCCTCGCGGACGACGCGCCCGCCGACTTCCGTACCTGGAAGGACTTCCTCGCGAGCGGCGACACGGTCCCGGCGGAGCGCGTACGCGAACGGGCCGACGCCATCGACCCGTCGGCGCCCTCGGACATCATCTACACCTCCGGCACGACCGGCCGCCCCAAAGGCGCCGTGATCACGCACGCGCAGACCCTGCGCGGCTACGCCGTCTGGAGCGAGCTGGCCGGGCTCCGCGAAGGCGACCGCTACCTCATCGTGAACCCCTTCTTCCACACCTTCGGCTACAAGGCGGGCGTCATCGCCTGTCTGATGCGGGGCGCGACGATGGTGCCCCAGCCCGTGTTCAACGTGGACACGGTCCTCGCGAACATCGCCGCCGAACGCATCTCCGTCCTGCCGGGCCCGCCGACCCTCCATCAGTCGCTGCTCGACCATCCGGCGCGCGACGCGCACGACCTGTCGGCGCTGCGGCTCGTGGTGACCGGCGCCGCCGTCGTCCCGCTGCGGCTCGTGGAGCGGCTGCGCGCGGAACTCCACATCGGCACGGTCCTGACGGCGTACGGGCTCTCGGAGGCGAGCGGCATCGTCACGATGTGCCGGCGCGGCGACCCGGCCGAGGTGATCGCGTCGACGTCGGGCCGGGCGATACCGGGGTCCGAGGTCCGCGTCGTCGCCTCGTCCGGGACGGTCCTGCCGCCGGGGGAGCCGGGGGAGGTGCTGGTCCGTGGCTTCAACGTCATGGGCGGCTACTTCGAGGACCCGGACGCGACGGCACGGGCGATCACCCCTGACGGGTGGCTGCGCACCGGGGACGTGGGCGTGCTCGACGAGGACGGCAATCTGCGGATCACCGACCGGATCAAGGACATGTTCATCGTCGGCGGCTTCAACGCGTACCCCGCCGAGATAGAGCAACTGCTCGGCCTGCACCCCGATGTCGCGGACGTCGCCGTGATCGGGGTGCCGGACGGGCGGCTCGGCGAGGTCGGCATGGCCTATGTCGTCCGCCGCCCGGCGGCCACGCTCACCGCAGACGACCTGATCGCCTGGGCCCGCCGGGAAATGGCCAACTACAAGGTGCCGAGGTCGGTGAGGTTCGTGCCGGAGCTGCCGAGGAACGCGAGCGGGAAGGTGGTGAAGGGGGAGCTGCGGGGCGCGGCGGCCACCTGAGACCACCGCCCCCTTTTACGCTGCCTTTGTCCCGTACCGCCGCCTGTCCCGTACCGCCCCCGGACACGCGTCGGCCGCGACGGCTCCCCCTCCGCGCCGTCGCGGCCGACTCCCCCGCGCTGTACCTCCATGGCTCGATCCCCCGCACCCGGTCCCCCCGGACCTCGGTGCTCAGGTGCCTCGATCCCCCCGGACCTCGGCACCCCCGTACATCGACCCCCGATGTCCCCCTACATGTCCCCCCGCACATGTCCCCGTACGAATCCCCCGTACGTGTCCCCCCGTGCGCCCGTCCCGTGGGTCACCCGGTCAGCGGGTCACCCGGAAGGGGTGGTTCAGGCGGGCTCGCCCGACGCGTGGTTGTCGAGCGGCTTGATCGGCTCGCTGGACGCGTGGTTGTCCAGGGGCTTGATGGTGCCGCCGGAGGCGTGGTTGTCGAGCGTGGTGAGGTCGCTTTCCTTGACCTCCGACGCGTGGTTGTCGAGCGGCTTGACGACCGGCTTCTTCTTCTTGGCTGCTTCGCTCATGTGGTGAAACTCCCGTCAGAGAGATGGTGGGGCAAAGGCCCGCCCGGCCACTCCCCCGAAGATGGCCGGACGAGCCCTGTTTCGGGCCGCTCACACTAGTTCTTCTTCGAGGGGCCCTCTGCGCCGACCCGTCTGCCCCCCGCCAGGACGGATCGTCGCTGTAAGCGTGCCCAGGGGCGATAAACGAACGATGAACGCGTACGCGTGTTCTCCTACCGCGCGTACCACGAGCGGGCCGGACGGCTCAGGCGACCGCCGCCGGCGTCAGCAGATGCCGCACCTCGTCGGCCTCCGCCGCGCCCAACTGCTCGTAGATCGACAGAGCCTCCTGCCAGCAGGCCCGCGCCCGGTCCGGCTGGTTGATGCCGACCAGCGCCTTGCCGAGCACGGTGAGCACCGTCCCGCGCCGCCACTCCCCGCCGATGCCGCGCAGCGCGATGGCCTGCTCGGCGTGGCTCGCCGCGAGCGTGGGGCGGCGCGCCGCGAGATGCACCTCGGCGATACGGAAGTGGGTGACGCCCTCCCACAGGGGCTGGCGGTTGTCGTGGAACAGGGCCAGCGCCTCGGTCAGTTGGTCCAGGGCCTCCGACAGGCGCTGGGCCTGGGTCAGGGCGATCCCGAGCGCGTACCGGCCGTTGGCCAGGCGCAGCGTGAGCCCCATGCGGTCGTAGATGTCGATACCGCGCTGGGCCAGCTCTATGGCGCTGGTGGTGCGGCCCATCGCGAGCCGGATGCGCGAGAGGTTGCACAGCGCACTGGCCTCGCCGACGTCGTTGCCGTCGGCACGGAAGTTGTCGATGGCCTGCTGGAGATGGCCCTCGCCGTCGGCGTGCCGGCTCTGGTAGAGCGCGATGATGCCCCGGTCGTTGGGCGCCCAGCAACTGGGCAGCGGGTCGTGGGCCCGGTCCGCGAGGAGCATCGCGTGGCGCGCCTCCTCGTCGGCCTCGCGGAACCGGCCGCCGACGAGATGCACATTGGTGAGGGTCGTCCGGGCGCGGCCCTCGGCGTGCGGGTCGCCCGCCGTGCGTGCCGCGTCGCGCGCCGCGAGTGCGGCGATCTCGTACTCGCGCGCGTTCGCCCCCGACTCGGCCAGGTCCTTGGCGGCCCACAGCAGGTCGACCGCGCGGCGCAGCCTGCTGTCGCCGACGGACTGGCGGACGCACGCCATCAGGCAGTTGGCCTCCGCGTAGAGCCAGTCCTGCGCGGCGTGCCGGTCGCTGAAGGCCAGACCGGGGTGGCTGGTCGCCTCCAGATGGTGGACGAGCCGGTCACCGGGCCGTTCGATCGCGTACACGGCCGACGCCGTCGCCAGATAGAAGTCGAGGAGCCGTGACATCGCCGCGTCCCGCTCGCTCGGCGGGTGTTCGTCGCGCTCGGCGCAGGCACGCGCGTAGAGCCGGACCAGGTCGTGGTACCGGTAGCGGCCGGGCGCCGCCGACTCCAGGAGCGAGGTGTCCACGAGGGATTCGAGCAGATCCTCCGTGTCGCCGAGCGGCAGGTCGAGGACGGCCGCCGCCGCGGCGAGCGACACATCGGGGCCGTCGGCGAGGCCGAGCAGCCGGAAGGCGCGGGCCTGCGCGGGCTCCAACTGCCCGTAGCCCAGCTCGAAGGTCGCCTTCACCGCGAGGTCACCGGCCTGCAGCTCGTCCAGGCGGCGCCGCTCGTCGGCGAGCTTCGCGGCGAGCACCGACACCGTCCAGGTGCGGCGCGCCGCCAGCCGGGACGCGGCGATCCGGATGGCGAGCGGCAGGAATCCGCAGGCCGCGACGGTGTCGAGCGCCGCCTCCCGCTCCGCCGCCACCCGCTCCGCGCCGACGATCTTCGTGAAGAGCTGAAGCGCCTCCTCGGGCGACATCACGTCCAGGTCGACCAGATGCGCCCCGGCGAGATCCACCATGCGGATACGCGAGGTGACCAGGGCCGCGCAGCCCTCGGTGCCCGGCAGCAGCGGTCTGACCTGGGCCGCGTCCCGGGCGTTGTCGAGGAGGACGAGGATGCGGCGGCCGGCGAGCACCGACCGGTACAGCGCCGCGCGCTCCTCCAGGGTGTCGGGGAACGCCGGTGGTTCGGTCGCGCCGAGCGCGCGCAGGAACTGGCCGAGCACGACCTCCGGTTCGGCGGCCCGCGCGCCCGCGCCCTGGAGGTCCACGTACAACTGGCCGTCGGGGAACTGGGAGCGTGCCTGATGGGCGACGTGCACGGCCAGCGTGGTCTTGCCGACGCCGCCGATCCCGGCGAGCGCGGAGACCGCCATGACGCGGCCCTCGGCGGTCGACAGGACAGCGCTGAGTTCGTTCACGAAGGAGACCCGGCCGGTGAAGTCCGGGACGGTGGCGGGGAGCTGCGCGGGGCGTACGTAGGCCGCCGAGGGCTGCGGGGCGGGCGCCGACGGTTCTGCGAGGCCCGGGTCGGCGCGGAGGATGCGCTGCTGGAGTTCGCTGAGGCCGGCGCGCGGGTCGACGCCGAGTTCGTCGGCGAGCAGCCGCCGGGTGTCCGCGTACACGGCGAGGGCCTCCGCCTGCCGGCCGCTGCGGTAGAGGGCGAGCATCAGCAGTTCGCGGAGGCGTTCGCGCAGCGGGTGCGCGGCGGTGAGGGCGGTGAGTTCGGAGATCGCCTCCGCGTGGCAGCCCTGTTCCAGGTCCATGTCGAGGCGGGATTCGAGGAGTTGGAGCTGCCACTCCTCCAGGCGGGCCCGCTGGGTCTCGGCGAACGGCCCCGGCACGCTCGCCAGGGCCTCCCCGTCCCACATGCCGAGCGCCTTGTTGATCAGCGACCGCGCCTGGCACAGGTCCCCGGCGCCGCGCGCCTTCTCGGCGTCGGCGGCCAGCTCTTCGGCGAGGGACAGGTCGAGCGCGTCGGCGGGCACCCGGATCGCGTACCCGCCGGCCTCGCTGAGCAGTACGCCCGGCAGGACCTTGCGCAGCCGGGACGCGTACGTACGGACCGCGGCGAGCGCCTGCGACGGCGGGTCGTCGCCCCACAGCGCGTCGATCAGCTGCGCGGCGGTCGCCGTCCGGCCGTCGCGCAGCAGCAGCGCGGCGAGCAGGGCGCGTTGCTGCGGGGAGCCCATGGGCAGCGATTCGGCGCCGCGCCAGGCGCGGACCGGGCCGAGCACGCCGAAGCCGATGCCGGGTTCGAAGCCGGACCTGGACCCTTCCGGGCCGGACTGGGACCCTTCCGGGCCGGCAGCGCCCGCAGTCGGACGCCACTGCTCCGGAACTCGCGGTCCACCGTCCATCGCCGCCCCCCTGCCGTACCGGTCGATTCGCTTCCGCCAGTTTGCCTTGTTCATGGCGGATACGTCAGCCGTGCGAGACACCTCTCACAGGGTCCCCTCACCGGCGGGGGCCGGGACCGGCCGTCCGGGGGGCGGTGCACGGGTACGGGTGGCGGGGTCGCCCGGAGGGCTGATGGCCGGGCGGGCCGGGGAGTTGACGGTGTGCGCGGACCCGGTGGCCGACGTGACGCGGCGTCGCATTGCTGTCTCCCCGCTAGCTGACGGTTCGTCAGATCGGCGCTACCGTGGACGGCATGGAGACCAAGGAGACCTTCCCGAAGATCATCTCGGTGGACGACCACACGGTGGAGCCGCCGCACGTCTGGCGGGACCGGCTCCCGTCGAAGTACCAGGACATCGGCCCCCGGGTCGTCCGCGCCCCCTTGAAGGAGATGACCTTCCTCGGCGGCAAGTTCGCCCCCGTCATGGGCGCGCCGGGCGACGAGGGGCCGATCGGCGACTGGTGGGTGTACGAGGATCTGCACCGCCCGCTGACCCGCCTGGACACGGCCGTCGGCTACGACCGGGACGAGATCAAACTCGAAGTCATCACGTACGAGCAGATGCGCCCGGGTTCCTTCTCGGTCCCGTACCGCCTCGCGGACATGGACGTCAACCACGTCCAGTCGGCCCTCTGCTTCCCGACCTTCCCGCGCTTCTGCGGCCAGACCTTCACGGAGGCCAAGGACCGCGAACTGGGCCTGCTGGGCGTCCGGGCCTACAACGACTGGATGGTGGAGGAGTGGTGCGGCCCGGACGCGCAGGGCCGCCTCATCCCCCTCACCCTCATCCCGCTCTGGGACCCGGAGCTGGCGGCGGCGGAGGTACGGCGGAACGCGGCGCGAGGCGTACGGGCGGTCGCCTTCTCGGAGATCCCGCCGCACCTGGGTCTGCCGTCCGTCCACACGGACGCCTGGGACCCGTTCCTCGCGGCCTGCGACGAGACCGGCACGGTGGTCGCGATGCACATCGGCTCGTCCTCGAAGATGCCGTCGACCTCGGCGGACGCGCCCCCGGCCGTCGGCTCCACGATCACCTTCGCCAACTGCTGCTTCTCGATGGTCGACTGGCTGATGAGCGGCAAGTTCGAACGCTTCCCGAACCTCAAGGTCATGTACGCGGAGGGCCAGATCGGCTGGATCCCGTACATCCTGGAGCGCGCGGACGTCGTCTGGGAGGAGAACCGGGGCTGGGGCGGAGTGGCGGACAAGGTCCACCGCCCCCCGTCGGAGCTGTTCGCGGATCACGTCTACGGCTGCTTCTTCGACGACGCCTTCGGCCTGCGCAACCTGGACGCGATAGGCGTCGCCAACGTCCTCTACGAAACGGACTACCCGCACTCGGACTCGACGTGGCCGAAGTCGAAGGAGGTCGGAGAGGCCCAGATGGGCCACTTGGACCCGGAGACGGTGGAACGGATCGTCCGGGGCAACGCGATTTCCCTGCTGGGGCTCACGGGGGAGGGGTTGTGGGCGGGGGCGTGAGGGGCGCTTCTTGTCGGCGAGGGAGCCGACCCTCCACCATCACCCCATGACACTCACGCTGACGCCGTCCGAAGCGGAACAGATCCTTGCCGACAACTTCGCGCCGTGGGTGCTCGATCTCGGACTCAAGGTCACCGAGATCGGCGCACAGCACGCAGTGCTGCGACTCCCCTGGTCGGCGCGGCTGGCCCGGGAGGGCGGGGCGCTGTCGGGCCAGGCGCTGATGGCGGCGGCGGACACGGCCACGGTGATCGCGGTCTCGGCGGCGCGGGGCGCGTATGTCCCGATGACGACGGTGCAGCAGTCGACGACGTTCCAGCGCCCGATCACCGACACGGCGACCCTCATCGAGGCGACGCTCACCAAGCTGGGCCGACGCATGGCGTTCACGGACATCACGATGACGGCGGAGGGTTCGGGGGAGGTGGCGGCGCGCGCGTCGACGGTGTACGCGCTGCTGGGGTGACCTCTCAGGCGACGTCGTGGCGCGGCGGTGCGCTGCTCGCGTGCGGGTGGAAGGTGAACGCGGAGGTGCCCTCGTCCAGGCTGATGACGAGCCTCGCGTCCAGCGCCTGTGCCAGCCGGAGCAGCAGGGGAATCGTCGGGATGCCGTCGCCGCCCTCGATGTTCGAGATCTTCGGCTGCGCCATACCGGCACGCAGGGCGAGTTCGGCCTGGGACAGGCCCAGTTCGGTGCGACGGTCGTAGACGGCCTGACCGAGGTCCCAGGCGGCATCGAGTTCGGCCGCCAGAGCCGCCTCCTTGGGGCCCTCCTGGTGGCCGTCGACGGCCTTCTTGTCCCGGGTGAGCTTCCACTGGTGGTGGTTCACAGCTCCTCCTCGATGTCGCGGCTGTAGGTGTCGTGCGCGACCTCATGCTCGGCCTCGCACAGTTTCTGCGCCTGGTGGGCGCGGTCCACTTCGGCGGTCTCGCGTGCTTTCGTCTTGCGGAACACGGTCAGCAGCACGATGCGCCGTGCGGGGGCGAGCCAGTAGGTGATGCGGATCGCCTCACCGTCGATGGTGTAGCGAAGTTCGCGGACCTTGCCACCCAGGTGGCGGGCGTGCGGCTCGCCCAGCGTGGTGGCCGCGTCGGCGAGGCGTATGGCGGCGCGTTCGGCGGCCTTGTACTGGCGGGCGGGAAGGAGTTCCAGCCATTGCCGGATCTCCGGCTCCATCTCGACAGTCCACAGGGAGTCGCTCACGCAGAGCAGTATATATCGATATCGGTATAGGGGTTCGGTCGGTCGGGGTCGCGCCCCGGCCTACTCGGACCCTGCACGGAGGACGGTGGGCGCGGCGAGGGTGTCCGGTGGTCGGGGTGTCCGCCGATTCGGACACCCTCTCGGCCGCGCCATCAAGAGCAGGAGACGTTCTAGCCGACGAAATACGTCGGGTTCGGGATCTTGTACGTGCGGGACGCGTAGCCGCCGTCCAGGTCCGAGTACTGGTCGCCGAAGTTGGCGATGATGTCGTACCCGAGGTCCTTCTCGATGTGCTTGCGGGTGCCGGCCTTGTACTGGACCGTCGTGCAGGTCCAGGCGTTCGGGGTGGCGCAGGACTTGAGGTACGACGGCGGGTTGGCCGCGTCCTTCAGGTACATGTGCCCGGCGTCGAGGTTCACGTCGGCGCCGATCTTCTTCAGGTTCTCGACCGCGGCCGGGCGCTGCGCCTCGGTCAGCCCCGAGTTGTAGAAGACCTCGACGCCCTTCTTCTCGGCGTACCGCACGAGGTCCGCGCTGCCGAAGACGCCCGGCCGGTCGGCACGGTTGACATAGGCCGCCCAGGACGCCGAGTTGTACGTGTAGTTGTAGCGCTTCTCGTAGTCGAGGCTGAGCAGCAGCGTGTCGTCGATGTCGAAGACGACCGCGGGCTTCTGCTTCTTGTGCTTCGCCTTGTCGGCCGCCTGGTCGATGTACTTCTTCGCATCGGCGTCGATACGCGCGAGATCCTTGGCGTACGGGCTCTTCGACGACGCCTGATAAACGCCGGCGCTGTCCGCCGTAATGCCGTAATAGGTGTCGATGTCCTTCACCAACTGCCCTATGTTGTAGGGCTCCTTGGTGGAATTGGCCGTCGACTGGCCGGCGGTGGCCGCGCCGGCGCCGAACAGGGCGCCTCCGGCGACGGCACAGGCGGCGACCAGCGCGGCGGCTCTGAGGGACGTACGCATCCGCATGGAAACTCCGGGTCTAGATCTCTGCAGGTCAAGCACTGTCTACGCGCATCACACCCGATAGGCGAGACTCTTTAACGGTTTTATAGGAAGCCATGGCGAGACCGTGTTCGCATCGCTGCCCGGAATTAACCTGGGCTACTTCGGGGCGGCCGGGGGGTGACGGTTCGGGGAGGGTTCAGGGCGTGTGGACGGGAGGGGTCAGGCCCTGGTGATATTCCTGCCCGGCATCGGCTCCGCGAGTGCGGCCCGCCATTCGGGGGCACCGAATGCGTCCGCGAAGTACTGCGTCTCGTGCACCACATGTCCGTCGGCGAATTGCATCACGCTCACCGAATAGGTGGGCACCCCGTCGTAGGTGATGACGCATTCGCTCACCCACAGATCCCCGCCGCCGATGATGCGGCGGACGGTGAAGTGCCGGTCGGCGGGGTGCCCGCCCCGCTGCGCCGCGATCGTCGCGCGGCTGTGGAACCGTTCGCCCGACTGGGGATAGTCGAGGATCGCGTCCGTGGCGTAGAGGGCGTGCTCGGCCTCGGTGTCCCCGCGCTCCGATGCCGCCCAGTGCTCCTCGATCGCGGCCCTGATCCGGCTGTCGTTCTCCATCGCACCGCTCCTTCCGCGGGTGGGCAACGGTCGTCAGCGTAAAGCGCCGGATGGGGCGAATCGGGCAATGCGGTGTGCGGGTCGCCCGGCGGGCATGCCGCCGGTTGTTCGTGGTCAAGCTTCGCCGGGTCACGGGTCTGTCCCAGCGGGCGGCGGCCCGAGAACAGGCGCGGAACCGTGCCGGGAACCCCCGTACCGCCCCCTCGCGGGCGGGGTGTACGCGCCGCCGGCCCGCATCGTGCCTGGCCGGGCGTGTAACAGGGATGTATTAGCGGGTGGTTGGGCGGAACGGTTCACCCGGACGGGTCGCTCCTGGTGATCAGAAATGCCCGCTCGTACCGACACGTACAGAGCAGCCGGGACCCCCAGACCGACCTTGAGGAAGACAACGATGCGCGTTCACAAGCTCTCCTTCGCAGTTCTCGCCCTTGCCGCCGGACTCACGCTCACGGCCTGTCAGAACGGCGACGACGGCGCGGGAGCGGGCAACCCGTCGGCCGAGTCCACCGCGTCCTCGTCGGGCGGCGGTGCGGGCTCGGGCGGCTCGGACGAGAGCGGCGACGGGAAGGACTCCGCGGCGAAGGGCTCCGGGAACGGCTCCGGCGGGCAGGACACGGCCGCCGGGAACGGCTCCAGCGCGAACGGCTCGAACGCGAGCGGCAAGGTCGCCAAGTGCACCGCCGACGAACTGGTGATCACGGCGACCGACAACACCATCGGCGGCGACCCCGACCTCACCGTCGTCGTGGAGATGCGGAACGGCAGCAGCAAGGACTGCTCGATCTCCGGGTACGCGGGTGTCGACCTGAAGACCAACGCGGGGCCGGTGTCCGCGGCGCGCACGGGCCAGGAGACCGTCTCGACCATCCTGAAGAGCGGGGAGCCGACGTTCTTCCCCATCAACTACCCGGCCAACGACTCGGGCGGCTCCGGCGTCCGCATCACGGGCCTCGTGGTGACCCCGCCCGACGACACCAAGTCGGTCACCCTCGACTGGCCGGGCGCCGCCTCGCTCCCCGTCACGGACGGCTCCTCCGGCTCCCAGGTGAAGATCGGCCCGATGGGCAGCGCCGGCCAGGGCGGCTGAGCCACCCCCTTCTTCCGGCCCCGGCTCAGGCCGCCGCGCGCAGGAACGCCGAGTGGGACGCCTTGCCCAGGTAGGTGAAGCGGGTCTCACCCGTCAGATGCTTGTCGAGGGCGTCCTTGACGCCGGGCCACTTGGCGTCGCCGTAGTCGTCGAGGACGACGACCGCACCGGGAGCGGCGATCTCCTCCGCCCACTCCAGGTCCGCCTTCACGCCCGCCTCCGAGTGGTCGCCGTCGATCACGATCACGCCGTAGCGGCGGTCCGAGACGGCCGCGCGGACCTTCGGGTCCTCGGAGAAGCCCCGTTGGATCCGGGCCGCGGCGCCCGCGGGCCCGGCCAGCGCGAGATTGGTGCGCACGGCGTGCTCGTCCACCGGCGCTCCGGTCGGGTCGGAACGTTCAGGGGTGCCCGGCTGGAGCTGTACGCCCGCGAACGGGTCGACGATCGTCACGCTCGGGCTGCGGCCGTCCCGCTCCATCATCCGTACGAGACCGGCCGAGAACATGCCGTACAGCGTGCCGATCTCCAGGATGTCGTCGTTCGGCGGGTCGAGCAGGGGTATCGTGCCCAGCTTTCCGCAGATGTTCATGGTGCCGCCGGCGATCCGGCCGACGCCGAGCGACTCCATCGCCACCAGCAGCCGGTACGCGGCGGCGACATTGCGCTGCGCGGCCTCCCCGCTGCCGACCAGCTCCTCGACCTCGGCGTGCAGCCGCTTCAGTGGGCCGTGCGCGACGATCCGGGAGAGTCCACGGCCGCGCGGGCCGAGCAGCAGGTCCACGGTGAGCTGGTGTTGCTTCATCAGCTCGATCGCGCCCTTGAGCTGGTCGCGCTCGGCGGTCCTGGCCGCCGTCTCCGCGCGGATCCGCCGGTCGACGCGCTGGTCGATGAGGTCGGCCACCGGGCGCAGCAGGCGCCGGGATGCCGAACTGGTGAGCAGGGAGCGGCTGTTCATGGAAACGAAGACCTCGATCTGTCGGGTGTTCGAGTCGGAATGTGCGGCTCGCGGTTTCCAGACAGGCTAGGTCGGCCGTTCCCGGGGGGAGGGTGTGCGGGTTGAGCGGGGAGTTAACAGTGGTGGAACTCCCGATGGCGGACGGGGGTGGTCCAGGTGTGCGGGGCGTCCGGTCGTCGTACGTCCGTACATCAGTACGTCCGTGCGGGCTTCGTGGACGTTGCCGTTCGCCCCGCTCCTGTCAGCCGAGCCAGCGGCGCAGCTTCAGCTTCCCCCACAGCAGGCTGGTCGCGAAGGACAGGGCCATCACCAGGGCCACCAGGCCCACCAGCGCCGCCCCGGCCGCCACCGCGCTCAGGTCCGGCTCCACCACCCGGGCGACGATCTCCTCGACGAACAGCACATGCACCAGATAGGCGCCCAGAGCGGCCCCGGCCAGCTTCTGGAGCAGCGGGCGGCGCTTCTCCGGGATCCGGATGCGGCTGATCAGCAGCAGGACGCACATCGCCATCACGGCGACGAACAGATGCGCGTTGGGGATCACGTAATGGATCTGCGTGTTGTACCAGAGGCAGGCGACCGCCGTGAGCGCGAACAGCGCGAGGAGCGGCCAGCGCCACCGTCCGGACCTGGCGGGCAGCGCGAACAGCAGGGCGCCGCCGACCGCGTACACCACGGAGTAGGTGCCGAAGCCCCAGGCCACGGTGGGGGTGTCCCACTCGGTGACCTCGGCGATCGTGGTCATGACGCTGGGCAGTACCGCGATGGTGATCAGCGCGATGCCCAGCCGCCATGGCCGCTTCCCGGCCTTGATCAGCATGGCGAACGCCAGCAGCACGATGATCGGTATGTAGTTGTACATGAACCACAGGTGGTACGCGGGCCGCACCGATCCGAACAGGGAGTCCACCGCCAGCTCGGTCATCGGCCGGTCGTTGCGGTCCCGCAGGAACGCCCAGGTCAGGTAGATCGCCGTCCATGCGAACAGCGGCACGGTGTTGCGCACCACCCGCTGCCACATCCGCGCCCCGTCCTTCGGCGGAGCGCCGACCAGGACGGCCCATCCGGCGATGGCGAAGTACATCGGCACGGCGAACGGGTTGAGCGCCTCGGCCACATGGCCCGCCCAGTACGAACCGGCGCCGTTGGCCGGGTCGTTCTCGGTGGCCTTGATGAACTGCGCGCCGACATGTCCGAGCATGACGGTCGCGGAGCAGATCAGCCGCATCAGATCGACGTCGAAGCGGTGTTCGCGCCGGGGAGCGGACTCGGTGGAGCCGGGGGAATCAGGGGAAGGGGCAGTGCGCTGCTGTGGCAGGCGTACCTCTGTCTCGTTCTGCACCGCGCGCCTTTCAGGGAAAAGGGGTCAGGGAGTCATGGGGGAGGGTGCGGGCGGTCAGCCCTCGCCGGTCCGGCGTACCGCACGGCGCACCACGCGCTTGGCCCGGCGCACCTGGAGCTTGGCCCGCGCCTGCGCGCTGCTGGGCAGACCCAGTTCGGCGAGGCGCGCTTCGGGGAAGTAGCCGGCCGGAAGGGAGCCGAGCCGTGACCGCAGCCAGTCGGCCGTCGACTCGCGCAACTCGGCGTAGGCGTTGGGCTGCATGCAGAAGCCCATGGCCCGTACCAGCGGAGACAGCGTGGCGGGGGCGTCGCCGACGGTCGCCGGGTCGGCGCCGCGCTCCAGGTCCGCCACCACGTGGTCGACGATCGCGAGCGGCACCCGGTTGCTGTTCGGGTAGGGCTTGAGGCGCCCCATGACCAGCCCGGTGCCCACGCGGCCGACCGGTATGCCGTAGTAGTGGGACGCGGTCACCATGGCGGTGGAGAAGCAGCCGACGACGAGTTCGGGCTGTACGTGGTGGTACAGCGTCTCGGCGAGCAGCGGCGCGTCCAGCACGGTGAGCCGGACGCCCGCCTCGGCCGCCGCCTTGCTCAGCGCCTGCGAGTAGCTGGCCGGGGCGGTGGGGTGCGGTTTGAAGACGACCGACTTGTGCCCGGCCGCCGCGGCGCCGGCGAGCATCCGCAGATGGAGGCTCTCCTCCTCGTCGGCGCTCAGGATGTTGATCGCGGCGAGGTACTGGCCGAGCAGGACGGCCGTCGGCTCTTCCTTGAGTACCGGCGCGAGCCGCGGGTCCTCGGCGGTGTCCTGGGATATGTCGTCCAGTACGGCGCGGAAGGCGTCGTCGGGGACGATCTCGGGCGCGACCCCGTACTCGGACAGCAGCAGCGGGGTGAGGCCGGGTATCAGATCGAGGTGCAGCAGCCGCTGGATACGGCTGGAGAGGGTCAGCGGCAGCCGGTCCCGGGTGGGGCCGTAGCTCATCAGACCGTCGGCGTAGACGTGGATCGACGCCTCGGAGAAGATCGCGGACAGCGCACGGCCGGGGTTGACCTGGATCGACTCGACGGACAGCTCGATCAGCTCGTGCTCGTCTATGTCCCAGGCGAGCCGGAACGCCTTCTGCCACAGCCCGACATCGCTGCCGCGCGGGCCCCAGGTGCTCGGGTGGTACGGGCGTATCGCGTCGTTCCAACTGACGACGTCGTCGAAGCGGCTCGCTATGCGCGTGTAACCGCGCATCTCGTCCAGGCGCAGCGCGGTCTCGGGCGTTCCGGCGTTGTTGGAGACCAGCAGGATGCGCCGGGCCGAGCCGCGCGGGCCGAACTGTCGCGCGTCAAGGGCGGCGGCGAGGGTGGCGGCCCCGTACAGCGTGGAGACCTGGAATATCTGGGTGGTGTCGCGCATGGCTCAGGCAGCCTTCCGCCCGTCGCGCAGCCGGCTGAGCAGCTTGCCCCGGGTGTGGTCGATGGTGCGGAGGGTCTCCTCCAGGGCGTGCTCCGGCATCCGGTGCAGGGCCGCGCGGGCGTCGTGGCGCAGCCGCTTGGCCGCGGCCGGTTCGTACGCGTCGACCTTCGCGAGGTGGAAGGCGATCATCGCGCAGTAGGTACGTACGGCCTTGAGCAGGAAGCGGTCGCCGTCCCGGTCCTGGAGCAGGTCCTGGATCAGGGTGTCGTAGGCCGCGATGAAGTCGAGTTGGCGGTCGTCCTTGACCTGGGTGAGCGAGGTGGCGACGCCCCGGCGGTAGAAGATGCCGTTCAGGCCGAGCGAGGCGTAGCTCTCCGCCTTGAGGTGCAGCCGCCAGATCCACAGCCGGTCCTCGGCGGTGCGCAGTTCGGTGGCGAAGCGCATCCCGCCGTCCTCGAAGAGGTGGCGGGAGTAGATCCCGGCCCAGACGAACGGGTAGTCGACCATGGTCTCGGTGTGCACGGGCATGATGCCGTCGCGCGGGTCCATGACGCGGTCGCGCATCCTGGCCGGGGCGCGCCGGATCACGCGGTCGGTGCCGGTGGCCTGGACATGGTCGGTACGGGCGAAGTCGCAGCCCAACTCCTCGATGGCGTCGACCATGGCGGACAGGTGGCCGGGGCCGTACCAGTCGTCGCCGTCGAGGAAGGTCAGGTAGTCGCCGTTCGCCGCGTCGATGCCGCTGTTGCGCGCCTGCGCTATGCCCATGTTCCGCTCGTGCCGGATCACCCTGGTGTGGGGCAGTTTGTCCGCCCACCGGTCGATCACCCACGGGGTGGAGTCCTTGGAGCAGTCGTCGACGAGAAGGAACTCGAAGTCGGGGTCCGCGTTCTTGGCGAGACTCCGCAGAGCGCTCTCGGCGAAGGCCCCCACATTGTGCATGGGGACCACGACGGACAGTTTGGGCACGTGTGCGGCCCTTTCGCGTTGAAAGGTTGACGAAGGGAACGAACAGATTATCGAGGCTCCCGAGGTCAACGGTGGCGATGAGGGCGCGGAAGGGTTAAGTCCATTCGTGGTGGAGATGAATTCTTGGTGCTCAGCGCCTGGTGAAGGTTTCTCTCAGCTCTTCGATGTTCGCCTGAGTCGTCTTCCAGAGGAATTCCTGCGCGGTGTGCACATCGGTCACGGCCGCCGGATGATCGTCGAGAATAGCCGTCGCCCGTTCCGCTAGCCGCGCCCCCAACTCCCGGTCGTGCACCGAGATCCCCCATTCCCGGCGGCCGATGTCCGACAGGAAATAGGCCAGCTTGGGGTGCGACACCAGACTCAGGATCGGCGTCCCGCAGCCGAACGGGATCATCCCCGCGTGCCCGCGCATCCCCATCACCAGCCGGGTGGAGCGGTACAGGGCGCGGATCTCGTCGTTCGACATCTCGTACAGCCGGTCCACGGGCAGCGTGAGGCCGTGCTCCCGCCGCAGATCGTGCACGAACTTCTCGTCGGCCGGCATATGGGCCGCGTACCGTACGTCCGCCCGCTCCCGCAGCGTGCGCAGCGCGGACGCCATCTCGGCGAGGAAATGCCCGTAGTCATGCCCGAAACGCAGCCCCGAACGGTCGTACGCGGCGTTGACCAGCACACTGTCGGTGCGCTCGGCCGGATCGGTCCAGCCGTCGATCAGATGCCGGGCCACCGTCGTCGGACAGGGCTGGTAGCGCACCCGGTCACGCAGTTCGGCCGGGAGCAGTTCGCGTACCCGCTCGATCGAGCCGTGGTTGCGCAGCCCGAAGAACGCCGACCTCTCCACCAGCGCGCGCAGGCTCTCCGCGAACCGGGTCCGCCCGTAGCGCTGCCCGTCGAACACGTTGTAGCCGACGGCGAACACCGCGAGGGGCACGGTGATCCGGGCCAGCAGGTCGTCCGGGACGTTCCACTGCCAGTGGCTGTTGCCGTTCGGCGAGGTGTCCGGCAGGAACAGCCCGCCGCCGCCGACGATCACCCCGCGCCGGGCGTTGAACTGCTCCACCGCGGCCTCGTCCACCAGCCGGTGCACCGGCTGCTGATACCAGCGGTGCGGGCCGGTGTCGGTGTCGAAGCACATCCGTACGGCTTCGGGCAGCACCTTGTCGCCCGCGTTCTCGTTGCCGTCGGCGAACAGGGCGACGTGTGCGAGCTGCTCGGCGGCGGGGGCGGGGGGCTTCGGGGCGGCGGGCTTCGGTACGGCGGGCGCCGGGGTGTCCGCTGCCGTCCGCTCCGGGCGGGTCCGTACGAACCAGGCGTGGCAGCCCGCGTCCGAGGGGTCGGCCTCCAGGCCCTCGCGGGCGTAGGCGTGCGCGTCCTGCTCGCGGCCGAGGAGCCAGGCCAGCCGGGCGAGCTGGGCGAAGGCGCGGGGCGCGGCGTCCGGCGCGGACGCCGAGAGCAGCAGATGCGTCTCGGCCTCCTCGTACCGCGACAGCGCCATCAGGCACAGCCCGAGCGTCTCGTGGCAGCGCGGCGCGTCCAGCCGGTCGCCGAGTACCGGCGCGAGTACCTGTACGGCCTCGTCGTGGCGGCCCTGCTGGCGGTAGACGTCGGCGACCGTGCGGGCCAGGTCGAGGGAGGGGCGCTCGGCGAGGAGTACCGGTGCGAAGTGGGCGAGCAGTTCGGGGTGCTTGCCGCCGGGCAGCGCGCGATAGGCGGCGCGGAACTCCTCGTCGCCCAGTTCGAACCGGCGCCGCGCCTCGGCCGCCGGAGCGTACCCGGGCGCGTCCACCGGCTCGGTGAAGCGCAGTACCGCCACCTGGGCGGGCACCTCGGTGTCGTCGTACAGGCGCCGGGTGAGGAAGTCGTGGCGGGCGTCGACCGGGACCAGGAGGTCCCGCAGCTCGGCGTCCAGGTCGGCGTCAGGGGCGGTGGCGCCCGCGAGCCGGTCCGCGAGCATGTCGTCCACATCGGCGCGCTGCACCACCAGCAGCCCGTCCGCCAGGACCTGCCGCTCCTCGCGCTCCCCGTACCGCACCGGTTGCCGTACGGCGCCCACGCCGTGGCGGAGCCGCAGCAGTTCGCCGAGGTCGCCGAGGACGACCATCGCCGGGTCCAGGGCTATCACGGTGTCGTAGCCCGCCAGCCGGAACACCTCGCCGCGGCCGTCCGCGCGGCGGGTCACCAGCCGCGGGTGCAGCGGGCGTAGCGCGTCGAACGCGCTGTCGGGCAGCCCGGGGTGCAGGACCACGATGTCCTCGCACACTCCCGGGTTGGTCAGCACCAGGCTCCGGACGAGGGTCGCCAGGTCCGGCAGCCGCTGCTCGTCCGTGTGCACGGCGAAGGCGATGCGTCGCTTGCCGGTGATGGTGCTGCGGTCGTCCGCGGACGTCGGGGTCGAGGTTGGGGCCGAGGTCGAGGTCATCGCAGGGCGATCCTTGTCTCACTGTCGTCGGCGTGCGCCGCGTCGTCGGTGTGCACGGCATGCGCCCGGACCCACTCGGCCTCCTCGGGCCGCAGCCGGCCGGGCAGCCCCGGGCCGATCAGGTCGAGCCGCGAGGACACGTCCAGGAAGTCCAGCAGCCGCAGCACGGTGAACGCGGTGGTCGTCGACGGGTCCCAGCCGCTCTCGCCGAGCAGCGCCGGGTCGGTCAGCGGGCGGCGCAGCGAGACGTCCCCGACATGGTCCTGCGCGTCGGGCACCAAGCGCTGTCGTACGGCTCGCCGCCAGGGCCCCGCCGGGTCCCCGAACACCAGCCGTACGTCCGCCCGCCGGTTCCACGCCGGGCCTTCCCACGGGGTCGCGCCGCGCAGAGTGAGGGCGTGGATGGCGGTGCGCGTACCGGTGACGGGCGCGTCGGTACGGAAGTCGTCGCAGCGGACGACCACGTCGTAACCGTCGATCCCGGCCACCTGGCTGGTGCTTGTCAGGTCCTCGCCACCGGTCACCACACACACGCTCCGCCCGGCAAGCAGCGCGCGAAGCCCGGTCACCCCGAGGGGCGCGGTCCGGCCGACCGAGGACAGCGGCAGCGCGTCGCGCTCGGCGAGCCGGCGGTGGCGGCCGTAGAGCTGGGTCAGCCGTCGCACCTTGGCGTCGGCCGCGCCGTGCCGGTCGATCTGCGTCCGCACGAACGCGGCGAACTCCGGTACGAGGGCGTCGGCCGGCTGGTCGAGCCGGGGCGCGTCGGCGCCGGGAAACAGGGCGACGGCCGCGTCCAGACAGGCCCGGCGGCGGCGCAGGGTGTCGATCCGGCGGGTGATCTCGCGCGCCGGTGCGGTGTTCTGGAGCAGCGCGAGATGACGGTCGTAGGAGGTGAGCGCCTCGCTGTCGCGGCCCAGCCGGTCCAGCGCCAGCGCGTGCAGCCGCCACGCGCCCTTGGAGCGCTGCCGCAGCCGCGTCGACGCGTCGGCGATGTCCAGGGCGAGCGCGAGGGCGCGCTCGTCACCGGCCTCCAGCGCCCGTTCGCCCACCTTGAGCAGCGCGTCGAACGGGTCGGCGGCCGGACCGTCGAGGGAGGTGGCGAGGGTCCCGATGGCCTGGGCGACACGGACCTGTCGGGCGGTGGACGGGGCGCCCTGCGCCGCG
Organism: Streptomyces sp. NPDC091292; assembly: GCF_044757265.1. NCBI lineage: Bacteria > Bacillati > Actinomycetota > Actinomycetes > Kitasatosporales > Streptomycetaceae > Streptomyces > Streptomyces sp. NPDC091292. The sequence continues at coordinate 183,449 of NZ_JBIVUQ010000007.1, read as the reverse complement.
AGGTACTCCCCGCAGCGTCGCATGCTCTGTGCGAACAGGTCCCGTCTGGCGGCCTCTTTCTGCCGTGCCTTGAACAATCCCGCCAGGGGGTTCGTCATCCGCTGCTCCACCGTCCTTCGAATCGGAGGCCGAATGTGCCCGAACGGGGGTGGTGGCGGGTGGCATTTTGGTGACGGGTGGATGAATTCTGCGGGATGGATTGCTGGTCGGGGGTGGGTTTTGGGGGGACGGGGGGTGAGAGATGTGTGCGGGTTGACGGGGTTTGCCCGACGCGGATTTCGGGGCTGGGCGGTCGCTCGGCTCCGGCGGGGCAGGTCAGGTCGCGATAAGGGATTCGTACGCTGCGTGTACGTCCTGCGGGACCTGCTGCTCGATGGCGAATCCGAGCTTCGGGTACTCGATGACCCGCTGGAGGTCGCCGACGAACATGTCGAGTACGAGTTTCTCGTCGCCGATGGACTTCACGTAGTCGTCGAATTGCAGTGGTTCGGAGGCGCAGAGGATGTCGACGTCGGGCCACAGCTTGCGGGCGGTCGCGAACGACCGTCTTTCCATGTAGGGCTTGGAGACGAGCAGGACGGTGGTGGGGTGGATGCCGGCGGCGGTGAGTGCCTGGCGGGAGAGGGTGATGTTCTGTCCGGTGTTGCCCGCGTTGGGTTCGAGGAGGATCGCGTGGGCGGGGACGCCGAGGGTGAGAGCGTGCTCGCGGAAGTGGACGGCTTCGCCGCGCGGGAAGACCTTGGCGGTGGTGGGGCTGTTGCCTCCGGTGAACACCAGGGTGGGGAAGAGTCCGGCGCGGTACAGCTCGGCGGTTACCCGGGTCAGGCGTCCAGAGCGCGGGCGCCGTGTGCCTCGGCGATGGCGTCGATACGGGTGGCCAGATCGAAGTCGGCCGTGGTGAGCCGGTTTCCGGCGTCGTGCGTCGTGATTCCGAAACGGACCCGGTCCCAGCGCAGGTCGATGTCGGCGTGGTGGCCGATGAGGCGTTCGATGTCGGCGACGTGCACGATCAGGGCGACGCCGCCGTGGTAGCGGATGCCGAACGTACGGGTGATCTCGTCCCCGTCACGGCGCCAGCCGGGCACCTCCCGCAGCGCCGCGTCGATCTCGTCCCCGGTCAGCGGCACCGGATTCTCGGCCATGCTCAACTCCCCTCGGTCACGGGCTCCGGAATCGCCGTCCGGTCTCGCCTGCCGTCAGTCCGTCAGTCCGACTCTCCTGGCCATCGTCATCAGGTCGGGGCGGGTTCGTTGGTGCATGACGAAGAGGACGCGTACGACCTCGCGGCACATGGGGTGCAGCTCGCTCATCTCGGGCGCCACCTTGAAGGCGGCCTTCAGCGAGTCCTCCGCTCCGGTCACGTCGCCGATGGCGAGACGGGCCCGTGCCACATCGATGTGGAGCCGCCCTATCCTGCTGGGCTTCAGCCCCGCCGGCGGCTTCTTCTGAAGGGGCGTCGCCATGCTGACCGCCTGGTCGGGCCGCTCCAGCTCGATATGCGCGGCCAGCTCGTACAGTGCGGTGTTCCCCGCCCCGAACGTCAGGTTGTGCAGGAGCGCGTCCTTCTTCTGCGGGAGCTGTGCCGCCAGCGCGCGCGCCCTGGAGAGGTGGGCCTCGGTGGCGGCTGCGTCCTTGTGCCGGGAGGCGAGCACTACTCCCCGCAGATGGAGCGAGCCGAGAACGACGGCGTGCGAGGGCTCGGTGACGCCGCCCCGCTCGTACTGGACGATCGCCCGGTCCACGATGGTGAGGCCGTCGTCGTAGTGGCCCGCGGACTGGTAGGTACCGGCCTCGTTCCACGATGCCGCGGCCTCCGCGTCCGGGTTCCACGTCTGGTGGGCCGCCCATTGCTGCCGCGAGACGATCATGTCGGCGAGGTCAGGTTCGCCCAGCCGGTGAGCGACGGCGTAGGCGCAGCCGTAGAGGTCGGCGACCTGCCCCCAGGCCACGGCGTCACCACCGGCGGCGAACGCCGTCGCGGTCGCCCGCCCTAGGAGAGTCGGCAGTATGTCGAGCAGTTCCAGATACTCCGCCTCCGCCCGCAGATGGGCGGCCCTCTTCACCTCGGCCGCCAGCGTCCTGGGGTCCGGCACGTCTTCTTTGGGGAGCGTGTGCCGACGAACCGCCGTCCGCAGCGCATCGAGCCGCTCGACCTCGGTCTGCGACCGGTCGCGATAGGGCTGACCGTAGATCCGGGCCGTGGTGACCTTCATGGCTTTCGCACACGCGGCGGCGACCGCCGGAGTGACCGGCCGCAGTCCTGTCTCGACCTTGCTGACGTACGACACGCTGAGTCCGGCCGCGCGGCCGAGCTGGGCCTGCGACATATTCCGCGTCTTGCGTAATACGGCGATGTTCTCGCCCGCGTTCGTGCTCTCCATGCACCTCACCTTCCCACGCCAAGACGCGCCCGACCCGAACTGCGTTATTCAGCCAAGCCGTTGTGCAACTTCTGTGTGAAGTGATCTTGATTCTCCGGCCGTTCACTGATCACAGGGAGCGATCGACCGAACGAGCCGAGTGAAACTGTCGATCACTCAGAGCCGCAATCAGGCAGGGGATGCAGGGTGAGCAGGGACCCACGAGGAGGCGCGGAGCCTTCCCGTTCCGGTGCGCCGTACGACTTCAGCGAAACGCCGATGAGCCACGGGCAGCCGCAACCGGGAGCGTCGGCGAGCAAGCCCAGGGACACCGGCGTCGCTGAATGCGCAGCAGGTGTCGAGGCGTTGGCCACGTATGTGATCCGCCCGGCCGAAACAGCGCCACCTCCGGACAACTCACCGCTGCTGACCGACCGGCTTACCGCGTGGGTGCAGGGCCGACCCTCCTGCGAGCGGGTGGCCTTGGCCGCGCTCATCGAGGAGGACGAGTTGCTGGCGCGCGACTGCGTCCGTCGACTTCTGGTCGCCGAGCATGAGGGCGCGGTCTCGTGCGACTGGCCGGAGTTCGAGGACCGGTACCCCCGGGCCCCGGGGCTCACCTCGGCGGACAAGGCGTTCCTCACCCTCATCCTCGCGATCAGTTTTCCCCGCGCCTTCCCCCTGCGGCCCATCGAGATGCTGGACGACCGGCGCCTCGTGATCGTCCTCCGCGCGCTCGCCAAGTTTGCCGGGTCCGACACGATCGCCGTCGGGACGCGCTCATGACAGGGCTCCCGAACCGCGCGAGCGCGCAAAGCCGAGGTGAGTACTTGTGACCACCGCGACCCCCCCCGCGTCTTCCGTTACGTCCGCTGGACGTTACGACCCGACCGCGACGACGACGCCCCGCCCCTCACGTACGCCTTCCGCTGCCTCACCCTCACCGACGACGACACCGAGTGCGACGCGAAGTCGCCTACGAGTACCGACCCCACCGACCCCCTGACCTGGGCGTTCGCTCACCTCCGCGACCACCCCGAGCACACCAGCTTCGCCGAAGTCATCGAGCGCCCGTGGGTGATGTGGCACCAGGGGCCCGTATGAACTGCCCTCCCCAACAGCCGGGTTACCGGTGCGAGGTGCACGCCGAAGGGCTCGTCTACGGCACCGCCCGTACCGCCCACCACCTCCTCGGCGCCCACGACACCATCTCCCCGATACTCGCCGTCCGCTGGCTCCGCAGCCAGGCCCTCCGTATCGCGGACCGCCTCGACCCCGACCCCGGCCGCTCACCCTGGGTGCGACCCGTCATGCGCCAGCACACGGCACCCCAGCCCGACAGCCCCACGCAACTCCGCGTCTGGGCCGACAACCCCGCCCGGCAACAAGCCGCGCGCCTCCGTATCAAGGCCGGCCACCCCCTCCTCATCCTCATCCCGGACACCGACTGCTCCTACACCCTCACCGTCCGCCCACCCCACTCCCCACCAGGACCCGCCATGCGCGAATGCCAAGCCACCACCCCCGTACCCCCCGCCCCCCTCCTCTTCGCCATCCTCGCCGGACAAGGCCGCGTCCTCGGCAACGACCTCCACCTCACCCCCACCCACTGCGAACTCGCCCACGGACACCCCGGCCAACACGCCGACCACGTATGGGACTGGGACCACCGACCCAGCCACGCACTCTGGGCCCGCTGGACCACCGGCGGAGCCATCCGGTTCGAGTCCCTGCACTGGTGTGAGATCGAGGGCGGACCCGACGCCGACGCCTGCACCCTCTACCTCGACCACCCCCACCCCCACTCCTGGAGCCTCACCGACGACCCCGACCCCCTGGGCCACCGGAGGTCAGAGCAATGAACTACGGGCCGCCCCTGAGCGCCCAGAACTTCACGCGTCAGGTCACCCCGCTCATCAGCTCCCTGGCTGCGATGTCTCGACTCCGAGGCTTTCGGCACGGATGGCTCCCCGTAGGACGTGGGCGATCTCCTCGGGCTTGAGATCGATGCCGTCGAGCCCCTCCATGGTCAGCGGGATCTCCTCCAGCGCGTACTCGCCGCGGCCTTCGGCGCTGAACTCGGGGCCTGTGCGGTCCTCGAAGGACCAGGTCGCGATGCGGGCCAGGTAGAAGAACTGGCGCTCGGCGTCGGACTCCATCGTGTGGAGGGGGCGGACGATGTCGGCCTTCCCCGCGATCTCCTCATGGATCTCCCTGTGCAGGGCAGCCTCTCGGGACTCGTCGCCGGGTTCTACGCCGCCGCCGGGCAGGACCCAGTACTCGGGGATGCCGGGCCTGGTGCGCCGGATTACCAGCATCGTGTCGTCTGCGGTGACGAGTACGGCGCGGACTCGTTCGATCATTTCGGTTCGTCTCCTTGCTTGTTGAAGGTCTCAGTGCAGCAGCCAGCCGCCGTCGACGTGGACCGACTGCCCCGTGATGAACGAGGCGGAAGGGCCCACGAGAAACGCCACCAGGGCCGCGACGTCCTCGGGCCGACCACGGCGCGGGACGCATTGGGCCCTCCGCCTGGCCCGCGCGGGCGGCGACGTCCAGCTCGGCCGCCATGTCCTGACGACGATGACCATGCAGTCTCTGCTGCGGGGCTTCCCTTCCGAGGCCGTCGACAGGCCCAGGGCGTCTTCGGACGCGCCAAGGGCCGGGCCGCCTCATGGGCCTTGGCTGCGTCCGAGGATCAGATCGAGGGCGAGGCGGCGACCGACCCCCCGCTGGTCAGATAATCCAGGACGCGCACGCCGTGTGCCTCGGCGATGCCGTCGACGCGGGCGGGGAGGTCGAGTCGGCCAAGGTGAGCCGGAAAGTTCTGCCGCGCCTCAGCCCATGGCATCCGTGCGTCCGGCAAGGGCACGCAGTTCTTCGGATGCCGCGCGGCCGGCAACCAGCATGAGGTCTCGGACTACGGAACGTGACGCGATGTGGGTGCGGATCATCTCGGGTGCCAATTTCTCGGCCCGAAGTAGACACTCCAGCGCATCTCCGAAGCGGCGTCTTTGCGCGTGGGCTCGGCCCAAGTCCATCAGGAGCCGGGCGCGTCGTTCGACGGACAGCGCGCCCGAGTCGAGCCCTTTGCCGATATCGAGTGCTTCGCCTGCGTCACCGAGATCCACTGCCGTCGACACCGCTTGAATCTCGACGTTGGTCGGCCCGAACTCCAGGTTGAAGTCGTTGCGGTCCTCGCCGAGCTGCGCGGCCACGGTCCGAGCGTCGCTGATCTGCTGTTTGGCCGCTGCCCGTTCGCCGGATCGTGCATGGACCAGAGCCAGCATCAGGTGAAGCGACCCGAGAACGGAGAGCTGCTGGGGTGTCGCGTCGCCCTGCTCGATGTGCCGCTGAAGGGCCTTGATCGCCGTAGCGGCGACATGTTCGGCCTGGTCGAGGTGGTTCAGACGCACGAAAGCATGCGCCAATCGGTAGGTACTGGCGAAGACTCCGAGCGGTTCACCCGACAGCTCCGCTTCGCGGATCGCCCGGTCCGCAGCGACCCATGCGGCATCCGCCTCGTTCTGTCGGACGAACGCTGCGGCAAGGGCCTGGTACGTCCGGGACAGTAGCGAGTGGAGCTCCGCCCGGTGCTCCTCCGGCGCAGTCCGAGCTGCCCGCTCCAGTCGAGGAACCAACGGGCCCAGTGACGCGCTCAGTTCGGCGAACTGATCTGTATGGGTCAGATCCCAGATGCGTTCGGCTGCGACCCGCAAATCCTTCATGGTGCTGGGCCGGAAGTCCTCGCGTGGACTCAGGACGACATCGAGAGCCGAGTGCCCCGACAGCACAAGCCGGGCCTGGTCAAGGTCGTTGGCTTCAGCCTCGGCGGCCGGTTCCGCTTCGGCAGCCGCCGGCGCATCGGGCTGCAAGACCTGGAGCGGCACACCAAGACCGTCAGCGAGCAGGCGCAGTACATCGAGCCGGTTGACCGGTTGGATCCCGCGCTCCACCTGGGACAGCCAACTTGCTGTGCGGCCGATCGCTGCGGCAAGTTCACTTTGGGTCATGCCGCGCTCTTTACGCAGGCCGGCCACTCGCCCGCCAAATATGTGCCGCTCTTCGGGACTCACTTCCGCGTCGCTACCTTCCCGCTGATCGCATCGAGGAACGTCACCTCGACAGCGGCAAGGTACTGCTCCCGCTCGGCAAGGAAGTGCTTGGTGTGCGGTTGCGACTCGTGCGTGTCGAAGGCGCCGCGGTCGGCATAGAGCTCGTAGAACAGCCGAACCAGTGGCTCGCCTTCCGGTATGTGCGTGACGTACGCCAGCGTGCCCGGCTCAGACGACTTGATCCCTTCCAAGGTCCTTGCACACAGGGCATCAAAGGCCGCCGCCGCCTGGACGTCGCGCAACGTGAAGCGCACGACCAGCCCGAATCCCTCGCTCATGTGAGCTCCTCTCAGTCACAGCCACTCTCTCAAGAATCCAGTAGCACTGCGAGTAACAGATTCTCTCGACTCGCAGAAACTCTGTGAGTACGTTCGTAGCCAAGCTGCTACCTAGCGTGATCGAGGTGGCCTCCTGCTACGCGAAAGAGATGCACTCGTGCGTCAGATTCCCGTCGACCAGCTCACCACCTCCGAGGATGACGGGGGAGCGCCGCACCCTGAGGCCACCACCGCATACAAGGCGCTACCCGCATACGGGTCCGTGATTGCGGACGCGGACAGGGGCATGGTCGGGGTCTTCTGCGGTACGTCCGGGGAGCTTTGGTCCTTGCGGCCCGTAACGGGCGGTACTGAATGGACCGTTGACCCCGCCGACGCACGACCAGCCACCCCCGAACAGCGATTACGCGCCGAAACCGCCCGTGCGAACGCGCGGAGTCGGGGTGAGTACCTGTGACCACCTACGGCTACATCCGCTGGCTATTACGGCCGGATCTTGACGATGACGCCCCGCCCCTCACGTACGCCTTCCGCTGCCTCACCCTCACCGACGACGACACCGAGTGCGACGCGAAGTCGCCTACGAGTACCGACCCCACCGACCCCCTGACCTGGGCGTTCGCTCACCTCCGCGACCACCCCGAGCACACCAGCTTCGCCGAAGTCATCGAGCGTCCCTGGGTGATGTGGCACCAGGGGCCCGTATGAACTGTCCTCCCCAACAGCCCAGTTACCGGTGCGAGGTGCACGCCGAAGGGCTCGTCTACGGCACCGCCCGTACCGCCCACCACATCCTCGGCACCCACGACACCATCTCCCCGATACTCGCCGTCCGCTGGCTCCGCAGCCAGGCCCTCCGTATCGCGGACCGCCTCGACCCCGACCCCACCCGCTCACCCTGGGTGCGACCCGTCATGCGCCAGCACACGGCACCCCAGCCCGACAGCCCCACCCAACTCCGCGTCTGGGCCCACAACCCCGCCCGCCAACAAGCCGCGCGCCTCCGTATCAAGGCCGGCCACCCCCTCCTCATCCTCATCCCGGACACCGACTGCGCGTACACCCTCAGCGTCCGCCCACCCCACTCCCCACCAGGACCCGCCATGCGCGAATGCCAAGCCACCACCCCCGTACCCCCCGCCCCCCTCCTCTTCGCCATCCTCGCCGGACAAGGCCGCGTCCTCGGCAACGACCTTGCCCTCACCCCCACCCACACCCACTGCGAACTCGCCCACGGACACCCCGGCCAACACGCCGACCACGTATGGGACTGGGACCACAACCCCAGCCACGCCCTCTGGGCCCGCTGGACCACCGGCGGAACCATCCGGTTCGAGTCGCTTCCCTGGTGCGAAACCCCCGGCGGGCCCGACGCCGACGCCTGCACCCTCTACCTCGACCACCCCCACCCCCACTCCTGGGCCCTGGCCGACGACCCCGACCCCGCCCCTCCAGGCCACCGGAGGCCAGAGCAATGAACCACAAACTGCCCCTGGACGCCCAGAATTTCAGGCGACAACTCCTCCCTCGCTGCTACGCCACATCCAGCCCGCACGGCAGCCACGGCATCTTGCGCCGCAGCGATCGAGTGCGAGGGCGTCGGCTTTATGACCGCCCGGCATGCCGGGCATCACCCCGGTCGATACCTGCGCTCCTGGGCGGTGACGATCAGGCATCCATCCATGTACCACCGATAGGGAGGTCTACGGTATGAGTGAAGACCCGTCGGGTATGCGGGTCTGCCAGTCCTGCGGCGGACAAGGCGTGATCGTTCAGGTGAAGGCTGACGAGTACGGGAACTCGATTTCCGTCCCCGAGACGTGTGTAGGTTGCAGCGGCAACGGGATGGTGCAGGGCCAGTCACAGTGACGGGAGAAACCAGCATGTACACACCGGCGCCTGAATCGAACTCCAAGATGTGTCGCTGGTGCGACGGGGCGGGGACGATCAACAAGCCGCTGGCCTACGTGCCGGGCGCGAGCCCGTTCGACGGGCCCGCCTACACAGCGGTTCGCTCCGCGCAGTGCAAGCACTGCGGCGGGACCGGTGAGTACGACTCCGCGACTGATCCCACGCTGGATCACGACCGGGGCCGTACCCCGCCGGACAACGCCGCCTGATCACCCTCCGGCAAGGACAAGGCCCCCGTCAGAGGCGCACAGCCGCCGGCGGGGGCTTACTTGCTCGACCTCCGGTACTCGCCGCCGTGTTCGTCACGCACTGGCTGATGCCGATGTGCGTGGCCGGTCACTGGGGATGCGGAGAGCTGGTACGGCGGCGAGGCTCCGTGGACGGTCTGCGGCGAGTGAGACGGAGTCCTGTCCCGGACAGGGAGGGCAGCCCGAGGCCGGCGTGTCCAACCGGGGCCGTCGGCCCACGAAATGTCCTCGGCGCTGAGCGATCGTGCGAGTCCGTGCGCACCTCCCGGAGCCCATGCCCGCGGCACTCCACGCCGATACCGTGGCATCAGTCCTGCACCTGGGAAGGAGCGACGTGGAACGCCGGGAGTTCATCCTCGCCTCCTGCGGATACGCGCTGTCCGCACTCGGCCGGCCCGACACGGACAGCATCACCCGCCGGACCAAGTCCGCCCTTCCCGGTGCCGTCCGCGTCGGCCAGGGCGAGGTGACTGCCGTACGCCACATGGTCAAGGCCCTCGGGGACTCCGCCTCCGAACTCGGTGGCGGGCACGCACGCCACCTGGCCGTCCGTTACCTCACCCAGGATGTCGCCCCCTGGTTGGAGGGCCGCTTCACCGAAGCCACCGGCCGTGACCTGTTCGCCGCCACCTCCCAGCTTGTTCACCTCGCCGGCTGGATGGCCCAGGAAGAGGGCGACACCCCCGAACTGCGCGGACTCGCCCAGCGCTACTACGCGCACTCCTTCCGCCTGGCCGCCGAGGCCGACGATCCGGAGCTGTCGGCGACGGCTCTCCGCGGCCTCGCCGTGCAGTGTGCAGACCTCGGCCACCGGGCCGAAGCCGTCCAACTCGGCGAAGCCTGCGTCGACTACGGCCGCCACCTCGACAACCCTCGCGCCGTCGCCTACTGCGAAGCCACCCTCGCCAACGCCGCCGCCCAGGACGACGACCGTCGCACGGCCACCAAACACCTCGCCCTGTCCGAGACCGCCATCGGCAAGCCGGCCGCCGCGCCCGGCGACTCCTGGGCGGCCCACTACTCTCCCGGACGCTGGGCCCACGAATCCGGCATGATCCTCTCCCGCCTCGGCGACCTCGACGCCGCCGAGGAACACCTCCACCTCGCCCTCGACATCCACGGCCTCGACCGCCGCCGCACCCGCGCCATCGTCCTTGCCGACCTCGGCGGCGTCCGCCTCCGCCAAGGCGACGTCGATGGCGCCATGGCCACCTGGCGCGACTTCCTCGACTGCGCCGACGGCATCCGCTCCGTAAGGGTCCAGGCCGCCCTCCGGGACCTGCGCGTCCGCCCGCGTCGGTACACCAAAGTTCCGGAGGCCCAGGAACTCCGCGAGCAGGCAGCGCGCATCTCAGGCTGATCCTTTGGCCGATCACTCCGGCACCATCCGAAGATCGACCGGCCCTGGCGTAGGACATGACTCCGCGACTGGAAGCTTCACATGTTGTGCATCTGCGTTGTGTATCTGCTCTCTTGTGTAGTACTTCTTATACATGAGCGAGCAAGTCCACAATAGACTGGCGATGGTGCGTGCCGAGCGGGGCGTTTCGCGGCAGGTGTTGGCCGAGGCCGTCGGGGCGCATTACCAGACCATCGGGTACATCGAGCGCGGGCAGTACAACCCCAGCCTCGATCTCGCCCTGCGCATCGCCGAGTTCTTCGAGCTGCCGGTGGAGGCCCTGTTCTCCCTGCGGCCGTTCCGCTCGCTCACCGACGAGGTGTACGGGAGGAAGAAGCAGTGAGCAGTACCACGGACACACCCCCACGAAACCGGCGTACGCGCTACGACGAGCGCATGTTCCGCCTCATGAACAACCGCGAAGGCGCCCCGCTGTACGCGACGGCCGCCCGCCGCCGTACCGCCGTCGCGGTCCACATCACCCTCACCGCGGCAGCCGTGGCGACCGGCATCGGCATGTACGCGGGCGGGCAACCGTGGCTCGCCTACACCCTGCTCGCCCTGATCCTGCCCTGGTGCGTCGCCACCGGCGTCATCAACGCCGCCACCCGCGGCCTCCTCGAACTGCGGACTCACGTCCTGGACGAACGCCAACTGGCCGAGCGGGACCGGGTCCACGCGCGGGCGCACCGCCTGACCACCTGTCTGCTGGGCTGCGCGGTCATCGGCGTCGCCGCGTCCGACCTGACCGGCCGGGTCGCGGCCGGCACCCTCCTCGTCCCGGTAATCGCCGCCGTCTTCGTCGCCCACTGGCTGATGCCCCTGTGGGTGGCCGGGCTCGCGGTCCGCGATGAACCCGTGGAGGGACCGGAGCCAGGGCCGGGCACGGCCTAGATCACCTCTGGCGTCCTGGGTCTGCGGCCCCTGGCCACGAGCAGCCATGTCGTCGCCACCACCGCCACCGCCATCGCCACCGCCGTCACCCACTTGTCCGTGTACCAGGACGGCTCGTACATGTTCGGGAACGGGCCGAACGCGCCCAGGTCCATATAGCGGTAGATCAGGAGGAGGGCCAGGCCGCCCGCCGCCACCAGCCAGGCGAACACATCGGCCGGCAGCCGGCGCCAGACCAGGACCAGCAGGGCCGCGAGCGCCGCGAGACCCGCCTCGATACGGAACAGGTCGCCCTGGCTGATCGTCGCGCTGACGGCGTCGTACCGCGGCGCCAGATGGGCGTGGAAGTACGCGTCCACCGCGAGGCCTGCCGCCGCCAGCACGCGGGCGAGGGCGTGGACGCGGTGGACGCGGCGGCGCGGCTTCCGGTGGGAGCGGGGGGCGGGTACGGCGGGTGGTGGCGACATGCTTCCTCCGGATGGCTCAGCGGACCGTGAGCGTCCCCTTCATGAAGGGGTGGATCGTGCAGATGTACGGGAAACCGCCCGCCGTCGACGGAGCCGTGAAGGTGCCCGAGGCGCCCGCCGCGATGTCCCCCGTGTCGAACGGCTTCGCACCGCCCGTCGCCGTCAGCGTGTGGGTCACCGAGTCCTCGTTCCTGACCGTGACCTTGGTGCCCGGAGCCACCGTCAGCTCCGCCGGTTCGAACGTGAAGTTCTTGATCACGATCACCGCCGCCCCACCGGTCCCCGATGCCGATGCCGAGGGCGACCCAGATGCCGACCCCGAGGGCGCCGTACCTCCCCCGCCGCCGTTCGAACACGCCGCCAGCGTCAGCAGCAGCAACACCGCCGAAGCCGCGCGCAGCGCGCCCATCCGGCGGCGAGGGAGCCCCGGCATCAGTAGCCGCCCGTACCCGTCGTGCTCCCGCTCGGGCTCGACGTCGGACCGCCCTCGATCTTCTTGCCGGTCACGTCGACCATGTACCACGAGGCGCCGAACGCCGTCGATCCCTCGCCCGCCGTCGTCCCGGCCCGCAGATCCCCGGAGAAGCGGTACAGCGGGTGGCCGTTGTACGTGATCTGCGCGGTGCCGTCGTCCCGGTCGGACGTGCCGAGGAGGTCGCTCCTGACGCCGCCCGCCCCGCTCGGCCCATCGGCCCCCGCCTCCGCCGGTGGCCATGACTTGGCGCAGTTCCCGTAGCACGACGACTTCGACGACTTGTCCCCCTCGAAGAGGTAGAGGGTGCGGCCCTGGCCGTCGACCAGGTACGTCCCCAGCGGCCCGGTCGCGGTCGTCACCTGGGACTCGCCGCCCGCCGCGCTCGGCGCCGACGACGGCGACGTGGACGCGGTGGCGGTCGGGGCGCTCGCACTCGCCCTCGTGGTCGGCGCGTTCGAGGACGCCGACGAGCCGCCGCCGCTGGAGCAGCCGCCCACCAGCGCGGCCACCACCACGGCGGCGGCCACCACTCCGGCCACGCGCAGGCCCTTGTTCCCGCCCTTGTTCCCGCTCTTGTTCCCCCGGGCTGTCTGACTCATTTTCGGGACTCCTGGTCCGGTTGTCCGGCGACGGCCCGTTCCGGGCCGCACGCGCCCCACTACACGGCAGGTCCGGGAGAAGGGCCACCAGAGAGGGACCGTCCGGGTCAGCCTGAGACCCGGACGGGCTAGAGCCGACGGTGCGTCAGGGGCCGTACGGGAGCGCTACGGGGGCTCTCCGCCCCCTTGTCTGATGCACCGTCAGGTATCACGATGGGACCCCCCCACATGACGGAACGTCACATCTGACGAGGAGGCGCACCGCCGTGCCCACCCCGATACCCCCCGCCTACGGAATGCAGCTCCCGATCCAGTCCCAGAGCACCCTCTACACCGAACCCTGGGAAGCGGACGCCACCGTCGACGACCTGGTCGAAATCGCCCGTACCGCCGACCGCACCGGCTTCCACTACCTCGCGAGCTGCGACCACGTCGCCATCCCGCGCCGCCTCGCCGACGCCATGTCGACCATCTGGTACGACCCGGTCGCCACCCTCTCCTTCCTCGCGGGCGTCACCGAGCGCGTGCTGCTCATGAGCCATGTCGCCGTCGTCGGGCTGCGCCACCCGCTCGCCACGGCCAAGCAGTACGCGACCCTCGACCACCTCTCCGGCGGCCGGCTGATCCTCGGCGTCGGGGCGGGTCACGTACCGGAGGAGTTCGAGGCGCTGGGCGTCGACTTCGCGCGGCGCGGGCCCCTCCTGGACGAGACGATCGACGCCCTGAAGGCGGCGCTCGGGCCGGAGGAGTACCCCGAGTTCAAGGGGGAGCGGTTCGCCTTCGCCGGGCTCGGGCAGCGGCCAAGGCCCGCCCAGGAGCGGGTCCCCGTCTGGGTCGGCGGCTCCTCGCCCGCCGCCGTGCGCCGCGCCGCGCTCAAGGGCGACGGCTGGCTGCCGCAGGGCGATCCGCGCGAGGAGATGCCCGCGCGGCTCGCCCGGATCAAGGCGCTGCGCGCGGAGGCCGGACTCGCCGCGCCCTTCACCTTCGGCGCCCTCACCGAACCGCTGTACATCGGCGAGCCCGGCTGGCACGTCGGGCGCCGCACCCTCACCGGCAGCCCCGACGCCCTCGCCGACTCGTTGCGCGCGTACGGCGCGATGGGCGTCCATCAGCTACAGGTCCGGTTCCGCTCCCGGAGCCGCGCCGAACTCACCGACCAGATGGCGGCGTTCGCGGCCGACGTCGCCCCCCATCTCGCGTAGGACTCGAACAGGGAGGCACCATGGGCAAGCTCGACGGGCGGGTCGTCATCGTCAGCGGTGCGGCGCGCGGGCAGGGTGAGCAGGAGGCACGGCTGTTCGTCGCGGAGGGGGCCGAGGTCGTCATCGGCGACGTCCTGGACGAGCAGGGCGAGGCGCTGGCCAAGGAGATCGGCGCCCACTACGTCCACCTCGACGTGAGCAGCGAGGACGACTGGCGCGCCGCCGTCACCGCCGCGAAGCGCACGTACGGGAAGGTGGACGGGCTCGTCAACAACGCGGGCATCCTCCGCTTCAACGAACTCGTCCACACGCCGCTGGCCGAGTTCCAGCAGATCGTGCAGGTCAACCAGGTCGGGGCCTTCCTCGGGATCAGGACGGTGGCCCCCGAGATCGCGGCGGCCGGGGGCGGCTCCATCGTCAACACCGCCTCCTACACGGGGCTCACCGGCATGGCGTACGTGGGTGCGTACACCGCCACCAAACATGCCGTCGTCGGGCTCACGCGGGTCGCCGCGCTGGAGCTGGCCGCCAAGAACATCCGCGTCAACGCCGTGTGTCCCGGTGCGATCGACACCGCGATGACCAATCCGGCGCAGCTCGACCCGGGCGCGGACCCGGAGGCGAGCGCGGCGGCCATGGACGGGCTGTATCGCAAGCTGGTGCCGCTGGGGCGGGTGGGCAGGCCGGAGGAGGTGGCGCGGCTGGTGCTCTTCCTGACGTCGGACGAGGACTCCTCGTACATCACCGGGCAGCCGTTCGTGATCGACGGGGGGTGGCTGGCCGGGGTGAGCGCCCTCTGACCCCTTGTCCGACCGCATGTGCATATGGCTGACACATCGTCAGCTATTGACGGTCCACGCGGGCGATGGAACAGTCACAGCAACAGATCTGACGGTTCGTCAGAAACAGCGGACTGGCGGGCGTCGGACACTAATCAGGGACGGTGAACCTCCTTGGAATTCGGGCTCTTTGTACAGGGATACGTGGGCAAGCGGGCCGAGACCGACCCCTTGGCCGAGCACAAGGCGCTGATGGAGGAGACCGAGTACGTCATCCAGGCGGACAAGTCCGGCTTCAAGTACGCCTGGGCGTCCGAGCACCACTTCCTGGAGGAGTACTCGCACCTCTCCGCCAACGACGTCTTCCTCGGCTACCTCGCACACGCCACCGACCGCATCCACCTGGGCTCCGGCATCTTCAACCCGCTCGCCCAGGTCAACCACCCGGTGAAGGTCGCCGAGAAGGTCGCCATGCTCGACCATCTCAGCGAGGGCCGCCACGAGTTCGGCTCAGGGCGCGGCGCCGGAAGCCACGAGATCCTGGGCTTCATCCCCGGTGTCACCGACATGAACTACACCAAGGAGATCTGGGAAGAGACCATCGCCGAGTTCCCGAAGATGTGGCTCCAGGAGGAGTACGTCGGGTTCCAGGGCAAGCACTGGTCGCTGCCGCCGCGCAAGATCTTCCCCAAGCCGTACGGCAAGTCGCACCCCGCCATGTGGTACGCGGCCGGCTCCCCGCCCTCGTACGCCATGGCCGCCCGCAAGGGGCTCGGCGTCCTCGGCTTCAGTGTGCAGAAGGTCTCCGACATGCAGTGGGTCCTCGACCAGTACAAGGGGAACATCGGGCAGGCCGAACCCATCGGGGACTACGTCAACGACAACGTCATGGTCACCTCGACCGCCATCTGCGCGCCCACCCACTCGGAGGCCGTCCGGATCGCGGCGGGCGGCGGGCTCAACTACCTCCAGTCCCTCGTCTTCCGCTACCACGACACCTTCCCGCGCCCCGAGGGCTTCCCCGTGTGGCCCGAGACGCTGCCCGAGTTCAACGAGGAGATCATCGAACTCCTCATCGCCGAGGAGCTGCTGATCTGCGGCGACCCGGACGAGGTGACGCAGCAGTGCAAGCGCTGGGAGGCGGCGGGCGCCGATCAGCTCAGCTTCGGCATTCCCATCGGGATATCCCGCGAGGACACCCTCCAGTCGATACGCCTCATCGGGGAGCACGTCATCCCGAAGATCGACACGGACCCGGTGCACCGCACGACACGGTTCCGCCAGAGCGCGGGCGACTGAGAACGGAGGGCGCCGCCATGCTCGACCACCTGATCAGGGGCGTGACCGTCGTGGACGGCACGGGCACGCCCTCGTACACCGCCGACGTCGGCATCCGGGACGGGCGGATCGCGGTGATCTCCGCGCCGCCCGGCACGCTCACCGAGGAGTCGAGGACGAGTGAGGACGCCGCCGGGCTCGTCCTCGCCCCCGGCTTCGTCGACCCGCACACCCACTACGACGCCCAGCTCTTCTGGGACCCGTACGCCACGCCGTCGCTCAACCACGGCGTCACGACGGTCGCGGGCGGCAACTGCGGCTTCACGCTCGCGCCGCTCCACCCCGACCGGCCCGAGGACGCCGACTACACGCGGCGGATGATGTCCAAGGTCGAGGGCATGTCGCTGGTCGCCCTGGAAGAGGGCGCGCCCTGGACCTGGCACACCTTCGGCGAGTACCTGGACGCCCTGGACGGCCGGATCGCGGTCAACGCCGGGTTCATGGTGGGGCACTGCGCGCTGCGACGGCATGTCATGGGCGCCGACGCGGTGGGCGGACAGCCGACACCCGCGCAGCTCGACGCCATGGTGCGGCTGTTCCACGAGGCCATGGACGCCGGGGCCTGGGGGCTTTCCACCACGCAGTCGTCCACGCACTCCGACGGCGACGGGAAACCGGTCGCCTCCCGGCATGCCCTCCCCTCCGAACTCCTCGCCCTGTCGCGCGCCGTCGGCGAGCACGAGGGCACGCAGTTGGAAGCGATCGTTGCGGGCTGCCTCGACCAGTTCGACGACGACGAGATCGACCTGTTCGTGAACATGAGCGCGGCGGCCGGGCGCCCCCTCAACTGGAACGTCCTCACCATCGACGCGGCCGTCCCCGAACGCGTCCCGCGCCAACTGATCCCCAGTGCGCGGGCCCGCGCCGCCGGAGGCCGGATCGTCGCCCTCACCATGCCGATCCTCACCCCGATGAACATGTCCCTGGGCACCTTCTGCGCCCTCAACCTCATCCCCGGCTGGGGCGACGTCCTCGGCCTCCCGGTGCCCGAACGCATCGCGAAGCTCCGGGACGCCGACGTGCGCGCCGAGATGCTGCGCCGCGCCGACAGCAAGGAGGCGGGCGTCTTCCGCCGCCTCGCCGACTTCGGCCGGTACGTCATCGGCGACACGTACAGCGCCGCCAACTCGGGTCTCACCGGCCGGGTCGTGTCGGACATCGCCGCCGAACGCGGCCTGGACCCCTTCCACTGCCTGGTCGAGATCTGCGCCGAGGACGACCTCCGTACGGTGCTGTGGCCGATGCCGCCCGACAACGACCCCGACTCCTGGGCGCTGCGCCAGGAGACCTGGGCGCACGAGGACGTCATGCTCGGCGGGTCCGACGCGGGCGCCCATCTGGACCGCATGTGCGGCGCCCCGTACACGACCCGCTTCCTCGGGGACTGTCTGCGCGGCCGGAAGCTGGTCGGTCTCGAACAGGCGGTGAAGATGCTCACGGACGACCCGGCGCGCCTCTTCGGGCTGCGCGAACGCGGCCGGATCGCCGAGGGCTTCCACGCCGACCTCGTCCTCTTCGACCCCGCCCGGATCGACGCGGGCAAGGCGACCCTCGTCCACGACCTGCCCGGTGACAGCCCCCGCCTCGACTCGAAGGCGATCGGGATCACCGCCGTGTGGGTCAACGGCGTCGAGGCCATTCGCGGTGACCAGGTCTCCGGCGCGACCCCCGGCACCGTCCTGCGCTCCGGCCGTGACACCCGGACGGTGAGTACCAGGTGACCCGCGAAGTCCTCCCCGAGGGACAGTTGTTCATAGGCGGCGAGTGGACGGCGCCCGATGCCGGTCACTACGAGGTGACCGACCCGGCGACCGAGGAGGTCGTCGGCCTCGCACCCGAGGCGAGCCGCGCGCAGGTGTACGAGGCCACGGCGGCGGCCCGGGACGCCTTCGACGCCTGGTCCCGTACCCGGCCGGAGCAGCGGGCGGCGATCCTGGACCGGGCGGCCGACCTGATGCGGGCCGGGCTCGTGCCGTACGCGGATCTCGCGAGCGCGGAGAGCGGGGCGCCGGTCGGTACGGCGCGCGGGATGCAGGTCGGGGTCGCCGTGGCCCGTTTCCGGCGGTATGCGAAGGGCGCCCTGGAGCCGGTCGAGACGCCGCTGCCGCCGCAGATCAACGAGGCGGGACCGATGGGGAAGGCGGGCGTCCTTGGCGCGCTGGCGATCCGGCAGCCGGTCGGCGTGGTGAGCTGCATCACGTCCTACAACAACCCCTGGGCGAACCCGGCGGGCAAGGTCGCGCCCGCCCTCGCCATGGGCAACACGGTCGTCGTGAAACCGGCGCCGCAGGACCCGCTGTCCGTGTACCGGATGGCCGCCGCGCTCGCGGAGGCCGGGGCGCCGCCGGGCGTGGTGAACGTCGTCTCGGGCCGTGCTGTCGGCGTGGGCGAGGCGGCGGTGGACTCCCCGGACGTCGACATGGTCAGCTTCACCGGCTCGACGGTGGTCGGGCAGCGGATCGCCGAGGTCTGCGGCCGGGACATGAAACGCCAGCTCATGGAGTTGGGCGGCAAGGGCGCGGCCGTCGTCTTCGACGACGCGGACCTCGAAGCGGCGGTCGCGGGCATCGGCACCACCTTCTCCTTCTACAGCGGCCAGATCTGTACCGCGCCGACCCGCGTCCTCGTCCAACGCGGCCTCCACGACCGGCTGGTGGCCGCGCTCGCCGCCTATGCGCGGGCCCTGCCGGTCGGCGACCCCCGGGAACCCGGCACGGTCGTGGGCCCGGTGATCTCGGCGGCCCACCGCGACCGCGTCGAGTCGTACGTCGACCTCGGCCGCAAGGAAGGCGCCCGCCTGGTCACCGGCGGCGAACGCCCCGCCGTCGCGGGGGGCCGGGGCTCCTATGTCGCCCCGACCCTCCTCGCGGACTGCAGGGCCGACATGCGGGTGGTCCGCGAGGAGATCTTCGGCCCGGTCGTGGCCGTCGTCCCCTTCACGGACGAGGAGGAGGCCGTAGCCCTCGCCAACGACTCCGACTACGGCCTCATCGACTACGTCTGGTCCGGCGACGTGGCCCGCGCCTTCCGCACCGCCCGCCGGCTGCGGGCGGGCGGGGTCGGCGTCAACACGGTCGGCCGCAACATGGAGGCACCGTTCGGCGGCTTCAAGAAGAGCGGCGTGGGCCGAGACGTCGGCTCCTACGCCCTGCACGCGTACAGCGAAATCCAGTCGGTGATCTGGCCGGGCTGAGGCCAGGACCTGACGCCGGCCGGCGCCGGGAGGGGGACCCTGTTTTCAAAAGTGGCCAGATCTCCGGTAGGTCATGGAGATCTGGCCACTTTTCACAACAGACCCCCCGGACCCCGCCGCTCGCCGAGCCGGAACGGCGGGCTCCGGGTGGGTCAGGCCGCCGGGGTCACCAGTTGATACAGGTCGCCGGCACGTATCCCTCGACGCCACGGTGGTAACCCCAGTACCACTTGTCGCTGGTCTTGCCGCACAGCGTGTACTTCTCGCCCACCGTCGCCTTGCCGTCGTCGCACAGGTCGCCCCGGCCCGCCTTGAGCCACAGGCCCAGCGCGGTGCCGTTCACCTTCTTCGTCGTACGGATCTTCACGTTCTCCTTGGCCGTGACATTGGAGATGTTGTTGCCGCAGTTGTGCGCGGCGGCGGCTGCCGGGGCCGCGGTGGGCGTGGCCGCCACGGCGACCCCGCCCGTCAGCGCGGTGCCCACCAGGGCGACGGTGGCGATGGCGCTCGCCGCCAGCTTCAGCTTCATGCGATGTTCTCCATTGCGATGGATGCCAATTCCCCCGGGAAGCGGGCCGGTTACGAACGGAGTTACTGGCCACGCGCCCCCGTTGAGACGTGATCATGCCATCCGAATAGATCACCTGTGCGGGTGCGAACGCCTTGGTGACGTGCCTGTGACAGGACGGGACGGTTCCGGAACAGGGGTGCGGTCAGGTGCCCAGGAACACCGGGTTCGTGAACGCCGCCAGCGGGCCCGGGAACCCGGTCGTCACGGGTGCCCGCCGGACCTCGGCGCGGACGTACGCGGCGTACGCGGGCGTCGTGCGCCACTCGGCGGTGACCGAGCCGGACTGCGGCACCGCCGTACTGAACAAGGTGCCCTGATCGGTGACGAACAGGAGCGTGCACCCGGGCACTCCGGCGACCTCGGCCCGTACCGTCACGGGGGTGTCCGCGTCGACCCGCAGCCGCTCACCGATGCCCGCGTACTTGCCGCGCCCGCCGCTCGCCGAGAACGCGACCGTCACCTCGGACGACTCGGCGACATAGCTGCGGCCCGCGCGGATGCCGTCCTGGATCGCCGTGCGCGTCAGGTCGTCGGCGAGCACCACCGTCTGCGGCAGGCCGATCCGGTCCGGGTCGCGGTGCGCGTCGCTGTTGCCCATCGCCGGAATCCAGTCACGGCGGCCCTGCCGTACCCCGGCGACCAGGGTGTTGTCCCAGTCCGCGAGGGACACCTCGTCCTCGGGCGTCCAGGGGCCGTTCCACACCTCGACCGCGTCGGCCTCGCCGAAGCCGAACTTCCAGTTGCAGCCGATGCAGGTGGCGTGCGGGTGCGCGGGCACGACCAGACCGCCCGCCGAGCGGATCTTCCGGGCGTAGTGCCCGAACCGGTTGTCCCGCGCGCGGTAGCGCCAGTCGATGAAGGTGCCGGGCTCGGTGCCGAGCGCCACCACATGCCCGTTGCGCGTGGTGACCTCCTCACCCAGCATGATCAGCAGGTCGTCGCCCGCCTGATCGGCCCAATGGGCGTGCGCCGACTGCGTGTTGTGCTCGGACGTGTTGATGAAGTCGAGCCCGGCGGCGCGCGCGAGCGCGGCGATCTCGGCGGGCGTCCGCTTGCCGTCGGAGTACCACGAGTGCAGATGGCAGTCGCCCCGGTACCAGGCGCGCCCGCGCCCCCGGGCCCGCTCCGGCGGATACACCGGCTTCGGCGTCCGGCCCGGCTCCCCGTACGTCAGCGTGATCGTGACCTCGTACGGGAGGCCCTGCGGCGCGACCGTGTACGGGCCGAGCGCGATGTGCCAGGTGCCCGCGCGGACCGGACCCGGGAGGTAGCCGGGGGTCGCGTCGTCGGCGCGGAGGAAGAACTCGGTGCGGGCGCCGCCGGACCAGCCGCGGAAGCCCTGGCCGCCGAGGTCGGTGCCGCGTTCGTCGAAGATGCCGATGTCGAGGGCGTTGCCCGCGGTGCCGGCGGGGACGGTCACCCGCTCGTAGGTGTACGCGACATGGATCTCACGCACCCCGCGCGGGACCTCGACGGGCAGGTACACGAAGTCCGGCGAACCGGTCGGCAGGGTGCCCCGGACCGTCTTCGTCTCCTTGCCGCCCGGCTCTCTGTCTGCCGCGCCGGGATTCTCGGCACCGCTCGCGAAACTCACGCTTCCCAACGTAAGCGCGGCGGCGGCGCCCGTCACGAACAGAGTGCGCCTGCCGATCGTGGTGTCGTCCTCACACATGGAATGCCCCCTGGGGGTCGGGTGTGACCTGGGTCGGGTGTGACACGGGTGATGCCACGCAACTCTGGTATTGACCCGTGAACTCCCGAGCAAGGGAAGGGGATCGACAGGTGGACAAGCGGATGGTCTTCTGTCGGCCGTGCGTGTAGGAAGAGGGCGCCTCGCTGACCCACACCCCCGGAGCGCGCCGATGCGGATCTCGACCACGATGTTCCTGACCGACGAGACGATCACCCCCGTACGGCTGGCGCGGGAGTTGGAGGAGCGTGGCTACGCGGGCCTGTATCTGCCCGAGCACACGCACATCCCGGTGGAACGGACGACTCCGTACCCGGCGGGCGGCGACCTGCCCCCCGAGTACTGCCGCACCTTCGACCCCTTCGTGGCCCTCGCCCAGGCCGCGGCGGTCACCGACCACCTCACCCTCGGCACCGGCATCACCCTGGTCGCCCAGCACGACCCGATCGCCCTGGCCAAGCAGATCGCGACCCTCGACCATGTCTCCGGCGGCCGGTTCACGCTGGGCATCGGCTTCGGCTGGAACGTCGAGGAGGCCGCCGACCACAACGTCGACTGGCGCACCCGCCGCGACCTCACCCGCGACCGCATGGCCCTGATGCGCGCCCTGTGGTCCACCGAACCCACCGCGTACGAAGGCGAGTTCGGCATCTCGGTCCGCGCCAGCCACGCCTACCCGAAACCGGTCCAACGCCCCCGGGGCCCGCTCACCGGCCCCCGCACCCTCGTCGGCGGCGCGGCGGGCCCGAAACTCTTCGCGCACATCAGCGCCTACGCGGACGGCTGGATGCCGATCGGAGGCCGCGGCCTGACGGAATCCCTCCCGGTCCTGCGCACCGCCTGGCAGGAGGCGGGCCGCACCCCCGACACCCTCCAGATCGTCCCGCACGCCATCCTCCCCACCCCGGGAAAGCTCACCCACTACGCGGACCTGGGCATCGAGGAGGTGGTCGTGCAGTTGCCTCCGGCGGGGGAGAAGGAGGTCCTGACGGTCCTGGACGAATACGCGCGGTACGTGTAGCCCGGAAATCAGGTGGAGCCGAGGGCGACTCTCTCCTTATGGTCGCGAGATGAGCAACCGAGTATTCCGGGTAACGGTGCGTGGCGTCTTCGAAGGCCTGACCGAGCAACAACGCTCGGCCCTACTGACGAGGGCAGAGGACCACGACGTCCTCAAAGCAGCCTTCACTACGGAGGGCCATCTCACGTACGACATCAAAGCCCGAGACGCCTTCACGTTCCGCTTCAAGGACACGGGAGAAGCGGAGGAGGACATCCTGGAGGCGGAGGAACGAGCGGAAACGGCAGCGAAGGCCTGGCTGAACGCCGGGGGCTACGGCTACAAGAACCTGAGATCGCAGGGCGAGGACCTGTCCCAGGCCCCTCTGGGGAAGAGACAACGCCGGGCAGCGGCGGCCCGCACCCAGGGACGCACCTCTTAAGGGGCGCGGGGAACTGCGCGACCAGCCACAGCGCACCCGCAGCGTTCCGACTACCCCAGCCCCGCAGCTTTTAGGGGCGCGGGGAACTGCGCAACCAGCCCCAGCGGACCCGCAGCTCCCCCCACCCCCCCCAATAATCCAGTCACCTCTTAAAAGCGACATACCCCCACTGATCCACCGGCGTCCCGGTGAACGGCTCCTCCGGATGCCACAGATCAATCGACCCGAACCCGGGCTCAACCATCTCCAGCCCCTCCGCAAAGGAGCGAAGCGTCTCGGCCGGCCGAGACTTATAAGGCAGCGCGCCCCCGTCCTCGTACTCATCAGACGCCGCCCGAGTCTCCGGCGTCTCAATCGTGTCGCAGGTGATGAGACAACTGCCGGCCGGGAAGGCGTCCAGGTAGCTGCGCAACAGCGCACGGGCCTGGTCGTCGTCCGTGACATGCCCGAGCGTGGAGAGCAGCATCAACGCGACCGGCTTCGCCAGGTCAAGCGTCTTCGCGGCCAACGGCAACACCGTCGCCGCGTCGGTCAGGTCCGACGGCACATAGGCCGTGGCCCCCTCCCGAGTGCTGACAAGCAGAGCGCGGGCGTGCGCCAGCACGATCGGGTCGTTGTCGACGTAGACGATCCGCGACTCGGGGGCGACCGCCTGCGCGACCTCGTGCGTCGAGTTCGCCGTCGGCAACCCGGTGCCGAGGTCGAGGAACTGTCTGATCCCCGCCGTCTCGGCCACGTACCGCACCGCCCGCGCCTGGAACTTCCGGGACGCGCGGGCGATGGTGATGATCTGCGGGAACATCTCCTCCATGTGCGCGCCGAGCTGCCGGTCGACCTCGTAGTTGTCCTTGCCGCCCAGCCAGTAGTTCCACATCCGCGCCGAGTGCGGCGTGCTCGTGTCGATCTTGTCCACCGGTGCCTGCTCCGCGTCCATCGCGCTCTCCTCGCCTCCGCACCCGCACAGCCCGTACGGGGCACGCCCATGCTTTCCCACACGGTACGCGTACACCAGCCGCACAAGTGGGCAACTCCGGTCCGAAACAGGCGCGGTGTGGTCGGAGTCAGGGGTGGTTGCGGTACGAGTCGCTCATGTTCGGCGGAGCATTGTGCACGGAGCGGGAATTGAAGACCTGGCGGTCGTGCCACGCCTGCTCGCGGCGCCGCTGTTCGAGCAGCAGCCCGTCCGCGTTCTCCGTACGCCTGTTGCCCCGCCGCATGATGATGACGATCAGGACGACCGCCACCGCCGCCATGCCCCCGAGCAGTACTCCCAGCGCGATCATCGTCGGACCCCCGTCCCGCCGGGCGGCCACCGCCTCCGGCACGCGAACTGACACAACACGTGCTACAACCCTACCCGCCCGGCCGAGATCCGCCCAGGGCAGACGCTGTCGGTCCCCGCTCGTATGCTCGGGACCATGACTGACAGCCCCACCGCCAACGCCATGCGCCGTGCCCTGCGCCGTGCCCGGGACGGCGTCGCGCTCGACGTCACCGAGGCCGCCGTGCTGCTCCAGGCGCGCGGCGACGATCTGAGCGACCTCACCGCGTCGGCGGCGCGGGTACGGGACGCGGGTCTGGAGGCGGCGGGCCGCCCCGGGATCATCACGTACTCCAAGAGCGTGTTCATCCCGCTCACCCGGCTCTGCCGCGACAAGTGCCACTACTGCACCTTCGTGACCGTGCCGGGCAAGCTGCGCCGCGCCGGCCACGGCATGTTCATGTCCCCGGACGAGGTCCTGGACATCGCCCGGCGCGGCGCCGAACTCGGCTGCAAGGAAGCCCTGATCACCCTCGGCGACAAGCCGGAGGACCGCTGGCCCGAGGCCCGCGCGTGGCTGGAGGCGGAGGGGTACGACGACACGATCGCGTATGTCCGCGCGATGTCGATCCGCATCCTGGAGGAGACCGGGCTGCTGCCCCACCTCAACCCGGGCGTCATGACCTGGACGGACTTCCAGCGGCTCAAGCCCGTGGCCCCGTCGATGGGGATGATGCTGGAGACCACGGCGGTCCGGCTGTGGAGCGAACCGGGCGGCCCGCACTACGGCTCGCCCGACAAGGAACCGGCCGTCCGGCTGCGGGTCCTGGAGGACGCGGGCCGCTCCTCGGTGCCGTTCACCAGCGGCCTGCTCATCGGCATCGGCGAGACCTACGAGGAGCGCGCCGACTCGCTGTTCGCGCTGCGCCGCGTCGCCCGCTCCTACCACGGCATCCAGGAGCTGATCATCCAGAACTTCCGCGCCAAGCCGGACACGGCGATGCGCGGCATGCCGGACGCCGAACTCGACGACCTCATCGCGACGGTCGCCGTGGCCCGGCACATCATGGGCCCGTCCGCCTGCCTCCAGGCCCCGCCCAACCTGGTCGACGCCGAGTACGGACGGCTGATCGGCGCAGGCATCGACGACTGGGGCGGCGTCTCACCGCTCACCCCCGACCACGTCAACCCCGAGCGCCCCTGGCCCCAGATCGACGAACTCGCCGCCCGCTCCGCCGACGAGGGCTTCCAGCTGCGCGAACGGCTCTGCGTGTACCCGGAGTTCGTCCAGCGCGGCGAACCCTGGCTCGACCCCCGCCTGCTGCCGCACGTCCGCGCGCTGAGCGACGGCGACACCGGCCTCGCCGACCCCGACGCCATCCCGTCCGGCCTGCCCTGGCAGGAGCCCGACGAGGGGTACGTCGCCTCATCGGGCCGCACCGACCTGCACCGCACCATCGACACCGAAGGCCGTACGGCGGACCGGCGCGACGACTTCGACGAGGTGTACGGCGACTGGGAGGCCCTGCGCGAACAGGCGGCGCCCGGCATGGTGCCCTCCCGTATCGACGGCGACATCCGCACCGCGCTGCGCCGCGCCGCCGACGACCCGACGAAGCTCACCGACGACGAGGCGCTGGCCCTGCTGCACGCGGACGGGCCCGCCCTGGACGCGCTGTGCGGCATCGCGGACGACCTGCGCGCCTCGGTCGTCGGCGACGACGTCACGTACATCGTCACGCGGAACATCAACTTCACCAACGTCTGCTACACCGGCTGCCGGTTCTGCGCGTTCGCACAGCGCCGCACCGACGCCGACGCCTACACGCTCTCCCTCGACCAGGTCGCCGACCGGGCCGCGCAGGCGTGGGACGTCGGCGCGGTCGAGGTGTGCATGCAGGGCGGTATCCACCCCGACCTGCCGGGCACCGCGTACTTCGACATCGCGCGGGCCGTGAAGAAGCGGGTACCGGGCATGCATGTGCACGCGTTCTCGCCGATGGAGGTCGTCAACGGCGCGACCCGCACCGGCATGTCGATCCGCGACTGGCTGACCGCCGCGAAGGAGGCGGGCCTCGACTCGATGCCGGGCACGGCGGCGGAGATCCTGGACGACGAGGTCCGCTGGATCCTCACCAAGGGCAAACTGCCCACCGCCACCTGGATCGAGGTCATCGAGACCGCCCACGAACTGGGCCTGCGCTCCTCGTCCACGATGATGTACGGCCATGTCGACCAGCCCCGCCACTGGCTGGGCCATCTGCGCACCCTCGCCGGTATGCAGGAGAAGGCGCTCGCGAAGGGCGTCGAGGGCTTCACCGAGTTCGTGACCCTCCCGTTCATCCACACCAACGCGCCCGTGTACCTCGCGGGCATCGCCCGCCCCGGGCCCACCACCCGCGACAACCGCGCCGTCACCGCGATGGCCCGCCTCCTGCTGCACCCGCACATCCGCAACATCCAGACCAGTTGGGTCAAGCTCGGCACCGAGGGCGCGGCGGAGATGCTGCGCTCCGGCGCGAACGACCTGGGCGGCACCCTCATGGAGGAGACCATCTCCCGGATGGCGGGCTCCAGTTACGGCTCGTACCGCTCGGTCAAGGACCTGATCGCCATCGCGGACGCGGCAGGCCGCCCGGCCCGCCCCCGGACCACGCTGTACGGCGAGGTCCCCGAGGAACGGCAGCGCGCGGCGACCGCGTCGGACGGCCATCTCCCGCGCCTGCTCCCGGTGTTGGGGGACTGACGGCGGACACCACCGGGGACGGAGGGACGGAGGGACGGAACCGGAGGCGGTCGGTCGGCGTCGGGACGTACGGACCTACACGCGGGCTCCGTCTCATCTCTGGGGGATGTGTGACGACGTTCCAAGCGACGTACCGGACGACGACGTACCGGACGGTGTGGTGGACGGGCGGCGCCCTCGCCCTGTGCGGGGCGCTGCTCACCGGCTGCACCTCGCAGCCGCCGCCCGACAAGAAGGCGGACGCCACGCCCACACGGACCACGGCGTCCCCGAGCCCCACCTCGCTCGGCTACACCCCCGACCCCGCCCGCGTCCCCACCTCCCGCACCGCCGCCCGCGCCCTCGCGGCCCGCATAGCCACCGGACCCGAGGTGTACGGCCCGGGTTACGAGAAGTCCGCGCCGTACGACAGCGACCCCGCCGAGTGGACGGTCCTCGACGGCTCCTGCGACTGGCAGCGCGAGCGGTTACCCGCCGACAGCGACGTACTCGCCACCCTCACGCGCCGCAGCGAACTTCCCGCGTCCGGCGGCAAGGGCCGCGTCCGGATCGCCGCCGTCGTCACCGTGCACCGGGACACCGCCGCCGCCGACCGGGAGATGGCCGAGACCCTGGAAGAGGCGATGCGCTGCCCCGACCAGCGACTCGGCCCCACCGAACGGGTCACCGAACTGCTCTCCCTCGGCTCCGCCTACGGCCAGGGCGGCAACATGTCCACCGACGACGTCCTGAACGAGCGCGGCAAGTACGTGGACGAGACGATCGGCGGCGCCCCCGTCTTCTACGGCTGGCAGCAGTCCCGGCTCGGCCCGGTCACCTTCGCCGTCGTGGTGAAGGGCGCCCAGGGCTTCGCGGCCGAGGAGCTGGAGAGAACCCAGGTCAGCGGGTTGACCTCGATGCTCGGCCGGATCAAGCAGCAGTTGGGAGCCACCTCATGACCGAGCCCCTGACGCCCTCCGACCCGTCGGCGATCGGCGGCCACCGACTCCTCGGCCGGCTCGGCGCGGGCGGCATGGGCGTCGTCTACCTCGCCCGCGCCGAGTCCGGCGCGCTCGCCGCCGTCAAGGTCATCCAGAGCGAGTACGCGGCCGACGACGAGTTCCGGGCCCGGTTCCGGCGCGAGGCGGACGCGGCGCGCCGCGTCGCCAGCCCCTGGGCGGTACCGGTCACCGGCGCCGACCTGGACGCCGAACAGCCGTGGATGGCGACGGCGTTCGTACCGGGCCCGGCGCTGAACGAGGCGGTCGCCGCATGCGGCCCGCTGCCGGTACGGAGCGTCCGCGTACTCGGCAAGATGCTCGCCGGCGCGCTCACCGCCGTCCACGCGGCCGGCCTCGTCCACCGCGACGTCAAACCCGGCAACGTACTGCTGGCCGTCGACGGGCCCCGCCTCATCGACTTCGGGATCGCCCGCTCCCTGGACGACACCGCGCTGACCTCGGCCGACCTCGTCATCGGCACCCCCGGCTTCCTCTCGCCGGAGCAGGCGCGGGCGCTCGGCGACGCGCTCGGCCCGGCCACCGACGTCTTCTCGCTCGGCTGTCTGCTGGCGTACGCGGCGACGGGCCGCCCGCCGTTCGGCACCGGCGCGGTCGACGCCCTGCTGTACCGGACGGTCCACGACGAGCCGGACTTGAGGGGGCTCGACGGCGGGGCGGACTCGGGCGGAGCGGGCGTAGAACTGGCCGCCCTCATCCGCCGCTGCCTCGCCAAGGACCCCGCCGACCGCCCCACCGCCCCCGAGGTCGACGCGGCGCTGATCGAGGACCTGCCCTCCGGCACCGCCGACTGGCTGCCCGCCGACGTCGTCCGGATGATCGCCGACCGGGCCGCCGAGATGCTCGCACTCCCGGACATCGAACCGACCTGGGCGGACCCGGCCGCGCCCACCACACCGGACCACCCGGACCGCCCGAACCGGCGCCGCTTCCTCGCCCTCGCCTCCGGCGCCACGCTCCTCGCGGCCGGCGGCGGCGCCGCCCTCTGGGCCGCGCTCGCCGACGACACACCCCCGCCGAAGAAACCCGCCGCCCGCCGCTGGACCATCGGCGTCCAGGCCGACCTGAGCGGCCCGCTGAAGGCGGTCGGCCGGGCGCAGGAGCGGGGCGCGCGGCTCGCCGTCGAACAGTTCAACGCCCGCGAGGACCGGCCCTTCGATGTGACCCTCAAGACCTCCGACGACGGCGGGCGGCCGGAGCGCGCGGCAGCGGCGGCCAGGAGTCTCGTCGCCGACCGGGACGTCCTGGCGGTGCTCGGCCCTTCCGACGACCGGACGACATCGGCCGCCGTCGCCACGTACGACGCGGCGCTGCTCCCACTGATCACGGTGGTGAGCGGCGACAGCTACCTGCTGCTCAACCAGCCGCGCTCCGTGCTGCGGGCCCGCCCGATCCACTCCGACGGCGGCGCCAGGATCGCGTGGGTCCTCCTCAACGACGCGCGGTCCGGGGTGCCGGGGCTGATCCAGGACCGGCGCGACGACGTGGTGTCCTGGCAGTACGGGCAGATGGTGAACGCCATGCTGCGGTACGGGGGCCGCCCCGCGTACCCCCGGGTCGTCCCGGTGTCCACCCGCGACTACCGGCCGATCGTCGACGATCTGCTGGACCGGGGCGTCGGCTCGGTCGTGTACTGCGGCACCCCGGAAGGCGCAGCGACGGTCGCGAAGCTGCTCGCCGAACGGGGTTTCAAGGGGCCGAGGTTCGCCGACGAGACCGTCTTCGACCCGGCGTTCCCGAAAGCCGCAGGGAAGGCCGCCGAAGGCTGGACGGTGGTCTCCGCGGCGATCGGTCCCGGCGCCCCCGAGATCCGGACATTCGCCGCCGCCCACCGCAAGCGGTTCGGCGTGGCGCCCGCACGGTGGGCCGCCGAGTCGTACGACGCCGTCAACTTCCTCATCCAGCAGGTGGTGAAGGCGTCCGGCGGCGGAAAGCGGCGCCCGGCGCCCAAGTCGCTGATCGCACCCCTGCGGGCCGCCCGCTACGACGGCATCGTGAAGCCCCTCGCCTTCGAGACCAAGAACCCGAACCGCATCGGCGACTTCGTGGGCACCGGCATGTATCTGTACGAGGTCACCGACGGCGCGTTCCGCTACACCGGCCCCGCGCCCGTCAGCGCCGCCCCGGGGAGCTGAGGCCGGATGCGGGCGCTGAAAAGGACCGATCCGGAGGCCATCGGCGGACACCGGCTCCTCGCGCGGCTCGGCGCGGGCGGCATGGGCGTGGTGTATCTGGCACGGTCGGAGGGCGGCGCCCTTGTCGCGCTGAAGTCGATCCGCCCCGAGTACGCGGCCGACCCCGGCTTCCGGGCCCGGTTCCGCCGCGAGGTCGACGTGGCGCGGCGGCTCACGGGCCGCTGGGTGGTGCCGGTGACGGCCGCCGACGCGGACGCCCGCGCGCCCTGGCTGGCCACCGGTTTCGTGTCGGGACCCGCGCTGGGCGAGGCCGTCGCCGAACTGGGCCCGTTCTCGTACGGGACGGTCCGGGCGCTCGGGGTGCGGCTCGCGCGGGCGCTCGCCGAGGTGCACGCGGCCGGTCTGGTCCACCGGGACGTCAAACCGGGCAATGTGCTGCTCGCCCTGGACGGGCCGCGCCTCATCGACTTCGGTATCGCGCGCGCCGCCGACGCGACCGCGCTGACCGCGACGGACGCCGTGATCGGCACCCCCGGCTACCTCGCGCCCGAACAGGCCAGGTCCCGGGGCGCGGGCGGCGAGGTCGGGCCGCCGAGCGACGTGTTCGCGCTGGGCTGCGTCCTGGCGTACGCGGCGACGGGCCACCGCCCGTTCGGGACCGGCGCGGCGGCGGCCGTCCTGTTCCGCACGGTCCACGAGGAACCCGATCTGACGGGGGTGCCGGACGGACTGCGCCCGATGCTGGAGCGGTGCCTCGCGAAGGACCCGGCGGACCGGCCCACCGCCGCTCAACTCGCCGCCGAATGGGGCCCGTTGACGGACGGCTCCGAGTGGCTGCCGCCGGGCCTCACCGCGCTGATCGCCGAGCGCGCGTCCCGCGTCCTGGACCTCCCGGAACCGGAACCCCGCACCCCGCCCACCCTGGTCGCCGACACCGACACCCCACCTCCCGTCGGCCGCCGCAGCTTCCTGACGCTGGCGTCGGCCGCCGGAGTGGTCGCGGTCGGCGGCGGCACGGCGGCCTGGTTCGCGGCGCGAGGCGGAGGCGATGGGGGCGGCGCGGGTGCGGCAGGGGACCTCCCCGAGTGCGTCATCGGCCTGCACGGCGACCTCACCGGCCCCGGCAAGGCGGCGGGCCGCGCCCAGGAGCGGGGCGCGCGGCTCGCGGTCGCCGCGTACAACGCGCGGCGGGACCGGAAAGTACGGCTGACGCTGCGCGTCGAGGACGACCGGGGCGATGCGGAGCGGGCGGTGAAGGTCGCCGAGGAGTTCGGCGCGGACGAGAAGGTGTACGCGGTCGTCGGCCCGACATCGGACGCCACGGCGCTCGCGGCGAGGGTGCCGTACAAGAAGGCGCAGCTACCGATGCTGACGGTCTGGGCGGGGGACCCGTACCTCTACCAGAACACCTATCCGATTGTCTTCCAACTGCGCCCGCCCCGCCCGTCCTTGGGCGGCCCGACCAACCGGTTCCTCACCCGCGTCAGGCGCTCCGCACGCACGGCCGTCCTGGACGACCTCACAGACGAGCCCGCGAGCTGGCAGCTCGCGAAGGTCGTGTCGGACACGCCGCCGTCGGGCGGCACCGTGTCCGTGCACCGCGTCGACGCGGGCAGCGGCGCCTTCGGGAAGGCGGTCGCCGACGCGATCGGGGAGCGGGCGCAGGGCCTGCTGTTCTGCGGCACCTCGCCCCGGCGGGCCGCGCTGTGCGCGAAGGCGGTGCGGGATGCCGGGTTTCGCGGCGGCTGCGTGGCGACCCAGCCGGTGATGGTGCCGGAGTTCTTCGACGAGGCGGGGGACGCGGCGGAGGGCTGGGCGTTCGGCACGACCCTCTGCGACCCGGAGAAGCTGCCCGGCGCCAAGGGCTTCGTCACCGCGTACCGCGCCGCCTACGGCGCCGACCCGATCGGGCTCGGGACCGCCGAGTCGTACGACGCCGTGGGCCTGGCGGCGGCGGGTCTCGGCACGCTCGCGGCACCGGAACGCGGCGCCCTGACCACGGCGTTGAGGGCACACTCGTACAAGGGTGCCACCCGCACGTACGACTTCTTCCCGGGCAACGGCTCGGTGACCGAGACGACGGGCCTGTATCTGTGGCGGGCGGAGGACGGGAAGGCGCGGTTTTTGGGGCGGTTCATGGACGTCAAGGCGTAGGCAGGGTCAGGCGAGGTCAGTCGGGTCAGGAGGGGGACAGGGTGGTACGGGTGGCTCGGGGGTCCATGGCGGAGCTGATCAGACGGCGGCGACGCGTCCGCTTCGTCGGCCGCCAGGGCGAACGCGCCGCGTTCCAGGAGAACTTCACCTTCCCGCCCGAGGACGACCGGCACCGCTTCCTCTTCCACGTCCACGGCAACGCGGGCGTCGGCAAGACCTTCCTCGTCCGCGAGATGGAACAGCTCGCCCGGGAGCGCGGCGCGCTGACCGCGTACGTGGACGAGGGCGTCGGCAGCGTGCCCGAGACGCTGGCCGCGATCAGCGCCCAATGCGCCCAGCAGGGCCATCCGTTGAAGGCGCTCGACAAGCTGCTCGCGACCTACCGGCAGCGCCGCCACGAGGCGGAGTCGGCCGCCGTGCCCGACACGGGCGCGGACGGCGCGGGACCGTCGACCGGCAGCATGGTGGCCGCGCGGGCCGGGCTGACCGGGCTCGGCATGGTGCCGGTCGTCGGCGCGTTCGCGGGCGCGCTCGACCCGGGCGAGCTGGCACAGGGCGCGGACCGGCTGCGGACGGTGCTCAGCGCCCGGTTCCGCAATCAGGAGGACGTCCAACTGGTCCTCGCCCCCGACCGCGCCCTCACCCCGGTGTTCGCTTCGGAGCTGGAGGACAAGGACGTCCCGTGGATCGTCCTGTTCTTCGACACCTACGAGCGGACGGCCCCCTTCCTCGACGGCTGGCTGCGCGATCTGATGCTGACCGAGCAGTACGGCGCGTTGCCCGCGCATGTCGTAGTCGTCCTCGCCGGACAGCGGCCCTTCGACGAGGTGCGATGGGGTGGCGGCGGCCTGCCGGAGTTCGTCGCCGATCTGCCGCTGGAGCCGTTCAGCGAGTCCGAGAGCCGGGACTTCCTCGCCACCAAGGGCGTCACCGACGAGTCCGTGGTCGCCGAGGTGCTGCGCCTGTCGGGCGGCCTCCCGGTCCTGGTCTCCACCCTCGCCGAGAACCAGCCGACCGACCGCGCGGACGTCGGCGACCCCAGCACGACCGCCGTCGAACGCTTCCTGAAGTGGGAGCAGGACCCGGTACGCAGGGCCGCCGCCCTGGCCTGCGCGATACCGCGCCGCCTGGACGAGGACGTGGTCCGCGCCGCCGTGGACGCATCGCCCGACGAGACCGGGGCGCTGTACGGGTGGCTGTGCGGCCTGCCGTTCGTACGGGACCGGGGCCGGGGGGTCCAGTATCACGACGTCGTACGGGCGCCGATGCTGCGCCTCCAACGGAACCGCTCCCGCCGGGACCTCGCGGTCCGGCATGCCCGCCTCGCGGAGACGTTCGGGGGGTGGCGCGATGAGGCGGCCGAGGGGATCGACCCGGACGAGGTGTGGGGGCACGAACAGTGGCGCGAACAGCGGTTGGAGGAGACGTATCACTTGGTGTGCGCGCGGCCGGTCGCCGCGCTGCCGGGGGCGCTGGCGGACGTGGTCATGGCCTGCCGCGAGGGCGCGGTCGTGGGCCGTCGGTGGGCCCGGATGCTGGCGGATGCGGGGGAGGATACGGAGACGGAGGCGGTACGGGGGTGGGGGCGGGGACTCACGGGGGCGCTCGCGGGGGACTCGGCGGGGGTGATGGGGGCGCTGGATCTGCTCCTTGCGCGTCCCGGGCTCGACGTCGCCGGGCGGGCCCTGGCGCACGCGGCGCGCGGCCGGGAACTGCGGAACTCCGGCGAGTACGCGCGGGCAATCACTGAGTACGAACAGGCGCTCGCCCTCGATCCGGAGCTGGTCCGCGCCCACTACGGGCTCGGCGCGACCCGGCAGGCGCTCGGCGACCACGACACGGCGCTCACGGACCTGCTCCGCGCGGACGCACTCGCCCCCGACTCGTCGTGGATCGTCTACGAGCTGGGCGAGACCTGTCGGCTCGCGGGCCGTTTCGAGGACGCCGTCAGGTACTTCGGGCGGGCCGGCGCTGGATCCGACGGACGCCAGAAGACGTGGGCGACGACAGGTGGCAGTGGGTGCTGCCGGTGACCTTGATCCTGGGCGGATAGTTGATCAGGAGGCGGGCGTGATCGCGTTCGCCGTAAGATTTTAGCTGTGCAACTCCGTTACAACTACCGGGCCTACCCGGACGCCTCCCAGCGCCGCGCGCTGGCAAGTGCGTTCGGCTGCGCCCGCGTGGTGTGGAACGACTGCCTGCGCGACCGCAAAGAAGCGCACGCGGCAGGGCTGCCGTACGTGAAGTCGGCAGACCTGTCCCGGCTTCGCATCACCCAGGCCAAGCGCACCGAGGAACGCGCGTGGCTCGCTGACGTGTCAGCCGTCGTCCTACAACAGTCCCTTCGGGACCTCGACACCGCCTACAAGAACTTCTTCGACTCGATCGAGGGCAAGCGCCAGGGCCGCAAGGTCGGCCCTCCCCGCTACAAGTCGAAGAAGGACACCCGGCAGTCGATCCGCCTCAACACCAACGCCTTCTCCCTCCAGGACGACGGCACGGTGTACGTGGCCAAGGTCGGCAGCCTCAAGGTCAAGTGGTCCCGGCGGCTGCCGGCCGCGCCCACGTCCCTGACCGTCACCAAGGACTGCTCCGGCCGGTACTTCCTCAGCTTCGTCGTGGACACCGAGCCGGACATCCTCCCCGCGCTGGAGGCGGAGTGCGGTATCGACCTCGGCCTGTGCACGTTCGCGGTCCTGTCCGACGGTCGGAAGATCGCCAGCCCCCGCTTCCTGCGCCGGGCAGAGAAGAAGCTCAAACGCCTCCACCGGGAGCTGTCCCGCAAGACAGAGGGTTCGAAGAACCGGGCCAAGGCTCGCATCAAGGTCGCACGCCAGCACGCCAGAGTGGCGGACAGACGCCGGGACTGGCACCACAAGGCATCCACACAGATCATCCGCGACAGCCAAGCGGTGTACGTGGAAGACCTCGCGGTGTCCGGCCTCGGCCGTACCCGGCTCGCCAAGTCCGTGTACGACGCGGGATGGTCCGCGTTCGTCGGCATGCTGGAGTACAAGGCGGTCAAGCACGGCCGCACCTTCGCCAAGGTGCACCGCGCTTTCCCGTCCTCCCAGATCTGCTCGGCCTGCGGATTCCGGGACGGGCCCAAGCCCCTGCACGTCCGGGAATGGACGTGCGGGGGGTGCGGTACCGCGCACGATCGCGATCACAACGCTGCTCGCAACGTCCTGTTCGAAGGACGCCGTATCGTCGCCGCCGGACGGGCGGAGACGCTAAACGCCTCGTGGAGCGCCGGTAAGACCAGGACGAAAGCCCTGGCACAGCGCGTTGAAGCAGGAAGCCGCCGGAAGGGTCGGACGACCCGGGCCGGAGCCCCTGGACTTTAGGCCAGGGAGCACGTCAAAGTGCTGCTGCGCGGACAGGACACCAGGACGGTAGGGAGGGAGAGGCCGGTGAGTGCGGTTGCCACCGCCGTCTGGGGCCGGGTCGAACAGCAGGACTTCCGTAGCCGGGTGCGCGGCACTCTGCTCGGGCTCGCCCTCGGTGACGCCCTGGGCGCGCCCGTCGCCGCGCTCGACCTCGCCGCGATCCGCGCGGAGCACGGCGCCGAGGGGATCACCGACCTCGCGCCGGCCCACGGGCGGCGCGGCGCCGTGACGGCCGCGACCCAGCTCACCCTCTTCACCGTGGACGGTCTGATAAGGGCCCAGGTGCGGCGCGACACCGGCGCCTGGCATCCGCCGACCGATCTGCACCGCGCCTATCTGCGATGGGCGGCGACCCAGCGCGACTGGGGGCCCGACGAGCGCCGCAAGGACGACGGCTGGCTGGCCCGCGAGGAGTGGCTGTACGTACGCCGTGACCCGCCGCGCGCCTGTCTGATCGGCTTCGGCGACGACGTCATGGGCACCGTGGAGGCGCCCAAGAACCCCGGTGAGCGTTCGGTCGCCGCCACCGTGCGGTCCGCGCCGTTCGGGCTGCTCGTCGGCTGGGAGCCGGGGCTCGTCGCCCAACTCGCCGTCGAGTGCGCCGCGCAGACCCACGGGCACCCCACCGGGTACCTGGCGGCGGGCGCCTTCGCCGTGATCGTGCACGCGCTGGCCCGGGGCGACAGCCTCGACGGTGCCGTGCAACGGGCCCTCGCGCAGTTCGCCGCCCGGCCGGGGCACGAACCGGTCACCGAGGGGCTGCAACGTGCCCTGGGTGCCGTACGGCAGGGGATGCCGTCGCCTTCGCGGGTCGAGGAGCTGGCCGGGGACGGGGACGCGGCGGGGGTCCTCTCGGCGGCCGTGTACTGCTCACTCGTCGGTGAGGACATTCGGCACGGGTTGTGTCTGGCGGTGAATCAGGGTGGGGATTCCGGGGGTGCGGGGGCGCTGACCGGGGCGTTGCTCGGGGCGCTGCACGGGGAGACCGCCCTTCCTCCCGGGTGGTTGGCGGAGGTGGAAGGGCGGCCGACGCTTCTTTCGCTGGCCGATGATTTCGCTATGGAGATGACGCAGGGCGCTGCGCTGCATGGGCCGGGGGGTTCGGCGCCCGGGTGGCTTGCCCGGTACCCAAGAGGCTGACGGCACTTGGGGGAGGGAGGTGCCCACCCGTTCCTCCCCCAGTACCGGCAGGTTCAGTCCTTGGTGCCGATCGTCCCGTCCTGCGATGCCGCCGGAGCCGGGATCGCCGCCGAAGCCGCGCCCGCGCCCCCGCCGTCGTCATCCGTGTTGATCGTTTCGATCAGGGCGTCGCGTTCCGGGGTGTCCTCCGGCTT
The DNA here is from genome assembly GCF_044757265.1 of Streptomyces sp. NPDC091292. NCBI lineage: Bacteria > Bacillati > Actinomycetota > Actinomycetes > Kitasatosporales > Streptomycetaceae > Streptomyces > Streptomyces sp. NPDC091292. Next base: position 146,474 of record NZ_JBIVUQ010000007.1, on the reverse strand, counting down.
CACGAAGCCGATCACGATGTAGAGGATCAAGGAGACGGCGAGCGGGATGGAGACCTGGTACTCCAGGGGTACGCCGCCCTCGACGCTCCAGTTGATCGGGTAGTTGACCAGCCAGAACGCCAGCAGACCCATGCTCCAGCTGGTGAGCGCGGCCGTCGGGCCGGACTTGCGGAAGGTGCGGAGCAGACCGAGCATCATCGGGATGGCGATCGGTCCCATCAGACCGGCGACCCATTTGATGACGACGGTGATGATGTCCTTGAACGTGGGCGAGTTGACCTGGGTGGCGACCGCCATGGACAGGCCGAGGAAGACGACCGTGGTGAGCCGGGCCGCGAGCAGCCCCGAACGGTCGCTCCAGGCGCGGGCCTGCTTCGACAGGACCGGTGCCACGTCCCGGGTGAAGACCGCCGCGATGGCGTTGGCGTCGGACGAGCACATGGCCATGGTGTGCGAGAAGAATCCGACGATGACGAGTCCGAGCAGCCCGTGCGGCAGGAGTTGTTCGGTCATCAGGGCGTAGCTGTCGGAGCCGTCCGGCTTCTGCGCGTCGACCAGGAGCGGTGACATCCACATCGGGAAGAAGAGGACGAGTGGCCAGACCAGCCACAGGATCGCGGAGAGCCGGGCGGAGCGGGTGGCCTCGCGCGGGGTCGCGGTCGCCATGTAGCGCTGGGCCTGGTTGAGCATGCCGCCGTTGTACTCGAACAGCTTGATGAAGAGGAACGCGAGCAGGAAGATCGTGCCGTACGGGCCGACCAGTGGTTTGCCGTGGCCCTGGAGCGCGGGCTCGTCCCAGACGCCGAAGAAGCCGCCGTGGTCCCCGAGCTTGCCGACGACCGCGACGAACATGGCGATACCGGCGAGGAGCTGGATGATGAACTGGCCGAGTTCGGTGAGCGCGTCCGCCCACAGGCCGCCGATGGTGCAGTAGATCGCGGTGATCACACCGGTGATGAGGATGCCCTGGTTGAGGGAGATACCGGTGAACACGGAGAGCAGGGTGGCGATGGCGGCCCACTTGGCGCCGACGTCCACGATCTTGAGGAGCATCCCGGACCAGGCGAGCGCCTGCTGGGTCTTGAGGTTGTAGCGGTTCTTCAGGTATTCGAGCGGTGACGCCACGTGGAGCCGGCCGCGCAGCCGGTTGATCCTCGGGGCGAACAGCTTCGAGCCGATGGCGATGCCGAGCGCGATCGGGAACGACCAGGTGACGAAGGACGTCACGCCGTAGGTGTACGCGATGCCGGCGTACCCGGTGAACATCACGGCGCTGTAGCCGGACATGTGGTGGGAGATGCCCGAGAGCCACCACGGCATCTTGCCGCCGGCCGTGAAGAAGTCGCTGACGTTGTCGACGCGTTTGTGGGACCAGATGCCGATGGCCACCATCACGCCGAAGTAGCCGATGAGCACGGCCCAGTCGAGACTGTTCATGTGCCCCCTCCAGGGGTCCGCCTTGTGAACTTCCACGTACTGAGGAGCGCTTCGCCAGGACGTCCATGGGGCGGCGCCCCCGTGCGGGAGCGGGGACTTCCGGGATTGAACCGCTGCCAAAGGGGCCCGGTCAAGACCTTTCAGGGTCATGGATATGAACGTGGATCAGTAAGGCGAACGATTTTACTGTCTCTTGACCTGCGTGCCGGTTGTCGCATACATGGCGGCGACCACACGATGAGCGGGCACTTCGCCAGACGGATCCACCCGGGAAACACGACGGACGGCCGCACGGGATGCGGGTCCCGTACGGCCGAGAGAGGGGGTGAGCAAGTACCAGTTCGGATGGGCGGGTTCAGGTCACCGCATGAGTTCACCGGCGTTCACGAGCAGCGACTGCCCGGTGATGGCGCGGGCCCGGTCCGACGCCAGGAACACCGCCGCGTCCGCCACATCCCCGTCGGTGGCCAGCTCCGGCAGCGCCATCCGCTCCGTGAGCCGCCGCAGTACGTCGTCCTCCGACACCCCCTCGGTGTGCGCGGTGAACTTGACGTACGCCTCGACCGGAGGCCCCCACATCCAGCCCGGCAGCACCGTGTTGACGCGGATCCTGTGCGGGCCCAGTTCGCGCGCCAGCGAGTACATCGCCGAGGTCAGCGCCCCCTTCGACGCCGCGTACGCCGCCTGCCACACCTGTGAGGGCGCGGCCACCGCCGACTGCGTACCGACGATGACGACCGAGCCACCCCGCTCCTTGAGCCCCGGCAGACAGGCCCGGGTCATCCGCAGCGTCCCCAGCAGGTTCACGTCGATGACCCCCTGCCAGGTGGTGAAGTCCGCGTCCTGGAGGCCGCCGAAGTAGCTGTCCCAGGCGGCCACATGGACCACCGCGTCGACCCCGCCGAACCGCTCGCGCGCCAGCGCGGCCAGCGCGTCGCACTGCGCCTCGTCCGTGATGTCCGTGGAGCGGTACGCGGTCTGCGCGCCGGACGGGTCGATCGCCGCGGCCGACTTGACGAGATTCGCCTCGGTACGCGCCCCGAGGACGCAGTTCCCGCCGTCCCGTACGACGGCGGCGGCGACCTGATGGCCGAGCCCGGCCCCGACGCCCGACACCACGACGGTCTTCCCCTGGAGCAGCATCCGGTCGCCTCCCGGCTCTGGCAGATTTTCTGACGGGGCGTCAGAGTAGGTCTCCGCGCCGGAGGACGGAAGGGGAACGGCATGAGCGAGGAGACCCGCGAGGAGACCCGCAGCGAGGTCTACGCGGAGCTGGCCGCGGTCGGCCCGTACGGGGTGCGCCCCGGGCACGCCCTGATCACCATGGTCGAACCGCACCCGGGCCACGAGTACGCCTACAACCGCTGGTACGAGGACGACCACTACTACGCGGGCGCGATGGCGATGCCCTGGATGTTCGCGGGTCGCCGCTGGGTCGCGACGCGGGAGCTGCAAGAGCTGCGCTCACCGGAGGATTCGGCGGTCGCCCGGCCGACCACCGCCGGCTGCTATCTGTCCACGTACTGGATCACCGAGGGCCGCTACGACGACCACATGAAGTGGACCGTCGGCATCAACAAGCGGCTCAACCGGGACGGCCGGGTCTACCAGGACCGTACGCACGTCTTCACGTCGTTCCAGGACCACGAGGCGACCGTCTACCGGGACGGCGCCGCCGGCCCCCGGGACCTGCACGCCCTCGACCACCCCTACGCGGGCCTGGTCGTCGAAGTCGTGGACGCCGACGGGCCCGACGAGCGGGCCGCCCTGCTGGAGTGGCTGCGGTCACGGCATCTGCCGAAGCGGCTGGCCGGTTCGCCCGCCGCGATGGTGACCGTCTTCCGGCCGACACCGCTGCCCGGCGACCGGATGACGTACGTGAAGCAGGTCGAGGGCGTGGACACCCGGCTGACACTGCTGTGGTTCCTGGAGGCCGACCCGCGCACCTGCTGGGAGCCCTTCGGGCAGGAGGGCGACCTGGTACGGGAGTCCGGGCACGGCCGGGTCGAACTGCTGGCGCCGTTCATTCCGACGGTCCCTGGCACGGACCGTTACGTCGATCAACTCCGCTGAATCACGGAGCGGACACCCGGGCTCACGCCGAGCCCCCTCGGCCGGGACGGCGGACCAGTCGAGAGGGCTCTGTCGGTGATGCCTATGCGATTGTTCTGCGGTGTTTCGTACTGCATCAGGCGAGGGTGAACGACCCTCGGCCGACCTCGTTCACGAAGGAGTTCCAGGAATCGGGTGCGAAGCCGATGGCGGGGCCGTCGGTGACCTTCGAGTCCCGTACGGCGATTGCGTGCAGAAGGGGGGACTTGACCTCAACGCATGCGCCGTTTCCCGTGGAATACGAAGACTTGACCCACGTATCCGTAGCGCCCTGCTGAATTGCCATGTTCACTCCGGTTCAGCCAGTTGTCGAGTTACTGACACCGCTTTCGGCGGCCAAGCCTCGGCGGTCGTGCCACCGTTGGTACCTGATGACGTGATCGACGCTACTCGCCCGCATCGACGGGGGAAGTGGCCATTCACTCGACTGGATGGCATATTCCACGCGGGTCTTCCGCTCCGCTGGGCGGACGGTGTACTGTGCCGCGCCCCTTGCCGGACAAGGGAGTTGGATCACCGGCCGATCCCGGATGATCAGCGCGCGTAATCCTTGGCGATCTCCGAGATGAACTGGCGCGACTGATCCACATTCAGCGCCTGGGCCCGCAGATGCTCGTACATCACGCTGTATCGCTGGACGTCATTCGCTTTCTCCAGATAGAGATCGCTCGTGACTCCCTCGATGTAGACGACGCTGGAATCGGCCGCGTCGGGAAACTCCAGAATCGCGTACTGCCCGTTCAGTCCGGGATGCGCGCCCATGTCGAACGGAATCACCTGGACCGTCACATGCGGAAGCTGCGACTGCTCCACCAGGAATTCCAACTGGTCCCGCATCAGCCCCCGGTTGCCGACCACACGGCGCAGCGCGGCCTCGTCGAGCACGGTCCACAGGCGCAGCGGGTTCTCGGGCGCCGCGATCCGTTCCTGGCGGCGCAGCCGTACCTGGACCCGCTTGTCGATGTCCGTCGACGGGGTCTCCGGCAGCGCGCCCGCGATCAGCGCCTCGGCGTACGGGCGGGTCTGCAACAGCCCGGGGACGACCTGCGGGTCGTACACGCGCAGCGAGGCCGCGTCGGTCTCCAGACCGATGTAGACGCTGTACGGGATGTCGCCGAAGGAGTGCCACCAGCCCTGCTGGCGTGAGTCCTTGGCCATCTGCATCAGGGAGTCGACGATGCGGTGGTCCTCGACCTCGTAGACCCCGCACAGATCCCGGACGTCGCGCTGGCTGATGCTGCGGCGGCCGTTCTCCAGGCGGCTGATCTTCGACTGCGAGACGAGCAGCCGGTCGGCGACCTCCTCGGCCGTCATGCCCTTCAGCTCTCGGAGCCGGCGCAGCTCCTGCCCCAAACGGCGTCGCCTGACGGTGGGATTGACGTTGGACGCCACGGACGTGCACCTCCGGCTGCTGGCCCGCGACCACCGGCTTGTGATCGCGCTGGCAACTATGCGTATCTGCTGTTGAGCAGACTGCCACCATGGAGGATTGTGGCGCTGGGAAACGGTGGGATATGTGTGCGGGAGCGCTCTGCGGGGCGGGGGGTCCGTGGCATCGTCCCGATGCCTACGGGCTCTCCGCCCCGCGGGTTTGCGGCTCCCGGGTCTTTTGTCCGGGTGGTGCGGGCTGTTGGTGAACTGGCGGCCCGGTGTGGCTGGGTGCGCCCCGCGGCGGAGCCGCAAATGTCACAGTCCCGCGCCCCTAGGGGGTGGGGTGCTGGCGCGCCCCGGTGGGTGAACTGGCGGCCGGTGGGGGCTGGTCGCGCAGTTCCCCGCGCCCCTTTAGCGGGGCGCGTTCGCGCCCCTCAGTGATCAGTGCGCTGCTGCTCTGGCCATTGGGCTTCGGCGTGGTTGCATTGATACCTGGCCCGGGGGCGCGGCCTGGTTGGTTCGGCGGGGCGGGGCCGCCGCGCCGTTTTGGACGTCCATCACGGCGTGTGCCACTAGTCCGCCCATGGGGTCGTGTCGTATGAGGTCCCGTAGCCGGGATCGCGACGACCGCCCCTCGTTGCCGGGGTACAGATGCTTGCCGAGTCCGACCGCGTGGGCCAGTGCGGCGAGCGCCGCGGTCCGCGGGTCCGGTGGTACGCCGGTGCGGATCGCGCTGTCCAGCCGGGACCTGATCTCCCGGCTGATGGCCGTGTCCGTCGCCTGGTAGCGAGTCGTCGGCAGCACCCCGCACATCTGTCCCGCCACGGCATGCACCATGCCGCACCGCTCCAGATGCGAGAGATACGTTTGGCGCAGCCCCAGTCGGGGCCCGCCGATCCAGTGGACCGCGCGTACCGGTGCGCCACGCCTTCGCAGCAGCTCCAGTGCGCAGTCGAGTGTCGGATCTCCGGTCGGCCGTGGTACGACCACGGCGATACGATCCCCGTCAGGGGCTATCCGTCCGGCCAGCGCCAGCTCCACTAGCTGTGCTCCGGCCAGACCGAGGTCGAGCGACTGCGGCTGCGCTGTGGTACCCGTGGTCGGGTCCAGAGCGAGCAACAGAAGCTCCTCCGGAATTGTTCTGCGGCTCCTGCCCATCCATGCCTCCCCGCGTGGATGTCTGACAGGGTGACCCCTCTCACATTGGTCTGTCGAGAGCGCGTGACCTCTTTGTAGTGGAACCGATAGGTATGTCGTTCTCGTCTACCAGCAGGGTCGGCTTCTCACACAGGACACTGGTGCAGGCTTCGGACACCTGATTTCGGGTGGCATTCCGTGGGGACCCCGGTTCGATTCGGGTGGGAGCGGTGCGGTGCGGTCCAATGAAACGGTTCCGCGCGGGGCGGCTCACCGCGTTTGGCGTAGGCGTATGGAGGAGGCATCGGTGGCGGGCGAGTCCCCCGACAGGTCGAAGCAGCAGAGTTCGTCGGGAACCCCGGCCCCCGACCCGCGTATGGGGTTGGCCCGGGAGGCCGAGCCGGGGCGTCCGGCGCGTGTGGATCACGCGACGGCCGTGTTCGGTACGAAGGTCGTGCCGACGGGCTCAGCGGGGGAGACGCGGGGTGGGGGTGAATCGGTTGCGTCGCCGTCGTCGTCCGCGGCATCGTCCGCGTCGCCGGCTGCGGCTGCGGCTCCGGAAGGTGATGAGCGGTTGCGGGAGGCGGTGGCCGCTTGGGTGACCAGTGGGGTGGCCTCCGGCGGTGCGGACGGGGATGGGACTCGGGGTGGGTCTCGGACGGAGTCCGAGGCCTCTGAGGTGCCCGGTAAGGCCGATGTGCCGGGTTCGCGGGTGGAGGGCGAGGCTTCCGGGGCTGAGGAGGAGGCGGCAGAGGGTGATGCGTCCGCCGATGACGACGATGCCTCCGATGACGCCTCCGCCGGTGATGACGGTGACTCCGACGTGGTGCGGGACGAAGTTCCCGAGGGGGACGAGCCGGACGACGCGGTGACCGATGAGGTCGTGGACGACGACGCGGATGAATCCGGGCCCGTCGACCAGGCCACCGCCGTCTTCAAGGCGCCCGTCGTGCCTGACGGGGGCGATCAGGCGACCACCACGCTGAAGGTCGACGATCTTCGCAAGCGGGAATCCGACTCCGAGCGCACCAGCAAGTTCGTCGCGCTCAAGCCGCTGGACGAGAATGCCGGGGAGAGGACTCCGCCCGCCTGGGCCAAGAAGTCGCCGCCCGCCCCTCCGGCCGTACCGCCGCCCGGCCCGCCCGTACCGCCCGTTCCGCCCAAGGCCGAGGTCAAGCCCGACGCCGGCCCCGTGGCACCGTCGATCGAGCGGACCACCCAGCAGCCCCTTCCCCCCTTGCCCCCGCTCGACCTGCTCGCCGAGCTGACCAACACCCCGCCGCCCCCGCAGACGCCCCTGCGCACCACGCTGCGGCGGGTCAAGATCTGGACGCCGCTCGCCGTTCTCCTCCTCATCGTGTTCGCGGTCGCACAGTCCCTGCGCCCGCTGCCCCCGCCCACGCTGAGCCTGACAGCCGACCCGAGTTATTCGTTCGACGGTGCCAAGGTGTCCCTGCCCTGGCCGGGCGAGGGGCAGGGCTGGATGGACGCCAGCGGGGTCGGCACGATGGACCATTTCGGCAAGCAGCAGCCCGTACCGATCGGCTCGGTCGCCAAGGCCATGACGGCGTACGTGATCCTCAAGGAGCACCCCCTCAAGCGCGGCGCCGACGGTCCCCTGATCCCGGTGGACGCCACCGCCGAGAAGGAGGGCGGTTACGACGAGACCGGGGGCGAGTCGACGCTGAACACGGTCAAGGAGGGCGACGAGCTGTCCCAGAAGGACGCCCTGGCCGCCGTCATGATCCCGTCCGCGAACAACATCGCCCGGCTGCTCGCCCGCTGGGACTCCGGTTCCGAGGCCGAGTTCGTCCAGAAGATGAACGACACCGCCAAAGAACTCGGCATGGACAACACCACGTACACCGACCCGTCCGGGCTGAAGGAGACCACCGTCAGCACCGCCGAGGACCAGGTCAAACTCGGCAACGAGCTGGTGCGGATGCAGGCGCTCACCGACATCACCAAGCTGCCGAGCTGGACGGACCCCTCGGGCAAGGTCTGGTCGAACTACAACCGCCTCGTCCCGTACGACAACGCCATCGGCATCAAGACCGGCTCCACCACCAAGGCCGGCGGCAACCTCCTGTTCGCCGCCACCAAGCAGGCCGGCGGCGAGACCGTCGTGGTCGTCGGTGCCGTGCTCGGTCAGCACAAGCCGCCGATCATCGACACCGTCAACGCCGTCAGCAAGACCGCGATGCTCGCCGCCCAGGACGCCGTCAAGGCGAGCACGATCCTGAAGAAGGGTGATGTCGTCGGTCAGGTGGACGACGGGCTCGGCGGTCTCACCCCGGTCGTCGCCACGAAGGACGTCTCGGCCGTCGGCTGGGCCGGACTCACCGTCCAGCTCAAGCTCACCGACGGCGGCGAGGCGCTGCCGCACACGGCGAAGGCCGGTACCAAGGTCGGTGTCCTGACCGTCGGCGACGGCACCGGCGGCGCCGTCGAGGTGCCCGTGGCGCTCCAGAAGGACCTCGCCGAGCCGGGCTTCGGCGCCAAGCTCACCCGACTGGGCTGAGCCCTCGGCGCGACCGGCCGGCCGGCCCGCACCGGCCGGCCGGTCGCCCCCGCCTGACCCGTGCTAGCGTCGCGAAACCGGGGCCGGACACCGGGAGTTTCCGGGGAAGTCATCCCCAGGAGCCCCGGCCGACGACAACACGGGGAGAGACCGTACGTGGCCACGACGGAGCCGACGCGGGCCGACGACGCCGAGCCGGGTGAGCGAATATCCATGCCTGTGCAGCGCGACAACAGAAGCCGGGACGGCGACTCCGGCGACCCGGGCGACCCCCGCACCCCCGGCTCCCGCCTCGCCGCCCTCCGCGACGGCATCCGCCGCCACCCCGTCGCCGTCGCCACGCTCCTCGCCGGCGCCGCCCACCTGATCTGGTTCTTCACCTTCGCCAACAGCGGCGGCGACCTCGCCGCGCAGGACGCCTGGGCCGAGTTCGTCGGACGGCACCCGGACTCCGCGTACAACCTCGCCTGGTACGGCGGGATGCACCCCGTCTCGTACAGCGTCGTGTCCCCGTATCTGATGTCCGTGCTCGGGGTGCGGACCACGATGATGATCGCCGGGACCGTGTCGGCCGCGCTGCTCACCCTGCTGCTCGTCCGCAGCCGGGCCGTGCGCGAGCCCCTGTGGCCCGCGCTCGCGGGCGTCTTCGCGCTGCTGTGCAACGCCGCGTCCGGCCGCGTCACCTTCGGCCTCGGCATGCTCTTCGGGCTCGCCGCGACCGCGACCGTGTTCTGCTGGCCGTACCGCTGGCGCTACAAGCGCTGGGCCAAGGCCGCCACCGCCGCGCCCCTCGCCGGGCTCGCCACCGCCGCTTCACCGGTCGCCGGGCTCTTCGTCGGGCTCGTCGCCGTCGCGCTGTTCCTCCAGAAGCGCCGCCCCGGCGCGTACGCCCTCGGTATCGCGCCGACCCTCGTCGTCGTCCTGTCCGCGTGGCTGTTCCCGTTCTCCGGTACCCAGCCGATGGAGTTCCTGTCGGCGCTGCTGCCGATGGTGTTCGGGCTCCTCGTGCTGATCCTGGTGCCGAACGAGTGGGTGACGGTCCGGATCACGGCCGCCGTGTACACCCTCGCCGTGCTCCTCACCTGGCTCATCAGCTCGCAGATCGGCTCCAACATCACCCGCCTCGCGATGCTCTTCGGCGGCGTCGCGCTGCTCGCCGCCCTGCCGTTCGCGGTGCCGCGCACCGTCAAGTGGTACGCGGTCCTCATCGCCTTCACCGGCTTCACCGCGTGGATCGGGTTCAAGTCCGTCGACGACGTCGTCCATACGACGCCGACCGCGTCCTGGGCCCGGGAACTCGCGCCCCTCGTCAACCAGCTCCAGATCGCCGGCGCCGAGAAGGGCCGCGTCGAGGTCGTACCGGCCCGCAGCCACCGCGAGGCGTCCGCGCTCTCGCCGTACGTGAACCTCGCCCGGGGCTGGAACCGGCAGGCCGACATGGAGCGCAACCCGCTCTTCTACGACGACACCCTCAACTCCGCGAACTACCACGACTGGCTCCAGCGCTGGGCCGTGCACTACGTCGTCCTGCCGAAGGACGAGCCCGACGGGGACGGCGGGCAGCGGGAGCGGGAACTCGTGCAGCGCGGGCAGCCGTATCTGCGGCAGATCTGGGGCGACACCAACTGGCAGCTGTTCGCCGTCACGGACCCGACGCCGCTCGCCGAGCCGAACGCCGTGGTCGACCGGGCCGAGCAGGGCGAGTGGACGATCGAGGTGAAGCAGGCCGGGCGCATCCTGATCCGCATCCCGTACTCGCCGTGGCTCGGTCTCGTCGACGAACAGGGCAAGAGCGTGAAGCCGCCGCAGGAGACGGAGGCGTCCAAGACCCGGACCGAGGGGACGCCGAAGTCGTACGACAACGTCAGCGGCTGTCTGATCGAGACGCCGGAGGACTCCGAGGGCGACAAGTGGACGGAGCTGCTGGCGCCGGTCCCCGGGACGTACCGTCTCGCGTCGCCGTATCAGCTTCCCCGGGGGACCCCGTGCCCGGAAGAACTCCGGTAGGAGCCCCCGCTACGTTTCGCTACGTTTCCTCGCAGATGCCCGACAGGGCTTTCTTCGGTTGGTTCTGATCGGTCAGTTTCTGCAGCTGCTCCAGGAGGGAGTCCAGCTCCGCCGACGTCGTGGTCTCCACGTACGCCAGGACCGCCCGGTAGAAGGCGTCCCGAAGCTGTGGGGGCATGACGTCGGACGCGTCGAAGCAGAGGGTGCTGCCCCCGGCGGTGAGGAGCGACGCGATTTTCCCGCCGATCGGGTCGTCCGGGCGCGGGTCCTCCTTCGCCCCGGGGAACAGCGGTCGTACCGCCGGCTTCGCCTCCTGCTGCCAGAGCCCGCGGCCCTTCGCGCCCGAGAGCCGGTCCACGAGCTGCTGCGCGGCCGGGTTGTCGCTGAACACGGCCGCCATGTCCCCGGACACCTCGTACGCGTCGTCGTACCGGCTGTCCCCGTGCAGGAACGGGGCCGACGGCTCCACCCGTATGGCGTCGTCGTCCGCGTACACGTACCGGATGAACGCGTTCTGGTGCTCGTGCGTGCAGGCTCCGGTCCCGGGCCCGGAGTTCAGCAGGCCGCGCCCGTCCGCGCCCTCGTACGACGTCTGGAGGGAGCGCGCTATCTCGTCCGGCATGCGGCGCCCGAGCAGTGACGCCCAGGTCTCCCACGCGCGCCGCACCTCGGGGCTCTGCCAGGACAGGCCGCCCGTGGCCCACTTCTCGTACGCGGTCGGCCCCGCCTGGTGCAGCAGGATGTCCTCGATCCAGTCGGTGCCGGGCCACCCGGACGTCGCCTGCGAGGCGAGCCCCAGGCACCAGCGGACCGCGTCGCCGGACGCCGTGTTCCTGCTCCACACCAGACTCTTCACGTCGACCTTGAGCGGCACCCAGAATGTCTGGTTCCGGTTGTTGACGAGCAGCGTCGGCACCCACGGCGGGTACGCGCGCTCCGCGACCGCCGGTGCCAGGGGCCGCAGCTTGCCCTTGCGGGCGTACTCGGCCAGCTCGCCGACGCTGTTGAGGATCGCCACGTCCGGCGGGGCGTCGGCCTCCAGCTGCGCGACCAGCGTCTCGCGCAGCGACCGGGTGCCCTCGTAGGTGTACGTGTGCCCGGTGCCGTCGTCCAGTTTGCGCAGCGTCGCCTCGAACGCCTTGGCCTCCTCGCCGGTCCACGGCCCCAGGACGACGAGGGTGTCCCGGTCGGCAGGGCCCGAACACGCGGCGCCGGTCAGGGCGGTGAGCGCGAGCAGACAGGCGGCGAGTGCGGTGCGGAGCGCCACGCTGCGGGTCATCGGAGGAGTCATCGGCGGGGTCCTCATGTGGCGGCTCCGTGGCGGGTGACGGTCAGGTACTCGCGGCGGTAGCCGTGCAGCGCGCCCGCCGTGACGGCCGCCGTGACCAGTCCGGCGGGGAACACGAACGGTGTGAGCCACGCCAGGTCGGGGCCCGGTGTGCGGCCCGCCGCGAGCCGCCGGTCGATCACGCCGGTGAGCCGGGCGACGGACTGCCGGTGCGGGGCCTGGAACGGATGGTTCTCGGTCTCCGTCTCCTTCGCGGCCGACGTCTTGTCGGTCAGCTCCCGCGCCGTCGACTGGACGGCGTGCTGGGCGCGCTGGGCGAGGATCCCGTCGGCGGTGAGGAACGGGATCACCACCAGCGGCACCGCGGCCACCACCAGCGGCAGACTCAGCCTGATCCGGAAGCGGCGCCTGAGGAAGCCGAGCGTGTGCCAGAGGCCGTAGCCGAACAGCGCGAACCCCACCGCCGACACGGCGCCCGCCGTGAGGACCCGTGGCCCCCACGCGGCGCGCTCGGTGAGCCGCCCCCGCAACTGGTCCTCCAGCGCCGAGATCCGGTCCACGACGGTCGTCGCCTGGGACGCGGCGGGCTTGGCGGTGGGTTTGCCGGCGGGCTCGGCGGCGGGCGCGGGGGAGTACAACATGCCCTGGGCGTAGGAGAGTTCGGCCAGCCGGAGCACCGGGTTGGCCACATGGGCCTGGGCGCGGCTGATCCAGCCGCTGTAGTCGGTGAGCAGACCGGACACCACCTGGAGTTCCTGCCGCTGCGACACGGTGAGCGCACCGCTCTGCGCGACCTGGCCGAGGTCCTGGCTCGCCCGGCTGAGGCGGGTGCGGTACCGCTCGCTGAGCCCGCCCAGCTCGACGGCCTGCTCGGTGCCGAGGCTCTTCACCGCCTCCTCCTGCGCGATCCGCAGCGACACCTTGGCGTCCGCGAGGTCCGCGAGCGCGGGCGCGAGCTGGTCCCGTACGTAGGCGCTGTCGCCGCGCAGCTCCGCGTACCCCCAGGCGAACGCGGTGAACGACACCACGCCGAGCAGGGGCAGCGCGATCAGCCGGTCCCGCAGATACGCGCGGTTCCGGTTCCCTTTCGACCTCGGCCACAGGTAGCGGCCGACGCGGCGGACCACGGCGTCCGTGACGGCCCCCGCCGCGACCACCGCCCGGCGTATCCGGTCCGCCGTCTCCCTCATGACCCGTCCCGCCCCGGCAGGACCGTCTCACTGAGGTGCACCCGGGCCGCCTCGATGTCGAACCGGGGGATCTCCGGGCGCAGTTCCACCTCACCCCTGGTCGCGTCCAGCACCCTGACCAGGCGCAGCAGATGCTCCTGCATACCGGTGTCCCGGGTCCGCAGCGCCAGCGTCCACGCCTCACCGAAGTGCCGTTCGGCGGCGTCGGTCCCGCCGGCCCGCAGCGCCCGGCAGCCGTCCTCGAAGACCACCCGCAGCCGCTCCTCGTGCCGGTAGTGCGCGACCCTCGGATGCAGCCTGCTGTAGAGGTCGGCGTGCGAGGACCAGCACAGGAACACGGCGGCGGGCTCCGGCAGCCGCACCGGCCACGCCCCTTCGCCGTCCGCCGACTCCACGGTGACCGCCGTGAGCAGCAGCCGCCGGTCCTCCTGGTCCGGCAGGTACGGCGCGCTGAGGCAGAGCAGATAGTCCCGGGTCTCCTCGCGCCACGCCCCCGTCGCGTACTCCTCGACCGGGCCCCCGGCGCCCGCCTCGACCGCCGACCTGTCCACCGTGGCCGGCTCCAGCGGCATCCGGGTGGGGTGCACCTGCTCGAAGGAGTGCACGGTCACGCCCTTGCGGTGCGCGAGCCGCAGCCGCAGCCCCCGTACGTCCCGGGCCACCGCCTCCTCCGTCAGCCTCGCCAGCTCGCCGGGCAGCCGCGCCAGATCGCCCACCGCCCGCGCCCGGCCGCCGAGTCCCTCGGTGATCAGCCGGAGTTCCGCCGTCTCCCAGGCGTCCCCGATCCCGACGACATCGCAGGTGAACTGTCCCCGGCACGCCTCGACGCGGGCCGTCAGCTCCTCCCGCGACTCGTACCCGGGCTCGTTCCTGCCGTCCGTCAGGAGCAGCGCGTGGCACACGTACCGGTCGCGCTCCCCGGCCGGTACGCCGTCGCGCAGGAGCCGCGCCGCCAGCTCCAGCCAGGTCCCCATCGCCGTACCGCCGCCCGGGGTGCGGGCCGCCAGCGCCTCCGCCGCCTCGCGCCGCGTCGCCGGGCCCGCCACCGCCAGGTCCTCGCGTACGGGGTAGATCACGCCTGCCCGGTCCCGGCCCGCGACCAGCGCGAACAGGGTGCCGTCCGGGATGCGGTCCAGGGCGGCGAGCGCGGCGGCGCGGGCGGCGCCCAGGCGGCTCGGCGGGGACACCATCGACGACGAGTGGTCGACGAGCAGGATCTCTGCGCGGGGCGGCGCCTCGGCCCTGGCGCCGGTGGTCGGGGGCTTGTGGACGGAGACGGTCAGGACCGCGTACATCCGGGCCCGTTCGGCGGCTTCGGTCCCCGTCTCGGGGTGGGCGGCGGAGCCGGTCGGGGCGGGCAGCTCCATGACCTGGCTGACCTCCAGACCGACCACGACACCGGCAGCTACGGTTCCTTGCGGGTCCGTTCCGCCGGTGCCGGTGTTGCTACCGGGACCACCGACCGCAGCCACTTCCGCGTTCTCTCGGTTCTCTTGCCGAGCCATGTCCTGTCATCCCTGTGGTGTCGGAAGCCGGGTGGCCTGACCTCGTACGCGCGGTCCAGGAGCCGTTCGGCGAGGCCGTCCGCATAGACGGCGTCGGAGCGGGCGGCCTGATGGGCCAGGCCCTGGTAGAAGCGCGCGAGCGAGGTGCGGAGGTCGTTCTCGTTGTCGGGGAAGCCGAGCCGTTCGTCGGCGCCCGCCGCGAGCGCCGCCAGACCGGCGGCGTCGAGCCTGCGGTCCGCGAGCAGGGCGTGCGCGGTCTCCCACACGTCCGCCTTCATCCGCAGCCGCGCCTGCTCGTCGGTGAGCCCGTGCTCGTGGAACAGCCGCGCCAGCCGGCCCAGGACCACGCCCAGTTCGGCCGCGTCGCGGGTGTGGTCGACGCCGATGCGGACGGCGGCGGTACGGGCGGCCGTGCGGTGCCGTGAGTACCGGGGCACCGCGTGCAGCGCCTTGATCGCCTGTTCCCGGGATCCGGCGCCGCCCTGCTGGAGCCGGGCGCGCGCCGTACCGAAGGCGGCGCCGCCCAGGGACGGGTTCCGCAGCCGGACCGCCTCGTAGAAGGTGAGCGCCGCGTCCCAGTCGGCCAGTTGCTCGGCGCAGTAGCCGAGCGCCAGCTTCGGGGCGTACTCGCCGGGGATCGCCGCGTACACCCGGTCGAAGTGGCCGTGGGCCACGCGGACCTCGCCCCCCGCGAGCGCGAGCAGGCCGCGGTGCCAGTCGATACGCCAGTCGTAGCGCACCAGCTTCGGGCCCAGCGCGTTCTCCGCGCGCCGCAGTTCACCCTCCGCCGCGGCCAGGTCGGGGGACCGGGCCGCGTACTCCTCGTACCCGGGCGCCGCCCGGACCGCGACGCGCAGCCGCAGCCGGCAGCGCAGCAGCAGGACCTCCGGTGTGGCGGGCCAGCGGTCCACGTGCTGGAGCAGCGCGGCCGGGTCGTCGTCGGCGAGCCGGTGGATCTCGGCGTAGTGCGCGTCGTGCGGGTCGGGCTGGGGGACCGGGAGGCGCTGGGCGACGTCGGCGGGGGTCGGCGCCGGATAGAGGGGGACGGGGGTGCCGGGGGGCGGCCCCGGCGGGGCGCCGGTCCGGGGCGGTGCCGGGGTGGGGGTGGCGTCGGCGGCCCAGCGG
The DNA here is from genome assembly GCF_044757265.1 of Streptomyces sp. NPDC091292. Classification (NCBI taxonomy): domain Bacteria; kingdom Bacillati; phylum Actinomycetota; class Actinomycetes; order Kitasatosporales; family Streptomycetaceae; genus Streptomyces; species Streptomyces sp. NPDC091292. The sequence continues at coordinate 130,781 of NZ_JBIVUQ010000007.1, read as the reverse complement.
GAGAGCGGGGGTGCGGCGCCGAGTTCGCCGTCGAGTGCGTACGGCGACTGATGGAACAGCGGCGACGGCTCGAAGGTCTCCTGTCCCGTCCGCAGCGACCGTAACTCCCGGAAGACGCCGCGTAGTTGCTGCTGCATCTCCTCGGCGGTCGCGAAGCGTTCGGCGCGTTCGTCGCGGGTCGCGCGGTGCAGGACCCGGGCCAGGGACACCGGGCCGAGGCCGGTGAGGGGGGCCACCGAGATGCGGCCGGGGGTTGCGGTACGGGAGCCGGTTCCTGTTCCTTGCGTGCGGCGGGCGCCGACCCGGTCCAGGGCGCTGAGTCTCGCCAGCTCCGTGCGGTCCTTGCCGAGCCCGCACAGCCTGCGCAGCGTCTCGCCGAGGCTGAACAGGTCGTCCTGGCCGGTGGATTCGCCGCGCGGACCGATGGTCGGCGCACGGAACCCGTGGGTGGTCGCCCCCGGCGCCCCCTGCTTGCGGACGCTCCCCACGTCGATGAACTTGGTCGAGGTGCCGTCGTGCATCAGGTTGTTCGGCTTCAGATCCCCGTACACCTTGCCCTGGGCGTGCAGATGGCCGAGCCCGGCGAGCACCCGGACCCCGTACGCGAGGACGAACTCGTGGTAGCGGGCGCGGCCGAAGTCGGCCGGGGCGGCCTGGGCGCGCTTCCCGATCTCGTCGAGGGTCAGCCCGTCCACGTACTGGAGCACCAGGAAGTCGCCGACCCCCTCGTGGTGCCCGTAGTTGAACACCCGGATGATGTCGTCGTGGTGCAGGTCGACGAGGGCCCGCCGCTCGCTGACCAGGTTGCTCAGGGTGTTCGCTTCGGTGTCGGCGCGCAGGAACTTGATGGCGACCTCGCGGTGGTCGACCTTCGTGTCACGGGCGAGGTAGACGTGGCCCATTCCGCCGTAGCCGAGCTGGCTGACGACGCGGTACTGCCCCGCGAGCAGCCGGTCCGGCGGCAGCCGCAGCGCGCTCAGCGTCTCGTCGGGTGCCGCGCCCCGGTCGGCGGCCCTGTTCTCCAGGGCGACATCCGGCAGCACGGTCGGGTCGGCGTCCTCGGGCGGCAGGGTGACACGGGCGGGGCGGGGCGGGCGGCGACTGAGGGAGCCGGTGGGCCGGGACGCGGGGTCTGTGGCCCCGGGGCCGATGAACTCGCGGCCACCACCGTCGTCAGCCAGGTCGAGCGCTGCCCGGTCCAGGGTCGTCGGATCCAGCGCGCCGGTACATCCGTGCCCACTCCGCGTCCCACCCCCACCCCCGTCCTCGCCGCTCACCGTGACCGTCGAGTGCCGCAGCGACTCCGTGTCGACCGCCTCACCGGTCGCCATGCAGTGCCCCTGCACCACGACCCCCGGGCACCCGGGCTCCTGACACCTCATCGGGGCTCCTCCTCGCCGAACTTCGCCCTCAGCTCGCGCGCCACCCGCCCGTACTCCGCCACGCCCCGCTCGGCCTCCGACAACGGCACCGGATCGCCCATCAGCAGCCGCTCCGCCGTGGTGTGCGCGGTCACCGCGCGGGGGTGCTCCGCGAGCCCGTGCCGCGTGAGCCGGTCGACGTAGGCGCCGAGCAGGTGGCGCAGCCGTAAGTGCTCCCGCAGGGTGTCCCGGAAGGCCCGGTGCGCCCGTTCGGCGCGCAGCACATAGGTCCGTACGGCCTGTTCGGCGCGGCCGAGCCGTTCAAGGAGCGCCGGTACCGGCCGTCCGGCCGCGTCGTCCATCGCCGCGTGCTGTGCCACGTCGTGGTGAAGTTGGACCAGCCACACCTGCGTACGCGGCGCGTACTCCACCGGCCGGACCTGTCCCGAGACGTGCCGCTCCACGCGCCGGTACACGCGTGCCATCCGGCGCTCCGCCGCCGCCAGCTCGCCGACGTGCCCCTCGATCCGCTCCAGCCAGCGCTCCGCCCGGTCGTCCGGCAGCAGATACGGGAGCATCTGCGCGAACTCGCCGCCGCTCCCCGTCAGCACGAGCAGCAGCCGCGTCCCGCGCTCCGTCAGCGCCTTCAGCACCCGGGCCGCCACGGCCGGTTCCGTACGGGAGCGGTCGGCCCCGATGACCGCGACGGCGGGCCGCGTACTCTCGCCGGTCGCCGCCGAGAATGTCAGCGTCTGGTCGAGCGCGGTGAGCGCCACCCCGACCGGGCCCGGGTCCTGCGGCAGGTCGAGTGCGGCGTCCGTCGCGTCGATGAGCAGCGTGATGCTGCCGAGCCGTGGCGCGATGCCCGCCCGTGCGAGGTAGGGGGCGCCTGGCTGGTCCGGCGGACCCGGTGCCCGCTCCCGGTCGGCCATGGTGAGGACCAGGTCGAGCGCGCGCCGCTCCCGGGCGTCGTCCGCGTCGAGGAACAGCACCTCCGTGTCCCACGCGCCGGGCTCCGCGTGCAGCCAGTCGACCACGGTGCGCTGGAGCCCGTGCGGCCTGGCGACCCGCGCCTCGTCGGGGCCGACGCTGTGCGCGCCGGGGATCACGCTGGGCCCGGTCACGTACGGCCGTACGCCCGGCAGGTACCGCGCGAGGGTCGCCGTCGGCACGAACAGCCCCCGGCGGCCCCGCTCGCCCGACTCCACGACGATTCCGAGGACCCGGTCGGTGCCCTCCTGGAGGACGGCGGCGCCGCTGAACCCCGACACGACCAGGTGCTCGGGGCGGCCCGGCGCGAACTCGACCCGCTCGTCCCCGTGCCCGGCGGCGCCCCGGCACACCCCGCTGATCCACCGCCCGCCCGAGTCCCGCACCGGGAACCCGTCCACCACGACCGGTAACCCGCTGGGATCGCCGCGCCACAGGGTGATCGGTGACGGTTCCGGCGCGGGGGCGTCGAGCGCCAGCAGCGCCAGATCGCCCCGCGAGGTGCCGAACGGGGGCAGCCAGTGCCCCTCGACGACGGTCGCCGTACGCGTCGGGGGGTCCGTCAGACCGGCCACCGACGGGAAGTCGACCCGTACGCGAGCGGGCCGCCGCCCGGTCACCGGATCCTGGACGACATGCGCGCAGGTGAGGACGAGATCACCCCCGAGCAGCACCCCGGTACCCAGCACGGCGCCCGGCGCATCCCCGGCCCGCTGACCGTCGTGCTCCCGGGTGGCGCGGCGCAGCCGCACCCGCCAACCCGACTCTCCCACCCGGGTGTTGGCCCGCTCGCCCGTGTCCGCGGTATCCCCCGTCATGGTTTCCCAGGGTAGGCGCAGCGGGGGGAGATGGGTCCGAAGCTGCACAAGGGGAGCCGGAATCGCCGGGGGTTCAGCCGCCGTCGGCCACCGGAAAGGCGATGTCGCACACCTCGTCGCCGGGCCCCGCCGCGTCCCAGTCCGCGAAGTACACCTCCCGGCACGGCCCCACGACCCGCAGCCCCTGCCGCGCGACCCACTCCTCGACGGCCTCGAAGGCGCTCACGATCTGCGGATACGCGACATGCGCCTTGGTGATACGGGTGTACGCGAGCCGGCCCGCGGGCTCAAGGCGCAGCCCGGTCTCCCACGCGGCCCTGCCCTGCCCGTCGACCCACGCCCGCGCCGCCCCGGGATCGCCGACCGGTACGCAGGACTCGACGGGCCCGTCGCTCTCCTCGGTGACCTCCGCGTGGTAGACGACGAACGGCGCACCTGTCGCACCCCCGCACTCCGCCGCGGCCCGCTCCAGGCGCCCGAGCGACCCCCCGATCCACTCCGGCAGCCCGTCCGCCAGCGTGTACCGCGACTGCGAGAGCACCCACCGCTCCGGCACGTCGACCAGATCGACGCCGAACGCCTCGTACCCCTCGGAACTCCGCCCGGACAGGCGCCCCCTGAGATGGTCCGCGAGGGTCCGCTGCCCGGCGATCCGCTCCTCGACCTCGGCCCAGTACGCGGCGACGCTCCGCGCCGCGGCCTCACCGTCGCGTTCGGCGGCCTCGACGACCTCGGCGATCCGCGCGAGGGGCATGTCGATACGGCGCAACAGGGCGACCGTACGAGCCCGTTCGACCTGGTCGTCACGGTAGTAGCGGTAGCCGCTCGACGCGTCGACATGGGCGGGCGTGAGCAGGCCGAGCCGGTCGTAGAGCCGCAGCGCCTTGGGGGAGAGCCGGGTACGGGCGCTGAAGTCGCCGATGCCGAGCACTTACCCGGCGGCCGGGCCGGACGCCACGACCTTCTCCACCGCGGCGACGATCTCCGGCGACTCCGGCTCGGTCTGCGGCGCGAACCGCCCCACGACCCGGCCGTCCTGGTCGATCAGGAACTTCTCGAAGTTCCAGCGGATGTCGCCGCTGTGCCCCTCGGCGTCCGCGAACCCGACGAGCCGCCGGTACAGCTCGTGCCGCCCGTCCCCGTTGACCTCGACCTTCTCGGTCATCGGAAAGGTCACCCCGTAGGTCGCCGAACAGAACGCGGCGATCTCCTCGGCGCTCCCCGGCTCCTGCCCCATGAACTGATTACAGGGCACCCCGAGCACGGTGAACCCCCGCCCCCCGAACCGCCCCTGCAACCGCTCAAGCCCCTCATACTGAGGAGTAAGCCCACACCGAGAAGCGACATTCACCACCAAAAGGGCCTTCCCCAGATACTGCCCAAGCCCGGCAGTCCCCCCTTGCAAGGCCCCGATCTCCACCCCGAGAACGCCGCCACTGTCCTGTCCTGCCTCGAAATCACCCATGGGTCGGATGGTAGACGCCACGACGCGATGGGGGAGGCGGTGGTTCCCGGCCGCGTTCAGTGGCGGCCGGGAACTTTGAGGGGTGGGACCGTCATCGGGAGAAGTCGGCGTTTCCCATACCGGGGACTCCGGCCGCGCCGAGCCGTTCGAACCGTTCCTGCACATTCGCCGCGAACACCCGCTGCTCCGAACCGGCGTACGGCTGCCCTGTGATGTCCATCGCCACGGTCAGGACGCCGCTGATCGGCGCCCCCGGCGAGGTCCGTACCGGTGTGCACAGGAAGCTGAAGTCCTGCGGCGCCGGTGAGTCGTACGTGGTGATCGACGCCCGGGGGAGCGTCGCGGCCTGGCCGGAGTGGAAGGCGTCGTCCATCGCGTTGAAGACGCCGACCGCTTCGAGTCCGGGCAGGACATGCCGCCCGGGGCTGAACTGGGGGATCATCCCGAAGGCCGCGCCCTGCTTGCCGTTGGCGTACCGGAGCAGATGGTTCGGGCCCTCGGTGAGCATGATGGGGAAGGGCGCGCCGTCGAACACGGCGAAGAGTTCCTGCTGCTGGGCCAGCAGGCTGTCGCGCAGCCTGAAGTCCGACAGAAGGGTCTCCGTCAGCTCCTGCATGCCCTCCTTGAGTTTGCGGTCCCAGGTCCGCGGCACCATGTCGGCCACACAGACCGTGCCGAGGATCATGCCCGTGTTGTCGCGCAGCGGGGTCCCGAGGTAGGAGCGGACACCCATGTCGTTCACCAGGGGGTTGCCCCGGAACCGCGGGTAGTCGAAGACGTCGTCCAGGGCGAGTTGGGAACCCTGGGCCACGACGTGCGGACAGAAGCCGTAGTCGCTCGGTGCTTCACGTGCGATTTCGCTCAGGTCGAAGACGACACCGCCGCCGTCGGTGTTGGGTCGGTCGTCGGGCGAGGCGGACGGGATGTACATACCGCGGAACATCTGCCGCTCGTCATTGATGAAGTTGACCATGGCCAGAGGTGATTGGGTGAAGCTGGCCGCCAGCCGGGCTACGCGGTCGAACGTGGCCTCGGCCTCAACGCTGTTGAGGCCGAGAACTTGCAGTCGAAGCCTCCGCTGCTCGCCCGCGCGCCGGGCCTGATCGGGTGTCAGGGGATCCATAAAAACAGATGAAATCAGAATCTGGGACGTGTCGATCGCCACACTGGAATCATTTCGGTATCGGATGGCTCACCCGTACCGCCCCCGCGAGCCCCCAAGAGCCCTACGGCCCAACGGGCGCCTGGGCAGGGGCGACAGACGCCGAATCAGAGAGTCTGTCCAAATTTTTCAGTGTTTCAACCTCGGCCGATCACTTCCCGCCATTCCCGGAAGCGGAACGAACCGAATCGATGTCGCGTACGACAATCGTGCGGTGGGCTTGATTTGGGCGTTGGCGTGCGCGATCCGGCACGACCTCGGACCTCGAACCCGGACTCGGACACCTGTCCGATTCCGGGTTCCGGTGTTCGGGGCCGGAGGCCGGCTCCGGCATGCCCGCGTCGAGGGGTCCCTGGGCGGAGCAGCGGTGGTATGTGCACGGGTTGCCCCTGGCACTGGCCGCGCCTCGGGTGACGGAGGCACATTCCGTTCGGTGAGATCTCCGCGCGTCGACCACCCCGCCTTACGGACCCCGACCCGCGCCGCACGCCGCCCGCGCACCGCACCGCCGGGCCCGCGGTACTCGCCAAGGCCCCAGCGGCCCCGGCGTGTTCCCGCCGGTCGGTGAGGCGCCCGTAGCCCCTGCCGTGTCCCCCACCACGATGATGCGAACCCACGATGATGCGAACTCGTCCGCCCGGAACCGGGAGGCTCTCAGCGGCATTGCGGCGTGTCCGCCCGTCCGGAAGCCTTCCACTCCGCTGCCCACCGAAGTGCCGCGGAGCAAGTGAACTGCGCCATCGCACAGGGACATCGGCGAAGCATCGAAGGAGAGTTGTGATGAACAGGTCGGACGTGGACGCACGGTCGGTGGCAGTGATCGGCATGGCATGCCGGCTGCCCGGCGCGTCGGGGACCGACGAGCTGTGGGACATGCTGCGCGACGGCGTGGACGCCACCAGCGAGACACCACCTGAACGCTACGACGCGGAGGCGCTGCACGCCGAACGCAAGGGGCCCGGCACCCGCCCGACCCCCGGCAAGATCGCCTCCCGCCGCGCCGGATACCTCCAGGACGCGGCCGATTTCGACGCCGAGTTCTTCGGCATGTCCGCGACCGAGGCCACCGAACTCGACCCGCAGCAGCGCCTCCTGCTGATGACGGCATGGGAGGCCCTGGAGGACGCGGGCCGCCGCCCCGAAGAGCTGGCGGGCACCCGCACCGCCGTGTACGTCGGCAACGCCCGCGCCGACTACCTGGAGATCCGCTTCCGCGAGGGCCTCGACACCGTCACGCCCTCGCAGTTCAACAACTTCCGCTCCCTGCTGCCCGCCCGGCTCTCCCACGTCTTCGACCTCCGCGGCCCGAGCGTCCTCATCGACACGGCCTGTTCGTCGTCGCTGGTCGCCGTGCACAACGCGGTGCAGAGCCTGCGCGCCAGAGAGAGCCCCCTCGCGATAGCCGCCGGGGTGAACCTCACCCTCCGGCCCGACGAGGGCGTCATGATGTCGCAGGCCGGCGGCCTGGCGGCGGACGGCCGCAGCAAGTTCGGCGACGCGGACGCCGACGGCCACGCCCCCAGCGACGCGGTCGGCGTCGTCGTCCTCAAGCGCCTCGCCGACGCCCTCGCCGACGGCGACCGCATCCGCGCCGTCATCCAGGGCAGCGCGATCGGCAACGACGGCCGCACCAGCGACTCCGTGCTCAACCCCTCCCTCGACGGCCAGATCGAGGTGCTGCGCTGGGCCTACGAGGACGCCGGGGTCAGCCCGGCCGACGTCGACTTCGTCGAGGCGCACGGCGCCGGATCCCCCGCGCTCGACCCGCTGGAGATCACCGCGCTCGGCGAAGTGCTCGGTGAGGGGCGCCCCTTCGACCGGCCGCTGCTCGTCGGATCCGTCAAGACCAACATCGGGCACGCGGAGGCCGCGGGTGGCATGGCCGGGCTGATCAAGGCCGTCCTCTGCCTCGAACACGGCCAGGTCCCGCCCAGCCTCCACCACAACACCCCGCACCCCAAAGTCGCGTGGAACAAGCTGCCGCTGGAGATCCCCGGCAAGCTCCAGGACCTGCCCGAGCGCGGCCGGCCCGCCCTCGCGGGCATCTCCGGGCAGGGCTCGTCCGCCCTCAACGCCCATGTGGTGATCCGCCAGGCCGACGGCGCCGGGTTCCCCGCGGGGTCCGCCGCCGCGTCGGACGGTACGCCGTATCTGCTCGCGCTGTCCGCCCGTACCCCCGAAGCCCTCGCCGCACTGGCCCGGTCGTACACCACCCACCTGCGCCCCGGCGGCGCGGGCACCGCGCACGCGCTGCGGGACATCTGCTTCAGCGCGCTGACCCGCCGCCAGCACCACACGCACCGGATGGCCGTCGCGGGGGCCAGCCACGAGGAGATCGTGTGGGCGCTGCACGGCGGCGCCCCCTCCGCGCGCGCCGCCGCGAAGCCGGAGCTGACCGCCGCCATCGAGCGCTACCGCTCCGGCGGCGACCTCTCCTGGACCGGCCTCTTCGGCCCGCCGGGACAGTACGTCCCGCTGCCCGGCTACCCCTGGCAGACCCAGCGGTACTGGCACGGCGAGCAACGCGACGACGGCGACGACGGCGGTGACCTGCTCGCACAGGTGCTGCGCGAGCATGCCCGTACGCCCTACCACGACGACTCGCTGCTCAACGACATCGGCATCGACTCGCTCGCCCGGCTCCGGCTCATCGTGGAGCTGACCAACACCACCGGGCAGGAGATCGACCCGGAGGAGATCGGCGGGCTGCGCACGGTCGGCGAGCTGGGCCGCTGGATCCACACCCTCCAGGCCCGTACCCCCGAGGCAGCCGCGTCATGAGCGAGCCCCTGACCGTGTACGGGTGGTTCGCCCGCTCGGCCGACGCCTTCGCGCACGACTGCACCGCCCTGGAGGTCGAGGGCGAGCAGCTCACGTACGCCGAACTCCGCGACCTCGCCGAGCGGCTGGCCGCCCGGCTGCTCACCGCCGCCCAGGGAGCCGCCGGGGGTGAGCGGCCCCGGCGGATCGGGCTGCTCGTGGGCCGTACGGTCACCGCGTACGCCGGATACCTCGCGATCCTGCGGACCGGCGCCGCCGTCGTCCCCCTCAACCCGGAACATCCGGCGGCCCGTACCGCCCAGATCGCCGGGGCGGCCGGGCTCGGCCTGGTCCTCGCGGACGCGACGGGAGCGGAGGCCGCGGACGGTCTCGGCGTCCCCGTACTCGTCGTCGACGGCCCGGAGCTGAAAGCCGTGGCGGCCGATCCGGCGCCCCGGCTCGTGCATGCCGAGGCCGGACCGGACGACGAGGCGTACCTCATCTTCACCTCCGGGTCGACCGGCACCCCCAAGGGCGTACCGGTCCTGCACCGCAACCTCACCTCCTACCTCGGGCAGATGGCGGGCCGCTACGACATCGGACCCGGCAGCCGGCTCTCGCAGACCTTCGAGCTGACCTTCGACGGCTCGGTGCACGACCTGTTCGTCACCTGGGCGTCCGGCGGCACCCTCGTCGTCCCGCAGCGCGGCCAGCTCCTCTCACCGGTCAAGACGGTCAACGCGCTGCGGCTCACCCACTGGTTCTCGGTGCCGTCGCTGATCACCTTCGCGTCCCGCCTCGGCACCCTGAAGCCCGGCAGCATGCCCACCCTGAGGTGGAGCATCTTCGGCGGCGAACCCCTCACCCTCGCCCTGGCCCGCGAGTGGCGCACCGCCGCACCCGAATCCGCCCTGGAGGTCCTGTACGGGCCGACCGAACTGACCATCTCCTGCACCGCGTACCGCCTGCCGTCCGACCCGGACACCTGGCCGGCCACACCCAACGGCACCGCGCCGATCGGCACCGGCTACCCGACGCTCGACCTCGTCCTGCTCGACGAGGACGGCCGCCCGGCCGACAGCGGCGAGCTGTGCGTCCGGGGGCCGCAGCGCTTCCCCGGCTATCTCGACCCGGCCAACGACGCACGGGCGTTCCTCCCGCCGGAGGGGTTCGAGGGGTACGCGGCGGTCGCGGACGCCGCGGACCAGGCCGAACCGCCCCTCACAGAACCGCCCGTCACCGACTCACCGCTCACCGACCAGCACTGGTACCGCACCGGCGACCGCGTGGCCATGCGCGACGGCCACCTCGTCCACCTCGGCCGGACCGACAGCCAGGTCAAGATCCGCGGCCACCGCATCGAACTCGGCGAGATCGAGGCCGCCCTGAGACAGGCGCCGGGGGTACGGGACGCCGTCGTCCTCGCCGTACCCGCCGCCGACGGCGAACTGGAGCTTCAGGCCGTGGTCGGCGGCACCGAAAGGTCCGCCGACGAACTGTTCGCCGCGCTCGGCGGCCGGCTGCCCCCGTACATGCTTCCGCGCCGGATCGTGACCCTCGATGAGCTGCCGCTCAACGCGAACGGCAAGATCGACAGGCACGCGCTGCTCACCGAACTCGGGCGGAGCCGCTGATGGCCCCTGCCTGACACGCTCGTCCGAGTCACCGGTCCGCATCGCTGATGTCCACGGTCTGAGAGGTCCCACATGTTCGACGCCATCGTGGTGGGGGCGCGCTGCGCCGGTGCCCCCACCGCCCTGCTGCTCGCCCGCGCGGGATACCGGGTACTCCTGCTCGACCGGGCCGAGTTCCCCTCCGACACCCTCTCCACCCACCTCGTCCACCAGCCGGGCATCGCCGCGCTCGCCCGCTGGGGCCTGCTCGACGCCGTCCACGCCTCGGGCTGCCCGCCGCTCGACCGCGCCGTCTACGAGGTCGCCGACATCCGCCTCGAAGGGTGCGCGCGCGGTGTCGGGGGCCAGCGCGCCGGATACGCGCCCCGGCGCCACGTCCTGGACCAGATCCTGGTCGAGGCCGCCGTCGCCGCCGGTGCCGTCCTGCGCACCCGCTCGTCGGTGACCCGGCTGCTGCGCGACGACACCGGACGGGTCACCGGCGTCGAGGGCCGGCGCCGCGGCCGGTCCTTCACCGAGCGCGCCCCGCTCGTGATCGGCGCCGACGGCATGCGCTCCACCGTCGCCCGCCTCGCGCAGGCGCCGTTCACCGTCGAGGACCAGCGCCTGACCTGCGCGTACTACACCTACTGGGACGAGGTGCCCGCGGCGCTCGAACTCTATGAGAGACCGGGCAGTTGGGTCGCCGCCGTCCCCACCAACGACGCGGCGACCCTGGTACTCGCCTACTTCCCGCAGTCCCGCTTCGAAGAGGTCCGCACCGACGCCCGCCGCGCCTACCTGGCGCAGATCCGCGACACCGCGCCCGCCCTCCACGAACGGCTCCAGGGGCGGCGCCCCGTCGAGCGGCTGCGCGGCACCGGCGATCAGCAGAACTTCTTCCGGCAGGCCGCGGGCCCCGGCTGGGCCCTCGTCGGCGACGCCGGACACCACAAGGACTCCATCACCGCACGCGGCATCAGCGACGCCTTCCTCCAGGCGGAAACCCTCGTACGGCACATCGGCGACGGCCTCGACGGCGACCCCCGGCAACTGGACGAAGCGCTCGGAAAGTACGCCGCCGACCGGGACGCCGCCTTGACACCCGGCTATGAGTCCACCCTCGCCGTCGCCCAGCTCGCCGACCCCAACGAACAGCGCCTGTCCCTGCTCCGGGCGGTGCAGACGGACGCCGATCTCACCGCGATCTACTTCGACATGGTGGCCGGGATCTCGACCGCCAGCGCCCTCTACACCCCCCGTCTGCTGGCCCTTCTCTGACCGGAGGCCGCCGTCCAGCCCCAAGATCCCCCGGGTGCCGTTCCTATGACAGGATGCAAAACGGACCCGGGGGTTCGGCCTGTGGGCCCCGGGGTGAGAGCCGTCAACGGGTGCTGACGATGCGGCAGTGACCCTGATACGGTTCGCACAGCGCCGACCTGCGATGACGGTCAGTCAACTCACCGCGCGCGGGGGAAAGTTGGGCATTCCGCACCATCCCCTACCGCCACCAGTTATTTGCTGCCGTACGAGGATTCAGATGCCAGGCTCCCGCGACCGGCGGACAACTCAGCGGACGACTCAACGGTCCGCCTCCCGCCGATCTCTCCGGTTCTCGTTCGCCCTGCCGTTCGTCGTTCCCGCACTCCTGCTCACCGGACTGTGGGGCTATACGGCGGCCGGACTGCTGGACGAGCAGAGCCGGTTGCGCGCCGACATGGAACGCGCGTCATCGGCGGGACGGCCCGCCGAGGCCGTCATGTCCCGCCTCCAGGACGAGCGGCGCCTTACCGCCGCCTGGCAGGCCGCCCGCAGCGACTCCACACGCACCGCGCTCGACAACGCCCGCGAGGCGACCGATACCGCCGTCGAGGAGTTCGACCGGACCTCACCCGCAGGGCTGGACACCACGACGCTCAAGAGCCGCGCACGGGCTCTGGGCGATGCCCTGGACACCCTGTCCGAGCGCCGCGACGCGGTCGACAAGCGCACCCTGTCGGCCACCGAGACCTTCGACTGGTTCACGGAGACCGTCGCCCACGGCCAGGCGCTGCTCACCACGGCGACCCGTACCGACGACGGAACGCTCTCCCGGACCGCGTTCGCCGCGACCTCGCTGGCCCAGCTCACGGAGATGTTCTCGCGCGAGGACGCCGTACTCGCCGGGGCCCTGCCGGCCGACAAGCTCGAACCGGCCGCCCGCGCCCGCTTCGGCCAGTACGTCGCCGTGCAGCGTGACGTCCGCGCGACCCTGGACGCCCGGGGCCTGCCCGCGGGCCGGGCCGCCGCGTTCGACCGGGTCACCGGCGGCGCCGAGTGGTCGGCGGTCGCGGCGATCGAGGACGCCGTGGCGACCGGCGGCGGCAACGGCCTGCCGGGCGATGCCAAGGACTGGCCGGAAGCCGCCGCATCCGTCGTGGACGATCTGCGCGGCGTCGGCGCCGGCTCGCTCGACGACCTCACCGGCAGCGGCTCCGACCGCGCCAACACCCTGCTCATCGGCCTGATCCTGAGCACGGTCGTCACGGTCCTCTTCCTGGTCGGCGGCGCGATCCTCGCGCTGCGCCTCCAGCGCTCGGTGCTCGGGCGGCTCGCCACGCTGCACCGCAAGACGGAGGAGCTGGGCACCGACAAGCTGCCGCAACTGCTCGCCCGCCTGGAGCGCGGCGAACGCGTCGAACCGACCGTCATGCCGGCCGAACGGCCCGGCGACGGCGACGAGATGGAGCGCATCGACGCCGCCGTCGACCAGCTCGGCCGCGTCGTCCAGGACGCCGTCGTCCACCAGTCCCGGGGCCGCGAAGGCACCGAGAAGGTGTTCGCGCAGCTCATCCGGCGCACCCAGATCCTCATCCACCGCCTCATCTCGCTCCTGGACGACCTGGAGCGCAAGCATGAGGACTCCGACCTGCTGAAGGACATCTTCAAGGTCGACCACCTCGCCACCCGCGTACGGCGCCACTCGGAGAACCTGGTGATCCTCAGCGGTTCGCCGCCGAGCCGCCGGATGACCCAGCCGGTGCCCATCACCGACGTGATGCGCAGCGCCGTCGCGGAGACCGAGCAGTACACCCGCGTCAAGGTGAAGAACCTGCCCGTGGACCGGCAGCTGTCCCTCACCGGGCGTGCCGTCGCCGACGTCACGCACCTGGTCGCCGAACTCATCGAGAACGGCACCAGCTTCTCGCCGCCCGACACCCAGGTGTACGTCAGCGCGACCCGGGTGGCCAAGGGTCTCGCCCTGCACGTCGAGGACCACGGCCTCGGCATGCCGGAGGACATGCGGGCGCGCGCCAACCATCTCCTCGCGCACCCGCCCAAGCTCGACATGGTGACCCTGGGCGAGGACCCGCGCCTCGGCCACTTCGTCGTCGCCCGCCTCGCGGACCGCCACCAGATCAAGGTGGAGCTGCGCGAGTCCGTGTACGGCGGCACCCTCGCCATCGTGCTGCTTCCGCAGGCACTTCTGGAGGAGCACGAGTCCCCGGTGCTCGACCAGTTGAGGTCGGCGGCGGCGAACGCGAACCGGGCGATCGGCACGGCGGACGACTTCGACGGCATCAGCGCGTCGGGCGTCACGAGTGTCACGTCGGGCGGCGGCGGTGTCCTGGCGGGCGCCCTGGTGGGTGCCGACTCCCTCGTCGGTGCCGACGCCCTCGCGGGCGCGGGCATCGCGGGCGGCGCCGGCCTCACCGGTGGCACCACGCATGTGAAGCTCCCCGACCACAGCGGCTTCCCCGAGTACGGAGGTGCGGGTCTGTTGCCGGCTGCATCAGGACACACGGCGGCTCCGGCACCCGTGCCGGAGGAGTGGACGCCCGGCGGAGGGCATCCCGGCGGAGGGCATCCCGTATCCCGGGAACACCCCGCTCCGCACGCGTACCCCGCCCCCGACGGCGGGACCACGCACACGTATCCCGGCCCGGACTCCGGGCAGGCCCGCCCCGACGCGGGGCGCGGGCGCGCGGTTCCCGGCCACGGTTCCGGCCAGGGCGACGACGCCCCCCAGCCGCTCACGACCCCACGGGTGCTGCCTCAGCGGACCCGGGGAGCCAGCCTCGCGCAGCAACTGCGCAAGGAGGCGGCGGAAGCACCACCGGTACGGCAGGACAGCGACGGCGACACCGGACTCTCCCCCGATCTGTCGGCCCGCGCGATGACCGCCATCCAGCAGGGACTGCAGCGCGCCCGGATCTCCGAGGTCGACGACTCGACCGGTACGGACGGTCGGACGGAGTCGCGCGGCCCCGGCGCCAACTAACTGTGAGGGAACAATCAGCAATGACTGAGCAGGTACAACCCGCTGCCCAGCTGGACTGGCTCCTGGACGGACTGGTGGACCGGATCCCCGAGATCCGCTGTGCCGTCGTCCTGTCCGGGGACGGCCTCCTCATCGGCAAGTCGAAAGAGCTGGGGCGCGACGACGCGGAGCACCTGTCCGCGGTCGGCTCCGGCATGCACAGCCTCGCCCGGGGCGCCGCGCGGCACTTCAGGGGCGGCGAGGTGCAGCAGACCGTGATCCAGATGGAGAAGGCGTTCCTCTTCGTCACCGCCGCGGGGCGGGGAGCGCGGCTCGCCGCGATCGCGTCCGAGGAGGTCGACGTCGGGATGATGGCGTTCGAGATGGGCACGCTGGTGAAGCAGGTCGGCAAGTACCTCAGCGCCGCGCCCCGCGTGCAGACACCCACCGGGGGTCACTTCCCGGATGCCTGACCCCCGGTGGACCGACGACGACGGTGAGCAGGCCGGACGCCATGTCCGGCCGTACGCCATCACCGGCGGCCGTACCCGCCACAGTCAGCACAGCTTCACGCTGATCACGCTGGTCGTCTCCCTGTCACCCGACGAGATCGACCACGAGCCCTTACAACCCGAGTCGGCTCTCATCCTGGAGCTGTGCCGGGACCGTGCGGTGGCGGTCGCCGAGATCGCCGCGCACCTCGATCTGCCGGTCAGCGTGGTGAAGGTGCTCTGCGGTGACCTGCTGCACGCCTCGCTGATCCTCGTCACCGCGCCGCCCTCACAGATGGACAGACCGAGCGTGGAACTCATCGAAAGGGTGATGGATGGTATCCGTCAGCTCTGAGCCGATTTTGCCCACCGCGTTGAAGATCCTCATCGCGGGCGGGTTCGGCGTGGGCAAGACCACCATGGTGGGGGCGGTGAGCGAGGTCCCCCCGCTGGAGACCGAGGAACGCATCACCGAGGTGAGCCGCGGCATAGACGACCTCGCCGGGATCGAGGGCAAGTCCTCGACGACGGTCGCCATGGACTTCGGCCGCATCACCATCTCGCCGGAGCTGGTGCTCTATCTCTTCGGAACGCCCGGTCAGGACCGCTTCTGGTTCATGTGGGACGACCTGGCGCTCGGCGCGCTGGGCGCGATCGTCCTCGCGGACACCCGCCGGCTCGACGCGTCGTTCGCGTCGGTGGACTTCTTCGAGGCCCGCGAAATCCCCTTCGCCGTGGGCGTCAACTGCTTCGACGGCCGCCGGGAGTGCACCAGCCAGCAGGTACGCGAGGCCCTGGCCCTCGACCCGTCGACCCCGGTCATCCTGTGCGACGTCCGCGACCGCGCCTCCAGCAAGGCGGTACTCCTCGCAGTCCTGGAGGCGGCCCGAGCCCAGGCATCGGCACGGATGGCGATGGCGGGGCATCCGTACTGACGGCGCTGGGCGGGCACGGCTAGCGGTCGTGCAGGACGTGGGGGCGGGTGACCGGGACGACGGTGAGCAGGTCGTCCAGGCCCTTGAAGTCGTCCGGGTTGGTGGTGAAGAGGGGGAGATCCTCGGCGATGGCGATCGCGGCGATCATCAGGTCGGCGATCCGGCGCCGCGGCTTGCGCCCCGCACTGATCACGGACGCACAGACCCTGCCGTAGATGCGGGCGGCTTCCGCGTCGAAGGGGAGCGGGTCGAACTCGTTCTCGGCGCGCTGGAGGACGTCCATGCGCCGGGCGCGCTCCGTGTGTTCGTCGTAGTCGTCCTGCTCGTCGTTCCCGCGCACTTCGTGGGGTCCTGCGGAGAGTTCGGCCAGGGTGATGGCGCTGATGGCCATTTCGGCGGGCAGTTCTTCGGCGTCGATCCACTTGCGCAGGATCAAGATGTTGGAGTCCAGGAGCCCCTGCTGGTGCTCAACGGTCATAGGGGTCGTCCGTCTCCTGCGCGGCGGTGGCTTCCTGGTCCGCGCGGAACGCGTCCAGGGAGATGTCGGGTGCCGTGCGTGACATGGCCGCGAACTCGCCGCGCGGAACGAAGCGCCGACGTCGCCGCAGGGGGACGAGTTCGCCGATCTGGTGTCCGTCGCGGGTGACGGTGAACGCCTGTCCCCCCTGTACGGCGTCCATGATCTCTTTGGATCTCGTACGCAGGTCACGCTGGGTGATCTCGGGCTGTGCGGTCATGCACCCATGGTAGCCACCGTGTGCCATCGGGTGCTACTGCGTGGCACACCCGCGGTTGTCGGTGGACCCGGTGCGTCACGCCATGGCGTCGAGGCTGATCACGATGCCCGTCACATCGGTGAGTACGGCCGCGACCCCCGCCCGTATCGCCGCCGCGCAGCGCTCCGGGGTGAAGGAACCCTCGTCGTACCGTGACGACGTGTCCAGGCCTTCGCCGCGGAAGGACGCTCCTGTCCAGTTCACGGCCGTGACGTTGTGCGTGGGCTCGGGCAGCTCCGCGCCGATGACCAGGAAGTGCTGCGCGAGGTGGTTCGGGGTGACCGTCATGAGGGGGTCGATGAGGGCGTTGCCCGCGCCGACGATGAGGTCCGGCTTCATGTCCATGGCCCGGGTGATCGCGGGGATCAGGTCGGACGGGCTGTCGGGGACCACCGTCCTGAGGTCGGCGTCCTCGGCGCCCGCCCAGTCCTTCACCGCCTTCACCAGGGCCTTCGTCGGCTTGTCGTCGCCCTCGGTGAGCAGGACCACGCGGTAGTTCTTCGACGGATGAACGCCGTCCCAGGAGCCGGGGCGCGGGGTGACGGTCGCCTCCGGTGTGGGTGGTGCGGAGGGGTCGGTGAACCCGGGGCCGAGTGTGCCCAGGGCGCTCGGCGCGGGGTGCTCCCCGGACCAGTCGTCGCCCGAACCGCATCCGGTGAGCAGGGTGGTGACCAGGGTGGTGGTCAGGGCAACGGCCAGGACGGCCGCGGCGCGGAGCGGGGGGCGCAAGGCGATCGACCTCCGGGTGGTAAGGGCACGTGCGTCCGAATTCTGCACGCCTGAATCCGGCCAAGGGGCCATGTGGCCGGGGTTCGCACGCTTGTTGTCCAACGGTTCGCCGACCGGCCGGGGACCGTTCACCCGTGACATGCACCGTGCACTCGCTACCCGAAGGAGTCACGATGTCCGCACAAGTCCGCCGCGTTCTCATAGGGATCACCGCGGCGGTGATCGCCGTTCTGGGCACCGCGCCCCAGGCGTCCGCCCACGGCTTCTCCTCGACCGTGTACGCCGAGGTCACCACAGGTGTCACCAAAGACGCCGGTGACGGAACCCGCGTACGGACCGCGCTGGAGCTGGAGTACGACCTCCTCGTCGTGTCCGCCGCCGACGCCGGCCGCGACGACGACCTCTTCGAAGCGGGGACCGCCGCGTTCGAGTCCGGCGACACCGCCGAGCAGGCCGCGGCGCTCAACTCCCACGTGGAGTCCGTCGTCCGGTACGTCACGAAACGTTTCTCCGTGACCTCCGACGGCGGAAAGGCCTGTACGCCCGAGCGGAGCGGCGACATCACGATGGGCCGGCGCCAGGACGTCCCGTACGCCGATCTCACGCTCGACTGGGCCTGCCCCGGGGCGGGCGACGAGGTGCGCGGCGGGCTGTTCCCCGACTCCGAGGGCTATGTCAAAGGCACCGAGACGATCGTCACGTACGACATCGACGGCCGCGCGGGCAGCGCCGTACTCGACGCCGGTCACCCGTCGTTCGCGATCGGTCAGGCGTGGTACGAGCGTTTCTGGGAGTTCTTCCGGCTGGGCGCCGAGCACCTGCTCGGCGGGATCGACCACATCCTGTTCCTGCTCGCGCTGATCGCCGGGTCGCGGCGGCTGCGGGAGATCGTGCTCGCGGCCACGAGCTTCACGCTGGCGCACTCGGTGACGTTCCTGCTCGCCGCGCTGGGCCTGGTCGAGGTGCCGGCCGCCGTCGTCGAGCCCGTCATCGCGCTGTCGATCGCGGTGGTCGCGGGGTGGTACCTGTGGCGAATCCGGCGGGGCGGGGGAGACCCCGCGGATGATGTCTCCCTGGAGGCGCGCGGGCACTTCGGCCTCGACCGGGCGGGTTGGCTGCGGCTCGTGGTCGTCTTCTGCTTCGGTCTCGTCCACGGCCTGGGCTTCGCGGGCGCGCTCGGCATCGACGAGTCCTGGTCGTGGACGCTGCTCTGGTCGCTCCTGGTGTTCAACGTCGGCATCGAGGCCGTGCAGTTGGCGATCATCGCCGTCGTCTTCCCGCTGCTCGCCCTCCTGCGCCGCCGCGCGCCGAGGGCCGGGCTCTGGGCGACGGGCCTGGTCTCGGCGGGCGTCGCGGCGATGGGCCTGATCTGGTTCGTCCAGCGCGTGGCCGGTGTCTGAAATCTCTCGGCGCCGGGTGTCTGAAACTCGCCCACGTCCCGGGAAGTTCAACCGGCCCGAAGATCACATTCGTGACCGGTTCACCAAGTGAAGAGACCGTGTGCATCTCCATTCGCGCACCTCTGTGCACAAAGGAAACGAAACAGATGAATCTGAGACCCTCCACGCAGGCCTCCGGGCCTGTGCGGCGCCGCGTGGCCCGGGGTGCCGCCGTGGCGTTCCTGGGCCTGGCCGTCGCCTTCGGCAGCGGCCTGTCGACCCCCGCGGGGGCCGCCGAGCCCACCGCGCTCACCGGCATCATCCTCGGTGTGGGCGCCAACGAGACCCAGCGCACGGTGACCTGGTACTCGTCGGACGACACCGCCCAGAAGATCCAGCTCGCCCCGACCGCGCAGCTCACGGACGGCGCGTTCCCGGCCGGCGCCGCCACCTTCGACGCCATCGGCGGCGCCAACATCGCGACGAGCGGTGGCTACAACCGCCACGCGACGATGACCGGCCTCAAGGAGCACACGGCGTACTCGTACCGTGTCGGCTCCGAAGGCAACTGGTCGGCGACGTACTCCTTCAAGACGCAGGACTTCGAAGGCGACTACGACTTCCTGTTCTACGGCGACCCGCAGATCGGCTCCTCCGGCAACATCCCGAAGGACCAGGCGGGCTGGCAGGACACCCTCGACGTCTCGCTCGCCGCCAACCCGAACGCCGAACTCCTGGTGTCCGGCGGCGACCAGGTCGAGACCGCGAACACCGAGTCGCAGTGGAACGCCTTCCTGGCGCCCGACAAGCTGCGCCAGTACCCGTGGGCCGCCACCATCGGCAACCACGACGTCGGCGGCAAGGCGTACGAGCAGCACCTCTACACGCCGAACACCGACCGCTCGGCGCCCCTGTACTCGAACGGCAACCCGGCGTCCAACACGTCGGGCGGCAACTACTGGTACATCTACAAGGACACGCTGTTCATCGACCTGAACAGCAACAGCTACGCCACCTCGCAGGGCGGCGGCGGTGACGCGGCGCACGTCAACTACGTGACCGACATCATCAACAAGCACGGCTCCGAGGCCAAGTGGAAGGTGCTGGTCTACCACCACGCCATCTACTCGCCGGCCGCGCACGCCAAGGACAGCGACGCCAAGGTGCGCCGCACGGACTTCCCGACGACCTTCTCCAAGCTGGGCGTCGACCTGGTCCTCCAGGGCCACGACCACAGCTACTCGCGCAGCTACCTGATCAAGAACGGTCAGAAGGCGAACGCGGCCGAGCAGCCCGGCGCGGCGGACGTGTACCCCGGCCCCGGTGGCGTGCTGTACGTGACGTCCAACTCGGCGTCCGGCTCGAAGTACTACGACATCTCCAAGCCGGACAGCACCGGCACCAGCGGCACGGGCAACGGCGCCGACCCGCTGAACCCGGAGAGCTACTGGTACAACTCGTCCCAGAACCAGGAGCACGTCCGCTCCTACGTCAAGGTCGGCGTCCGCAACGACAAGCTCGTCGTGGAGAACGTCCGCAGCGGCACCTGCGCGGCGCCCAACGCGGCCGTCGAGCTGGGCCAGGTCAACTGCGTCAACACCCCCGGTGGCCAGCCGGTCGGCTCGGTCACCGACAAGGTCACCGTGCACCCGTACCACGGTGACGGCCAGGACCTCGCGGTGAAGGTCCCGACCGCCGCGCCCGGCGAGTTCGGCTGGACGATCGACGGCTACAACGGCCTGGTGGACCTCGGTACCGCCAAGGAGCAGGGCAGCGGCGACTACTTCCAGGCGGCCGGCCAGATCAACCCGATCCTCGTGTCGGACAGCCGCCGTTCGCTCGCCCCGTGGTCGATATCGGCGAGCGTCGGTGACTTCCGGGACGCCGACAAGAAGTTCTCCGGCGCCTACCTCGGCTGGACGCCGCAGGTCCTCCAGGACGGCGCGGGCGCCAAGGCCAGCGGCACGGTCGCCTCGGCCTGGGACGACAACGGCGCCGGTCTCTCCGTCTCGCGCGGCCTCGGCTGGGCGGACCAGGGCCACGCCAAGGGCAAGGCCAAGCTCGGTGCCGACCTGGATCTGAAGATCCCGGGCAGCGCCGAGAAGGGTGACTACCGCGCCACCCTCACGATCACTGCGCTGAGCAGCTGACCGTACCTTTCCGGCGGGGTGGGCACCTCCGGGTGCCCACCCCGTAGCCCGTACCCGCTCTGCCCACCCCGAGGACCCCGAGATGCAAGCGCCCCTCGCACCCCGAAGAATCACGGTCACCGCCCTCGTCCGAACCGTCGTACTGGCCCTCCTGACGGCCCTCGCGCTGACCACGCTGCCCGCGGGCCCGGCCCACGCGGCGACGGGCGACGTCACCTGGACGGTGCGGACGGCCCCGAACGACTACGGCGCCGACCGTTCCAGCTTCAGCCACGCGGTGAACCCCGGCGGGCAGATCAAGGACGCGATGGTCGTCGCCAACCGCGGCAAGGACCCGCTGACGCTCGCGGTGTACGCGGCCGACGGCTACACGACCGGCACCGGCCAACTCGACCTGCTCACCCGGGACAAGAAGTCGGTCGGCGTGGGCGCCTGGCTGCACGCGGACCGTGCGAGCGTGGTGGTACGCCCCGGCAAGACCGTGACGGTCCCCTTCACGATCACGGTCCCCGACAACGCGACCCCCGGCGACCACGTGGGAGGCATCCTCACCTCCCTCAAGCAGCCGGACGACGAAAAGGGCATCAACGTCGACCGCCGCCTCGGCATCCGCGTCAAGCTGAGGGTGAGCGGCGAGGTGAAACCAAGCCTGAAGGTGGAGAACCTGAAGGTGGCCTACGAGGGCAAACTGACGCCCTTCGCGTCGGGCGACGCAACGCTGACATACACGATCCACAACACGGGAAATGTGGCCCTGTCGGCGACGCAGAAGGGTTCGGTGGCGGGCCCGTTCGGCTGGTTCGAGAAGGCGGCGGGCGCGATATCCCCACCACCGGAACTACTCCCGGGCGAATCCTGGAAAATGCGTGTCCCGGTGAAGGGGGTGACCCCGGCATTCACCCTCACAGCAACAACAACCCTGACCCCCGTCCTCACGGACGCCTCGGGCTCGACCTCGTCGCTCCCACCGGTCGAGGCAACGGCGACCGGCTGGGCCGTCCCCTGGACCCTGCTGGTCCTCGCCCTCCTACTGATAGCGGCAGCGACCACAACAACACTCCTAACCCGCCGCAACAGAAGGCGCCGCAAGGAGCGGGAGGACACACGGGTACGGGAGGCGGTGGAGGAGGCTTTGAGTACGGGGAAGTCGTAGGGGGTCGCGTCACCGCTCAGGGCCATGCGTGTTTGGGGCCCGTAGAACCTTCGCGGGCCCGCCAGTTCACGTACGAGACGCCCGCCTGGACCGCGATGCTGATCACCACCCCGGGCCAAAGCTGCCAGTAGCCGCCGAGCGTCGCTCCCAGGAGCGCCATCAGAAGGTAGATACCGCTGATGACCCTCAGGTCGAATTCGAGGGTGCCGCTCCGCTTCCAGATGTCCGGGCGCCGGAACCGGATCAGCACCACCAGAGGGCTGAGCGCGGCGGCGTCCAACCACCAGGAGGGCAGGGGCACTTGCGGTCCGGCCGTGTCCTGCCCCTGTAAGGCGAGGATGAACCAGTGGACCATGGCGAGCGCGATGGCGAGCAGTACGTAGCCCGCCATGGGCGCTCGCCGGAGTAACTTCTCGTCCGCCGGGGCGGATGCGGGTGCTCCGGATCCGGTGGCTTCGGTCAACAGGGTGAGTCTGCGGTTCATGGAGGGCTCCCGGTGGGGCGGGTGTGCCGGTGAGACTATCGGCAGATGCGACAGGGGCACCGGAGGATGGCCTGAATCTCCTGGGACGACGACATCCTGCTGGCCCGGGGCGTCCTCGCTTCTACCCGTTCCCCTCCGAGTCGGATTCCCAGACAGCCACGCTCAGCGTGTGGGCCAGTTCTTCGATGTCCTGTGCGGCCCGGATGACCTGGGCGGTGTCGTGGGTGGCGGTCCACAGGAGTACGTCGGCACCGGACTTCTCGTGGCGCCAGGCGTAGCGGAGGGCGGCGATCACCTCCGGGGTGTCGTCGTACCGCAAATAGCGGAAGGCCCGTAGTCCTTCGCCGAGGGCGTCGGTGTGGAAGGGTTCCACGACCGGAGGTTCCAGGGCGTCCGGGTCGTCGTCCGCTCCGACGAGGGTGCGCAGGGTCGCCTCGCAGTCACCTTCGGCGGGTCTGACCATCGTGCAGACCTGGAGGGGCATGGTCGTCGGCTCCCACATACGCAGTAGCACCCGCGTATCGAAGGGTTCCGGCGCGAAGGCTTCCGCGAAGTGCTTCAGTCTGCCCGCGAGGAAGGCGATACCCGAATCGTCGGGGTCCGACCGGTACGCCCGCCAGAACAACTCGGCACACGTGCCCGCCCACACGGAGATGTCCGGCCACTCCTCGGTGTCCCAGCGCGGCGGAAGCTCCAGCCATCGCAGGGGGTCGCACCCGATGTCGAGGCTGAACGGATGCTCCAGGTCGACCTCGAAGAGCGGTTCGGTCACGTCCAACTCCACCGGAAGGTCGTCATCAGCGCGTCGAACCACTCGACCATCGCATCGGCCAGATCGTCGCGCGGGTCCCCGGCTCCGACGGTGGAGAAGGCCACCACGAGCCACCGGCCGGCGTCACCGGGCACCGCCACAAGGTGCTCGACCCTGCGACTGGCCAGCTCCATCCCCCGCTCCGGATCGGCCGGCACGACCCGCTCCCGCCGCACCGCCAAAGCCCCGTCGATCTCGCCACTGCTCAACTCCACGTCCGCGGCCCCCGCCGCACCGTCGCCGGCCAGCAGTTGTACGGCGATCTCCGCGGAGTCGGACACCGGGCGGGTGCCACCTTCGGGGTCGGCGCCACCGCCGGGTCCGGTTGTGCGGGAGGGGATGCGTGCAGGGGAGACGGTGAACGATGCCCCCAGATTCACCTCGCCCGCCAGCTTGACCGGCAGATACATCTCCAGCGCCCCGGCCCCGCGAGCCTCGGCGACGGCCTTGCGCAGTCGGCGCTCCAACTCCAGCCGAAGCGGCGTCAGTCTGTCGCGCGGCACGTCGGAGGGCACCTGTGCGAACGCGGAGGCGACGAGGGACCGTACGGCACCGTCCGGATCCCCGTACCGGACCGGGATCCGCACCCAGTCCTCGGGGAGGAGGAAGGTGTATCCGGTCGGTGGGCCGTCGGGTGCGATTCCCGGATCAGCCGTCACGTTCGGCACGCCTGTTCAGGTACGAGAAGCCCGCGATCCCCGCGACGCCGAACGCTACCCCGAGCCACAGCTCCGGGTGTCCGGCGAGCGCTCCCAGGAGTGCCATCGCGAAATAGAGACCGCTGACGATCCTCACGTCCGAATCGAGCATGCCGCTCCGCTTCCAGACCTCAGGGCGCCGGAACCGGATCAGCACCACCAGAGGGCTGAGCGCGGCGATGTCCAACTGCCAGGTGGGCATGGGAGGGTCGATCCAGTTCTTGCTTCTCCCGTCCAGAGCGAAGATGAACCAGGCGGCCATGAGAAGGACGATGGCGATCAGGACAAGGTTCGACCAGGTCCATCGCGAGGAGAGCACTTCCTCTTCCGGGACGGACGCGGGCGTCTCGGATCCGGTGGCTTCGGACCCCGTACCCTCTGTCGCGCGGACACGTTCCTGAGCCCGACGTGCCTGCCGGGTGCGCGCGCTCCGGGGCAGTCCTGTTCTCCGCTTCTCCGAGCGAGACCTCACCATTGTGATCCGACTCCTGCGCCCGGTGCCGTCATGTTTCCCTTGGCGTTCACGTAGTCACTGGACAACATGTCCCCCAGCCTTCCGCCGGCGTCGAGTGCCGCACTCGTCCCCCAGTAGGCCTGTGAGATGCCCTTCTGGCGGGCCGCTTCCGAGGCGATCTCACCCAGCCGCGGGTCTTCCGGGTACCTTCCGCCCATACGCTTGATGTCCTTCACCTGCTCCGCCATGCGTTTGTTCCCGAGGGCCCGGACCTTCTCCATCCACGTCACCTGAGGCAGGGCCTCGTCCCGGGTCCGCACCCCAGCCGCACGCCCCTGCTGGTTGTCCGCGGTTCTGCGCAACCGCCCCAGCCGTCCGCCCCCGGTCCGGCCGTCAGCCACGCGGTTCCTGCGGGCCTGCTGCTTCGCCTCTCGCTCCGCGATGCCCTTGGCGACGGATCGCCCCTCCTTCTGCAACCCCTGGATCGCTTTCGCCGCTTTGATGCCGTTCTTGGCCATCTTGAACGCCGCGATGTCGGTCACCACGTCGAACCAGGAGCCGTTGCCGGTCAGCGCCATGAGGAGATGGATACCGACGATGACAGCGGTGAGGATTGCGGCCAGCACTCCGAGGGCGGGGAAGAAGATGGCGGCGATCGTGAGGATGCTGGTGACGTTGCTCAGCACATCGGCCAGCTCGCTCAGCCAGGCTGCGTCCCCCACCCAAGCCTTCACCTCATTCCACCAACTGTCCTCCAGGTCGTCGTCGATCGACGACCGGATCCTGTCGGCGTAGTGGTCGGCGCGTTCGCTGTAGAAGGTGACGGCCGAGTTCAGTCGGGTCCGGGCCTCCTCCAGGTCCTCCCTGGCTCGCCGTACGACGGGATCGTCGTCGTCCGTACCGCCCGTACCGGATTCCTGGCCCCCGCCCCTTCCGGAGCCCTCCGGCCGATGACGGTCGATGATCCGCTGGGCGTCCTTCGCGCTGTCAAGGGCCCGGTCCGCCCTCCCCTGGGCGGTCTCCATGTCGTCCGCCCATCCGTCGAGGTGCCCCTTCACCTCGCGGTACCGGTCCTCGGCGAGGTCCAGCCTCCGGCCGAGCCCGCGTGCCTTGTCGCCGAGTTCGTCCGCGTACTTGCCCTTCAGCCCGTCGCACTCGGCGATGGCCTGCATCGCCTTGGCCTGCGTGCGCAGCTTCTGGGCGATCCTCTTCATATGCGTGACCTCGCGCCGAATCCCTTCCGGATCACCCGGAACGGGATCGGTGTCCGCGAGCGGAGCCCAGTCGGTCGGCCGAGCCATGAACGTTCCCCCTGCGCAATGCCGTCGGTCCGCTTACGCCCAAGGCGCTACGTGCTCTTCCCCTGCTTCCCTTGCTTCCCCTGTATGGCGTCGGCGAGTTGACGGTCGAGTCCCTTGAAGGCGTGGCTGGTCGTCCTGACCATCGCCCCGACCTCCTCGATCTCCTTGACCAGCCGCTTCCGGTTCTTGTCCCAGTTGTCCACGAAGTCACCCATGGCACCCTGAACACGGCGGTCACCGAGCAGTGGTTGAAGGTCCTGCTTCCAGTTGTCCAAACCCCTGAACTCGCTGCGAATCTGCGCGAGTTGCTTGGCGCTCGTGGACAGAAGGTCGTGATCGACCTGGAGATCCGAACCCTTGGACATGCTCGCTCCTTGCACGCGGTACGTACGCTCGCCCGCGTGGTACGGAGGGCCGGACCGGTGCAGGGCGGCAGCAGGCATGGTTGGCATTGCGGCTGCGAACCAGGTCGGTCGGTGCCTCAGGATGGCTCCCGGTGGGGCGGGCGTATCGACACTATCGACGGGGTTTGCGTGGCACCAATCGTGTTTGCGTCAAGTACGGGTCCTATGCGGCGAGATCCTTGCGTCTGGTGGTCCGGCGCCTTTGTCGCTGTCGTGGCTGTCGTCGGTGTCGCACGACGGCCCGCGTCGCCGGAGAAGCAGGCGATGCGGGCCGTTCGTACGGACGGAGTGCCCCTTTACCCGTTGGCTACCGTGCTGACGGTGACGCGACCGCCGCCAAGTCGGTCGGTGATTCCGTTTCGGTGGCGGCGCCATGCCGGCCGAACAGCAGCACGCTCGCCAGGGAGACGAGCAGGGCCACCGCGAAGATGACGGTGGTGACGGTCAGACCCTGGCCGACCGCGACCGCCACATCGCCCCGGTGCTCCTGCAACGTACTGAAGTAGAGCGTCATCGCGAGCGGGACACCGATCGAGGAACCGACCCGGAGCCCGGTCTGGTAGACACCGGCGGCCGTGCCGCCCTCCCGGCGGGGGATCTCCGACATCACCATCGTCTGGTTCGGCGCGATGACGAACCCGGCGCCCAGCCCGGCAAGCAGCAGCGATCCCGCCAGCGGCAGCGTGGTGCCGTCGGTTCCGGATCCGGCCAGCATCGCGGTCAGGCCGAGGCCGACCGTGGTGACCAGCGCCCCTCCGACGATCAGCCAGCGGCCGAAGAGATGGACGATCCGGCCGCCGACGACGGCCGCGACGGCGGACCCGATCGCGTACGACATGGTCGCCATGGCCGCCTGGAGCGGCGAGTAGTGCAGCCCGCGCTGGAAGTAGATCTGACAGAGGATGAAGATGCTCGGCTGTGCGGCGAAGAAGCAGAAGCCGGTCAGCGCGCCGGCGGAGTAGGTACGGGTCTTGAGCAGGTTCAGCTTCACCAAGGGGTGCCGGCCGCCCAGTTCGAGCCGCCGCTCCCAGGCCAGGAACCCCGCGAGCCCCACGGCCGCGACCCCGAGCAGCCACCAACTCGGCTCCGTCTCCGCCTCTCCCGCCTGCGTCACCGGCAGCATGATCGCGACGACGACGACTCCGAGCAGCGCCGCGCCGACCAGGTCGAGCCGGGTCCGCTCACGGGCGACGTGCTGTTTGGGCAGCAGCCGAGTGGCGAGTACGAGGGTGGCGATGCCGATCGGAAGGCTCACGTAGAACACGTATCGCCAACCCGACGACGGACCGGCCAACTCCATGATGCCGCCGCCGATCAAGGGGCCGACCGCGGTCGAGATGCCGACGGTCGCGGCGTAGAAGCCGAACGCCTTGCCGCGCTCCTTCCCCGCGAACATCTGCTGGATCAGGCCGACGATCTGGGGGTTGAGCAGGCCGGCGGTGGCTCCCCTCGCGATCCGGGAGATCAGCAGCCAGGTGCCGTTCTGGGACGCGCCGCAGAATACCGAGCTGACCAGGAAGAGCACGAGGGCGATGAGGAACATCTTCCGGCGGCCGTGGTCGTCGCCGAGCCGGCCGGCCGTCACCAGGGTCAGGCCGAACGCCAGGATGTAGCCCGACACGGTCCAGGTCACCTGGGTGGGGGTGAGGTCGAGGCTGCGCTCCACCGATGGCAGCGCGACGTTGATCATGCTGCCGTCCAGCAGCACCATGAATCCCGCGGCGAGACAGACGGTGAACGCCAGCCAGCGCCGGGGGTCGGGTCCAGCTGATTCGGGCGGTTCGGGCGATCCGGGCGGGGATCCCTGAGCTGATGTCGTCATTGCCATCAACGTCCTTCACGTCGGGGTGGTTCCACGGATGGAGGTCGTTCCACGGGGAGTGGGGGGTGGGTGAGCGACTTGGAGCCGGCCGTTCCGCCGTTGCTGCCCATCAAGAAACCTTCTTAGTAGGTTTGTGTCAAGGTAGGTGGCGAGCTTTCCTTTGGTAAACCTACTAAGTAGGTGAAGTGGCGCCGACTGACTGGCTGGCGGACCGGCTGGGTGAACGAGTTGCGCGAGGGGCCGAACTGCGATGAGACGGCGGCCGGTGGCCCCGAATTCACCCGAATGGCGTATGGCCCCGAGGCTTCCGTAGCGGCGATGAGCGGTGGTGGAGCATGCCGTAGTGGCGTCGTCGTCGCAGGAGGGCGCTCCTCCCTGGTTGCTGCGACCGCCGTCCGGATGCGCGATGGAAACATGCGCGCCTGACAGTCGGGGGCCCGATCCCGTGGACGCGCTTCCCCATGCGAGGAGTGATCGCCGATGTCAGTCGAAGGTTCGTTCGACAACCCCAACGCTCTGAGCGGTCGGACCATGTACGACCAGGCGGGCGAGAAGATCGGTACGGTCAGCCGCGTCTACGTAGGCGACAACAGTGGCCGCGCCGAGTGGGTCACCGTGAAGACCGGCCTGTTCGGCATGAACGAGAGTCTTGTGCCGCTGGCCGGCGCCCGTCGCGTCGGCGACGACATGCACGTCCCGTACACCAAGGACACCGTCAAGGAGGCCCCGCGCGTCAACGCGGACGAGCGTCTCGACGCCAGCCAGGAGAAGCAACTCCACCGGCACTACGGCCTGACGGCTCCGGGCGGCACCCGTACGACAACGGGCACGACCGGCACCGGCACAAGGTCAGCGGCTGGTGCGGGTGCCGGTGCGGGCACGTCCGCCGGTATGGACCGGCCCACCGGACGCCCGGCCGCCGCCGCGTCGGGTACGGGTCGGCCCCTGGCCGGAGTGCGCGGCTCCGCGCCCACCGAGGGCAAGGACCTGCACACCGAGGAACTCATCAGGTCCGAGGAGCAACTGCACGTCACCACCGAGGAGCGCGAGGTGGGCCACGCCCGGCTGCGCAAGGTCGTCGTGACGGAGAACGTGACCACCTCGGTCCCCATCAGCCATGAGGAGGTGCACGTCATCCGCGAGGAGATCACGCCCGCGGAACGCGCCGGCATCCGCGACACCCGCATGGGCGACGCGCAGGCCGAAGTCACCCTCCACGCCGACCAGCCGGTCATCAACAAGGAATCGGTCCCGGTCGAACGCGTCCGCCTCGAAACGGAGAAGGTGACCGAACAGCGCGAGGTGTCCGCCGAGGTCCGCAAGGAACAGATCGAGTACGACACGGATCTGGGCGATCAGCGGGACCGCGGCAGGCGAGGCGGCCCCAACCGCTGATCCACGGCGGGCGGAACCACTCGTACCAGAGGCTGTCCCCGGCGGCGGAAGCACCGGGGACGGCCTCACTGGGTTCAGTCTGGGCTCAGCAGGTGAGGTTGCCCCCCGGGTCGGCGCCGAGGATCTGGGCGAAGCCCACGTAGGAGTCCACGCGGCTCTGCACCTGGGCGGGGTTCTTGCCGTCGCACTCCAGGGCGCCGTTGATGGAGCGGATGGTCTGGCCGAAACCGGCGTCGTTGGCCATGGCGTCGTGCGGTGTCATCGAACCCGGGCCGCCCTGGGTGTTCCAGTACCAGAGGCCGGTCTTCCAGGCGACGGAGGAGTCGCTTTCGACCAGACCCGGGTTGTTCAACAGGTCGATGCCGAGCGCGTCGCCCGCGGCCTTGTAGTTGTAGTTCCAGCTGAGCTGGATGGGGCCGCGGCCGTAGTAGGCCGCTTGGCCGGCCGGGCAGCCGTAGGGCTGGGAGGCATCGCAGTACGCGGGGTAGTTGGCGGTGTTCTGCTCGACGATGTGCAGGAGACCGCCGGTCTCGTGGCTGACGTTGGCGAGGAAGGCGGCGGCTTCCCGTTTCTTCACGGTGTCGTTGCCGGAGTTGGCGAAGGCGGAGTAGGCGCCGAGTGCGGCGCGCAGACCGTCGTACGTGTAGACGGAATTGCGGTTCGGGAACATTTGATTGAACTGGGCTTCGCTGACGACGAATCCGTCCGGGGACCCGCCGTCGCCCGGCGGGGCGGGAACGGGTTCGGTCCCGGGGATGGAGGGGGTCCCGCCCGTGGACACGTTCCACTTCTCGTTGGCGGCGCCCTGGCAGGGCCAGATCTGGAGGGGAGTGCGGTTGGCGCTGTTGTACGCCCGCACGTCCAGGCACTTGTCGGCGGCCGGGTTGACGATGTCCTTGGCCTCGGTGATCACCCACTGCTGGGCGGGAGTGCCGTTGCAGTCGTAGAGCTGGACGTCCGCCGCGTCGGCGATGCTGCCGTGCCGGACGTCCAGGCACTTGCCGAACGCCCGCAGGGTTCCGTCACCGGGGTTGGTCCACTGCTGGGCCGGTGTGCCGTTGCAGTCGTAGAGCTGCACCTGCGTGCCGCTCGCGCTGTTGCCGTCGGCCACGTCGACGCACTTGTCGGCCAGACCGGTGATCTGACCACTGACGGTGCCGCCCGCCGCCGACATCCCGGACGGCTGCGACAACACGACCCCAGCGGTGACCGCACCCAACACAAGCCCGATCGCCGCACCGAGCCCGAGGGAGCGGCGGGTCGCGCGCGCGGTGAGGCGGGGGATGGCGAAGACCATGTATGTCACTCCTTGACGGGCTGGGGTCGGGCTGCGGATGGGGCTGGGGCCGGTCGGCGGTCGGGCTGCGGATCGGGCTGGGATCGGGCTGCGATGGGGCTGGGCTGGGCGGGGCGGCGGTCTGCAGGCCGCCACGGATTCCGTCCCCGAGGCCAACGGGCCGGCTCCTCCCCGCCCCACCACGACCTCACACACACGTCCGCAAACATCGCAACGGACTCCGGGGAGGAACGGTTCAACGGTGGGGGAGGGGCGACGGGGTGCCTGACTCGGTATGGCGGGGGCGATGGGGCCGCTGAGGGCGGCAGTCTGACCTGGTGCACCGGCTTCCGGCCGGCCCCCTCTTGCTTTGCACGGTAGGTCGGCCGGCGATTCGTATCCGGTCAGCCCTGGAGGCCGAGAGCGATCCGACAGTCGCCGTGATCACTCCCGCGCCATAAGGTCACCTCGCCAATTCCGGGCAAGTTCCGGCAAGTTCCTCGCCCCTCAGCCCGACCGCAGGCAAGCTCTGGCATAGCGACCGTGACCGGCATCCGAGGAGGACATCATGTCCCTGATCAAGCTCGGCAAGGACCCGGAGAGCCCCAGCGGCGGCTCACCCACTGTCTACCTCGACGACGAGAAGGACAGCTACCTCGTGCAGGGGCTGAAGGTGGAAGACGCCGAGCGCCTCGGACAGATGGACATCCCCGACCACGAGTCCGTGGTGGAGATCCCCCGGCGCATGGTGCAGTTCTTCTTGGAGGTGAAGAACGATGATGAGGACCCCGACATTTGAGGAGCTGTTCCGCGACTGTCGGCGGACTGCGGTCCACCTGGAGATGCGCGACGCCTACATGAAGTCGGACCCCGCCTTCATCGACTGGAAGGCCGGTCGGGTCCTTGACCCCGCCGAGCGCTGGGCCGACTGGCACGCCATCGTCACGGAGGCCACCTCCCGAGGTGTCGAGGTCCGGCGGGCACGAATCGTCTCGACGCCCGTCAGCGAGTACATCCGCTTCGAGTACGACGTGACGGACGGGCTGAACATCGCCGCTGGCGAAGACGTGCGCTGGCTCCCGCGACGCAGCGCGACCGACCTCGCACTCCCGGGCAACGACTTCTGGCTGTTCGACTCCGGCCTCGTCCTCGTCAACCACTTCGACGGCGAGGGCGAGAACATGGCGCTGGAACTCACGGAAGACCCGGAAGTGGTGAAGCTCTGCGACGCGGCTTTCGAGGCCGTGTGGCAGCGGGCCACGCCGCACGCCGAGTTCGAGCCGGCCTGACCGCTCGAACGAACAGGACCGTCTTACCGACATGACATCGCCGTCTTCGAGCGTCCAGGAAGCCCGCAGGGCGCTCGGCCAACGCCTCGCCGAAATCCGGCGAACGGCCGGACTCACCAAGCGAGCGCTGGCCAACAGTCTGGGCTGGCACGAGTCGAAGGCTTCGCGCTTCGAGAGCGGCACCCGCTCGCCCTCGGAGCGCGACCTTCACGACTGGTGTTCCGCATGCGGCGCCGAGGGGGAGGCAGAAGATCTCATCTCGGCAGCCCGCGGAATTGAAGGCATGTATGTCGAGTGGCGGAAGATGGAGCGCCACGGGCTGAAGTGGGCCCAGGAGTCCGTTCTCCCTCTCTGGGAACGCACCCAGCGATTCCGTATATATTCACCGTGGCTCATTCCCGGCCCCGTGCAAACGGCCTCGTACATCACCGCGCTTCTGACCTCTCTTCGCGACCGCCGGGGACTCATCGACGATGTGCCGGCGGCCGTCCAGGTACGGGTGGAGAAACAGAAGGTCGTCTACGGGAGCCACAAGTTCGCCATCCTCTTGGAAGAGAGCGTCCTGCGCTACCGCATCGGTGGCACAGACGTGATGGCCGGCCAACTCGGGTATCTCCTCAGCGCCATGGCCCTTCCCCAGGTAAGCATCGGCATCATTCCCCAGGACGCCGACCGTTCAAGCCTGTGGCCCGTCGAGGGCTTCTTCCTGTATGACGACGAGTTGGTGAACGTCGAACTCATCTCGGCCCATCTGACCGTCGTCCAGAAGCACGAACTTGCCATGTACGCCTGGACATTCAGCGAGCTGACCGAACTTGCCGTTTACGGCCCCGCCGCCCGTGAAATCATCACCGCTGCCATCGAATCTCTAGGATGAAGGCCGGGCAAGTTCCGGCACATTCGTAGAGCCGTACCCTTCCCCTCTCCTAGCTTTATGGGCACGGCTGAAAGCGTGCTCCGGAGGGGCCAGTGATGAATATGGCAAGCACCGGCAAGGCATTAAGGACGGCAGAGGACACCGCGGCCGACAGTTCCCCCATCGACGTAGAAACAATCTCCTCGCAATCGGATACCGTCCTCGGTTTACGCATGGACACCACGACCCGCGCGGCCATGGACAGGCACTTACCGAAGATGGTCCTTCAACTGAACGGACTACTCGATGAGGACTTGGGCGCCCAGAAGGACGGCGACGTAAGGGATCTCCTCCGCAAGGGGGCCAGACTGGTCGACCTCACCAATCGACCGACCTCTGAGACTCCGACGTTCGGGGCTTTCCGGTACCTCCGCGACGTCGCCCTTCTGACGCGGCGGCTCCTCTGGATCTACGCCGAGCGGAACGGGCTGGATGCGCCGTGAGCGTCCGAGAGAACCAGATCGTCCGGGGACGTATGGACCCAGCCGGCGCCGACGACGGCCCGTTCCCTGTCGACGTGACCACGCCGGACCGGCACCGGTACGGACCCCGCCTGCGGGTCGGCATCCGCTACCTCTTCCGTGCCCCCTCGGGCGCGCTCTTCCCCTCGATGGTCGAGACGGGCGCGGCGGCCTGGGTGCCCCTCGGCGAGATCGACATCCCGCGTGTACGCAGTCGCGTTGAGCACCACCTGATCGGAACCCGATGAGTCCCCACAGCCAACAAGTCGCCTACGTCCTGAGCGTCTTGGCCCTCGGCGGCGCCATCGTTCTGGGCATCTGGATGAGCTGAATGTACGAGCGCAGGGCCAAGAAGTTGCCCTCCATATCTCCTCCGCCGATCGGAACGGTGGGATCCACCAGATGGCCGACCGATGTCCGCGTCGGCGACTTCATCCTCGTCGGGGGCACGTATCAGCGCGTCCGCGACATGAGGTCCGTCGGCGCCACCTCGGCGCGCATCCTGCACTTCGCCGGACGTGCCCCTTTGATCATGCGAGAAGCGCGGACCATCTACCGGCCCGCCGAGTACCGCTGACCACAGCCCCGCTCGGGCATCGCACCATCTCCCTCACCTCCCCATACGAGGAGCTTCGCCATGCGCTTCCGCAAGATCCACGGCGCGGGAAACGACTTCGTTCTGTTCTCCGATCTCGGACCGGACGGCGACGGGAAGGACTGGCCCAAGGACGCGGAGCGCCTGTGTGCCAGGCGCACCGGCATCGGCGCGGACGGGCTGATCGTCAGCAGGCTGGTCAGCGACAAACCCGCCGGCCTCGACGTCACCTGCTTCAACGCGGACGACTCGATCGCCACCATGCGGCTCGACGGGCTGGAGACCAGCTTCTGGAAGGCGATGGCGAACGTCGGGCTGTCGCCATGTGGCGCCGCGTAGACCTCATGAAGCGCGCGCCGGGAGATGATCTCCCGGAAATCCCCTAAACGATCACAGGAAGGCCCCGGACCAAGATCGGTCCGGGGCCTTCTGCCTGGTGCCCCCGGCAGGATTCGAACCTGCGACACCCGCTTAGGAGTGGGACGGAATCCGTGATCGGTGGTGCTTGTCCATGCCGCGCGGTGCTGTTCTTACTGGTCAACACCACGCGGCAGGTATGTCGATCCTGCGTGAGACCGCTTGTGGTTTGCCGTCCGCTCACGCATTGCTCACGCATGCGGGGACGTAGTCACCTGCGTTGAGCAGATGCTGCTGGGGTGGGAGACGACGACCAGATAGCGAAGTCACGAGCATTTACACCGCGAGGCTGAGGTGTCGCGCCCTGGTGAGTGCGACGTAGAGCGAGCGATGATCTTCGTTGCTAGGGTCGAGGCCGTCCCGCAGTGCCGCCGTGTCGGTTTCCGCCAGCCTCACGCCGACCTTGTCCCACTGCCGTCCCTTCGCCTGGTGGCACGTCAAGCCAGGGACTAGCCGTTCGCGGGCGACGTGCAGTCTTGCCCGCAGATTCTTGAGGCCGGTTAGAGGCGTTCGCTCGTGCTTTCCCGACGGTTTGGTGGGCATTTTGGTGATCAGTGTGTCGGCAAAGGTGCTCCAGATGCCGCCGAGATCGTGCTGGCCAGTCAGGCGCTCAAGGGTGGCCTGAAGATGCGGACGTAGCTCTGCCAAGGTGTTGCCGTCGTTGATGCCCAAGGTGGTTCGGGCCTCGTTGAGGAAGATGGCCTGCTGACCGAAGGTGCTTTGGACGAGTTCGTTGAGGAGCAACGTACAGGCGGCCTCCTGGAACTGGCCGGCCCGAGGCTTTATGGCGAGGGGAAGGACATGGGGGTCTGTATCCCACAGCATCTTCCACTGTCGGGCGAGGACGACGTTGACGTTCCGCGCGCTGCCTGTGGGAAGGACCGCCCGCTCCTTGCGGCGTAGTTGCAATGCCAGCAATTCTTGGGCGCTGTCGCACCATCGGAACGAGGTCCGAAGATTGCTGCGTTTGAAGCCTCGTCGGCTGATGAGCCGCGGTACGTCTTCAGGGCGGGCACCGCGAAAACCGTAGAGAGCCTGCCAGGGATCTCCCACCAGGGTGATGTTGAGGCCCGCATCTGCGGCGAGGCAGATGATCTCCAGGTCCAGGTCGTTTGCGTCGTAGATCTCGTCCACGAGCAGGGACCTGATCGTGGTGGAGAAGAATCTGACGACGGAGGCACTGACGCTCTCGATGCAGAGCGCGAGTTGCAGCACCTCTCGCACGTTGTCGTGCGTGCACCGCCCTTGGCCAACGGCCGTGGCGAAATCGTCTGCAGCAACTTGGCTTCCGGGCCTCGCTTCCCGTACGGAGCTCGTGATAACCCGCGTACCTTCCAAGGCGAGGACCGGCTTCCGACGTGTGGAAGTGGTGGGCAGGTGGGTCCGCCACGTGTCCAGCACCTCAAGTTCCTGGTGACTCCCCGGCCACTGGAGGAGCCCGGCCTGCAGGAGGTGGGTGAGTAGGTCATACAGCACCGTGTCGAGAGTGACGATGCGATGGGGCGACGCGAGTGCCGAGGGGCCCCATCGCCGCAGCACTCGGCTGCGTATCTCCTCGGTGGCCGAGCGAGTAAAACTGACCGCCACAACCGCCCGGTGATCGGTCGTGCGCGAGTAGCGGTGTAGCCCGAAGCGCTGGGTCGAGACGGTGGTCTTACCCGAGCCTGGGTCGGCTTCTATGTACAGGAGGCGGTGCGGACTTGCGACCGCGAGGAGCTGTTCGCGTGTGAGGCCGTTGACTCCAGGTTCAGAACTTCTCATGATCAGCCGAGTCCGCTTGCGGTGGGGCTGTTGGCCAGCGCACGGGCCGTCGTGCCCCCGCGACAGGCCAGGCGCCCCGTGCCGTGGCCGCCGACTGGAGGCCAGCGGCGGGCCGCTCAAGGTGCAGATCCTCCCAGGGGGGTGCGTCCGGATCCGGTACGTCTGGGTTCGCCTCGTATCCAGACTCTGCAGTGGGCGGTTCGAGGCTCCCCCAATCGTGCGGCCAGTGGAGGTCCCCCAACTCGACAGCAGGGAGGTCCATATCCCATCTGGTGTCTGCTATCAGCCAGGACGGAGGCTCAGGGAGGCCGTCATCGGGCTCGTCGCCGAGGTGGTCGATGCCCTGCTCAACGATGGTCTGCTCTGTCGGGGCTGACGGATACAGGAAGTCGAAGAGCTGCCGCAAGTGGTTGGGTACGGTTATGGAGCCATCGTTGTTCTTGTGGCCAGCTTCGTTGGCCTCCATGAGGCGACCCGCGAGAGCCAACGCGAATTCTGCCTTCTTACCGGCTCCCGGTCCGGCCTTGGTCCCAGTCTCACCTTGCTTGCCCGCGCGTTTGCTGCGGAACGTCTCATACACAGTCCGAGTTGTGACGTCTTGGACTTCCAAGTCGATGTCGCGGAGTGCTGCGGCGATCAGAGGTTCGTTGCCCTCGGTGATGGCCGGTTCCAGGGTCGGGTGGCTGATGAAGGCATCGACGACTGAGGGATCGTGGTCGGAGAGCCATGACGGCTTGCTGCGTTCTTCACTCTCGAAGGGCAGGTCACTGTCGACGAGGACTGCCAGTCTCGTGCACAGTTCGTTGTCCCGGGTTGCCAGGAGATGAACGGGCCACTGGCCGACCTTCCACCCCATCGGCACGATGCTTAGCGCATCGATGAAAGCCTGCTTGAGGTTATCCTTCCCGGCCCACGTTCGTCCGAACTCCCGCACAACGGCGGCATCGGTAATTCCCTCTACCAGTACGAGGCGTTCGGCGAAGAGGGCGGCCGACCGGCTCGCGTCCAGGTGAAGCCGAGCCTTCCGTAGAGCGGTCTCGCGCTCCTTGAGCGGCACAACGTTGGCGACAGTACGGCAGACCCTTCCCTGCGTCGTCTGGCGCACGACGACCAGTTCTTCCGGGGCACAGGATGTGATGACATCAGTTGCGTGGCTGGAGAGGATGACCTGCAACTCTGGCCGCTCTTTCACGGTCCTGCGTAGGTAACGGACAAGAGCGTGCTGCAACTGCGGATGAAGATGTGCCTCCGGCTCCTCGATGACGACGGTCGCGTGGAAGGGGGTTGTCGGGAAGAAGGAGTCCTCCTCCGACTCGGCGTCGGCTTGCGCCTGGACGAGGTTCTCAAGCGCCTGTTGTACCTGTTCTTCCTCCGTCGGGGGTGGGAAATCGGGGGCTGCCCGGTGAGGCTCAGTATCATCCTGCGCAAGCTCTACAGAGTCGGGTATCGCCGCAAGGGTCACGGCGATGTGGAGCAGGTTGACGTATCCCAGCCCGGAGACCTCCAGCGGTCGGGCATCTGTGCGTCCCTCCATGACGGCGAGCATCAGTTCCAGGACCCGGGCTAGATAGGTGTCGTTGATGACCTGACCGCGTATGTAGGGCCACTGGGGGCTCACCCCTGCCGACAGATCGGCAAGATAGCTGCGGATCCTGGCTTCGATGGCATCGATGAGGCTGTCCTTGGCCAGTTCCTCCAGTAGATGGGAGGCGCGTGCCCGCAATTCCACCAGGCTCCGGTTCCCGCGCTGGCGCTGCTGCTCGGCACGCAGCAGCTCCACGAGGATCCGGGCCTCGCGACGGGCTAGCTCGTCCAGCGGATGACGCCAGGCCGGCAAGTAGATCAGTTTGTACGGGTCGAGGTTCCGTGATACGCCGTGTACTGCGTTGACCTTCGCGGCGACGGTCCCGAGCTTGCGGCTCAGGGAGACGTTCCAGCTCTCGGCGACCTCGCCGAGGTGACGGTGTCTGGCCTCGTGCAGGTGCCGCCCAAGACGTCCTTCGGTGGCAAGGCTGTCGCCCAGTTTGTACGTCACCTCTATGGTGCGGTTGGCGTCCATGGGCGCGAGTGCCGAGGAGCCGTACCGTGGCAGGACCGGAAAACGGCTGCCAGGATGAGCCAGGTAGAGCGCGTCCGTGAGGGTGGTCTTTCCAGCGCCGTTCGCTCCAATCAGCACACTGAACCGTCCGGGCAGGTCACAGGCCATCGGGTTCTCCGCGCTCGCGCGGAACCCGCTCACCGTGACACGACTCAGATGCACCATGCCTCCCAGGGACCAAAGAGCACGTCAACCATCATCGCTCACAACGCGAACTGAACCGCCCCCGTGTCGAATGGAGATGTGGCGGCCGGTCAGCGGCTGGCGCGGATCACCACGGTGAGGACCGGCGAGGGCTGGCTCTGCCCGAGGTGCTCGTACTCCACGACTCGCAGAGGGCGCGGACCTTTCCGTCGCCCGCGGCCGGCTTGACAATGAGAGTGACGAACGGCTCTTCGCGTGTGCCGAGGAGGGCGTCATGCGGCGGGCGGTACCGGTCTTCCGCCAGTTCGGTCGGACGCCGATCTCCTTCAGGGCCGCGGCCGTGCGCTCGGTGTACTTCTCCGTCAGCGCCGGGCTGGTGCGCTGCCAGTAACGGTCGCCGTGCTCGGCGGTGTTGCCGTAGGCGTAGCCGACCAGATACCCGTCTGTGCACGCGAGGGTGGCCGTGAACCCCGGCTCGGCGTTGCGCCGTTCCAGGCGCTCACCCACCGCGATGACCGCGTAATTTGGTATGTGGATCAGCGGGGCGCGCACATCGACGGCGGGCGCCGAACTCTTGCTGCATGTGTGTTACCGGGTGTGCTGGGTAGCGGCATCGGTAAGGACCTTCATTGGGCCAGGGTTGAGGTCCGTTTCGGTGCTCGTGGGCCTGTTCCGCGTACCAGATCAGACCCGCGAGATGCGCCATGAAAGGGACGTACGACGTGGGCTAATCGCGCAGCAGGCGCATTGCCAGCACGGAACCGTCTGGATGTATTGAGATGGGACCGTTCCAGATGGGGGCCCAGGCGTCGCGTGGCCAGGTGGACCGGCGCGCGTAGATTTCGCGACGGTACTGCTCCACCCGCCCCTCCTCAAGGTGGCGGAAGAGATCCTCCGCGACTCCGGAAAATGCCTCGACTCGCTTCCGGTTAAGTCGGTAGACGTGGTCTGTGCCGACGAAGTCGATGCCGAAGAACCGGTGCCGTGCGTCCTGGACGCTGTCCGTGGCCGCGTGCGTAATGCCTGCGAAGTTCCGTTGTCCTTGTCGTTTCGTCAGGTACGGGGCGGTCGCCCTTGCGTCTCCGGCGAAAGCGGTAAGACCGGCTGCGGCTGTGCGGGAGAGTGCGTGTTGGAACCATGCGTAGAGGTCCGGGCCTACGTGATAGCCGGGTTCGGGCTCCACGGGCTGGTCGCCTTGCGTAGGTGGCTGGATACCGGGATAGACATTTTCATCCTCTAACGCGTGATCAAGAACGCGACCCGGAGCGTCCAGCCAACCTCCATTTCCGCCTGCCTCCAGGGTGTGGACCGTCAGAGGGCCGTCGAGAGGGAGCTCCGTGCTGAACAGTAGACACGGTGTCTCGCCCCACGCTCCGATGTGGACCGCCTCGACGTGGGCGGAAGCCGAGGCGAGTTGAATGTGCGAACTGGAACGTCCGCTGTGGTTGCCCTTGCACGCGATCGGGAAGACGCGAGAGGGCACGCCGGGCTTCCATACCTCGGCGAAGAACTGCGGACGGTACCGGTAGCCCGACCTCGGGCCGGAATCCCTACTGGTCAGGGCCCACCCTGCACGCAGGGCTGTGTCGGCGGGCACGATCGAGACGACGTGATCCGGGTAACGCCTGATCAGGAGTCGTGTGGCGAGCGCCAGTGCGACACCGGCGCCGAGTTCTCCCGACTGAAGTGCCTTGTAGTAGTCCGCGGTCTCCCGGCCCTCGGGTGAGAGGGCCATGAAGGCGTCAGAGTTCCCGGTCAGAGCTTGGTTGTACTTCAGGCAGCCCCAGTGCTCGGCGAGGCCGCGTCCCGCTCCGCGCCGGGCCAGGGCAATCGACCGTCCCAAGGTGTGCAGAACCTCCCAGGGAGTGAGTTGGGCGAGTTGGTTGAGGTCCGTCGCCGGTATGGGCTGCAGTTCCGGCTTTCGGCGGAGCGGGTCGAGCTCCTTCTCCTTTCTCTGCTTGTCGTCGTCCGCCGCCGAAGCGCTCACGTCCCCGGCCAGCTCTGAGTTCGAGTGGACTGCGATGTTCGACGGCTGCGCAAGGTCCCTCAGCACCTCTGCCGTGAGCTTCAACCTGCTCTCCCTCGTGATCTGTCGTCCCTGGTCTGACTGCGGGGCTCGGTAGGCATGCACTGGCTTTCGTA
This sequence comes from Streptomyces sp. NPDC091292, assembly GCF_044757265.1. Classification (NCBI taxonomy): domain Bacteria; kingdom Bacillati; phylum Actinomycetota; class Actinomycetes; order Kitasatosporales; family Streptomycetaceae; genus Streptomyces; species Streptomyces sp. NPDC091292. Next base: position 90,291 of record NZ_JBIVUQ010000007.1, on the reverse strand, counting down.
GGTGCCCGCTCTACGCGCTGGCTTCGGGCTGGCTGGCGGAGAGGTCGTTGAGGGCGCCGTTGACGACGTACCAGGACACGGTGAGCGTGTCGCGGTCGGGAGTGTGCGCCTCACGGAACTCACGTCGTGGGTGTACGAAATTGCGGTACTTGCAGACAGCCTGGCTGAAGCGTTCCATGTCGATGTCGATCCAGCCCGCCTGGTGGCAGATGTCGATCAGGGCCTTGAGGCCGATGAAGTTGGGGTCCTTGTTGCTCAGCAGGGAGGCGTCGCGTTCCTCGATCACCGTGAGCAGGACGCCTTCGAGGAGGCTGCCCAGCATGATGATGGCCGCGACATGAGCGCCGTTGGCATAGCAGGTACGGGCTTCGTCCAGGCGTCGCTGGAGCAGCGTGGCCATCTGCGGTTCACGGATGATTTCGGCCATGGTCGCCTTGAGCTCGACCGGTGCCTGCTGGCCCGGGTGCGCGATGGCTGGGTCGCAGACGACAACCCTGGGCCGGCCGCCAGGGTTCTCCAGGCGGAAGCCTTCGTGGACCAGGAAGGTGTTGACCGCGTTAACGACGGTCGGGAGGAGGCCGGGTTCTTCGAGGTACTCGCGCGCGTCGGCGAGCCTGAGGAGCACCTTTTCCAGCTCAGTGAGGTTCTCGCGTCTTTCCGTGAGTAGCTGGAATGTCCACTCGCCCCGGTACTCGCCGTCGTACTCGGGCACGTTGCGCCATCCGGCGTTCTCCAGGAACTGGGCGATCTCGAAGCCCCTGCGGTAGTAGAGGTGATCGTCGCCGCAGATTACGCGAGCCAACTCCTTCAACGTGTTGCCATCAAGCGGACTCAGAACGGTGTCCTGCATCATGCGGCGTCCTCCGTGGCGTCGTCGTCGGTCTGTTCATCCCCAGTGCCCTCGTCATCGGTGAGCTCGTCGTCCGAGGAGAGATCGAGTGGTTTCCACTCAGCGTCGGAGCCAACCAGCGTGGTGGCTGTTGTGGATCGCTTATAGTCCGCAGGCCGGATCCCCTGGCGGTCGAGTTCTTCCCACAGGCCGTCGAGTGCCGTGACGGGATCGAAGCGGAAGTCGCTATCTCGCACTCGCCAGAACGTCCAGCCCACGCGCTTCAGTTCGCGGTCCCGCCGTTGGTCGTTCTCGATCTGCTCCCGCGTGGCGTGGTGGAAGGCGTCGCCGTCGCACTCAACAGCGAGACGGCCGCGGGCCCCTATGACCACCAAGTCGATGCGTTTGCTGCCGGCCGGGAACTGGGGGACCACGTGGTAGCCCCGATCCTTGATCCTCAAGTACACCTGCTGTTCGAAGAGCGAGTCGAAGGGAGCTCTGCGGACATCAGTCAGCACCGGTCCGATGTCGGCGGCAGCCTCCAGCCCGGCGGGCGGGTTCTCCATATATGTCAGGAGATTGAGCCGCAGATCGTGTGGCTTGAGACGGTCCGGCGGGACCGAGTAGAAGAGCCGCATCTGGTCCTGGGCTCGGCTGGCGGCGACGTTGTACGCCTGCTGCTCACTCTTGTTCCCGCCCGCCGCGCGCGGCGGGTTCGTCACGACCATGGACAGCAAGATGACGTGGCGCTCGTCTCCCTGGAACGAGGCCGCGTTGCCGACGCGTATCTGGTGCTGCTCGCGCACGGTGACCGGCAGTCGATGCTCGATGAGGTTTTCCAGGAGCTTGATCTGCCCAAAGCCCTGGAGCACGATCACACCCATGGTCTTGTCCTGGTAGGCAGGGTCCTTGGCGAGGTGGGCCAGGCAGTCGACGATCGCCTCGGCTTCTTTGGGGTTGTGGACACGGCTGTCGCGGCCCGCGACAACGGCGCCTTCGACGAAGTGGGTACGCAACGGGTCCAGCCGTTCGGCGCCGTACTGGCGTAGGGGCAGAAGCTTGTTGTCGTAGAAGGTGCCGGAGGACCAGTTGATGATCTCGGGCACGCAGCGGAAGTGCTCTTCGAGGCGGATCACCTGTGGGAAGAAGGTGGACAGCAACTGGTAGAGGTTGGTATGCGGTGTGTAGAGCTGGCGCAGTCGGGTGGGCATGTCCGGCAGATGGGCGGCCAGCTTGTCTTGGATGGCCTGATGACGGCCCTTGCCCGTAACGGCGGGCGCGCATTGCTTGTCGTCACCGACAACGATCACGCGGGGAGCCAGCCACAGGAGAAACAGCGCGTCCATCCCCGCTTGGCTGGCCTCGTCCACGATCACCACGTCGAAGGCGTTCCGCTTCGCCTGCACCATCTCGGCGACCTGAGGGATGGGCATGACCCAAGCGGGAACAGCGTCCTGGGCCACGGACATCGCATCGCGCGCCGCAGCTTTGAAGAGTCCCGAGCTCCGCCCCTTGCCCTTGCCGAGGGACGCCACGTGCGTCCGGTATGCCTGGAGCGCCGAGCGCTGTTCCTGGGTCATCCGCTCCAGGCAGTGCAACCGTCCCCAGGCGGCGGCGAGTTCGCCGGTCACATGCTCCAGCCGGGCTTCATGCTCACTCAATTCGCCTTCGAGCTTGTGCTCCAGGCCAGGTGTGCGCTGCGTGTCCAGGAACAGCGAAGCCTTTCCCCACGCCCATGCCCGTTCCAGGGAGCCCAGACGCTCCTCCCAGCCGGGAGTACCCGCGCTGTCCACAAGGCGGCCTGCCAGCAGAGGATGCGCAGCGCGTAGGACACGCAGCAACTCGGCGCACCGACGCTTGTGATGCTCCCTCTGGTGCGCGGCGGCCAGTGCTTCCAGGGCCTCGCCATAAGCATCCACGTCCTGGTTACGGAGGGACTGGATGAGGGCCATGGACTCCGTAGATGGCTGCGTGCCATGCACGGGGATACGAAGGAGTTCGTCCCACGCGGCCAGCTGGCTGACCGCCTCGTCGGCGGCCCGTCGGCCATCGAGCGCGGCGACGCCGGCGTTGAAGTCCTGCCACGTCCGGCGAGAGACGATTGTCAGGCGTACACCGTGGCGCACGAGAAGCTCGTCGATGCGGTCCCTGGCCGAGCCGAATACCTGTACGTGCTCAAGACACTCAGCGCGTGCTGTCAGTTCGGCCAGCCGTACCTCCACGTCCCCTGGGGGGACCGTCACATTCACCCGCTGCCAGCGCGTGGCTGCGCCAGCGAGCGCTGCGTGGGCCCGGAGGTGCGCCAGCACGGCGTCCAGGTCCTCGGTCGTCTGCGGCGTACGGCCATTGACGGTGCAGGAGTCAAGCAACTCCCGTGCGTCCTTCTGCGCCCTGCTCGGAAACCGGGGTCGTAGGGACTTGCCTCTGGCCAGATGGGCTTGGAGCGCGGTGCCAGCGGTCGCCAACTGGCCGGCCTTCTGGGCGGTCAGGTCCTCAGGCACGATCACCAGGCACAGGCCAAGCGCGTCCACATCCCGCGCGACCTCACGGATATCGTCGGCGACGGCTGCTACGCGCTGCCACAGTCCAAGCTCGGACCGGGAGAGCCGGTCCGCCAACGCCCGGGTGACCCAAGAATCCGGATCCCAACGCGTTGCATCGGCTGGCACTCCGAGGTGGTGAAGAGCCATCTCGCAGGCATCGAGCAGCGAGGCCAGTTCGGCGGTCACCGATGCGTCGAGAGGGGCGAGTGCGTTCCGGAACTCAACGGCCTCCGCAGACAGACCCTCGTCGTTGAGGCGGCTGGCCGCGAGAACCTCCGCCACGAGCTGGGACGAAGGAAGCCCGTCAGGGATGGGAAGCGCGCCGCCCGCGCGCGGCTCTCCCGCGCCGTCGCGCAGCAGCAGGAGGAGTTCCTGGGCTTGCTCGGAGGTAAGCGGAGGAACGGCCTCGGCGGAATCCGGAAGGGGGCTGATCCACCCGAACTCCTGAGCGCCTGCGTGAACCCGCTCCACGATCTCGGCGAGCGTTCCCGCGTACCCCGGTGCCACGCTCCGATGCCGGTACTCGGCTTCTCGGAGCGAGATCACCTGCTCCGTGAGTGTCTCGATCCGTCCCCGCACCTCGTCTCGTTCGCCGACGAGGCGGCGGATCTCGGCACGAAGTTCATCGCGGTCGTTGGCGGCCACCTGATCGGTGAGCGCGTTGATGGTGCGTTCCAGCTCGCCCGCGCCATCGCGGCGAGTGGAACTGAGCAGCAGGACACACAAGTCTCTTACCGCAGGCGGAAGTTTGTCCCGAAGCACGGTCAGGGCCTGGTCGCGGGCGCTGGTGACGAGCACCCGCTGGCCCTGTGCGAGCAATGCGGAGACAAGGTTGGCGATCGTGTGGGTCTTGCCCGTGCCGGGCGGCCCCTGGACGACAACGCCGGTTTCGTGCTCCAGACGCCCCAGCACACTGCGCTGCTGTGCGTTCGTCTTGCCTGGGAAGAGAGGATCGTCACCGAAGAGCGGCGCCCTTTGAGTCCCGTCCCAGGTGGATCGGTCGCCAGCCTCGATCGTCATGGCCATTTGGGCCAGACCGAGCGGCGCGCGGCCCTCGGAGGCCACTGCTTCCGCGATCTGGTCGTAGAACCGCAGCAGAGAGTTGAGGTTCCGGGGGCGCATGACCAGGGCGGGGGCGTACGTGAGACGCGCACCTGACTCAGGTGCGCGGGGTGGCTCCCACGCCGCGCTGAAGCCCATGGGACGCGTGGTCGCCCGTTCCTGCCACTGCGCCAGCTGCTCCAGTGCCTCGGGCCCCAGAGGATCCATCCCGCGCGCGGTGATCTCTTCCGAGAGAGCGGCTCCGCGCTCGCGTACCCATCCGTCGTCACTGTCCAGGAAATCCTGGTCTTCGAGACGCAGGGCGCTCTCCGACGACAGCCGCACCGTCAACTTCGCCGTGCGCCGGTCCATCGAGGTGTCCACCCGATGGGTGAACAGATGGCGGTGCACCGTGTCCTCGCTTGGACCGGTCCAGGTCAACAGCCCCACGCCCAGGACGAGTTCGGTCTGGTCATCCTCCTGGGCCAGCTTCTGGTGCCACGCGTAGACCCGGTCGTAGAGTTCGCGGAGCGGCCGTTCCGCGCGCTCCTGCTCCGCCCACCTGCGCCAGCGGTCCAGCCAGGTACCGTAGGCCCGCAGCACGTCACCGGCCTCTTCACGGCGCAGGGTGCCGTCCTCCTCCAGCGGCTCTCTCCCGTCCGCGACGCGCACCAGCTCGCGCCCCGGACCCTCGTCCGCAAGAGGTGGATCACCCCCATCGGGGTCCAGGCAGCGTGTCGGCTCGACCCAGCCGTCGAGCGAGGCGGGGAGGTCGGGCGGCGCACTCTGCGGCACATGGTCGAGAGTCAGCAGGACGCCGTCATCGCGCGGCGTCGGCCTACGGACGGGCTCCGGCAGCCGACCCAGCCACAGACGGTCGCGACCTCGATCATCACGCTGTCGCTGGTGGCTGCTGTGGACCACGTCGCGGAGGAAGTTGACCAGCCCTGCTGTTTGCGCGATGACGTCGGGATCACTCGCATGGCTTCGCGGAACGTTCACCGTTCTCCTTCTCGGCTGCTGACGAACGTTCCAGGATGAGGGTCGACCAAGGTCACGACAACGGCTTCGCGCAGGATGACTGATTTCGCTTCATAGCCCGGCGCTCGGCACGCCGCCCGACGAGCCGGTCGCCCCGTGCCGATTGGACTGGCGAAACTCGCACGGCGGGCTTGCCTCAGACGCTTCCATGCAGGTGGAAGGGCACATAGTGAGATCGTCAGGAGAGTCCCCATCGCCAGCACATGTAGTGGGATCGAGTCCTTACTGGGTGGCACTCGCTGACGTTGGGTAGTGACGTCCTTGCAGGTCAGTGACCACATCGTGATATCTGGTCCCGGCCATGACGCTCGTCTTGATGGTGGCATTCTGGGCAGCGGTATGGCCGAATCTAGTCGGCAAAGTCGTACTCGACAGCGCCTCCGTCGGTGGGCGTTGGCTGTGGCGTACCGATCGATTCGTCAACGGTGATGATCAGCAGGGGCGGTGGCGATCGTCGCGGCCACGACGCACTTCGGGGGGCGGTTGAGCTCGCCACGGAGAACGGCATCCTCGCCGACCACCGTGATCATCTCGGGTTGTGGAGCAACGGCGCCTCGCTGGTGTCGCTGGGTGCGGTTACGACTCGGGGCAGGGGACCGGCGGCATCGGGAGCGGTGGAGAGAGGTACGAGTAGGAGGTAAGGACGGCTGGAAAGTTTCGGTGCAGGCGTAGGTGGAGTGGCCAGTTTGGGGTGTCTGGTGAACCGCCCCGGGTTCGGTAGAGATCTCAGGTTGGGGTTGTGACCTGGGGCTTCGTGGACTTCGTGTTGTAGTTGGTCTCGTACTCGACGGGTGGGACGTGGCCTGTCTCACCGTGGAGTCGGCGGTGGCAGTACCAGTCGATCCACTCGGCGGTGGCGAACTCGACCTGGGAGAGCGTCTTCCAGGGTCGGCGGGGTTTGATCAGCTCGGTTTTGAACAGGCCGATCATCGATTCCATCAGGGCGTCGTCGTAGGCGTCACCGACCGAGCCGATCGATGCCGCGATGCCTGCCTGGTCGAGATGCTCGGCGAGCGCGAACGATGTGTATGGCGACCCCGCGTCCGAGTGATGTGTCAATTGGCCCTGCGCGTGCGGGAATCCGTGCCGGTCGCGTTGCCGCAGCGCCATCTTCAGGGCGTCCAGGACGAGCTTGGACTCCTTGGTGGCAGCGGCGGACCAGCCGACGATGCGATGGGCGAAGGTGTCCACGACGAAGGCGACGTGGACGACTCCGTTCCAGGCGGCGACATGCGTGAAATCGGCGATCCAGCAGCGGATGGGGGCACTGGCGACGAAGTCGCGGTCGAGGAGGTCCGGGGCACGCTTGGCGGCACCGCGCACAGCAGGACAAGGACCGCGAGAAGTGGGAGAGCACTTGGGCGGAGACCGGAAGGATCTTCACCAGCGAGAACGGACAACTGCGTCAACCCGCCAGCGTCACAGGGCGGTTCATCGAGTTGTACGAGGAGGTCGGCCTTCCGCCGGTCCGGCTCCACGACCTCCGCCACGGTGCCGCGACCCTCGCCTACGCGGCCGGAGCCGACCTGAAGGACATCCAGGAGATGCTCGGCCACTCCTTGATCACCATCACGGCCGACACGCACACGAGCCTGCTCCCCGAAGCGGACCTGGGCGATCGCCGAGGCCGCAGCCCGGCTCGTACCGCGCGCCCACGTCACCTCCGAAAACACCGCCACCGAAGCGGAGGCTGAGCCCGACGGCGCGGAGCATCCTGGCCCGGAGTCCGTGCCGGATGATGCTGATCCGTTGGGAGGAATTTCGGAGATCAACTGTCCGTCCGCTCACGCACCGCTCACGCAAACGGCCCCGGACGAGTTGTCCCGGGGCCGAACAGAACTCCTCCCTGGGGAGAAAACCCCAGGTCAGAGCGGTAATGCGTCGTGCCCCCGGCAGGATTCGAACCTGCGACACCCGCTTTAGGAGAGCGGTGCTCTATCCCCTGAGCTACGAAGGCGGAGGTTGTGGTGGCAGGGATGGTGCCCAGCCGTGCCACCAGCCACAGTGTAGCGGCTGGGTCAGGGGTCGTAGATGGTCAGGGATCGGGCCAGGGATTCCAGGTCCTTCGCTGCCTGCATGATCCGGGTGACGTCCTCCGTGGCTGTCCAGATCACGACGTCGGCGCCGTACTCCTCGACCTGCCAGGCGTAGCGGACGCAGGCGAGGAGGTGGGGGGAGTCTGCTTGGGGGAGGTAGCGGAAGACGGTCAGGCCCTCGCCGAGGTGGTCGGACTTGAACCGCTTGACCACCGGAGGTTCCACCGAGGACGGGTCGTCCGCGAGGGTCAGGGCGCGCAGGGTCTCCTCGCGGGGACCGGCGGACCGGCCGATGGTCGCGCAGACGGGGAGCGGCAGGTCGGTGGGGTGGTCCTGGTGGAGGAAGAGCCAGTGGTCCGTGCCGGGCGGGGCGAACGCCTCGGCGCAGCGCAGGAGGGTGCCGGCGACGAAGTCGACGCCGTTCGGGCCCGGGTCCAGTTCGCGGTCGGCCCACAGGTCTTCGGCTTCTGAGCGGCACCAGGCCCCGATGTCGTCCCATTCCTCGAACTGGCCGAGGTCACTGGAGCGAGGGGGAAGTACAGCCCAGGGGTAGGGGTCGATGTACTCGATGTCGATCACTGCGAAGAAGTCGCTCATCCACGCCTCCACCGGAAGGTCGCCATCACGGCATCGAACCATTCGACGAGGGCATCGGCCAGGTCGTCCCTCGGGTCGCCGCCGCCCACGGTCGAGAAGGCGGCCACGAACCAGCGCCCCGGGTCGTCCGGCACCGACGCGGTGTTGCTCGGCGAGTCAGCGCTGTGCCGAGAGGCGCGGACGGCGGTCCGCCCTGGGCCCGCGCCAAGGCCGGGGAGATCCCGGTGGGCACGGCGGCTAGCCTGGCCCGTGTGGGATCCGCGTTCGGGAGTCCCCGTTTGGGCTGGTCAGGGGGTTGGTTTGGTGGTTCGGGTGGTGGTTGTGGAGGACATGCTTGTGGTGCGGGCCGGGGTTGTCGCTCTGCTTGACGGGGAGTTCGGGATCGACGTGGTCGGGCAGGCCGGGGATGCGCCGGAGGCGTTGGGGGTTCTTGAGCGGGTTCCGGTCGATGTCGCGCTTGTCGATATTGATCTGCCGGGGATGGACGGGCTTTCGCTCGGGCGGGAGCTGCGGCTACGGGCGCCTGGCTGCCGGGTTGTCATGCTGACCGCGCTTGATCGGCCCGGTCATGTTCGGCGGGCGCTCGACGCCGGTGCTTCCGGGTATCTGCTCAAGAGTGTTTCGCCTCGGGAGCTGGCGCAGGCCGTGCGTTCCGTCGCTGCCGGGGGGCGGGTCGTCCTGCCGTCCGAGCTGGTCGACTCCGCCGGTTCCGTCACGCCGCTCACCCACCGCGAGGCCGAGGTGCTGCGGCTCGCCGCCGGTGGTGCGCACGCCCGTGCCATCGCCGCCGAACTCTTCCTCGGCGTCGGCACCGTCCGCAACCGGCTCTCGGCCGCCGTCGCCAAACTCCACGCCCGCACCCTTGTCGACGCCATTCGCATCGCTCAGCGGGAGGGATGGATCTAGCGGGACGCTCGCGTGGAGTGTGAAGGTCGTTCCGTTCTTTATCGTTTCCAGCGTGCCCGACAGGGTCAGGAGTCTCAGGCGTAGGTTCGCCACGCCGTTTCCCGGGGGCACGGAGACACCCGGGGCCGCTGGGCCCGCCGCCGCCTCGTCGTTCGTGATCCTCAGATGGACGCTGTCCAGATGGACACTGTCCGCCCCCGCCCTCCCCTCCATCGTCAGCTCTATGTCACACCTCGTCGCCCTGCTGTGCCGCAGCACATTGCTCATGCCCTCCCGCAGCACCGCCCCCAGGCAGTGACTCACCGGCTCCGGTACCCGTAGCTGCGGCGGCAGTGTCGTACGCGTCGTGATGCCCGCCCGCGACAACAACGCCTGCGCGTACGTCAGTTCCGTGTGCAGGTGGGCGGTGACACGGTCGCCGACTATGCCCCGTACCTCCTGATGCGTACGCCGCGCCAGTTCCGCGATCTCCGTCAGGGCCCGATGCGCCCCGGCCGGCGGGTCGCGCAGTGCGCTCTCGCTCCGTACCGCTATCGACACCAGCGACGAGCCGACCAGATCGTGCAGGTCCTGGGCGATACGGGCCCGTTCGCGATGCCTGGCCAGGCGCGCCGCCTGGCTGTGCGACGCCTGTAGGCGGGCGGCGAGCAGGGAGAGATGGACGACCGCGTACACGCCACTGCCCGTCACCACCGTCGACACCAGCACACTCATCCCGCTGCGGTGCGTGTTCACCAGGCTGCTGTGTACCAGCAGCGGGCCGCTCGCCGCCACCGCCAGCGCGATCACGACCGACATCGGACGCGGCACCGTCAGCAGCACCGCCCCCGCCAGGAACCCCAGCAGGCTCAGCCACTTGTACTCGAAGACCAGGACGGGGAGGTAGGTGAGCAGCGCCTGGAGGGCCAGCAGGGCCCAGCGCCAGTGGTACGGGAGCCGGTACGGGGGTGGCGCGTACTGGCCCAGCAGGACCGCCGGGAGCAGGATCAGCAGGATCAGGCCCGTGATCAGCGTGCCCCGGGAGAGGGGCTGCGCCAGGACGTCCACCGCCAGCAGCGTCAGCGAGCCGATGACCAGCAGCGCGATCGACAGTGCCGCGACACCCGTGGCCTGCGTCGCCTCCGACATCCGGGTACGGCTCCGCCCCCACCACCCCGGTACCCACCCCGGTACCCCCACCGCACTCCCTCTCCCGACTCCCGACCGACCGTCACGCCGAGGAAAGATTCTGCACCGGATCGGTGAAGATCTCACTTTTACGGTGATCACATAAGTGATCGGATCGGGCGCCCGTATGTTCCGACCCGTTAGGGATGCCCGCTCGATGACCCACGCCAGACACCCCAAACGCACCAGACACCCCGAACACACCAGACACCCCGAACACACCAGACACCCCGAACGCACCAGACACCCCGAACACACCAAATACAGACGCGCCCTCCCCTCCATCGCCCTCGGCGCCGCCATGCTCCTCGCCGCCGAGGCCGCCCTCCTCGCCGCCGACTCCGGCGACGCCGTCGCCCTCGGCTTCGACAGCCGCGTCCGCCAGGACACCCCCGCCGAACCCAAGCCACCCAGCGCCCGCGAAGCCGCCGACATACCCTCGGCCCGCGTCGCCGCCCGGCTGAACGGACACCGCGTCGAGGCCCTCGGCGAACGCACCGAGACCTCCACGACCTGGGTCAACAAGGACGGCAGCCTCACCACCGAACTGGCCGCGGGACCCGTCCGGTTCCAGCGCGACGGGCAATGGGCCGACGTCGATGTCGACCTCCGCGAAGTCGACGGTGGCGTCGCACCCAAGGCCCACCCCGAAGGGCTCCGGCTGGCCGGGAGGACCGGTACACCGGCCGCCTCGCTGAAGGCCACCCGTACCGCCAAGGCCACCGACCTCGTCACGCTCGGCGAGGGCGATCAGCAGATCACGCTCCAGTGGAAGGGCGGCCTGCCGAAGCCGAAGCTCGACGGCGCCCGCGCCGCGTACGCCGACGCCGTCCCGGGAGCCGACGTCGTCATCGAAGCCACCCGCACCGGCTTCGAGCAGTACGTCGAAATCAAGCAGCGCCCCACCGGAACAGAAACCAACGGCACCGCCTACTCCTACACCCTCCCCCTCAAAACCAAGGGCCTCTCCGTCACCCAACTCCCCGACAACAGCGTCCAGTTCACCGACCGCAAAAACAACAAGCGGGCCGTCATGCCCGCCCCCGTGATGTGGGACGCCACCGTCGACCCCCGCTCCGGCGAACACACCCACCGCGCCGCCGTCGGCCTCAAGGTCGTCCGTAAGAGCCACGGCTCCGTCGATCTGGTCGTCACCCCGGACGCCGCCTTCCTCGCCGACCCGGCGACCCGGTACCCCGTCACCGTCGACCCCTCCACCTCCTCGCTCGGCAACGTCTTCGACACCTACGTCCAGCAGGGCGAGACCGTCGACTGGTCGAACGACACCGAGCTGGACTTCGGCAACCCGGGCACCACGAACGCGAACGGCACCCCCCGTACCGCCCGTTCCTTCATCTCGTGGAACACCACACCGATCCAGGACGCGCTCGTCCTCGACGCCAAGCTGAGTCTGTGGAACTTCCACTCGGGCAACACGGACTGCAAGGCGTACCCGTGGGAGGTGGGGGCGGCCGGCGCCGCGTCGACGTCCTCGCGCTGGACCGCGCAGCCCGCGTGGACCGCGACGAAGGCGACCTCGACGCAGACCACCGGCAACGCCGGGTGCGCGACCCAGCCCGACGGGTGGATCAGCGCGGACGTCACGACGCTGACGCAGGAGTGGGCGTCCGCGAAGGCGACCCGCGGCCACATGGGTCTGCGGGCCGCGAGCGAGAGCGTCGTGGCGCAGTGGAAGCGGGTCAACTCGGCCAACGCGGCCAAGAATCCGCCGAAGCTGGTCGTCACGTACAACTACCGGCCGCGCACCGGCACGAAGCAGGAGGCCGGGCCGCCGTACTTCTCCTACGGTGGCGCGTACATGGTGAACACCGTGACGCCGACGCTGCGGGACACCTTCGTCGACGCCGACGGTGACAAGGTCAACGGGACCTTCCAGATCTTCGACAGCGCCACCGACGCGCAGGTCGGCAATGTGCTCGTGTCGAAGTTCGTGCCGTCGGGGCAGGTCGCCTCGGTGACCGTGCCGGCCGGGGTGCTCGCCGACGGCAGGACGTACAAGTTCCGCACCTCGCCGTACGACGGGACGCACTACAACAACGGCTGGTCGGCGTGGAAGACGTTCACCGTCGACACGAAGGCGCCCTCCGCGCCCACGAAGATCACGTCCACGGACTATCCGGTGGGCAAGTGGGTCAAGGGCAGCGGGCAGTCCGGCACCTTCACGGTCACCCCGCCCGGCACCGACCACAACTGGCTGGAGTGGTCCCTCGACGGCGTGACCTGGACGAAGGTCGCGACCGGCGGGACCAGCGGTGACAAGGGCATCGCGGTCGCCCCGCCGAAGGACGGCACGCACACCCTTCAGGTACGGGCCGTGGACAAGGCGGACAACAAGTCCGAGGCGGTCGAGTACACCTTCCACGCGGGGCCCGGCGGTTTCGTCCAGCCGTCGGACGGTGAGCGCACCGCGCGCCGCCTGCCGCTGGTCGCCGAGGCCGAGGCGGGCAAGTACAACGCCGTGTCGTACTCCTGGCGGCGATCCGAGGCCGACGCCTGGGTGCGGATCCCGGTCGCCGACGTCACCGCGAGCGGGCAGCCGCTGACCGCGTGGCCGGTGCCGCTGACGGCGGGCCGCAACGCGCCGCTGGTGTGGGACGCGGCGAAGACCGTCGACCCCGACGGGACCGTCCAGATCAAGGCCGACTTCACCGGCACCGGCGGCGCGTCCGGCGCCACCGAACCCCTCACCGTCGTGGTCGACCGCAACGCCGACGGCGCCGCCACCGCCGAGGCGGGCCCCGGCACCGTGAACCTCCTCACCGGCGACTACACGCTCTCCGCCACCGACGCCTCCGCGTTCGACCTGTCGGTGTCGCGCACCGCGTCCTCGCGGGCCCCCGAGAAGGGCGCCCAGCAGGAAGGGCAGGCCCCGATCTTCGGCAAGGAGTGGGTCGCGGGCACCGCGGCCGAGATGACGGACTCCGACTTCAGCCATGTCCGCCGGATCTCCGACACCGCCGTGGCCGTCGTCGACGCCGAGGGCGAGGAGACCCACTTCACCGCCAACGCGGCGAAGTCGGCGTGGATCCCGGAGCCCGGCTCCGAGGACCTGACGCTCAGGGGCAGCGTGGGCGGCAGCTTCACGCTCGCGGACACCGAGGGCACGGTCACCGAGTTCAGCAAGCCCGACCCGGCGGCCACCACCTGGCAGGTCTCCAGCACCCTCCTCGACGGCCTCGCGAACTCGACCACCACCGTGATCTCCGAGACGGTCACGGTCGACGGCAAGAAGCTCGCCCGGCCCCGCCGGGTCATCGCCCCCACCTCGGCCGCCACCACCGCCGCCTGCACCGCCGACCCGGCGACGAAGGGCTGCCGGGTCCTGGAGTTCGTGTACGCGACGACCACCACGGCGGCGGGCAGCGCTTACGGGGACTTCTCCGGCCAGGTCAAGGAGGTCCGGCTCTGGTCCACCGCCCCCGGCGCGACCGCCGCCACCTCCAAGTCCGTACAGATGTACCTCTACGACACCTCCGGGCGGCTGCGGCAGGTGTGGAACCCGCAGATCAGCCCCTCGCTGAAGACCGAGTACGGCTACGACACGGCGGGCCGCGTCACCAAGTTCTCCACGGCCGGCGAACTGCCCTGGACCTTCAGCTACGGCAAGGCCGGCAACGCCGCGACCGCAGGTGACGGCATGCTCCTCAAGGCGTCCCGGCCCGGCCTCAAGCAGGGCACCGCCGACGTCGAGGAAGGCACAGCGGCGACCAGCGTCGTCTACGACGTGCCGCTGACCGGCGCCACCGCCCCGCACAAGATGGGCGCCGCGGACGTACGGGCCTGGGGCCAGCTCGACGCCCCGACCGACGCGACCGCCGTGTTCCCCGCCGACGCCGTACCGGCCGCCCACTCCGGCGGCTCCCTGGCCGCAGGCGCCTACCAGCGGGCCCAGGTGCACTACCTCGGTGTGTCCGCGCGCGAGGTCAACGCGGCCTCGCCCGGCGGGCATCTCACCACCACCGAGTACGACCGCTTCGGCAACACCGTCCGCGCACTGGGCGCCGCCAACCGGGCCGTCGCGCTCGGCCTCACCGCCGACGACCGGGCCACCCAGGCCGACCTCGGCATCGAGCGGCTGACCAGCGCCGAACGCGCCGACCTCCTCGCCACCCGCTCCGTGTACAACGACAACGGCACCCGGGAGCTGGAGGAGTTCGGGCCGCTGCGCCGTATCGACCTGACCGCCGACCTCAAGCAGGGCGCGACCACGCTGGTCCCCGCGGGCACCTCGGTCACGGCACGCACCTGGAAGGTCAGCGAGTACGACGCGGGGCGGCCGACCGACGGCACCGCGAAGGTCAAGGACCAGGTCACCCGCTCCACTGTGGGCGCCCAGGTCCGTGAACACCCGTCCGTGCACGGCGAGACCCGCGTGACGCAGACCGTCTTCGACTGGGCCAAGGGCCTCGCCACGAAGACCGTCGGCGACCCGTCGGGCCTGGCCCTGACGACCACCACCGAGTACGACGCGCAGGGCCGCACCGTCAAGCAACTGCTGCCCGGCGCCACCGGCACCGACGCGGGCACCCGCGTGACGGCGTACTGGTCCGCGACCGGCACCGGCGCCTGCGCGGGCCGCCCCGAGTGGGCGGACCTCGTCTGCTCCGTCTCGGCGGGCGGCGCGATCACCGGCGGCGGAGCGAACCCGGCCGGACTGCCCACGTCGACCACCGAGTACGACTGGTGGGGCAACCCGAACAAGGTCACCGAGACCGCGAACGGCACCACCCGCACCACGACCACCGGCTACGACGACGGCGGCCGGCAGACCAAGGTCGCCGTGACCGGCGGCGTCGGCCAGGCCGTCCCCGAGTCGACCACCGAGTACGACCCGGCCACCGGCCAGACCGTGAAGACGACGTCCCCGACCGGCGGCACCCTCAGCAAGAAGTACGACGCGCTGGGCCGCCTGACCTCCTACACGGACGCCGACAACGGCACCACCACCACCGAGTACGACCTGCTCGGCCGGCCCGTCAAGGTCACCGACAGCGTCCCGTCCACCGTCACCTACACCTACGACCACACCGCCGAACCCCGTGGCCTCGCCACCAGCACCACCGACTCGGTGGCCGGCACGTTCCGCGCCACCTACGACGCGGACGGCTCGGTGGCCACCGAGAAGCTGCCCGGCGGATACACGCTGCGGCAGTCCGAGGACACCACCGGATCGACCGTGGACCGCACCTACACGCGGGACAGCGACGGCGCGCTCGTCTACTCCGACACCGTCACCGAGTCCATCCACGGACAGGCCGCGAGCCACAGCGGCTGGTCGGACCAGACGTACCGCTACGACGCGACGGGACGCCTCACCACCGTCCTCGACACCTCGGAGACCCTCTGCACGCGCCGCTCGTACACCTTCGACGCGCGCGCCAACCGCAAGTCCCTGACCACCGCGGCCGGCACCCCCGGCGCCGACTGCCCCACCACCGGAGGCACCACCACCACGTCCACGTACGACAGCGGTGACCGGATCATCGACTCCGGCTACACGTACGACGGGTTCGGCCGCACCACCGCGCTGCCCGGCGGCACCACGCTCGCCTGGTACGCGAACGACCTGTCGTACCAGCAGACGGCGAACGGGCAGCGCCAGACCTGGCAGCTCGACGCCGCCCAGCGGTTCCGCTCCTGGAAGGTCGAGTCCGGCAGCGGCTCGACCTGGGCGCAGACCGCGGCCAAGCTCAACCACTACGACGGCGACGGCGACAACCCGCGCTGGATCGTCGAGGACACCGCGACGGGCGTCCTGACCCGCAACGTCGACTCGGCGTCCGGCGACCTCGCCGCCACCACCACGAAGACCGGCGACACCGTCCTGCACCTGTCGGGCATCCACGGCGACGTCGCCCTGCAACTCCCGCTGGACAGCGCCAAGGCGCCGGTCGCGCTGGACACCGACGAGTACGGCAACCCGCGCGCGGGCCGTACCGCCGCCCGCTACGGCTGGCTCGGCGCCAAACAGCGCTCCAGCGAGACCGTCACGGGCCTGACCCTGATGGGCGTCCGCGTCTACAACCCCGCCACCGGCCGCTTCCTCAGCCTGGACCCGGTCTACGGCGGCAGCGCCAACGCCTACGACTACGTGTACGGCGACCCGGTCAACCGCTTCGACCTCGACGGCAAGTGGTGGAGCTGGAAGAAGGTCAAGCGCGCGGCCCGCAAGGTCGGCCGCAATGTCCGCAGGAACTGGCGTACGTACGCCGGGTACGGGGCGACGGCCGCGTGCATTGTGGCGTCGGCCGGGGCGTGTGCGGTGGCGAGTGTGGCGGTGTTCGCGGCGACCGCGGCGGCCGACGGCCGGGGCGGCAAGTGGCGGACCAAGAGCTATTGGAGGTCCACCGCCAAGTCCGCCGCCTGGACCGCGGTCGGCGTCGGAGCGGGCCGCTTCGCCGCCGGATCGTGGTGGAAGTCCAGCCGTGGTTTCTCGGCCGGTGGGCGACATGCGGCGGGCCGGGGTCGGCACGCCCAGCGTTTCTCGTACCGGCGCACCGCGTGGAACTATGCGGGCAACGTCTGGACGGGCACGCTGACCTGCGGCATGAGCTGGAAGATGCGCTACTGCTAGGGCCTGTTCTCGTTCAGGCCGGGACGAGGTCGGGGTGCCGTGCTCACGGGTGCGGCACCCCGCCGTGCGGAGAATCGGTGTGTCATGCGGGACGAAGAAGCTGTGACCTTCTACAGGAACCGGCCGCTGTTCGCCGTATCGGTGGCCATGACGGTGCTCATGGTCGCCGTCGCGGTCTACTTCCTGTTCATCGACGCGGGCGTGGCGCGCGACCCGTGGGACGTGGTCCTCGCGCTTGCCCTCCCCGGTCTGGTGGCGTGGGTGGTGCTGCGGGTGGGGCTGATCCCGTCCGTGGAGTGGGGCGAGGGACGGCTCACCGTCCACAACCCGTTCCTGACCTGCACCGCGCCCCTGTCGGACGTCCGTCTGCTCGGCCGCGCGGACAAGGGGGGAGCCTTCGAGATCCGGGGCATCGGCCCCGTCACGCCCTTCGCGATGTCACGTTCCGTCTTCGACGGACGACGCGCGAACACCGCGCGCCGGGCCCTGCGGGACGCGGTACGCCAGACCCCGCCCCCGACGGAGGAGCCCCCTGCGACCGCCCGCCGCACCCCACGCATCGGCTGGTACGACCTCCTCCTCCTGCCGTTCGCCCTGTCCTCCGTGTGGGCTTTTCTGCCCTGACGGCCGGGGAGGACCACGTGCAGTACAGGAACCGCATGGTGTTCGCCGCGTCCCTGGCCGGGACGGTCGCCTTCCCGCTCGCGGCGGTCGGCATCCTGGTCACCGGTACCGGCTCCGCCGACCGGCTGGTCGACGCGGCGGCGATCGTGTCGCTGACCTCGTTCGTGGTGTGGGTCCTCGCCCGCGTCGGCGTACAGCCGCTGATCAGGTGCGAGGAGGGCGTCCTCACCGTCCACAACCCTTTCCTCACCTACCGCGCGCCCCTGTCCGAGGTCCGGTTCCTCGCCCGGGGAGGCGAGGTCGGGCTGCGGATCGAAGGGGTCGGTGCGGTGCGGCCGTGGGCGCTGTCCAAGTCGGTGTTCGACGGGAAGCGGGCGCGGGCGGCGCGTAAGGAGCTGCGGGAGCTGGTCGCCGGAGCGCGGGAGGCGGCGCCCGGACCCGGCGCCGCCCACCGCCGCCTCCGTTACGGCCTCACGGACCTCCTGCTCCTCCCCCCGCTGGCCTTCGCCGTCTGGAATGTCGTCGACATGTTCTGACGCGGGGCCCGGCGGGCGGGAGTTCAGGCCGGGGGCTCGTCGTCCAGGAGGTTCAGGTCCGGGGGGACCAGGGTCGTGGATTCGACCAGGCCGCGCAGCAGGTTGTGCAGGAGGCGGTTGTCCGTGGGGGCGCCCGCCTCCTTGTCGTGGAGGAGTGGGTACGGGAATCCGGCCTCCTTCAGCCGGTGCCGTACCGCCACGATCTTGTGCTCGATGCGGCGCTCGCTCCACTGGTCGTCCGGGCGGAGGTACGCGAGTTGGGCGGCGGCCCGCCGGTACGACAGGGGGCGCGGGCCCTCCTCGTACCACAGGTAGTGCTGGCCGATGACGACGAGGAGCAGGCGTTCGTCGTCGTCCAGGGGCCAGACCCTGGGCGGGAGGGTGGCCGCCTGGCGGCGCGGTACGAGGCCGGGCTCGTCGTGGCCCGTCACGTACAGCTCGACCAGGTGCCTGCGGTAGCCCGAGCCGGTCACGAACAGCGGGGTGTAGCCGGGGGACAGTGGGACCGGTTCGGAGGTGGTGTGCATCAGCAGACCGTGCGGCAGCCGGACGAGCTGCTGCCCGGTGTTCCGCAGCCACCACCGCTGTCCCCGGTACGTCAGTTCGCCGTGCCGCCGGCTCACCCGCAGGTCGTCCTCGCCGACCGCGAGATCCACGTCCGGCTCCTCGCCCCGGCCGAACCGGACCGTCGCACCGGGGCGGGGCGCCACCTTGACACCGCCGGTCACCGAGCGCGCGTGGAGCGTGCCCGGCCGGGCGGGGGCCACACCGCGCGCCAGACTGGCCGGGCCGGTCATCGTCCGCGCCCCCTCATCGACCGCGCCCGTCCCGTCATCGCCCCTGCCTCCCAGCCGCCTTCGGCTTCGCCGTCGTGTCGCCAGTGTGCTCCCGTGCGCCCGGGACCCGTCCCCGCTCCGGCCCGTTAAACAGGATGCACGCGTCGCCTACGGGACGGGATCTGCCCATGACCTCCACGAACGGCATCCGCCGCGCCGCCGCTCTGCTTCTCACCGTCGGACTGGGGGCCGGACTCGCCGGGTGCGAGTCGGGTGGGTCCGGGGGATCCGGTGGGTCCGACGACGGCTCGGGGCGGGCGGGAGCGAAACCCCCGTCCACGGTCTCGACCCCGGCTGTCACCCCCTCGCCCCACGGCCCCTGTTACGACGGGCGGTGCCGGATCACCGTGGAGTCGGGCACCCGTATCGCGATCGACCGGAGCTTCGGGCTCGGCGGTCTCAAGATCGTGGACGTCGGGCCGGGCGGCCTGGCCCTGGAGGCGACCGGCACCGAGGGCGTCTACCTCGGTACGGCGGTCAGCGAGGGCGGGACCGGCAGCCTCAACAAGCTCGGCTTCGAGGTCGTGTCGATCAGCGGCGGAAAGGCCGTACTCGACATCCACCCGGCGCGGTCCTAGCGGGCGCTCTGACGGACGGCGGTCGTCGCCGCCGTCGCCAGGTCCGTGGCCAGGCGGCGCAGCCCCTCCGCCGAACGGTCGCCGCCGACCGCGAGGTTGAGCGTCTCGACGATCGTGTCACCGGACTCGGTGCGGAACGAGCGGTGGACCACCCGGATCAGACAGCTCCGGTCGCCCTCGCCGTCCGGTTCGACGGCGGCGGTGCGGCCGGCGATCCGGGTCGGCGTGCCGTCCTCGGCGGACAGGGGCCGGCCCCGGTCGAAGCGCAGCTCGACCCAGAGATCGCCGGTGGTGCTCTCCCACTCGCAGTCCCAGTTGCCGAAGCCGATACGCGGATCGCGCGCGTCCACCCCGGGGACGGCGTCGAGCGCGTCCGCGTCCAGCAGCGCGCAGGCGTCCCGGTGGGCGAGCGAGTCGGCGGGTGGTGGGGGTGAACGGCGGTCGATACGGCCCGAGTTGAGCGTGCGCACCGCGTGGTCGGTGGCGGACCGCGCCATCGCGCACAGCGGCGCCGTGGCCTCGTCCTGCTTGGCGATGACCGTGATGTTCACGTCGGGGTCCCCGGCGGGCAGCAGCGTGTGGCCGCAGGTGCCGCTCTCGGCGGGCTCGTCCACGACGGCGACGTCTCCGACGGTCTGCCGGGGCGTCGACAGCTCCGAACGGCCACCGTCGCCGAAGTGGAACTCGACGTCCACCAGGCTGTCGCGGCCGGTGTCCACGAGGATGTCGCAGCGGTCGAAGTTGCCGTAGGCGCGGTCGAGTTCGGCGTCCCCGAAGCGGGCGAGTACGGCCGGGTCGGCGAGGGCGCAGGGGTCGGCGGTGCGGTGGTCGCCGAGGACGGAGGCCGAACCGCCGCCGTCACCGCCGCTGTCGCCGTCGCCGTCGCCGAGTTGGGTGACCGCCAGGACGACGGTGAGGACGAGGGCGAGTACGAGGGCGAGTCCCGTGGCGGTCGTCACCGCGACGGTGGCGGGGGAGCGGGCGTCCCACGCGTCCCTGGCCCGGTCCCACCGCTCACGCGACCAGGCGGGTCCACCGGCCTCTTGACCGCCTTCCGGTACGGGCTCCGGCTCCGCCGCCGTCACCGCCGGGGCGAAGGGTTCCTGCGGTCCCGCCATCTCCTCAAGGAGCCCGCGCGCCCGCGCCGCGTCGGGCCGTGTGCGCGGGTCGCGGTCCAGCATCGCGGCCAGCAACCCGCCCAACGGGCCCACGGCATCGGAGATCTCGATCTCACCGCGCGCCGCCTGCCGCTCCGCGAGGTACGGATCCGGGTCCTCGCCGGTCTGCGGGGATCCGTCGGCGAGGCCGGGGCGCGGGGGTCGTCCGGTGACCAGGGTGTGCAGCAGCGCACCGAGCGAGAACACGTCGGACGCAGGCTCGGGCCGCCCTCGTACCGCCTCGGGCGCCGCGTAGTCGGGCGTGTAACTCAGGGCGCCATTGGGCGTGATGGTCTCGGCGCCGCCGACGCGGTACGCGGCGCCGAAGTCCGCCAGCTTCGCGAGACCCTGCGGGGTGACGACGACGTTGCCCGGTTTGACGTCGCCGTGGACCAGGCCCTCCGTATGCAGGGCGGCGAGTGCGTCCGCGATCTGGGCGCCGACGCGGGCCGCGCGGGCGGGCGTCAGCGGCGCCCTGTCGGCGAGGCTGCCCCCGGACACGTACTCCATGACCAGCCAGAACGTGGCCCGTCCGCCCCGGCCCGCCTGTTCGACGCCGTACAGCGTCACCACGTGGGGGTGGCTGAACCGGGCGAGTGCGCGGGCCTCGGCGCGCAGCCGGTCGAAGGCGCGCTGCCGTTCACCCTGGTCGGTGGGGCCGTCGCCCGCCAGGACCCGCTTCAGCGCGACCTGCCGCCCGAGAGAGAGGTCACGGGCCGGCCAGACCTCACCCGTACCCCCGCGCAGCGGCCCCCGCAGCAGCCGGTACCGGCCCCCGACCGTCGTGCCCAGGCGCACCGCGCCTCCCCTCACCCACCGTCCGCGCCCCCGGCGACCACCGCGCGCGCGAAACCGAACCTATGGGGTACGGGGAAGGCGGTACGGGGCCTTCACGGGATGTCCGCGTTCCGGGTGCCGTGGGTGTCGCGGGAGCGGATGAGCAGGTACGTCATCGGGCACACCAGCAGCGGCACGACGAGGATCAGCATCGGGCTCAGGACGTCCCCGAGGACTCCGTCGACGTCGTCCAGGGCGCCGCTGAGCACCAGCGCGACGATGAGCAGGCCCGTGAGGACGGCCGAGCCGCCCGCGACCATGACACTGACGATCCAGGCGCGGGCGCGGTCCGAACGCCGGTGGGCGCGGGCGACCTTCGCCGCGACCTCCGGCAGCGGGGCCCAGTCGTCACCGCGCAACCGCTCCCACAGCTCCCGCAGTTGCCGTACCTCCTCCTCGACCGAGAACACCGTCTTGTCGTTGAGGTGCGGCAGCATGGTCGCGCGGCCCGTGCGGTCGTAGACGACGACGTACTCGCGTACGGCCTTGGCGTCGGCGACGCCCGCCGCGTTGGACACGACCTCGATGGCCTGGACGTCCTGCCACGCCGTCACGCGGTGGGCCAACGGCCCCTGGACCACGATGTTCTTGGGCCCGGTGAGGGTCGCGGTGCGCTTGGCGGCGAGCCACAGCCCGCCCAGCAGGACGGCGAGTACGACCGGCAGGCCGAGCAGGACCCACAGGGGCGCCCCGTTCCGGGCGAGTTGCGCCAGGCCGAAGGTGATGCCGACCAGGCCGATGCCGGGGGCGCCGAGGCCCATGGGGCTGCCAGCTTGGGCGCGGTATTCGGGGAAGTGCGGGTTGGGGTGGTCGGGGTCAGTCATGGGTCATCGCCTGCCAGCGTCCGCGTCGGAAGGGGGTGGTGCACCGAGGCGTCACGCTAGGGCGGGGGTCCCGGGACCCCTCCCGAGCCCATCAGCTCACGGACTCACGGGTTCTGGTGGGGCTCCGCGAGCCGATACCGATGTACGGGCGGAAGCTCCCCCACGCACCCCGGCCGCCAGGTCTCCAGGACGTGCGCGGACGGTGTGAACAGCGGGCGGGGCAGATTCTCGTACGGATGCCAGGCCCACTCCGCGATCACCTCGGGCTCGGTGACGCGGGGCGTGCCCTCGAAGGAGGTGACCTTCGCCGCAGCGGAGAGCCGGGGCACACCGCCCGTACCGTCCAGGAGTACGGCGAGCACCGCGACCCGGCCCGGGTCGGCGACGAGCCCGGTCTCCTCGTACAACTCGCGCACCGCCGTCCGCTCCAGCGACTCCCCGGCGTCGTTCTTGCCGCCGGGCAGCTCCCAGTGACCGTGATGATCGCGGCCGAGGAGAACGCGCCCTTGATCGGTGACGATGACGCCGACGCCGATCATGGCGTGCGGCACGGGCACCCGCCGCCCATCGGCCCCACTAACCCCATGCGCCCCATCAGTCCCGGTCACCCGTACTCCTCCCGCCGCCGCTGCCACCGCACTCACTCTCGCACCCCCCGGGGCCGCGACCGGGATGCCCGTTGGGGCGCCTGGTACCCTCGGCGGCAGCGAAGGGGAGTAGTCCTGCGAACCGCTGGTCGACATACTGAACGCCCTCCGGGGAGTTCCGGCCATCGGGTCGCCGTGCGAGACGCGGCGACGGACGAGACCTTCGGCCAAGGCATGACGCGGCCCACTCATTGTGGGCTGTTCCGTTGTGCCGGGCCGATTGGTTCTCCCGTCGCCTCCTGGGTGCCGCAGAGCTGAAGGCCCGGCCCCAGCAGAAAGCACAGCGATGACCCTGGACCCCCTGGCGATCCTCACCGCCTTCGGGCTGATCTTCCTCGCCGAACTCCCCGACAAGACCATGTTCGCGTCGCTGGCCATGGGCACGCGTATGCGCCCGCTGTATGTGTGGTTCGGCACGTCGACGGCGTTCATCGTGCACGTGGCGATCGCGGTGGGCGCCGGAAGTCTCCTCAGCCTGCTGCCCGCGATGGCGGTCAAACTCGTCTCCGCGGCCCTCTTCGCCTTCGGCGCCTTCGTGCTGCTGCGCGGCGGGGGCGATGACGACGAGGAGGGGGCGGCCCGTACGGTCACCGGGTTCTGGCCCGTCTACACCACTGCCTTCATGGCCGTCTTCATCAGCGAGTGGGGTGACCTCACGCAGATCACCACGGCGAATCTCGCCGCGACGAACGGCTGGCTGCCGACCGCGATCGGCTCCGCCGTCGCCCTGATGTCGGTTTCGGCCCTGGCACTGCTGGTGGGCCGCTTCATCGCGCAGCGCGTACCGCTCAAGAACGTGCAGCGTTTCGGGGCGCTGTGCATGGGGGGTCTGGCCATTTGGACGCTGATCGAGGCGTTCACCGCTTGATGAGCGGAGGGGGCGGCGGTGTTTCGGATACGGGAGGACACATGACCCACGACTACCGGCAGTACTTCCCGGCCTGGGCGCGGGCGGCCTCGGCGGGCCGGACGGAGTCGCAGTGGTGGCCCTGGCGCGGTATGGAGGTCCACCTGGAGCGGCTGGTGGACCCGGCCGCGCCGGTGAAGCTCGTGATCCTGCACGGGGCGGGCGGTCACGCCGGGATGCTGATGCCCTACGCGCAGCTCATGGGCGGGGTCGAGGCCGTGGCACCGGACCTGCCCGGATACGGGCGTACCCGGTGCGGCCGGCAGCCGGTCGACTACCCGCTGTGGGTGGACCTCGCGGCCGAGCTGATCGCACGGGAGCGGGAGCGGGACGCGCGGCCCGTCCTGGTGCTGGGGGCGAGCCTGGGCGGGATGCTCGCGTACAGCGCGGTGGCCCGTGCGGGTGCCGCCGGGCTGGCGGTGACGTGCCTGCTGGACGTCCGCCGCCCCGAGGTCCGCGAGGCCGCCGCGCGGATGGCCCTGCTGGGAAGGCACTCCGGCCCGGTCATGAACGCGCTGCGACCGCTGGACCGGGTCCGGGTGCCCGTCCGGTGGGTCGCCCGGTTGTCGGCGATGTCGCATCGGCCGGAGTTGAACGCGGCGGTGGCGCGGGACCGCATGGGTGGCGGCGGGCGGGTGTCTCTTCGGTTTCTGCGTACGTATCTGGCGTCGGCGCCGGAGGTCGAACCGGACCGGTTCGACGCGTGCCCGGTATTGATGGCGCATCCCGCGGAGGACCGGTGGACCCCGGCCGCCTTGAGCCTCCCGTTCTTCGAACGCCTGCCGGCGGACAGGGATCTGACGCTGCTGGAGGGGTGTGGACATATGCCGGTGGAGGATCCGGGGCTTGGTCAACTGGCGGGGGCGTTGCGGCGGTTCGCGGCTGGGGGGTTGAGCGGGTAGGTGCCTGCGCGTCGATACCGCGGTGGAAACTGGCGGCTCCTACGGCACTGGGGCGTACGAGGTTGTCGCTGCACGGGCCCGGCCAGGTGCTACACGTCGGGCGGCGGGTCGAGGATCGCTTCTCGGGCCGCCAGTGCCAGAGCGCTTTGGGCGCCGAGGGAGAGGCCGATCCGGTTCCAATGGAAGATGACGTGATAGGCGAGGACCCGGCGGAGTCCTCGTTCCAAGGCCCCTGTCCGAACGCTCTCCTGCAGCGCCTCGCCCGCTCGTCGGAATGCTTCGGCCCACTCCGCGACCGGGTGCAGTGGGGCGCCGTCGCCGAGGAGTTGACCGTTGGGCCTTGTGTCGCCGACCAGGAGCTGGCGGATCTGGCGGGTCAACGCTTCCAGGCGTCCTGCGGGGACCTTGCTCGTGTCGGAGCGGTGTTCCTCGTTGATCACCCGGTCCCAGACGTCGCCCTGCTCGTACCACTCAAGGCCCGCCGCGCGCATCATGGTCGTGCAGAGGACGACGGACAGTTCGCGGCGGCCGAGCGGGGTGCCGGTGTGGTTCAGAATGTGGTGGCTGTCCGCGGCGAAGAGGCGATGCGCGGTCTGCATGCCGGTGTCTCCGCCGAACGCGGCGGTCTCCGGTTCGTAGATGCCCGGCCACCAGCAGCGCAGGTGCCCTGCTTGGACCAGCTTGTTCAGCTCCGTGTGGATCAGGGCGTCGGGTGAGCCGTACAGGCGGAGGCGCCAGCACGGGTACTTGCGGATGAACCACCATGGCGGGGCTGTTTCAGCGCCTTCCGGCCGGTTCACCATGGGTACGAGGTGGGAGGCCGCGATCTGGTCGGCGGCTGTCCAGTCGGAGAACTCGACGTAGAACTGCGACCACCGGGTGGGCTGCTCATGGCGGGAGAGGGCGTCGTTTCCGGCCTGGGTGAAGACGTCGACCGCGTCCGTGAGGGCAGTGGGCTGCATGCCGATGCTGCGGGCGGCGTTGTCGACGGGGTCACCTGCCAGCACAGCCAGGACGGCCCGGCCGACTTCCTGGGAGGTGGGCGGCGCGGGGATCAGATCAGCAGACATGCGTCCCATTCCGTGGCCGGGGCCTGGTTGGCGGAAACGGTCATGAGGGAGAGCGCGCATCCGGCGGTGCCGTCCAGGAAGCCGGGGCTGAGGGGCGCGGTCGCACCGGCTTGCGCGATCAGGAACTTGGCCAGATCGGGGAGGTGCGTGGCCAAGTGCGGGCTGTGGGCCTCCTGGGCGGCGCGGTACACGGTCTGATACAGGCCCGCCCAGCCGTGGCACAGGCTTGTGTCGGTGACCCGGGAGAGTTGCACGGGGTCGTTCAGGCAGTGGTGCAGGGCGTCTTCGTAGATGTGCTGGAGTGCGGTGTCGCCGAGGGCGATTGCGGCGAGCTGTCCGGCGCGAGTGATGCCCGGGGTTCCGTAGCACCAGGAGGGCCGGGCGGGGCCGTGCTGGTGCGGTCGGCCTGTCTTGAGGTCGGTGTGCGTGAGGTGTTCGGGCCACCACGGGCCGGTGTCGGTGTCCTGCCGCCAGGTGTCGAGGTGGTCGCAGATGGTGCGGATTGCTTCGGTCTGGCCGTCGACCTGGATGCCCCGGCGTTCGGCTTGGGCGAGAAGCAGGAGTGGCCCGGTGATTCCGTGGGCGACGCCGAGGTTGCTGTGGCCGCCGGGCAGACCGTGCGTACGGCGCAGGTCGTGGTCGACCCACCACCCGGGCGTGGTGGGCCGGCGGCTGTCGAGGGGGTGGGTCAGCGAGACGAGGTAGCGCAGGACCCGTTCCATCGCGCTGCTGCCGGGGGCGTTGCGCAGCAGGTAGGCGCCGATGCCGGTGAGTCCGTAGAGGGTGTCGTACTCGGCGAAGGTGGCCTGCGCGCCACGGTGGATGCGGGCGAGGGCGGTGTCGACACGGCGGTGCGTCAGTTTCATGACGTGGTCGTGCAGGACGGTGTGTGCATGGCGGTAGAGGTGCTGCATGGAGTCCGGGGTCGTGTGGAGCACGTAGGCGATGGCTGGGGCTCCGAGGTACAGGCCGGTGTTGTCGTGGGCTGTGATGTCTCCGGTCGTGGCCTGGCTGATCCAGTGGTGCGCGCGGTGCCAGGTCGCCTGGCCGGTGGCGGCGTTCTCGATGTGGAGCAGTGCGATGCCGGCCGCGCCGGTGGCGAGGGACTGCCCGGCCCACGGTTCGTCGCTCGGGGGTGCGAAGGGCTGCGCGAGGGTGGTGGTGAAGGCCTGTACGAGTGCGCGGGCCTGTTCCCTCATACCAGTCATCGCGTCCGTCATCGGCGCGCCTTGATCGGCTGGTGGCGCAGGGCCACGGTGCGGGCGAGGTGCAGGGTGGCGGCCTCAGCTGTGGGGTCGACGCCCAAGGCTCGTACGTGGTGCTGGTGCAGCAGCGAGCGCAGCACCGTGTCCGGGGCGTGCTCCTTCGCGGCGAGGGTCTGCCGGTACGCGGCGAGGGTGCGGCCTCGCTTCGTCCATACATCGGCGAGGTCGGCGCCGCCTCCGGCTGCGTAGAGCTGGAGAGCTTGGGCGCGGTCGGTCCGGTCGGGGCGGCCATGGGCGGGTGCGTTCTGGATCAGCCATCGCCATCCATCCTCGGTGGAGGGCAGGAGACGGGTCGCGAGGTCGACCAGGCTGGCGCCTGTCACTGCTTGGGGTGCGATGCCGGTGCGGGAGGTGAGGCGGATCTGCGCGAGGGCTGCCGCGGAGTCCGCGGCGAAGGCGTCGTGCGCGGCGTCCATTGCGGTCCGCGTGCCGTAGCGGCCGGTCTGGGGCCGGTACGGCTCCAGGGTCATGCGGGCGATGAGGCGCTGGTGGTGCAGTTGGGTCGCCCAGCGGTTCACGGCGGCTGTCACGGTCGCGTGTTCGGCCGGCGCGACGTGCAGGCTCAGGGCGAGGTGGTGTCCGGTCTCGGGGCGGGCGAGGCGCCGGTGGCGGGTGAACCACCAGGAGGGCTCGGGGTCGAGCGGGGTCAGCAGCAGTGGGAGGTGGCGGTCGAGGATCTCGTCGAACCGGTCGGGGTGCGTGTGCAGGTGTATCCGGAGTACCGGGCCCGCTCCGGGTAACTGGACGGGCTCGACATCTTGGTGGGGGTGCAGCGTTGGCGGCTGTGGACTGGTGGGGGCGGTGCGGGCGAAGGACATGACGACCTCGTGCGCGCGGCCGATCCAGCCGTGAGCGTCCGGCTCTGCGGCCTGGCGAAGTTCCAGGCCGGGTCCCTCATACATCCGGGAGCGCACGAGGCGGCGGTGAACCGGGTGGTCGAGGTCGAGCGGGAGGCGCTGGTCGTACTCCACCAGGCAGACGTGGCGGGGGGCGTTCATGTGCTCACGCCAGGCCGCGAACGCCTTCTCCCACTTGTCGTGGGGTGCGGTGCGGCCGGGCATGCCCCGGTTGTCGAGGAGCCAGCGGGCGGCCACCAGGGTGGTGCGGCCGAAGCGCACGCGGGGCAGGTACGGCAGGCGGGAGGCGGCGCCGAAGTCGAACGGCTTGTAGACCGCGTGGCGGGCGCCTGCGACCTCGGACAGGAAACGTGCCAGGGGCGGGGTCTGGATACCGGCCTCCAAGGCGTGGACCACGCGCGCGTCGATCGGGCGGCCGGTGGAGAGCTGCACCAGGTGGAGGTTGCGGGCGTCGGCGGTGACACCGATGTCGTCCAGGGCAATCGAAGTGGCGCAATCGGCGGGGTGTTCGGCGAGCGGGATCACGGCGGACAGCAGCCGGGAGGCGCGGGAGACGTTCTCGTTGCGGCGGCGGCGCGGCGGGAAGGAGAGCTGCGCGGTGACGGCGTCGCGCCGAGTCGTGAAGGAGTCGGCGATCAGGCGCTGTTGTTCCGTGGGCAGCAGGTGGGCGAAGCGCCCGAGCATGCTGCTCCCAGGGCGGGGTACGCCGGTGATGCCGAGGCTGAACTCACCTCGGGCGAGGGCGTCGGTCGACGGAGAGTGGACCTCGAAGCCGAGTTCGCAGCGGTCCGCGTGCAGCGGCTCGTCGATGCCGGCGGCTTCGACGAGTTCGGTGATCGTGGCCTGGTCGAGGACGAGTTCATCGTGGCCGGTCTGCTGGATCAGCCGGAGGATCAGGGCGTCGCGGTCGGTGAACAGCCTGGGGGCTTTGCGGCGCTCCCCGCCGATGTATCCGGCGGGCCAGCCCAGGCCGCTGTCGGCGACAAGGTCAAGGACGGGCACGCTCGCGCCGACTCCGTACTGGGCACGGAACCGGCGGTGGTAGTCCCGCCAGTGGTGAGAGCCGTAGGGCAGCGGGCTGAGGCGGTGCATGACGGCGGCGGCGTTCTGCGCTTCGGTGACGACATCCGGAGGCAGGCGCACCAGCCCGTCCAGGGCGGTGTCCACAAGCAGCGGAACGGGCGCGACGGCCGATCGGGTGGCCATGCGGGTGGTGAGCGCTTGCAGGTCGGTGGAGGCGGCGGGCTCGTCGTGCGAGGCCAGGTCGTCGCGCAGGTCGTACAGGCCGCTCACATAAGCCCCGATGTCGGGCAGGGAGTGCGCGTCGGCTTTCTTCAGTTCGGCGCACATGTGGTCGAGTGCGTCGATGACTGTCATGGGTGGTCGCAGGCTGGTGATGAGGAGGTTCTGCGTGAGCAGTTCGCGCAGGACCCCGTCGATCTTCCCTCCGGCTCCGGCGGGGAACAGGTCTGCCAGGTGGTCGCGCACGTCCTTGTAGCGGATCGGTGTCCGGGCGGCGTCCATCGCTGCTTTCACCGGCCGGGTGAGCCGTACGGATATCTCGACGGGTGCCATGAGCAGGGCGTGGCCGTCGGCGGGCGGGCCGGGCGCGGTGAGACGGTCACCGCGGATGCAGGCGGTGTTGTTGGCGACGACCGGGAGGCGTTCGAGGAGTTCGGCGTCGTGCTCCAGGTGCTGGATGACGTCGCTGATCCACTCGCTGTCGGCACGCAGCCGGACACGGTGGTCGTTTCCCCACCGGGCATGGGGTGCGGTGCCGAAGGTGAGCGGGGCGGCGCCGGCGAACAGCCCGAAGGGGGTGGGTCGTTGCTGCCAGCGCAGGAGGTAGGAGACGACGGACATGGCTGCCCGGCGGATCTGCCGGGGCGGCGGGGGCATGCCGTGAACGGTGCTGTCCACGGTCCGGGCGAGAACGGGACTGGCGGTGGTCAGCGCGTTGCGTACGTCGGGCCGCTGCCAGATCTCCGTGAGCCACGAGCGGGTGCTCACCGCGTCGTCCAGGCTGAGGCCGTGGGGGATGTCGGCGGGGCTCGGGACGGTGGTCGCGCGGAGCATGGCTGCGCCCGTCCACTGGTACCTGACGGCGTCGGACATGTGGGCTCGGTCCTTCCGGCGGATGGTGGCGGCTGGGGCGGGGCCAGGGACGCGGGGGCGCCGACTGCTCGACGCCCCCGCTCGACGGGCCGTGGGTCAGGTCAGGCCAGGTCAGGTCGGGCCAGGTCGCGTCAGGCCGGGTCCTCGACGTAGCTGTTGCAGGCGGAGGCGTTGGTGGCGCAGGTCCCGCCGCAACCGTCGCCGGTGGTGCACATCAGCTTCCCGATGGAGTGGGTGGCGACGACCACCTTGACGTCCAGGGGTGCGAAGTCGTCGTCCATGGCCGCCTGGTGGGTTTCCAGAACGGCGGGGGTGGGGCTCATGTCGATCCTCCTTGTGTGACGGGTGGTGCCTGATGGACCCGGCTCGCGGAGGCTTGGGCCGCGGGCCAGGAGAGCGAGATCCGGCTGTGGACCTTGTCGATGACCCGGTCACCTGAGATCTGGTCATCGGGGGTGCCTGCCGGATAGACCCGGATGTCCGGGCCGGGGCCGCCGCGCCGGGTGGCTTCCCAGTCGCGCAGTACGTCGGCGATCTTGCGGGCGAACTGTTCCGCGTTGGGGCCCAGGGCGTGAACGCCGTACTCGACATGCTTGTTGTCCTGGGTGCGGCGGGTGACGAGGTAGGCGAACGTGTCGTCCTCGACGGCGGCGAGGGCGTGCCGCTTGTTCACCGGGGCGACCAGGCCGGTGTCCAGATCCTCGTCGACGGCCATCGTGCAGAAGCCCGGCAGGCTGATCGCAAGCTGCATCTGGAGGGTGTCGAGCAGTTCCCGGAGACCGACGGTGACGCCGGTCCACAGCTCGTGGCGCGGCGTCGTGACGGCGTTGTCGAGCTTGCCGGGCTCGGAGGGAAGGCCGTCGTCGAAGCGCAGGGCGATCTCCTCCGTGCCGTTGACCAGGAGGAGCTTTTCGTGGTGCTCGGTCGAACCCTGCATGGGAACGAAGCCGCAGATCTTCGCGGACTCCGATTCCAGGTGGTGACCGACGCGGGTGAAAGCGACCGAGCGGGTCAGGCCCCGCATGCGCAGTGGCACGACCAGGCGCCCGCCGGGCTTGAGCTGGTCGAGCCAGGCCGGCGGGATGTCCCAGGCGCCTGCGGTGACGAGGATGACGTCGACCTGGCCGAGGCCGGGGATCGGTTCGGCGGCGTCGGCGGTGACCACGCGGATCTGGCCGTAGCCCATCTCGCCGAGGAGGCGTTCGGTGCGGCCGGTGACCTCCGGGTCGATGTCGACCGTGGTCACCGACCCGCCCGGACCGACGAGCTTGAAGAGGTAAAGGGCGTTGAGGCCACCCGAGCCGACCTCCAGGACGTTCATACCGGGACGAAGCGTGGCCTGCTCCAGCATGAGGGCCTGGATCTGCGGGGCGGAGACACTGCTGAGCTGCACGCCGTACTCGTCGGTCTTGGTGATCACGGCGGAGTACGGGTCGTAGACCTGCTCCAGCGGTGTGTCGGCGGGAGTGAACAGATGACGGGGGACGTCCCGCATCACCTTCTCGACCTCGGGAGAGGCGATCCAGCCCTCGTCGCGCAACTGGTCGACAACCTTGTTGCGGAGCTGAGTGGCCCTGTCGGGGTCGGCCGGCACATCGTTCATAGCAGGGGTAGTCCTTTGCGAGTGGTCGCACAACTGAGCGGAAATAAAGGCGTGTTGGTGGGTCGGTCGCCTGTGACGCTAGCCAGGGCGCCGCCCCTTGAGTACGGCTACGCGCCGGGCTTCGGAGTTCGTCTGAAAAGGACTCCCGTGGCCCGTCACTGTTGTTCGTCCTCCTCTCGTTCAGGAGTTCACTTGGGTGCGGGCGGTCGCCGTCAGCCGAGTCTTGGGGTGGGGCAGGGTCCGGGGTGGCCGGTGTAGAGGGGGCAGGCGTGGTCGGGGGTGGTGGAGTGGGGGCAGTCGGTGAGGGGGAGGAGTTCGCTTTTGCTGTGGGGGTCGTGCCAGGTGATCCATAGGGCTGTGTTGTGGGTGAGGTAGTGGAGGAGGGCGTGGTGGGGGCCGGGGTGGTGGGGGTGGAGGAGGCACCAGGACCGGGGGGTGAGGTCTGGGTCGTCGGCGAGTAGGGCGGTGTGTTGCGGGGTGAGGTGGTAGTCCTGCCGGGCGCAGGTCGCGGGGATCTCGCCTGTTTCGATGAGGTGTGTGGCGAGGGTGGTCATGTAGGCGGGGTCTTTGAGTGCGCGCCGGATCATGTCGGTGGTGATGTCCATGTGCTGGGTTACCGGCCGGGGTGGGTGTGGGCGGCGAGGACGGCGGTGAGGAGGGAGGCGACGCTGAGGTAGGTGGCTAGTACGTGGATCAGTACGGGGTGTTGTTGGCGGTCGGGCGCTGCCGGTAACGGGTGCGGGGGCTGGGTTCCGTCTCCGTCCATGAGGATGTCGAGGAGGGTGTGGGGTTCGTGGTCGTGGCGGTGGGAGCGGTGGGTGCGGATGCGGTGGGCGGTCCAGAGGTGAGACATCGTCAGTCGGCTTTCCCGGTTGGAGGGGTGGGTTGGTGTGTGTCGGCGAGGGTTTCGTACGGGCCGGTCAGGTGGCGGGTCCGAGGTCGTCCAGGTGTACGGCGGTGAAGGATTGCAGCGTGCGTACGAGCTGGGAGGCGAGGAACCATCGCAGGGCGGGGTCTCCGTACGGCACCGGAATGTCGGTGCCCGCCAGGACTTGAAGGCCGCTGCCGGTGTACGCGTACGGGGTGCCGATGACCCCGTACAGAGGTGCGCTCTGTGCGAGCAGCGCGACGCTTCCGTGTTCGGCGAGGTAGGGACACCGCTTCGAGGCCACGCGGGCGTGGCGTCGGCAGACCGGGGGCTGAGCGGTGCGGACCGTGGTACCCGGCGTGGGCACGGCGCCCTTCCTGCCTTCCAGGAACAGGACTCCCTCGGGAGTCCTGGCGTCATCGACGCACACCTGGCACCGGAGTCTGAGCATGGTCTCGCGCTGCCGCGCGGGATGGACCAGCCGCCATTTCGGCTCACCGGCCGGCAACCGGTCGTCTCCGATCGACTGGGACACGCGGGACCACAGGACGCCACGCACGGTCACGGTCCTCCCTGGTCTCGTCCCAGTAGCCGAGGCGTGCGACACCGGTGACATCGAAGGTCGCGCGCAGGGAGAAGAACGAGTCGGCCTCCTCCCCCTCACGAGCGGTGATGTAGGGGATCAGGCGGCTTTGCTTCATCGCGGTCATGCGGCTGCTCCCGTCGTGCCGTCCGGCAGCAGCTCGCCGGTGTCCTCGAAGAGCAGGACGCCGTTACGGAGCGATGTCCAGCCCATGATGTGGTTCCGGGCCCTGGGCTTTGCCGCTTCGCGATCCGACTGATCCGCCGTCGGGCAGGGGGGTGTGCGCGGATACATGCGTATTGCTCATCCTCTCGGTCGCTCGGTGATTGCCGAGGAGGTCGTCAGGGGGCGCGGTGCACGGATGGCCCGTCGCCGTGGCCGCGAACAGGGATGGGCACGGCGGTCCGCTGGGGTTGTTGTCCGGACGCATCAGCCACTACCGGGAATCTGGAGGGCGCACCACAGCCGGGTGCGTTCGTCCGAGAGTCCCCAGGAGTCGGCAACCGCGTCGACCAGGCCCAGGCCCCGGCCGGTTTCGGCGAGACCGCCGTCACCCGGCGTCTTGATCTGACTCTCGTTGAGCTGGATGACAGAACTGCCGCCCACGACGAGCCAGAGGTGCGTGGCTGTACGC
Source organism: Streptomyces sp. NPDC091292 (assembly GCF_044757265.1). NCBI lineage: Bacteria > Bacillati > Actinomycetota > Actinomycetes > Kitasatosporales > Streptomycetaceae > Streptomyces > Streptomyces sp. NPDC091292. The sequence continues at coordinate 56,693 of NZ_JBIVUQ010000007.1, read as the reverse complement.
CACATGCGCACAGCGACCGGGCCTCTGCCGTGGGCAAACGCGTTGGTGACAAGCTCCGTGACCAGGAGATCAGCGGCTTCGATGAGGCTTTCGATTCCCCAGTGCCGAAGGTGCGCCCGTTCGATACGCCGAACCTGACGGGGCCGCGACCTGTCTTCGTCGGAGAGGGAGTCGCCCGGACCCGTGGTGCGATCGAGGATGATCTCGAAGCCCTTCACCGACAGATTGCGAAGGCCGGGACACATCTCATCCGGCCCGGTTGACTGCACAACTGCAGCCGGGGCAGCAGTGCGGACGGTTGGTGCAGCTTGCGCGTTGGCCAAGAGGGCGACGCGCTTCGAACGCTTCGACGTGCGTGCGGTCACTGAGTCTCCTCCGAACTCGCGATGCCGGACGGCCTGTGCCGAGGGCCGTGGGAGGAGTCTGTGGGTGACGCAAGCTCGGAGGGACCGCCGGAGCGATATCGCTACTGCGATACCGAAATGCCAATAGCCTTATGGAAGCCGAGGATTGAGATGGGGCAATGCGTCAGGGGCAGTTATGAAATCGTCGTCTCGGGAGTGCAGCAAGTGTGGGAACAGACTGAGTCAGTACAACTCTGAATCACTGTGCGCTCCGTGTTCCCGGGTCGGTGACGCACCACGCATCCCCGACCGGGCGTGGCGGGACGATCAGGTCCACAGGGCCCTGGCTGCTTGGGACTTCGGCGAGTTACTGCGCCTTCTGCGCCGCCGGTCCGGCCTCTCTCAGATGGCTGTTCGCTCCATGACGGGACTCACGCAGTCGTTCATCTCAGATCTGGAACGGGGCCGTAAGCAACTGGGCGGAGGCGATGCCATCATCGACGTCCTCAACGGGCTCGGACTGCCGGCAGACCTGAGCCCCTTGCTTCTGACGCCCTTCGGCGAAGCGGAGCGGGAGCCCTCTTTGGGGCACATCGACCCGGCCTTGCCGTGGAGTGCCGACCGTATGGTGACGTCACTGGACATGGCTATCGGAGGTGTCATGAAACGCCGTGGAGTGCTGACCTTGAGCGGGGCCGGCCTGATGCAGTACGTGCTGCAGTCCACCATTGCGTCCCCCGAAGCGATGGCTTCGACGTCTGCGGACGGCGCCAAGGTCACCGCCCCTCTGATCGCCTCCTTGCAGGCGACGACGGACGAACTCCGGATGGCGGACGCCAGCAGCGGCAGCGGCAGTCTGGCCAGCACGTCTCTGTCACACCTGAAGATCCTGCTCGGGCTGATGAAGCACGGCGCCTACGACGAGGCTCTGGGCCGTCGGCTGGCGGCGGTGACCGCAGACGCGGCTGCGCAGACGGGTTGGTACACGTTCGACGGCGGTGACCACGCGAAGGCTCAGAAGCTGTTCCTCGCCGCGCTGCGAGCGGCCCATGCTTCCGGAGACCCCCGGCTCACCGCAGGGGCTCTGTCGTACCTGGCCATCCACGGCTACTCCGTCGGAGACCCACGAGACGCGGTCACTGCGGCCCGCACCGCGCGGCAGACCATCAGCAACCAGGATGCTCCAGCCCTCCAAGCGATGCTTTTGACCCGGCAGGCCCGGGGCCATGCCCGTCTGCGCGAGGAACGAGCCGCCCGTGCAGCTCTTGAAGAGGCCCGGACGCTGTGTGCTCAAGGCAAGGGCGAAGACGACCCGTACTGGTTGTACTGGATCAAACCCGGTGAAATCCTCGGCCAGACGGCTAGCTGCTTCCTCGACCTGGGCCGCCCCGCAGAGGCCGCAGAAGCATTCGATGCCGCCCGCGGTGAGCTGAGCCGCGATGAAGTCCGGACCACCGCACAGTTCCTCTCCCGAGCGGCCACCGCCCACATGCAGACAGAGAATCCCGACGCCGGCTGGGCCACCGGGCAGGAAGTGCTCAGCCTGGTGAACGGTGTCCATTCCGCCCGCCTCGACGATCACCTCCGCTCCATGCTCAGGGAGGCCCGCCGATTCGAAGCCTCCCCATCCGCGCGTGCCCTCCTGGAACGAGGCGAAGCCGTCATGAAGAGGCGCGCGGCGGCATGATCCTGGTGCTGTGGGACATCGACCGGACGCTTCTCTACGTCGGCGACATCGACCGGCTCGTCTACCGCACGGTCTTCGAGGAAGTGGTCGGCCGCGCCCCGGAAAAGCTGCCTGCGAAGGGTACCGGGGTCACCATGCCGGTCGCCGTGAGGGAACTCCTCACCGCCAACGGCGTTCCCGCCGGTCGAATTGGGGAACTCGCGCGGCAGATCGTCACCCGCCTCCCGGACGAACTGGCGCGTCACCGCGCGGCAATGCTCACCGATGGGCAGTTGCTCCCCGGTGCTGTCGAGGCCCTTACCGCCGTACGGAGATCCCCGGGGCTTCTGCCGTCCATCGTCACCGGAAACCTTCGGGACAGCGCCATGATCAAGCTCTCGGTGTTTGATCTGATCAGCCTTGTCGATCCTGCGGTCGGCGGGTACGCATCGGACGACTCATATCGTCCGGCCCTGGTGGGTATCGCGCAGCGGCGAGCCGGAGCCGCGTACGGATACGCCTTCGACCGGAGCAACACCGTCATCGTGGGCGACTCGCTGGAGGATGTCCGCACGGGTCGCGAAGGCGGAGCCCGCGTTGTCGGAGTCGCCTCCGGAACGACGTCGGCCGCGGCCTTGACCGCCGCGGGCGCCGACGGCGTCATGGCCGACCTGACCGAGGTGTCCCGGCTTCTCCATCTGATCGAGCGAAAGCCTGCCTGAGCGGAGGGGGCAGGCTTGGTCGGGGGTGGTGGGCTCGCTGCGCTGGACCATGTCACGGTGCAGATATTGCCGGCGTCGTCGAGCGGCTACCGGGCCAGTCAGAACTTCGCCTTGCTGGAGCAGCACGATCCTCTGCCCAAGTTGCTACAAGCCGACCACGTGAACGGTCAGTGCTGGGTGACTGACAAGAAACCCGAGGTCGGAAAGTTCTCCCGCAGGTTTGAAGCCTTGCGGGCTGCGGCTCTCGGCCCGAACGAGACGTCGCGCGTCCTGAAGGAAGCTGAGAAATTCCAGAATGAACGGAAGTCGTAGCCATCAACACACAAGCGAACCAGTCCACTGACTTGGCGCCAGAAAGCGCCTGGTTCAAGTCGTCGTACAGCAGCGGTGCTGAAGGTAACTGCATCGAGGTCGCCGACCTGGATACCGAGATCGCCGTTCGGGACTCGAAGTGGAAGGAGGGACCAGCTCTCAAGGTTCCCCCCGCCTCGTTCTCCGCTTTCATCGGCATAGTGAAGAGTGGCGCAGCGCGCTTCGGTGGCATCGTCTGATCACCTGCAAGGTGATGGTGGTGCGGGTCCTCCCCGGGGTCTGCGGGGAGGACCGCCTCTGGTGATCCTGCCGGGCCCAAAAGCCCTCATACCGCGGAGGCGGCGAAGGGCAGCACTTCGAGTGCGCCGACGTCACCGGAACGCACTCCGGCGTCGCCGTGCGCGACTCCAAGAACCCAGACGGCCCCGCCCTGCTGCTCACCACCGAAGCGTTCCACGGATTCATCGGGGCCATGAACCGGAACGAGTTCGCCCGGCCCTGACCCGATCCTCGTACGAGAAGTGGCCTGTCTCTCCCGCCCGTAACAGGGGGAGACGGGCGACATTCGTCGGCTGCGTCAATGAGGCGGAGGGAGCTTCACGATCCTCGGCTCATGGAACGCCCGCGCTTCGACGCCACGCGCGACAGCGGCGGGCCCCGGCTCGGACACCGGAGTCCCTGCACCAACTGACACGAGAGTGGGCGCGTAGCCAACAACACCGACATCACAGCCCACGAAGTGGCCCCCGAGTCCAGCCGGACCGTCCTGACATGCTGGGCGGCATGGTGACTCTCGATGGAAAACCCGTGTCCGCAGAGGAATTGCTCCCCCTGGCCCTGACGAACACGGGCCACTTCACGTCCATGCGTGTCAGTGCCGACGGCAGCATTCGCGGCCTGGCGCTGCACATGGAACGCCTTGTGCGGGACAGCAAGGTCGTCTGGGGAGCCGACCTGGACACCGGGCGCGTCCGCGAGTACGTCCGCCAGGGGCTGGAAGGGCGGAGCGGCGGCCCGTGCGTGGTCCGCGTCACCCTCTACGACCCGCAGATCGACATGGGGCACCCGGCGGACGCCGACGACCCGCACATCCTCGTGTCCGTGCGCGACGCCGGCGCTCTGCCCCCGGAGCCACTGCGGGCCAAGAGCGTGACGTACGAGCGGGAGCTGCCCGAGGTGAAGCACGTCGGCCTCTTCGGCGCCCTGCGCGCGCGCCGCACGGCACAACTCGCCGGGTTCGGCGACGCCTTGTTCGTCGGCCATGACGGGCTGGTCAGCGAGGGCGGGACCTGGAACGTCGGGTTCGTGGACGACGAGGGCACCCTCGTGTGGCCGCAGGCCCCGGTCCTGCCGGGCGTCACCGTGGCACTGCTTCAGCAGCACACGGAGCACCGCACCGCCACGGTCACCCTGGAGCAGGCCAAGGACATGGCGGCGGCCTTCGCGACGAACACCAGTATCGGAGTCCGGCCCCTGGCAGCGATCGACGACACCGAGTTCCCCGTCGAGCACCCGGTTCTGCTCCACCTCCAGGAGACGTACCTGGCCATCCCCGGCGAGAGCCTGTAGGGCGACGCGACCATGACGGGGGTGACCAGGTGGACCGGCCGCGAAGCTGAGCTGCTGCGCCGGGCCATGCGGAAGAAGGGCAAGGAGTTCGCCGAACTGGTCGGCGTCAACCCCCGCCAGATCCCCCGCTGGAAGCTCCGGGGCGAGACCATCGAACTCGAACTCGACAACCAAGCCGCGCTGGATACGTTGCTCGCCCGCGCTGACCCTGCGGTGCAGCAGCGGTTCGCCGCGCTGCTCACCGAGCGGGCCGCCGTCGAGCACGACGAGCGGGCCGAGGAACTGCTGCGCACGGACCCGCGCACCCGCAGGCACCCCGTCGACGGGGCGGTGATGACCCTCGTGGAAGAGGGCATCTACCTCTCCGGCCCCGACAACCGTTCGGTGTGGCTGGAGCCGTACCTCATCGACGTCTACCCGACGACGAACGGGGACTACGCGCGGTTCGTACTGGCCACCGGACACCGGCCACCGCAGGACTGGCCCGCAGGCCGTTGTCCCGTCACCCTGGCCAACCATCCCGTGGTCTGGGTCACTTGGCACGACGCCACCGCTTACGCCCGCTGGGCGGGCAAGGCGTTGCCCACCGGGCAACAGTGGGAGAAAGCGGCGCGCGGCCCGCGCGGACGTGTCTACCCGTGGGGTTTCGAGCCGACCGCCGCGAAGGCCAACACGGCCGAGGCCGGCATAGATGCGACGACCCCCGTGTCCCGGTACCGGTCCGGTGTCAGCCCGTACGGCGTCTTCGACATGTGCGGCAACGTGTGGGAGTGGTGCTCGACCGAGGAAGCGCCAGGCAACGGCCGGTACGAGCTGAAGGGCAGCGCCTTCACTTCCCCGATCGAGCGTGCGGCCCCCTCCCTGCGGAACGCCGCCAACAGCGGGATGAAGGACAACGACACCGGATTCCGCTGCATCGCCCCCGCATAAGGCGCCCGCCGACATCCTTGCGCGACAGCTCCGTTCGTCGTGGTGTGGCACTTCGACCGGGCCTCGCCGGACGACGTCGAGTCATCAGCCCGTATGGCCCGGCGAGATGCTGACCGACTACTGGTCGGTCAAGGGCTGACCCGATCACGGAAAAGGGAACGCCCGGGGTGCCGGGAACCGTTCGTCCCCCGTACCCCGGGCTCAGCCCGCCTCAACCCCCCCCCGCGGGGCCCCGGCTACTTCAGATACACCAGGCCGTCCGTCGTCACCGTCGGACGACCACTCGTGCCGACCACCACGATCTTCACCGTGTGCTTCGCGCTCGACGACCACGTCTTCGTCCAGATCGCGTCGCGGTACTTCGTGGTCGTGGACTTGAGGTCCACCGTGGCCACCTTGGTGCCGTCGACGTACACGTACGCCTGGCCCGACGACGAGGCCCGGGAGACCACCCACGCGGCCGAGCGGCCCGTGAACGTCCACGTCAGGGACGCGTTCTTCGAGGACGACGAGTACGACTTGCCGCCCAGGTAGCTGGACGACGACTTCGTGGTCCAGGTGCCCGACTTGGTGGCCGAGGTCTCCTGGAGGATCGTCGGCGTGCCCGCGACGGACGCGGTGCCCTTGTTGCCCGCCTGGTCGTACGCGGTCATCGACCAGGTCGTGGCCGCGGCGGACTTGGCGGTGTGCGAGGCGCTCGTCGTGGTCGGGCCGTACGTCTTGGCGACGGGCGCCGTGAGCTTGACCTCCTTGAGGGCCGCCGTGTCGGTGGCCTTCCAGGACAGGGTCAGCGGGACCGCCGTCGTGTTCACCGTGCCCGTCTTCAGGGCCAGTGACGGCTTCGTCGTGAAGGTCGGAGCCGTCTTGTCCGCCACCACGGTCGCCGTCGCCGACACCGAGGTCTTGCCGGAGATGTGGGTGGCCCGGACCTGCACCTTGTGGGTGCCGACCGCGAGCGTCGCCTTCGCCGAGGTCGCCGTACCGGTCGCGGTCGCCGCCACCTTGCCGTCGACCAGCAGCTCGTACTTCGACACGAACGCGGACGGAGTCGTCGCCGACCAGCCCACCGTCACGTCGCCCGTGGTGTAGTACGTCGAGCCCGAAAGCCCTGCGCCCGTCACGGACTTGATGGCGAGTCCGGCCACCGGGCCCGCCGCGTACGACCGGATGGCGGGAAGCTGCGCGTACAGCTTGTCGCCGGGGCACTGGGTGTTGAAGCCGTCACGGTGCCCGGAGATCCGCTGGAACGGATAGACCGTGCCCGCCGTGAACTTCTTGCCGAAGAAGTTGTTGCCGGTGGCGCCGGCGAGGAGGTTCACCGTTCCGGCCGGGTCCGCCTTGTACTGGCCCAGCTTCCACGCGGCGACCCGCGCCACGGACTGCGTCGCCACAGTGGCCGCGGCGGCATCCGTGTACGTACCGATGACGGCGATACCCGTCGACTCCCGGTTGAAGCCGTAGGTGTGCGCGCCGAACACCGGCAGGTCCACACCGCCCTTACGGCCCTCGAAGATCGTGCCGCACTTGTCGACCACGAAGTTGTAGCCGATGTCGTTCCAGCCCTGGCTCTTGACGTGGTACGCGTACAGGCTGCGCACGATCTCCGGTGAGTCCGTGCACGCGTAATCGCTGGTCTGCGCGGTGTGGTGGACGAACACGGCCTTGATGTCGGTCAGGTAGTCCGACGGGTCCGGGCTCATCTTCTCGTCCGCGCCCCAGCCCGCGCGCGACGTGATCGGCGGCCGGGGAGCCGTCGACGGCGGCGCGGTGGGGATGGAGGTGGACGGGGACGGCGACGCCGTGGGGCTGGACGAGGAGGGGGCCGACGCGGTCGGTGACGTGGACGCCGGGGGCGTCGTCGGCGCGGAGCTGGTCGGCGCCGGGTCCTGCGACGGGCTCGCGGTGGTCGGGTCACCCGGCTCGGCCGGCGCGCCGGTGTCCGTGGCGCCCGGCTCCGGACTGTTGCTCGACTCCTCGGTGGCGTCCGGCTCCGCGGGCTCCGCCACGAACGCCGCCGGCTCCACATCCGCCGTACCAGACGTCGCGCCCTTGCCCGGGTCGATCATGTCGAGCCGCAGCCCGGCCGGCAGCTTCCCGCCGGTCGACGTGCCGTCGAGACGTACCTCGACACCGTTCGACGGGCCCACCCAGCGGGGCTCGGTGGCGCCTCGGACGCCCCCGCTCTCGCCTTCCATGCGGCTGTCGATCTCGGTGTCCAGGTCGAGCCAGTCCGACCACTGCCCGGTCTTCGCGGACCGCGTCCGCACCTCGACCTTCCCGGCCACCTTCGCGGCGGGATCGGTCCAGGTCACGCCGAGCATGCTGTACGGCTCGGTGTCGCGGCGCGGCAGCGCGGCCGTGCGGCCGTTGTCGGCGACCTTCAGTGCGGCCCTGTTGACGTCGGTCTCGACCGGACCCGACTTGGCGTCGGGTTTGCCGTCGCCCTGGTCGGAACCGGTCACTCCCTGGAACACCAGCACTCCGGCGACGGAGGCCGCCGCGACGGCGCCGCTGATCCAGATTCTTCGATGCGCTCTCAAGTTTTTTCCCCGCGTGTGAGGACGAAATCGCCGGTGGCGAGTGGTCTCGCGTGTCCGGCGAGTGCTGAGGACAGCCGTGGGGGGCGACCTGTGCGGGGTGATGATCTCAGGTGAACATGACAGCCGACTCACAGGGTGCAGAATTCACCGCCGCCCCAGCAACCGTAAACAGCCCCAGCAACCGTAAACAGCCCCAGAAACCACAAATAGCCCCAGCGACCGTAAGTAGCCCCCGCAGCCCCCGCAGCCCCCGACCTTCAGGGGCGGGTGACGCTCACCCGGTAGTTCCCCGACACGTCGATCCCGGTGACCGCGACCCTGGTCCGCGACTTCTCGTCCGTGAACGACTCACCCGGCGCGAACGGCGCGTCCGACAGTTCGGCGTGCACATTGGGCCGCCGCGTACAGCCCCCGCTGTCCTTGGTCGAGTCGTAGACCGTGACGGGCCCCCGGCCGGTGTCGACGTCGGCGTCGACGCGGTAGACGAGGACGCCCGGCTTGCACACGGCCTCGTCGTTGCCCTCATGGGTGCGGACCTCGACGGCGAGGCCCGTCCTGGTGTCGAGCGGGACGAACGCCAGCTTCTGGCCGCCCTTGCGGGCCAGCGGCGAGAGCGTGTAGTCGGTGGTGCCGCGCTTCGACGCGCAGGCGATCTGGTCGTCGTCGAGCCAGCCCAGTTTCCACTTGTGCCAGCCGAGCAGATCGTTGTTGGCGCCCCAGTCCTCGCTCATGATGTCCCAGTGCCCTACGGCCCCGCCGCCGTCCTGGGTGTAGAGGTCGGGCAGCCCGAAGACATGGCCGTTCTCGTGCGGCAGGACGCGGTAGCCGGTCTCGCCGTAGGAGCCGGAGCCGTCGTCCTGGCGGCTGTAGACGAACGAGGCGTTGGACACGGGCACGCCGTCGGCAACCGGTGCCTCATGGTTGCCCGCGAAGGTCACCGACAGGACGGTGTCGAGCGCGGAGGGGCCCGCGTTGGGCGTGGCCAGGACGTTCAGCAGGTCGTAGTCGCGGAAGTCGACGTCGGAGTCGGCGGCGGTCACGATGTCGTCGACGAGTTTGCGGTACCCCGGGTCGAAGGGGGCACCGCGCTCTATCCCGTACTCCTTGAACGGCTTGGGCATGCGCAGCCATTTTTTTACGGGGGTCTCGGGGCGGTAGTCGAGACGGCCGTACGAGCTGGTGCGGAACCAGTCCTGGGTCTGCGGGAAGAACTCGCCGTAGCGGTCGAGCGCCGTGCCCTCGCCGGGGGCGTCGGGGAAGTCGACCATCAGGTTGAGCGCGCGGACCACGCCGGTGGAGCGCGTGTATCCGGGCGCGGTCGGCACGCCTTCGGACATCTGCACCCCCATCGCGCCGCTGATCATGCAGGGGCCGAGGGTCGCGCTGCGGGCCGACAGGGAGGTCGGCCCCGCTGCGGTGCGCGAGCCGTGCGTCAGTCGTCCGGTACTGGCCGTCGTGGTGACCGCGAGGGTGAGGGCGGTGAGCGAGGCGAGGACCGTGCCGCGGCGCGGGCCGCGTATCCGACGGCTGGACGGCTGCATGCGGTGGCCTTCCGGTCCCGGCAGCCGCAGGTTCTGGCCGCCCCCTGGTGATCACCCTCCGCCGGGGGGTGGGGGAGCGCGCGCCGGGTACGGCCGATCGGGCAACGGCCCCCTTCCGGCGGGCGTGACTCAGGTCACAAGGGGAGGGGGAAATATCTGGGGAGTGGATCCCCGTTTGGAACTTGTGTCCGCGCGAAGCGGGGAAGTATTCCCCGCTTCAAGGGACGGTAAAGAGACAGGAAAGAGACACCGGTACCCATACCGGTGCCGACATCGCCCAGGAGGGCCCCGTGGAGACCGCAACCCCCGCGCAGCGCCGTGTCACCCGGCCGAGGGCCGATGCCCTGCGCAATCGGGAGCGGATCGTCGTCGCGGCACGCGAGATGTTCGTCGAGTACGGCCCCGAGGTGCCGCTCGACGAGATCGCGCGCCGCGCGGGCGTGGGCAACGCGACCCTCTACCGGAACTTCCCCGACCGGTCCGCGCTGGTGCACGAAGTGGTGTGCCACGTCATGGGCCGCGCCGCTTCGCAGGCCGAGGCGGCGCTCGCCGAGGGCGGCGACCCCTTCGAAGGGCTCCGCCGGTTCGTCCACCAGGCGGCCGAGGAGCGCATCGGCGCGCTCTGCCCGATGCTCTCCGGCGACTTCGACACCCACCACCCGGACCTCATGGCGGCCCGGGACCGGATCGAAGGGCTCGTCACGGCGCTCATGGAGCGGGCACGCGACGCGGGGCAGCTCCGCGACGACGTCGATGTCGGCGATCTGATGGTCGCCCTCTCGCAGCTCACCCGCCCGCTGCCGGGTACGGGCTGCCTCAACTTCGACCGCTTCGTGCACCGGCACCTTCAGGTGTTCGTCGACGGTCTGCGCGCACCGGCGCACTCCGTACTGCCGGGGAGCGCCGCCACCTTGGAGGACCTGCGACAGCACTGACCAGCACCGACCTGTACCACCAGCACTGACCAGCACATCGACCGGCACACCGTCCAGCACCGACCCTTACGCCGCCGTGGGCCGCACCACACCCACCACTCCATACCCGGCGTTTGTCCTCTTCTTCTCCTTCTTCACCTTCTTCATCCCTTTCGCACTTTTCGTTTTCTCGAAGTCCTGAGGTGGGTTCACGCATGTCCGAAACAGCTTCTCCGGCCCGTACGGCGCCGCCGCCGGCCGATCCCAAGCGGTGGAAGGCGCTCGTCTTCATCGCTCTGGCGCAGCTCATGGTGGTGCTCGACGCGACCATCGTGAACATCGCGCTGCCGTCCGCCCAGCAGGATCTCGGCATATCCGACGGCAACCGGCAGTGGGTCATCACGGCCTACGCCCTCGCCTTCGGCGGGCTGCTCCTGTTCGGCGGCCGGATTGCCGACCTGTGGGGCCGCAAGCGCACGTTCGTCACCGGTCTCATCGGCTTCGCGCTGGCCTCCGCGCTCGGCGGTGCCGCGCAGGGCGAGGCGATGATGCTCGGCGCCCGCGCCCTCCAGGGTGTGTTCGGCGCGCTGCTCGCGCCCGCCGCCCTGTCGCTGCTCGCGGTGATGTTCACCGACGGCAAGGAACGCGCCAAGGCGTTCGGCATCTACGGTGCGATCGCCGGTGGCGGTGGCGCCGTCGGACTGATCCTCGGCGGATTCCTCACCGAGTACCTGAACTGGCGCTGGACCTTCTTCGTCAACATCCCGTTCGCGATCATCGCGGCCGTCGGCGCGTACTTCGTGATCCGCGACCCGGCCGGCAGCCGCAACCGCTCCTCGCTGGACATCCCCGGTGTCGTCCTGTCGACCCTGGGTCTGGTCAGCCTCGTGTACGGGTTCACGCGCGCCGAGTCCGTCGGCTGGTCGGACGCCTCGACCGTCGGTCTGTTCGTGGCGTCGGCGGTCCTGCTCATCGCGTTCGTGGTCACCGAGTCGCGGGTGAAGTCGCCGCTGCTGCCGCTGCGCGTCCTGCTGGACCGCAACCGGGGCGGGGTGTACCTCTCGCTCGGGCTCGCCGTCATCTCGATGTTCGGCCTGTTCCTGTTCCTGACGTACTACCTCCAGATCGTGAAGGGCTACTCGCCGGTCAAGACCGGCTTCGCCTTCCTGCCGATGATCGCGGGCATGATCACGGGCTCCACGCAGATCGGTGCCCGGCTGATGACGCGCGTCCCGCCGCGGCTGCTGATGGGCCCCGGCTTCCTGGTCGCGGCGGTCGGCATGCTGATCCTGACGCAGCTGGAGATCGGTTCGTCGTACGCGGGTCTGCTGCTGCCCGGTCAGCTGCTGCTCGGCCTCGGCATGGGTACGGCGTTCATGCCGGCGATGTCCCTCGCCACGCACGGTGTCGAGCCGCGTGACTCCGGGGTCGCGTCCGCGATGGTCAACACCTCGCAGCAGGTGGGCGGTGCCATCGGTACGGCACTGCTGAACACGATCGCGGCGTCCGCGACGACGTCGTACCTGAAGGACCACCTGGGTTCGGCGACCTCCAAGCCGGCGCAGCAGCTCGTGCAGCTTCAGGGCATGGTCCAGGGCTACACCAGCGCGATCTGGTTCGCGGTCGGCATCCTGGTCCTCTCGGCCGCGATCGCCCTCGGCCTGATCACCACGGGGCGCCCCGGCGCCACGACGGTGACGGGTTCGACGGCGTCGGGCGAGGGGGCGGAGGAGGACGTGAAGATGCCGGTGATCGCCCACTAGTGCCTCCGGCGGTCGACCGGTGTTCTGCCTCCGGCGGTGCCGATCCCCCTGCGGGTGGGGTTGGCACCGCCGGTTTGGTGTGGGGTGGCTGAGCGCCGCTGCGGCGGACAGAAATGAAGGGCGAGCCCGCCCTTCGCGCGGCCCGAGGACCGGACCTTCAGGTCCGGAACTCTTTCCGCCGCAGCGGTGAGAAGGCCCGTGGAGGGTGTCCGGCGGTGTGGGGCGCATGCGTGTGGGTGGGTCCGGGCCGGAGGCCCGGTTCAGTTACCGGAGCCAAGGCAAATCCGCTCCCGCTTCCGAGGGCTGCAAGCCTTCCGCCACCACCCTCATGATCTCCCCGAGGGACTTCTGCTGTTCCGGGGTCAGACGGTCGAAGAGGGCTTGGCGTACCGCATTCACGTGGCCCGGGGCCGTGCGGCGCAGCACCTCGTAACCCTCGTCGGTCAGTACGGCGAACTGGCCCCGCTTGTCGGACGGGCAGTCCTCCCTGGTCACCCATCCGCTCTTCTCCAGCCGCGCCACGGCATGCGACAACCGCGACCGCGTGATCTTCGCGTCCATCGCCAGCTCGGTCATCCGCAGCCGCCGCCGAGGCGCCGCCGCGAGCTTCACGAGGAGGCCGTAGTAGATGTGCGGCATCCCCGCGTCGCGCTGAAGCTGCCGGTCGAGATGGTCGTCGAGGAGCGTGGTCGCGTGGAGATACGCCTGCCACGTGCGCTGTTCCTCGTCGTCGAGCCAGCGCGGCCCGGGTTCCGTCGTCATGTCGTCCACTCGTCCACTGTACGAACCTCCTCCTTGAATCTTAAACAAATCGGAGCTAAGGTCCAGTACCAAGAAAGCTTGAGGATTCAAGGAACTGTCGGGAGCCGCAGCCATGACCGCCACCGCCGCACCGGAGCGCATGCCCGCCCTCTACCTCAGTCACGGCGCCCCGCCGCTCGCCGACGACGCCCTCTGGCCCGGCCAGCTCGCCGCCTGGTCCGCGCGGCTCCCGCGCCCCAAGTCGATCCTGATGGTCTCGGCCCACTGGGAGGAGGCCCCCCTCGCCCTGGGCGCCACCGCGACGCTCCCCCTGGTCTACGACTTCTGGGGCTTCCCCGAGCACTACTACCAGGTGCGGTACGAGGCGCCCGGCGCCCCCGAACTCGCCGACTCCGTACGGAAGTTGCTCCGCGCCCCCGGCGTCCCCGTACAGGACGTCCCGGACCGGGGACTCGACCACGGCGCGTACGTCCCGCTCGTCGAGATGTACCCGGACGCCGACATCCCGGTCCTCCAGATCTCACTCCCGACACTCGACCCGCGCCGCCTGATGGACATCGGCCGCAAGCTCGCGCCCCTGCGGGACGAGGGTGTGCTGATCGTGGGCAGCGGATTCTTCACGCACAACCTCGCGGCGCTGCGCCACCAGGGGGTGCCCGGGTGGTCGGCGGAGTTCGACGACTGGGGCCACCGGGCCCTGGACGCTTCCGATGTCGACGCCCTCCTCGACTTCACCCACACCTCCCCGGCCGGCGCCCTGGCCCACCCCCGTACCGAACACTTCGCCCCCCTGTTCGTCACGCTGGGCGCGGCCGACGCGACCGGTGACCTCGGGGCGCAGCGGAGTGTGATCGACGGCTTCTGGATGGGCCTGGCCAAGCGATCGGTCCAGTTCGGCTGACGGCCTACATCGGGCGCTCGTACCAGGCGACATCCCAGTAACGGTCGAACTTCCTGCCGACCTCGCGATACGTGCCCACGTGCTGGAAGCCGAAGCGGGCGTGGAGGCGGGCCGACGCCTCGTTCGGCTGCGCGATCCCCGCGTACGCGCGGTGCAGGTCCTCGCCGGCCAGGGCCTCGAACAGGGCCTTGTAGAGGAGCGTGCCGATGCCCCGCCCGGCGGCCTCGGGGGCCAGGTAGATCGTGGTCTCGACCGAGGTGTCGTACGCGGTTTTCCACCGGAATGGGCTCGATGTCGTATATCCGAGTATCGTGGTGGATTCGGCTTCCTGAGCAACCAAGAGGCGGTACGGGCCGTCTTCCGGGTGGGAGAGCAGCCAGGGCCGGCGCTCCTCCGGGGTGAACGGGGCGGTGTCAAAGGTGATCGCCGTCTCACGGACATAGTGGTTGTAGAGGTCCGTGAGCGCCGTCAGATCACCCTCGGTACCCGGCCTGACCTGTACTTCTGTGGGATCCGACGACATCTGGCCTCCTTGTGGCCGGGCAGGATACTGCATGATCACAGAAATGGACGGGCGCGGTGGGAATTCTGTCCGGATTCCAGTCGTTGTTTCCTTCGGACGCCGGACATCCGGAAGGGTGCCCCGGCCCCACCCAGGACCCGCCCGAATCGTAAGGGAGCACGCATGGCAACCCGTGCCGTCGCCCGTCGTCAGTCCGCCACCGGCCGGACCGATACGGCAAGCGGTGTGCGCGCCGTAGGCGGCGAGGTCGCCGACCGCGACCTGGTCGGCATGTACCTCGACGAGATCGCGCGCACACCACTCCTCGACGCCGCCAAGGAAGTCGAGCTGTCACAGATCATCGAGGCCGGAGTCTTCGCCCGCCAGATACTCGACGGCGAGACGGAGACCACCAAGGTCGGTGACGCCTCACGCGAGGAGCTGGAAGCGCTCGTCGCCGAAGGCGAGCGGGCCAAGGACGTCTTCATACGGTCCAATCTGCGACTGGTCGTCGCCGTGGCCCGCCGTTATCCGCGCAGTGGTCTGCCCCTGCTCGACCTGATCCAGGAGGGCAACGCGGGGCTGGTCCGCGCGGTGGAGAAGTTCGACTACCGCAAGGGCTTCAAGTTCTCGACCTATGCCACCTGGTGGATCCGTCAGGCGATCACCCGCTCGATAGCCGACCAGTCCCGCACCATCCGCCTCCCCGTCCACCTGGTCGAGGAGCTGGGCCGGATCCGGCGCGTGCAGCGCGAGTTCAACCGCGAGCACGGCCGCGAGCCGGAGCACACGGAGATCGCCACCGAGCTGGGCTCGACCCCCGAGCGCGTCAGCGATGTCCTCGACTGGGCCCGCGACCCGGTCTCGCTCAACATGTCGGTCGACGACGAGGGAGAGACCCAGTTCGGCGACCTCCTGGAGGACACCTCGGCGGTCTCGCCCGAGCAGTCCGTCATGACCCTGCTGCGCAGCGAGGAGCTGGACGACCTGATCGGCCGCCTCGACCAGCGCACCGCGTCGATCATCAAGATGCGGTACGGCATAGACGACGGCCGGGAGCGTACGCTGACAGAGGTCGGCAAGGAGCACGGTCTGACGCGGGAGCGGATACGGCAGATCGAGAAGCACGCGCTGCTGGAGCTGAAGCGGTTGGCCCGGGACACCGGATTCGACGCGGTGGCTTAGCAGCCGACCCCACCGGGTAGGCGGGCCGCCAGACGGCGGCCCCCGCCCCCACATACGAGCCCCGGCGCCCATCCCCCCCCGGCGCCGGGGCTCCCCTTTGTCCACGGCGGGTTGTCCACGGGCGGGAAAACACTTGACCAACCCTTGACTGGGAACTGGAAACAAACCTAACTTTCAAGGACCACACCCCCCGTGGAGCGCGCCGCGCCCATGGAGCCTCGGTTTGTCATGCTCGCCTCATGAAGGGTATGTCTGTCATGTCCTTACGGCTCCTCCAACGACTGCGTCCCACCGCCGTCCTCACCCTGGCCCTGACGCTGTTCCTGACCCTGTTCCTGGGGTTCGGCACCAGGGCCGACGCCGCCCCGGACGCCGCGCCCCGCGCCGCCACCCCGGTCGGCGTCAACGGCAAGGTCCGCGTCTGCGGCACGAAACTCTGCAACGCCTCCGGCACCCCGATCCAACTGCGCGGCATGAGCACCCACGGCACCCAGTGGTACGCGCAGTGCGTGACCGACGGCTCGCTGGACGCCCTCGCGGGCGACTGGAACGGCGACATCCTCCGCGTGTCCACCTATGTGCAGGAGGGCGGCTACGAGACCGACCCGGCCAGGTTCACCGACCTCGCGAGCCGCATCGTCGACCAGGCCACCGCACGGGGCCTGTACGTGATCGTCGACTGGCACCAGCTCACCCCGGGCGACCCCAACGCCAACACCGCCCGAGCCCGTACCTTCTTCACCGAGATGGCCCGCCGGCACAAGGACAAGGTCAACGTCCTCTGGGAGATAGCCAACGAGCCGAACGGCGTCTCGTGGCCGAGGATCAAGAGCTACGCCGAGACCATCATCCCGGTCGTCCGGGCCCAGGACCCCGACGGCGTCGTCCTCGTCGGCACCCGCGCCTGGTCCTCGCTCGGTGTCTCCGACGGCGCCGACGAGACCGAGGTCGTCAACAATCCGGTGAAGGCCGACAACATCATGTACACGTTCCACTTCTACGCCGCGTCCCACAAGGCGGAGTACCTGAACACGCTGTCCCGGGCCGCCGACCGCATCCCCATGTTCGTCACGGAGTTCGGCACCCAGAACTACGCGGGTGAGGGCGCCAACGACTTCGCCCAGTCGCAGCGGTACATCGACCTGATGGCC
Organism: Streptomyces sp. NPDC091292; assembly: GCF_044757265.1. NCBI lineage: Bacteria > Bacillati > Actinomycetota > Actinomycetes > Kitasatosporales > Streptomycetaceae > Streptomyces > Streptomyces sp. NPDC091292. Next base: position 39,891 of record NZ_JBIVUQ010000007.1, on the reverse strand, counting down.
CAGAAGAAGATCAGTTGGACCAACTGGAACTACTCGGACGACAACAGGTCGGGCGCCGTCTTCAAGTCGGGTACCTGCGCACGCGGCCAGTGGACCGGCACCTCGGTCCTCAAGGAGGCCGGAGTCTGGATCCGCGAACGGATCCGCAGCGGCGGCTTCTGAGGGGTGAAGCGTGGACGCCACGGCCCGCCGGGCCGTGGCGTCTATGGATGGCCGGCGGATGGTGCCGTCGCCCCGGTGAGCCGTTCGGCCAGCGTCCGCATCGCGGTGGCCAACTGCCGCGGCTCCTCCACCGTGAAGGGGTGGCCCAGGTCGGCCAGCCGGAAGGCCAGCCAGTTCAGCGGCGCGTCGGTCGTGGCGCGCAGCCGGCAGGACGTCTCCGTCAGTGGTTCCGGGGTGCCGAGGAACGACCCGAGCTTCCGGCCCACCACGTCGGCGGGCGCCGCGAACACCACCACCAGGTCGTACGCCTCCCGCCCCCGGCCGTACATCGACCGCCGCAGGAACTCGGCCGCACTCCCCTCCGGCATCTCCCGCGAATCGAACCGCGCCCCGGTCGCGAACGGCTCGGTCACCCGGTCGACGCGGAAGATCCGCCAGTCCTCGCGGCCGAGGTCGTACGCCACGAGGTACCAGCGGCGGCCGGTCGACACCAACTGGTACGGCTCCGTCAGCCGCCGGGACTCCGTGCCGTCCGCCGCCCGGTACGCGAACCGCAGCCGCTCCGTGCCCGCCACCGCCGACGCCATCACGGTCAGCGTCTCGGGCGCCACCAGCGCCCCGTCCCCGGAGGTCAACGGCACCGTCGCGGCCTGCAAGGTCGACACCCGGTGGCGCAGCCGCGCCGGCAACACCTGTTCCAGCTTCGCGAGCGCCCGTACGGACGCCTCCTCCACGCCCTCCACCGCGTGCCCGGCGCCCGCGCGCAGCCCCACCGCGATGGCCACCGCCTCCTCGTCGTCCAGGACGAGCGGCGGCATTGCCTTGCCCGCGACCAGCCGGTACCCGCCGTCCGCGCCGCGTGTCGCCCGTACCGGATAGCCCAGCTCACGCAGCCGGTCGATGTCCCGGCGCAGCGTGCGGCGCGAGACCCCGAGCCGCCCGGCCAGCTCGCCGCCCGGCCATTCGCGGGGGGTCTGGAGCAGGGAGAGGAGGTGGAGGAGCCGGGCCGGAGTGTCCGTCGTCATGCCTCACAGAGTGCCGTACACAGCGGTCAGGATCTGACCTAATGGGCTCCTAGAGTCTTCCTCATGACCTCACCGACACCTCAGGTCGCACCTGGGACACCCGACCGGCGCCGCTGGTTCGCGCTGGCCATCGTCATGACGGCGGCCTTCATGGACCTGGTCGATGTCACGATCGTGAACATCGCCATCCCGTCCATCCAGCGCGACGAGGGCGCCACCTTCAGCCAGATCCAGTGGATCACCGCGGGATACGCGCTCGCCTTCGCGGCCGGCCTGATCACCGGAGGCCGCCTCGGCGACATCCACGGCCGCAAGCGGATCTTCCTCATCGGCATAGGCGGCTTCACCCTCGCGTCCGCGCTCTGCGGCTTCGCCGCCAACCCCGAGATGCTCGTCGCCTCCCGCATCCTCCAGGGCGCGATGGCCGCCCTGATGGTGCCGCAGGTCCTGTCGATCGTGCACGCCACCTTCCCCGCGCACGAACGCGGCAAGGTCTTCGGTCTGTTCGGCGCGATCGTCGGACTCGGCGCCGTCTCCGGACCCCTTCTCGGCGCCCTGCTCACCGAGTGGAACCTGTTCGGCCTGGAGTGGCGGCCGATCTTCCTCATCAACCTGCCGGTGGGCATCGCCGGACTGATCCTCGGCCGCCGGTTCATCTCCGAGTCCCGCGCGCCGCGCGCCCTCAAACTTGACCTGGTGGGCGTCGCCCTGGTCACCCTCGGCCTGCTGATGCTGCTCTATCCGCTCACCCGGGGCCGCGAACTGGACTGGCCGGTCTGGGGTTTCGTGTCGATGGCGGGCGCGCTTCCCGTCTTCGGCGCCCTCATCGCGTACGAGCGGGCCAAGGCGCGCAAGGACGGGTCGCCGCTCCTGGAACTGTCCCTGTTCCGGGTGAAGAGCTTCGCCGCCGGTATCGCCGTACAGACCGTCTTCGGTATCGCCCTCGGCATCTTCTTCCTGGTCTGGACCCTCTACATGCAGGTCGGCCTCGGCTGGAGCATCCTGCGCGCCGGGCTCACCGGGGTGCCGTTCTCGATCGCCGTGTCGGTCGCGGCCGGTCTGTCCGTGCAGAAACTCGTCCCGCGCTTCGGCCGCAAGGTCCTCCAGGCGGGCGCCCTCACCATGGCGGCCGGCGTCCTCACCTACATCTGGGAGTCCGAGCGGTACGGCGCCGCGATCACGTCCTGGCAGATGGCGCTTCCGCTCGTGGTCATGGGCGTCGGCATGGGTCTGATCGTCGCGCCGCTGACGGACGCGGTGCTGTCCGACGTACCGAAGGAGCACGCCGGGTCGGCGTCCGGCCTGATCAACACGGTCCAGCAGATGGGCAACGCGCTCGGGCTCGGCCTGGTGTCCGTCGTCTTCTTCGGCGTCATCGACGAGAGGGTGGCGCCGGGGGCGATCGGGGCGGAGTTCGTGAACGGGTTCCAGCACGCGCTGTGGTGGGTGGCCGGGGTGCTCGTGGCGATCTTCCTGGTGATGTTCCTGCTGCCCCGGACGGCTTCGGGGGCGCGGGGCGCGGAGGCGGCGGAGGTGCCGGGACCGGGGCCGGAGGTTCCGGGATCGACGGCTCCCGAGCGCGAGAAGGTGCTGGTTCCCTGAGCCGCCATGCTTGAGTACTTCCGTTCATGTCTGCCCCGTGCCTGAATGTGTTTACTTTCCTCGAACGTCGCCGTAACATCCGACGGAAACCACACACTCGGGCATGGTCAGACATGAAGCGGAGGTACTCGGACATGTACGCGCCGGAGCGTCAGCAGGAGATCCTGCGGCTCGCCCGCGACGGCGGCCGGGTCGACGTCCTGTCGCTCGCCGACACCTTCCAGGTCACCGCCGAGACCATCCGCCGCGACCTGAAGGCCCTGGACCGCGCGGGCCTCGTCCGCCGCGTGCACGGCGGCGCCATCCCTTCCGGCCGCCTCGACTTCGAACCCGACCTCGCCGAACGCGAAGGCACCGCCGCCGACGAGAAGGACCGCATCGCCCGCGCCGCCCTCGCCGAACTCCCCACCGACGGCACCGTCATCCTCGACGCAGGCAGCACCGTCGCCCGCCTCGCCGCCGAACTGCCCCTGGAGTCGACACTCACCGTCGTCACCCACGCCCTGCCCATCGCCGCCCGCCTCGCCGACCACCCCGGCGTCCAGCTCCACCTGGTCGGCGGCCGGGTACGGCACCGTACGCGCGCCGCCGTCGACGCCTGGGCCCTGCGCGCGTACGCCGAGATCCGCGCCGACGTCCTCTTCCTCGCCGCGAACGGCTTCTCACCCGCGTACGGACTGACCACCCCCGACCTCGCCGAGGCCGCCGTGAAACGCGCCGCCGTCGCCGCCGCCCGCCGCGTCGTGCTGCTCGCCGACTCCGCCAAGTACGGTCAGGAGCACTTCGCCCGCTTCGGCGACCTCACGGACATCGACGTCCTCGTCACCGACAGCGGCCTCGGCGCCGACGACGCCGCCGCCATCGAACGCACCGGACCCGAGGTGGTCCGCGCATGACCCCCCACGGCCCCCGTACGACCCCCCACGGAAGCGACACCGGTACCCGCATGATCCTCACCGTCACGCCCAACCCGTCCCTGGACCGCACCTACGAGGTGCCGTCCCTGGACCGAGGTGAGGTTGTCCGCGCCACCACCGACCGCATGGACCCCGGCGGCAAGGGCGTCAACGTCTCCCGCGCGGTCGCCGCCGCCGGCCGCCGCACGGTCGCCGTCCTGCCCCTGGGCGGCGCGCCCGGCGCCCTCGTCGCCGAACTCCTCGACGCCCAGGGCATCGAGGTGGCGCCGGTCGCCGTGGCCGGACAGACCCGGTCCAACATCTCCCTCGCCGAACCCGACGGCACCCTCACGAAGATCAACGCCCCCGGGCCCGAACTCACCGCCGCCGAGGCCGAGGCGCTGCTCACCGCCGTCGGCGGACAGTCCGCGGGCGCCGACTGGATCGCCTGCTGCGGCAGCCTCCCGCGCGGCCTCGCCCCCTCCTGGTACGCCGCGCTCGTGGCCCGCGCCCACGCCGCCGGCGCCCGTATCGCCCTCGACACCTCGGGCCCCGCGCTCCTCGCCGCGCTGCGCGAACGCCCCGACGTCGTCAAACCGAACGCCGAAGAACTCGCCGAGGCCGTCGGCCGCCCCCTCGCCACCGTCGGCGACGCCGTCAAGGCCGCCGACGAGCTGCGCGCGCTCGGCGCCCGCGCCGTCCTCGCCAGCCTCGGCGCCGACGGGCAGCTCCTCGTGGACGACAGCGGTACGTACTTCGGCAGCGCCCCCGTCGACGCCGTACGCAGCGATGTGGGCGCCGGGGACTCCTCGCTCGCCGGTTTCCTGATCGCGGGCGGCACGGGACCGGGCGCCCTCGCCTCCGCCGTCGCCCACGGCGCCGCCGCCGTACGCCTGCCCGGCAGCGCCATGCCCGCCCCGTCCGACCTCGCACCCGACGCGGTGACCGTCACGGCGGACGTACCGCTGGACCGCGTACTGACCACAACCGTTATGACCGCTGCGCAAAGGAGCCCGCGATGAGCGACCTGATCACCGCGGACCTGGTCGATCTCGAACTCGACCTGTCCGCCGACACCAAGGAGGCGGCGGCCCGCGCCCTCGCCGAGCGGATGGTGGCCCTGGGCCGGGTGACCGACCTGGAGGGTTTCCTCGCCGATGTCGCGGCCCGCGAGGCCCAGATGCCGACCGGCCTCGACGGCGGCATCGGCATCCCGCACTGCCGCAGCGCCTACGTCACCGAGCCGACCCTCGCCTTCGGCCGCAGCGCCCGGGGCATCGACTTCGGCGCCCCGGACGGCCCGGCCGACCTGATCTTCCTGATAGCGGCCCCGTCAGGAGCCGACGACACCCACCTGACAATCCTGTCGTCCCTGGCCCGCCACTTGATGAACACCGAGTTCAAGACGTCCCTACGCGGGGCGACGAACCCGGGAACGGCAGCGGCACTGATCCGAGGCGAAACCCCCACGAAGCCTGCGGCGCCCGCATCCGGGACCCCTGCTGAGGGGGCTGCTCCGGCCACCCGCGCTGCGGAGGCCGCCCCCTCCGCCGCTGTTCCGGCAGAACCTGCTGCGGTCGCCGCTCCGGCTGACCCCGCTGCCACCGCTGCTGCGGCTGTTCCTGGTGCGTCCGCTGAGCCTGCTGCCGCCGGGGTTCCGGGTGCTCCGGCTGGCGCCGCTTCCGCTGAGCCTGCTGTTGCCGCGGTTCCGGGTGCCCCTGCTGCCGCTGCGTCTGCTGCCGCCGCCCCCGCCGACCCCGCTGCTTCTGCTGCCGCCGCCCCAGCCGAACCTGCTGCCACCGCCGCTGCCGCCGCTCCCGCCGACCCCGCTGCTGCCGCAGCCGACACGCACCCCGACCCTGCTGTGGGCAGCTGTTCCGCTGGGGCGATGGGGGTCCCCCCGGTCGAGCGAAGCCGAGACTGGGGGAGGGTGGGCACAGCCCCAAGTGCCGGGGACCCGGAAGACAACGGCACCCAAGCACCGCCCACCCCAGCACCCCGCTTCCGCATAGTCGCCGTAACCTCCTGCCCCACCGGAATCGCCCACACCTACATGGCCGCGGAAGCCCTCGAATCCGCAGGCCGCGAGGCCAACATCGACCTGGTCGTGGAACCCCAGGGCTCCGCCGGCTTCACCCGCATCCCCGCAGAAACCATCGCCGCCGCAGACGCCGTGATCTTCGCCCACGACGTCCCCGTAAGAGAAAAGTCCCGCTTCGCGGGCAAACCCACCATCGACGTCGGCGTCAAGGCCGGCATCAACCGCCCCGCCGCCCTCATCGCGGAGGCCCGCGAGAAGGCCGCCCGAGGCGACACGACGGCCACGGCCCCCACCACCCCGGTGGACTCCGCAGGCGAAACCACCGACGGATACGGCACAAAGCTCCGCAAATGGCTGATGTCGGGCGTCAGCTACATGGTCCCCTTCGTAGCCGCCGGAGGCCTCCTCATCGCCCTCGGCTTCGCGATCGGCGGCTACGAGATCAACAAGGCGCCGTCCGTCGCCGAACACTTCGCCTGGACCGACCACACCAGTTGGGCCGCCCTGATGTTCCAGGTCGGCGGCCTGGCCTTCAGCTTCCTCATCCCCGTACTCGCCGGCTACATCGCCTACGGCATGGCCGACCGCCCCGGCCTCGTCCCCGGCTTCGTCGGCGGCTCGGTCGCCGTCACCATCAACGCCGGCTTCCTCGGCGGCCTCGCCGCGGGCCTGATCGCGGGCGGAGTGGTCCTCGGAATCCAACGGTTCCGCATCCCCGCACCGCTGCGCGGGATCATGCCGGTGGTCGTGATCCCCCTCGTGTCGTCGGCGATCGTCGGCTTCCTGATGTTCCTGGTCGTCGGCAAACCCCTGGCCTCGCTCCAGAGCGCCCTCACCGACTGGCTGGAGGGCCTCAGCGGAGCCAACGCGATCATCCTCGGCGTCATCCTCGGCCTGATGATGTGTTTCGACCTCGGCGGCCCCCTCAACAAAGTGGCATATGCCTTCGCGGTCGGCGGCCTCGCCAACCCCACCGACGGCTCCCTCAAGGTCATGGCCGCCGTGATGGCCGCCGGCATGGTCCCGCCGCTGGCCATGGCGCTCGCGACGACCGTACGCGGCCGGCTCTTCACCCGCGCCGAACGCGAGAACGGCAAGGCCGCATGGTTCCTCGGCGCCTCCTTCATCACCGAGGGCGCCATCCCCTTCGCGGCGGCCGACCCGCTGCGCGTCATCCCCAGCGCGATGGCGGGCGGCGCGGTCACCGGCGCCCTGTCCATGGCCTTCGGCTGCACCCTGCGCGCCCCGCACGGCGGCATCTTCGTGGTCCCCCTCATCGGCCAGCCTCTCCTCTACCTGGTCGCGATCGCGGCCGGGGTGTGCGTGTCGACCGCACTGGTCGTGGCGCTGAAGGGCGCCCGGAAGACCACCCCGGGCAGCACTCCCGGCGCCGGGGCCGCGACGGAGGGCGCGGAGGCCGCCGACACCTCTGTCGCCGCCCAGTCGGCCAAGGAGCCGGCGGTCGCCTGACACCCGCGACACCCGCGACGCGCGCGCGGCGAGCGAGACCCGGGTCACCGTGAGGCGACCCGGGTCGCTGTGCGAGATACGTCACTTGAGGGGCTTAAGTCCGCTTCGGCCCTGTCGGACATGCCCCGGCATGGGGTCTACTGGGCCGCATGTCCGAGCACCTGTCGATCGTCCAGCAGCTGGGCGTGGCCGCCCTCGTCCTGGCGTCCGTCCTCTGGGTCGCCGGTCTGGCCAGGATGCTGCGCCGCGACCACGCCGCCCTGATGACCGACCCCCGGTCCCTGCGCGCCCTGCCCCGCCAGTCGCCCCCGCTCGTGGAGTGCGTGGAACTCTCCCCGCACGAACGCGACGCCTTCGCCGGTCTGGTACGCCAGTTCAGCAAGGGCCACTGAGCGGACACCGGCACCGGCACCGTCACCGATACCGGCATCGACACCGGCATCACCACTGGCACCACCGCCCGCTCACGGTCGCCCCGCGCACCGCCTACTGCGCCCGGGAAGCCCGCCGCCCCATCGCCTCACGAGCCGCGCCCTCACTCCCGTAGACCTCGCACATGTGGCGCCCGTCCGGCGTCGCCGTGTGCTCGACCTCCCACAGGCTGACCTCGCTGCCGTCGCCGAGCAGAAACGCGTGCTCGTACAGCGAGAAGCCGATATTGCTCTCCCCGCTCGGCAACGGCCGCCCGAACGCCTGCGTGATCTGATGCGCGCACGCCCCGCTCAACAGCAGCGCCGTCTCCGGGCCCGGCCCGTCCGCGTTCTCCGCGCGCCGCAGCAGTCTGCGCGCGTGATCCGCCGAATCGTCCGGCGTGTACGCGTGCCGGGGACGCGGCACCGGCGGCAACTGCACCGCCGGCGGCAGCTCGAAGTCCGGCGTCTCGGCCGGCAACGGCAGCCGCGACGTCGCGACCCGCAGCTCGTCCTCGTCCGTGTACACCTCGTGCAGCAGCCGCTCCGGGATGTCCGGGCCCGTGTTGTGCACCAGCTCCCACAGCGTCACCGCGCTGCCGTCGGCGAGCAGCCAGGTGTGCCGGTACGTCTCACGGTGCAGGCCCGCGCTGTGGTGCGCGGAGTGCAGCGAACTGTCGTGCGCCAGGGCGCAGTCGAGGAGCCGTATCGTCTCGTCCGGCAGTTCGAAGGAGTTCAGAGCACGCCCGAGGAGCCGGTCCAAGTGCTCTTCTGGAGACTCGGACGACTCGGGTGGCTCGTGCGCTGTCTCGTACGGAACGCTCAAGGCACCTCCCCGTGTTCGCTGCATGTCACTTCGTGGGTGCATACCGTAGCCCCTTGGCCGGACATCATGCCCGGGTTCCAGAAAAACGTACGGGCCGCGCGGAAGGTTCCCGCGCGGCCCTCGCCTCCACCAGGTCAACTGCCGTGTGACGGGTGGTGTTTGTGCGATTCCTTACACCCGTCCGACAGCCCCTGGGGCACCCTTCTCCGTGGCACCTCACATCTCAGTGGCACCTCACACGGCGCTGCCCGCCTGCCAGTCGCTCCACGAGAGGTTCCAGCCGTTGAGCCCGTTGTCCGGCGCGATGGTCTTGTCCGGCGAGTTCTTGACCGTCACGACGTCCCCGATCAGGGAGTTGTCGTAGAACCACTTCGCCGGTGTGTCCCCCTGCGCGCCCTGCACATCCGCAAGCCCCACACACCCGTGGCTCGTACCCGCCCGTCCGAACGGCGGATTCCCCCTCGGGTACCAGTAGTTGCCGTGGATGAACGTCCCCGACGACGACAACCGCATCGCGTGCGGCACATCCGGAATGTCGTACTCCCCGCCGAACCCGACCGTCGACCCGTTCATCCGCGTCTGCTTGAACTTCTCCGAGATCACCATCTGCCCGTTGTACGTGGTGTTCTGCGGGCTGCCCGCCGAGATCGGGATCGTCTTCACCGTCTGCCCGTCCCGGACGACCGTCATCGTCTGCGTCGCCGCATCCACCGTCGACACCTGCGACCGGCCGATCGTGAACGTCACCGTCTTGTCCTGCACCCCGAAGACACCGTTCGCCCCCTCGACACCGTCCAGGGCGATCCGCATCGTCACCTTCGACCCGGCCTTCCAGTACTCCTCGGGCCGGAAGTCCAACCGCTGCGCCCCGAACCAGTGCCCCACCACCTGCTGGCCACTGCTCGACGTCACCGTGATGCTCTTCTGCACGTCCTTCCGCGCGGTGATCGCCTTGTCGAACGTGAACGACACCGGCATCCCCACCCCCACCGTCGTCCCACCGTCCGGCGCGTACGTCCCGATGAAGCTGTTGTCGTTCGACACCGTCGTGAAGATGGAGTTCGCCGCCGACGTACGCCCCTCGGCATCCTTCGCCGTCGCCGATATCCGGTACTTCGTCCCGCGCTCCAACTGCTCCTTCGGCTTCCACCCCGAACCGTCCGCCGAGATCGCCCCCGCCACGGCCTTCCCCGAAGCGGACTCCGTCATCGTCACCTCGGTCAGCCGGCCGTCCTTGACCTTCACCCCGGTCGCGTTGATCGACGCCCCCGTCGAACCGTCCTTCGCCGAGATCGTGATCGCCGCCGTCGACGTGTCAGGGCCGCCCTTGTCATCCCCCTTGCCGCCCTTGTTGTCCGCCTTGGCGCTGCCCCCGCACGCCGACAGGGCGAGCGCACCCACCGCGAACGCCGCCGTCGCCACCAGCGCCCGCCGCGTCGCCCGCCGCCGGGACGGCCGGTGCGGTCCGTTCTGCTGCGCGACCATGTCCACCGTTGTCACGTGCTGCTCCAGGAAGTCGTCTCTGCTCAGATCTGCCCCGGCGGTGCACCCAGGCGTGAACAGAGAGCCCCCGCAACCTGGAGCCGTTCCTTCCGGTTCTGAACCGTGACGTGCCGCCCCCGAGCCAGGCCTCAGCCGATCAGCCGGCGGCGCCACTCCAGCGGCGTGACGGTGATGGCCCGACCGGGATCGCGGTCCCACTCGGCGCGCAGACCGACCGCTCCGAAGGCAGCCACGACCTCCTCACCGATGGCGGCGGTGGTCTCGTCCGACCCGTCGAAACCCCCGTAGAGCAGCGTCAGCCCCTGCCCGCGCGCGGCGGAGTCCACACACTGCGAGTGGAAATAGACAAAGCCACGAGCGCCAGGCCCGCCCTCGCCCCCGATCTCCGCATCGCCGCAACTACGGCAACAGGCGAAATTCTCCCGAGCGGTGACACCGGCCTCCCGCAGAGCGGCGAACGCGCGAGTGACCCGCTCCGGATCGGTCTCACCCCGCCAACCCGCCTGCTCCGCCACCCGCTCCTCCCACAACCGGTCGGCCAACACCACCGCCTGACCACGCGACACCGGACGACGCCCCGCCGTGACCAGATACTCCTCGGCGACCTCCGCCAGCTCGGCCCGCGACGCATAGCCCCCGACCAGCACCTCACGGACCCGCCCCTCCAACTCCTCCCGCTCACCCGCACCGAGATCGAGCGGCGGCACCTCGGGAAAGGGCCCCAAATCCAGCAACTCCCACACCGGACCCCCGCCACCCCCACCGGACTCCTGCCGCGCCCAGCCGGTCAGCACAGCGACCACGGCCTCGGGACCGTCGACCGTCGCCTCGAAATGCCGGTCGGCGGCCCCGTCACGACGCTCCAACGTGTAGTCCCCACCCGCCTCATGCCACACCTGTGCGAAGACATCAGGCAGATCAGGTATCCGCTGAACCACCAAAAACCGATCCCCCTCCCCACCAATACGCCGCACCAGCCCACCCAACTCCTCAACACCCACCCGCACATACCGCTGCCCAAGCTCGGTCCCCACCACAATCTCCAACATCCCCAAACCCTGACACACCCCACTGACACCGACCCCCGAACGCCAACCGGCCGTGTCACCGGTGATGATCGCCCTCGCCCGCGAGACCTACCCGGACCTGCGCTTCGAGATCGGTTCGATGGACGCCCTGGACCTGGCCACGCAACGGGGAACGCTTCCAAGGGAGCCAACCCAGGTGACCGTTCGCCCGTGAAGGGCCGCCTGGCAGTCCCCCGCCTCTCCTCACGCCCCGTACAGCTCCCCGTACGACGGAAACACCCCGCCCGGTCCCGCCACCGATTCCCCCGCCCGCACCGCCCGCACGATCGACCGCGTCACCATGTCCGCGCCCGCCGCCAGGATCTCGTTGAGCGCGAGCGGATCCCCCTGCGCCAACGGCACCGCCCCCGTCGCCAACGCGAACACCGTGTCCCCGTCGTTCAGCAGATGCACCGGCCGCACGGCACGGGCGATCCCGTCATGCGCGGTACCGGCCAGCTTCTGGGCCTGGGCCCGGGTGAGATCGGCGTCGGTGGCCACTACGGCGAGGGTGGTGTTCAAGGGGGTGTCCAAGGGGGAGGGGGCCCCTCCCCCTCCCCCCTCCCCACCCCTCCCCATCCCCGCCCCGCCCCCGCCCGCTGTCAGGGCTTCCGTCTCGGCCAGCCCTTCCAGCCGCGCCAGCGCAGCCTCGCGCACCCCCTCCTCCGGGTAACTCACCCGCCCTTCGAAGTACTCGCCGTACAGCACGCCCGTCTCCGGATCCACCGCCGAACCCGCGGCGTTCGCGACGACCAGGGCCGCCACCGTGATGCCCGACGCGAGACGGACGCTTGCCGTGCCGACGCCGCCCCTGAGCCGGCCGACCACGCTGCCCGTGCCCGCACCCACGGTGCCGGTCGCCACCGGCGCCCCGAGCGCGGTGGCCGCCGCCGCTTCCACGGCCGTCCGGCCCGTCGACGCGTCCGGCCTGGCCCGGAAGTCGCCGCCGCGCCCCAGGTCGAAGACGCACGCGGCCGGTACCACCGGAACGACATGAGCCGGATCGACGCCCACCCGGACTCCCCGCCGCTGCTCCTCCAGCCAGGCCATCACCCCCGTCGCCGCGTCGAGCCCGTACGCGCTGCCCCCGGTGAGGACGACCGCCTCGACCTTCTGGACCAGGTTCCGCGGGTCGAGCGCGTCCGTCTCCTTGGTGCCGGGGCCGCCACCCCGTACGTCGACCGCCGCCGTCACCCCGCCCTCCGGCGCCAGCACCACCGTCGTACCGGTGAGATGACCGCCTCCGGTGAGGGTGGCGTGCCCGACGCGCAGGCCGATGACGTCCGTCAGCGCGTCGACCAGTGCGGCGACCGGGGGAGCCGCACGGTCCTTGGTGCCGTCCTCGGTGTGGTCGTTCGCGTCGTGGCTCGTGTGGTCCTGTGCGTGATCCGTCATGGCAATGTGCGTATCACGTGCGGTGCCGTACCGGCATTGACGCGCTCGCCGCGGAATCTCCCTACTCGTCGAGACCTACTCCGGACCCGCCACGCCGATCAGATGTCCCTCCGGGTCGGTGAACTGGCCGACCACGAGGGTTCCGGGGGTGCCCTCGGGGCCCATCCGGCGTTTTCCGCCGAGGCTCTCCGCCTTCTGCAGGGCGGCTTCCACGTTGTCGACGCCGACGTAGAACAGGACACGGCCCGCGTAGCCTTCGCCGCCGCCGACCCCGCCGTTGATGCCGCCGGTGGTGTTCCCGTCCACGAATCCGTAGTTCCCGGGCGCGGAGACGGCTTCGCTGGCCGTGTCGCCCACGGCGTACTCCCATCCGAACAGCTCGCCGTAGTAGTCGCGGAGTTTCGCCGGGTCGCCTCCGATGATCTCGAAATGCACAACCGGTTGTCCCATCACATGACCTTTCCGATCCGATGCGACTGCTTTGCCATGGAGACTCCTGCGAACGGTGAATCTCATCGGGCGACGGCGGCTGCCGTGTCTCTGCGAGGTCCGGGTCCGCGTCATGCGGGGCGGGGCGCGGGCCGCCGAGCGGTCATCCGTGCCGTGAGGGTGACGCCCACCGCGATCGTCGCCGTCAGGACCAGGCCGGCCGCCAGGGCCGCCCACCGTCCGGCGAACGTGCACGCGAGCACCGCCAACGTCGACACCGGCAGCACCAGTTGCTGTGCGATCCCCACCTTGAAGTACCGCGCGTGCAACGCCCACACCATCAGCAGGTACAACGCCGTCGGAATCGTCACCGAGGCCGCCGCCGCGAGCTGCGAGATGTGCGCCGCGCCCACCGTCTGTTCCACGGCCACCTCGACCCCCGCACCGATCGCCGCCGCGGCACCGAGGATCAGATAGTGCCCGTATCCCCAGAGGAACGCCTGCCGGTTGCCGCGCAGCCGGCCGTGGATCGGTACCACGAAGTAGATCCACCAGGCGGCGAACACGATCAGCAGTCCGCCGACCGCGAGCGGTAGCAGCTCGCCGAGGGCGTCGTGTTCGACCACCGCCGACTTCACGGCCACCGTGGCCGCCGCGACCGACTCGCCCAGGACGATGATCGTGAACAGTCCGTACCGCTCCGAGATGTGGTGCGGGTGCCACGCAGTCGCGTAGTTCCTCTCCGCGAACGCCGGTACGGAGATCTCCACGAGCGCCATCACCAGGAACGCCCAGCCCCGGCCCGCCTCCGGCAGGAACAGCAGCGACAGCCATCCGACCTGGCACAGCGACACCCCGCCCGCATATCGCAGGGCCATCCGGCGTTCGGCCCCCGAGCACGACGCCGCCACGCGCAGCCACTGGCTTACCAGCGCCAGCCGCATGATCAGATAGCCGAGCCAGAGGACGAAGAAGTCGTGCTCGAACGCCTTCGAGATGCCTGCGGCGAGGACCAGCACTCCGGCGATCTGGATCAGTGTGACGACCCGGTACAGCACGTCGTCGTTGTCGTACGCCGAGGCGAACCAGCTGAAGTTGACCCAGGCCCAGTAGATCGCGAAGAAGACCATCGCGTAGTTGAGAAGGCCCGTCCCCGCGTGGTGTTCCGCGATGGAGTGCACCAGCTCCACGCCCGCCTGTGCCACCGCCACGACGAAGCAGAGGTCGAAGAACAGCTCCAGCGGCGAGGCGACCCGGTGCCCCTCCTCGCGCCCGCGGGCGACCAGCGGACGGATCGGGCGCCCGGCCCCACCGGGCGGCCCGGCAGACCCGGCGGTGGCGGTGGGGCGGGCGGGGTCGCCCGGACCGGGCGCGGGTGAAGGCGTGGGGGTCATGCCTCCAGCACAGCAGAAGCGCCCGCCGTACCAGGGTCGCCACGGGGATGTGTCGGGCGGCCGGGCCGCCGTGCGTCGCCGCTGCGTACCCTGGAGGCATGAGCACCGCACCCGCATCCGAGCCGCGCGATCCGAAGGACGCGCTGGTCTTCGACGATCCGCTGGCGCGGCAGTCGTCCGACGACACGGACCGTGGATGGGGCGAGCGGCCCGCCGGGACCGGCGACAGCGCCGCCGACCTCGCCCGTTTCCTCGACGAGAAGCCGCCCCACCACATCTGAGCCCGGCGGCCGGCTACCCCCGGTCGGGACCGGGGTTCGGGCCGCGCTGCGCCACCAGGGCGTCGCGGATCTCCTTGAGGACCTCCAGCTCCGACACCTCGATGACCTCCTGCGCGCCCTCCTTGGCCGCCTTCCGGTCGGCCTGGCGCGCCAGGTACTTCGACATCGGCAGGACCATCAGGAAGTACACGACGGCCGCTGTGATCAGGAAGGTCAGGGTGGCGCTCAGGACCGAGCCCCACATGATCGGGATACCGCTGGTGACCGTGCCGTCCTTGGCCACTGCGCACGGTGGCTTGAGACACGAGGTGTAGTGGTCCAGATCCTTCGTTCCGAAGGCTCCCACGAGCGGGTTGATCACGCCCTTCACCACCGAGTTCACGATGTTGGTGAAGGCGGCGCCGATGACCACCGCGACGGCCAGATCGACGACATTCCCTCGCATGAGGAAAGCCTTGAAGCCCTCCCATACGCTCGGCTTCTTCTTCTCGCTCACCACGAGGCCCTTCTTCACATGTACAGGTTGTGGAGTAATCAGCTCCGCAACCTACGACAGGGCGTGGCGGCCCTGTCCAATCGCGTCCCGCGATCGAGCGACTTGACAGTGAATCGCTGACGTCGCGGCCGGAGTGTGCCGAGTGTGACGCGGTGACATCTTGGGTCCCGGGCATCAACACAGAGTCACCACCAGTCGCGAAGTTGCGCCGGCACCCGCCAGCCGCGTGGCCGTCGCCCTGGGCACGGCCAGGACCACCAACGCCCCGCCCTCCGTGGCGATCCCGCCCGTCTCCGCGGGTCCCGTGCCGTCGAAAGGCTCGGGCACCTCCATGACCCGTACCCCCGACGCCACCACCCGGGCTGCCCCGCCGTCGGTCGCCGCACCGTCCGTGCTGTCGGTGCTGTCCACACCGCCCGCCGCCGCGACCACGTCGATCCGGTCGCCCGGCCGCAGTAACCGCACGGTCGCCGCATCGGCGATCCGCACCGGCGCGCCGACCAACTCGGGGGCGCGTCCGCCCTCTTCGTGCGCCGCCACCGTCTGCCCCCGCGCCTGCGCACGTGCCGTCTCAGGCGCCCCCGGTCCCGAATCCGCGCCAGGACCCGCCGCGGACCCCGGCTCCGGTCCCGGTGGCTCCCCGGACCTCGTGGTGATCAGCGCCACCGCCGTCGCCGCGAGGACCGCGGCCATGGCCCGCCGCCGGTGCCGCAGCAGCCATCGCGGTGCGAACCGCCGGCCGCGCACCCGCAGGGGAGGAAAGGGCGGGACTTCGCAGGTCGGTGGAGCCTCGCCCCGCGACGAGAGGGACGGGGCCGGGAAGGGAACCGAGCCGGACGCCGCAGCCGGGGAGCAAGGCGCCAGGAGGGGCGCCGGGGACAAGGTCGCCGGGGAAGGGGAAGGGGAAGAGGTCGGGAAGGGAGCAGGGAACGGGGCCGGGAATTCGGCCGGGAACTGTGTCATGGGAGACCACCGCCGTCGGTGAGGAGCCGCTGTGTCCTCCCACCTTGAGGCTTCCCGCCGAACCCCGCTGAGCCCTGTGGACCACCGCCGAATTGTGGACAACTCCCTCACCCGAAGGGGAAGTTCCGCCAAGTTCCGCCAAGTCGGGGCAGTGCCCACCTCACCTCACGGCAGCTCGATCCCCGTATCCATGCC
Organism: Streptomyces sp. NPDC091292; assembly: GCF_044757265.1. Taxonomy (NCBI): domain Bacteria; kingdom Bacillati; phylum Actinomycetota; class Actinomycetes; order Kitasatosporales; family Streptomycetaceae; genus Streptomyces; species Streptomyces sp. NPDC091292. Next base: position 23,736 of record NZ_JBIVUQ010000007.1, on the reverse strand, counting down.
CCCGAGCGCCCCCGCACACAAACAGTCCCGCTCCCCACTCTCCGGCAGCTCCGCCACCGCGTCGAACAGCACCGACCGCAGCCGGTCCACGTTGGAAGCGAAGACCTTCAGGACCTCTTCGTGGGAGACGCCCTCGCCGGTCTCGGCGCCCGCGTCGAGGTCGGTGACCAGGGTCAACGACGTGTAGCACAGCTCCAGTTCACGGGCGAGTACGGCCTCCGGGTGGCCCGTCATCCCGACCACCGACCAGCCCTGCGCGGCATGCCACTTCGACTCGGCGCGGGTCGAGAAGCGGGGCCCTTCGACCACGACGAGGGTGCCGCCGTCCACCGGCTCCCAGTCGCGTCCCCGGGCGGCCTTGACGGCGACCCGGCGTCCGACGGGGCAGTACGGGTCGGCGAAGGTCATGTGGACGACATGGGGCACCGTGCCGTCGGGCAGCGGGAACCCGTCGAAGTACGTCTGCGCGCGCGCCTTCGTACGGTCCACGAGCTGGTCGGGGACGAGCAGGGTGCCGGGTCCGTACTCGGGTCGCAGCCCGCCCACCGCACACGGGCCGAGGATCTGGCGCGCGCCGACGGAGCGCAGGGCCCACAGGTTGGCGCGGTAGTTGATGCGGTGCGGCGGCAGGTGGTGCCCGCGGCCGTGGCGGGGGAGGAAGGCGACCCGGCGGCCGGCGATCTCACCGAGGAACAGGGAGTCGCTCGGCGCTCCGTAGGGGGTGTCGACCTGGACCTCGGTCACATTGTCGAGGAAGGAGTAGAAGCCCGAGCCGCCGATGACACCGATCTCGGCCTTCGCCCGGGGCGCGTTCGTCGTATTCGCCATGACCAGCACAGTAGCCGGGCTGGTGCGTCCGCCGTGGCGTGGCCCGGGAACGCCGAAGACCCCGCCGTCGGGAAAACGGCAGGGTCTCCTGAGCCAGGATCTGGTGGCCCGCCTACGCGCCTGCGCGCGTATGTGCCTCTGCGCGCCAGGTACCTACGCGGCCGACGAACTGCTCTTGCCGGACGAGCCCGACGACGAGGAGGACGACGAAGACGAGGAAGAAGAGGAGGACGACGACGAAGACGAAGAAGACGTCGACGAGGAGTCCGATGAGGAGCAGCCCGACCCGGAGCCCGATCCCGAGCCGCCGGAGGATCCGGCCGCCGTCTTGGACGCCGGTGCGCTGCTCGACGACGACCCGCGGCTGTCGTTGCGGTAGAAGCCGGAGCCCTTGAAGACGATGCCGACCGCGGAGAACACCTTCTTGAGGCGTCCCTCGCAGCTCGGGCACTGCGTCAGGGCGTCATCGGTGAACTTCTGGACCGCTTCGAGGCCCTCGCCGCACTCGGTGCACTGGTACTGGTACGTCGGCACTTGCTTCCTCCTGGCACTCTCACTCGATGAGTGCTAACGACGATCCATAGTGACGTATTCCTCGGGATCAGTCCACCGCCACCGGCGCGCGGTGACCGATGCCACGCGCGACGGTGCGTGACGTGGGCGGCGGGGTGAGCCGTGACCGCAGGGCCAGGAGGGTCACCAGGGCGAGCGCCGTGCCGCCGAGGGGGACGAGGAATCCGGCGCCGTCCCACGCGCGGTCCTCCAGTTGCCCGGCGACCGTGACGGCGGTGGCCTGGCCGAGGGCGACCGCGCCGGTCAGCCAGGTGAACGCCTCGGTACGGCCGCCCTGCGGGACGAGCCGTTCGACGAGGGTGTAGCCGGTGATCAGCGCGGGTGCGATGCACATGCCGACGAGGAGGCCGACCCCGGCGAGCAGGACGGGCGTCTGGGCGGCCCACAGCCCTGAGGCGGTCAGGGTGAGGGCGGCGTACGAGAGGACGAGGCGGCGCTGCGGGGCGGCCTTCCAGGCGATGGCGCCGCACGCGATGCCGGAGAGCATGTTGCCGGCCGCGAAGACGCCGTACAGGACGCCGGTCAGGCCGGGCTCGCCCATCGACTCGGTGAACGCGGCGAGCGAGACCTGCATGCCGCCGAAGACCGCCCCGATGCCGAGGAACGTCACGATGAGGACCCTTACGCCGGGTACCCGCAGTGCGGAAACGTGCTCCACGCGTGCGTGGCCGTCGCCGTCCGCCCGCGTGGGCCGTGGCTGGGTGGCCTTCTGGGCGGCGAACAGGAGACCGCCCACGAGGGTCAGTGCGGCCTCGGTCACGAGTCCGGCCGCCGGGTCGACGGTGGTGCACAGGGCGGTCGCGAACAGGGGTCCCAGGACGAAGGTGAACTCGTCGGTGACGGACTCGAAGGCGGCGGCGGTCGTCTTCAGGGGCGAACCCTGGAGCTTGACGCCCCAGCGGGCGCGCACCATGGGCCCGATCTGGGGGACCGAGGCGCCGGTGGGTACAGCGGCTGCGAACAGCGCCCACAGGGGGGCGTCGGAGAGTGCCAGCGCGGTCAGGGCGAGGACGGACGCGGTGTGCACGAGGACACCGGGGAGCAGGACCGCGCGCTGCCCGAATCGGTCGGCGTACTTCCCGGTGAGGGGCGCGAACAGTGCCATGGAGACGCCCGTGACGGCGGACACGGCGCCGGCCGCCCCGTACGACCCGGTGGTGTGCTGGACCAGCAGGACGATCGAGATGGTGAGCATCGCGAAGGGCTGGCGTGCGGCGAAGCCGGGGAGCAGGAACGTCCAGGCGCCGCGGGTGCGCAGCAGTTGCCCGTAGCCGGGGCGGGACGGCTTCGTGGTGACCGTGGATGCCACGGCCCGTGCCTTTCTGCCGCCTGGTGGCGCGCCCGGGGTGCGGGGGTGCCGAGAGCTGTCCTCTTGCGCGGAACTGCGGTAGATACCGGGCCCCGTGCCGGGCACCACGGCCGCCATACGGTAGCGCCAGCTCTGCGTCAGGCAGAGTTGGTTCGATCAGGGTGTGCCTGCATCGTACAGGGGGATGAGCGACCTCACCTGCGCTTCGGTGAGGTGAGGTGCTCATCACCTGCGATCCCTGGGACCAGGGCACCCGCGGCACCCGAAATCGCGGCGCCCGGAATCACGGCACGCGGACAGGGGGCGCCCGGACCCGGGCCCCGCTGTCAGCGGCTCGCCGACGACCCCGACCCGAGCCACCCGGCGAGCTTGCCCCCGTGCCCCACGGCCCGCAGCCGCGCCTCGGCCGCGTCCCGTACCGGATCGGTCGCGACGACGAGGAGTTCGTCGCCGCGGCGCAGCACCGTCGAGGGCGCCGGTACGAAGGACTTGCCGTCGCGGACGACCAGGGTGACGGCGGCGCCCGGGGGCAGCCGCAGTTCGCCGACCTCCACGCCGTGCATCCGTGATCCCTTGGGGATGGCCACCGACAAAAGGTGGCCGCGCAGCCGCTCCAGGGGCGCCGACTCGATGCCGAGGTCGGCGGCCTCCGTGGCGTCGCCGAGGCGCAGTTTCCGGGCCAGCCAGGGCAGTGTGGGGCCCTGGATCAGGGTGTAGACGACGACCAGGACGAAGACGATGTTGAAGATGCGGCGGCTGTCCGGGACGCCGTTCACCATGGGGATCGTCGCCAGGATGATGGGGACGGCGCCGCGCAGTCCGGCCCAGGACATGAGGATCTTCTCGGGCCAGGGCACCCGGAACGGCAACAGACTGATCACGACTTCCAGGGGCCGTGCCACCGCCGTCAGGACCAGCCCGATGATCAGCGCGGGCAGCGCGTCGTCCAGGAGGTCGTGCGGGGTGACGAGCAGGCCGAGCAGGACGAACATGCCGATCTGCGCGATCCAGCCGAGGCCCTCCGCGAAGCCTCGGGTGGCGGGCCAGTGCGGCAGTTTGGCGTTGCCGAGGACCATCGCGGCGAGATAGACGGCGAGGAAGCCGCTGCCGTGGACGAGCGCACCGGCCGCGTACGCGGTCACGGCGATGGCCATCACGGCGATCGGGTAGAGGCCGGACGCGGGCAGGGCGACGTGCCGCAGTCCGTAGGCGCCGAGCCAGCCGACGGCGAGGCCGATCGCCGCACCGATCGCCAGCTCCAGGGCGATCTCGCCGACGAGGACGTACCAGTGCTCGATGGGGCCCGCGGTCGAGAAGGCGACCACCAGGATGACGACAGGGGCGTCGTTGAACCCGGACTCGGCCTCCAGAACACCCGTCACGCGCGCGGGCAGTGGCACTTTGCGCAGCACGGAGAAGACGGCCGCGGCGTCCGTCGACGACACCACCGCGCCGATGATGAGTGCCTGCCGCCACTCCAGCCCGACCAGGTAGTGCGCGCCTGCCGCCGTGATGCCGACGCTCACCGCGACGCCGACCGTCGACAGTGCGGCGGCTGCGGGCAGGGCGGGTTTGATCTCCTTCCACTTGGTGCCCAGGCCGCCTTCGGCCAGGATCACCACCAGGGCGGCGTAGCCGATCACCTGGGTCAACTCGGCGTTGTTGAAGGACAGGTTGCCGATGCCGTCCTGGCCCATGGCAACGCCGATGCCGAGGTAGACGAGCAGGCTCGGGAGCCCGCTGCGGGACGAGATACGAACCGCCGCCACTGCGATGAGCAGCACGAGCGAGCAGATGAGCAGAAGCTGGTTGAGGTGGTGGACAGTCAGGAGCCGAATCCTTCCTGCGCGCGCATCAGATATTACTTCGTTACCTTACCTAATCGTTAACGCTTTCTTGACGCGTCCGAACGTCCGTACGGAACTGGCCCCTTGCTTTCCTTACTCCGCGTCCGGCTCCCACAAGCCCTGCGCCTATGGTTGCTCCAGCGCTCCCGTGATCGCGCCTCCCGCTCAGACCGCCCTGCCGCTCGCGAAGGACAGCAAGGACAGCGATGCCCGCCAACACCACCGCCTCCTCCGGCCAGCAGCCCGCCACGTCCGGCAGGAAGAACGGCAGGAAGAAGGGGCGCAGAGCCCGTCTGTTCGTGATCGTCCTGGCTCTGGCCATCGTGGTCGGTGTGGGGTACGGCGCGTACTGGAGCATCAGCACCGTGCGGTCCTCCTTCCCGCAGACCAAGGGTTCGATCAAGCTCGACGGGCTGGCCGGTCCCGTCGACGTGAAGCGGGACGGGAACGGCATTCCGCAGATCTATGCCTCGTCGGACGAGGACCTGTTCATGGCGCAGGGCTATGTGCAGGCACAGGATCGCTTCTGGGAGATGGACGTCCGCCGGCACACGACGTCCGGGCGGCTGTCCGAGATGTTCGGCAAGAGCCAGGTCAAGACGGACGAGTTCCTGCGCACGCTGGGCTGGCAGCGGGTCGCGCAGGAGGAGTACGACAGCAAGCTCTCGTCGGACACGAAGAAGTACCTCCAGGCGTACGCCAAGGGTGTCAACGCTTATCTCGCGGGCAAGGACGCCGCCGACATCTCCGTCGAGTACGCGGCCCTCGGCTTCACCAACGACTACGCGCCGCAGGAGTGGTCCCCGGTCGACTCCGTCGCGTGGCTCAAGGCGATGGCGTGGGACCTGCGCGGCAACATGCAGGACGAGATCGACCGCTCCCTGCTGACCAGCCGCCTCGGCCCGTCGCAGATCGAGGACCTGTACCCCGAGTACCCGTACGACCGGAACAAGCCGATCGTGCAGGAGGGTGCCTACGACTCCGTCACGAAGTCGTACGAGCCCCAGGGCGCCACCGGGACGCAGTCGGGCGACGGAACGACGGGCGACGGCCTCACGGGCGCCACGGACGCCGCTGCGGGCTTCCAGAGCCAGCTTGCGGGCCTCTCCGATGCCCTCGACGCGATCCCGTCGGTGTTCGGCCCCAGCGGCAACGGCATCGGCTCCAACTCGTGGGTCGTCTCCGGCGCCCACACCATCACCGGCAAGCCGCTCCTCGCCAACGACCCGCACCTCGCGCCTCAGCTCCCGTCGCTGTGGTACCAGATGGGCCTGCACTGCCGTGACGTCACCGACAGCTGCCAGTACGACGTGTCCGGCTTCACGTTCTCCGGCATGCCCGGCGTGATCATCGGCCACAACCAGGACATCACCTGGGGCATGACGAACCTGGGCGCCGACGTCACCGACCTGTACCTGGAGAAGTTCACCGGGAACGGCTACCAGTTCGACGGCAAGGTGCTGCCGTTCAAGACCCGCAAGGAGGTCATCAAGGTCGCCGGGGGCAGCAGCAAGACGATCACCGTCCGCGAGACCAACAACGGCCCCCTGCTCTCCGACCGCGACAGTGAACTCGTCAAGGTCGGCAAGAAGGCCGGCGTCACCAGCGTCGCCCCCGACCGCGGCGACGGCTACGGAGTGGCCCTGCGCTGGACCGCCCTGGATCCCGGCCGCTCCATGGACGCCGTTTTCGAGATCAACAGGGCGAAGAACTGGACGGAGTTCCGCAAGGCCGCCACCCACTTCGAGGTGCCCTCGCAGAACCTCACCTACGCCGACGTCGAGGGCAACATCGGCTACCAGGCGCCCGGAAAGATCCCCACGCGCGCGAAGGGCCACGACGGCTCGCTGCCCGCGCCCGGCTGGGACGCCAAGTACCAGTGGACCGGTTTCATCGACCAGTCCGAGCTGCCCTACGAGTACAACCCGAAGCGCGGCTACATCGTGACCGCCAACCAGGCCGTCGTCGACAAGGACAAGTACCCCTACACGCTCACCACGGACTGGGGTTACGGCGCGCGCAGTCAGCGGATCACCGATCTCATCGAGTCGAAGCTCAAGGGCGGCGGCAAGATCTCCACCGAGGACATGCGGCAGATGCAGACGGACAACAGCAGCGAGATCGCCGAGCTGCTGACGCCCAAGCTGCTCAAGATCGACGTGTCCGACCCGCACGTACGGGAGGCGCAGAAGCTCCTGGAGGGCTGGAACTACACCCAGACCTCGGACTCGGCCGCCGCCGCGTACTTCAACGCCGTGTGGCGCAACATTCTCAAGCTCGCCTTTGGTAACAAGCTGCCCAAGGAACTGCGCGTCGAGGGGCAGTGCCTGAGCGTCGAACCCGCCGACAACACCGGGCCCGCGGACGAGGACCGGCGGGTGCGCGAGTGCGGTGAACGGGCCGCGGACTCGGCGCAGCCCGACGGCGGCGACCGCTGGTACGAGATCGTGCGCAAGATCCTCAATGACGAGAACAACGACTGGTGGAAGGCGCCGGCGACCCGTACCGACCCCGAGACGAAGACGCGTGACCAGCTCTTCGCGCGGGCCATGGAGGACGCCCGCTGGGAGCTGACCGCCAAGCTCGGCAAGGACATCGACACCTGGAGCTGGGGCCGCCTGCACCGGCTGACCCTGAAGAACCAGACCCTCGGCACCGAAGGCCCCGGCTTCCTCAAGTACGCGCTCAACCGCGGCCCGTGGAACCTGGGCGGCGGCGAGGCGGCGGTCGACGCCACCGGCTGGAACGCGGCCGGCGGCTACCAGGTGATCTGGGTGCCGTCGATGCGGATGGTCGTCAACCTCGCCGACCTCGACAAGTCCAAGTGGATCAACCTGACCGGCGCCTCCGGGCACGCGTACAACGCGCACTACACCGACCAGACGGACAAGTGGGTCAACGGCGAACTCCTCGACTGGTCGTACACCGAGAAGGCCGTCGACGGGACCACGCAGGACACGCTCGTCCTGCAGCCCTGAGCGCCGTCCCCGCCGTCCCTGTCGGCACGCCCTCGCGTGTCCTGTTCGTGAAAAGGCCCCGCACGCGCGCGTGCGGGGCCTTTCCGGGTGTGTCCGGCGGAGAGTTGCGTGGTGCTACCGGGAGAGCGAGCCGCTGGTGCAGTTCTGGACGACGGACGCGGGCTCCGAGACGGTCGGCAGGCCGCAGGTCCTGACGACCTCCAGACCGCCCCTGGCGGCGGTGGCAAGGCCGTCCGACGAGACGGGTCCCGCGCTCGCGAGCCCGTCGGCCAGAGCGGGAGCGGCACCGGTGGAGAGCAGCGCGCCCACGGCGAGCGCGGCGGCGGTGGAGAACGTACGGATCGTGTGAGTCATGCCCGGCCAACCGCGTACGGGGCCCCGGGGGCACGCGAACTCATCCGTCCGGGCGGGCCCGTCAACCCCGCTGAACGGGCCCGTCCGCCGCGCCGCGCCCGAACCGCCGTACCCCCGAAGGGGTCACCACCGCGTGCACCGGCCGGTCGTGCGCCGCGTCGGGCACCCGCGCGACGATCTCCGAGTCGTACAGGAGCACCACGCGCGCGGGATCCGCGCCCGCCCGCTCCAGGCGGGCCAGGACCCGGTCGTAGGAGCCGCCGCCGCGCCCCAGACGCATTCCGCGGCCGTCCACGGCGAGCCCCGGCAGCAGCACCGTGTCGGCCGTCAGGACCGCGTCGGGACCGAGCCGGGCGCCGCCCGGCTCCAGGAGCGTGAGCCGGCCCGCCCGCTCCACGCGCACCAGCGAGTCCGGCCCGTCGTACGCGCCCCAGTCCAGGTCGTCGTCCGGCAGCAGGACCGGCAGCAGAACGCGCACCCCGCGCGCGTGGAGGTCGTCGAGGAGCGGACGGGTGCCCGGTTCGGCGCCCACCGACACATACGCGGCGACCGTGCGGGCGCCCGACAGCTCCGGAAGCTCCCGCGCGCGCGTGGCCAGGACCTGCGATGTCTTGTGGACGTCATCCTCCGTCAACCCGTTTCTCACCCCGAGGAGCTGTCGCCGCAACATTCGCTTGGCAGACTCGGGACCGCTGTCCTTCGGGTTTCCGCTGGTCGGGCCCATGGTGGATACAAACTCCTCTCAATGCGCTCATATGTGAGCCAATTATCCGGAGCCACAGATTCCACACATAGGCACCGGTTAGGGTGACGGGCATGACTGAGTCGCACCCCAGGATCGCCCCCAGGATCACCAAGGCTGTCATCCCCGCAGCGGGACTCGGCACGCGATTCCTGCCCGCCACCAAGGCCACGCCCAAGGAAATGCTGCCGGTCGTCGACAAGCCGGCGATCCAGTACGTGGTCGAAGAGGCCGTCTCCGCGGGGCTCGACGACGTCCTCATGGTCACCGGCCGCAACAAGCGCCCCCTTGAGGACCACTTCGACCGCAACTACGAGCTGGAGTCCGCCCTCACCAAGAAGGGCGACCGGGCGCGGCTCGCCAAGGTCCAGGAGTCCAGCGACCTCGCGACCATGCACTACGTCCGCCAGGGCGACCCCAGGGGCCTCGGCCACGCCGTCCTGTGCGCGGCGCCGCACGTGGGCCACGAGCCCTTCGCCGTCCTCCTCGGCGACGACCTGATCGACCCCCGCGACCCGCTCCTCGCGCGCATGGTCGAGGTCCAGGAACAGCGCGGCGGCAGCGTCATCGCGCTCATGGAGGTCGAGCCCGAACAGATCCACCTCTACGGCTGCGCCGCCGTCGAACCCGCGGGCGACACCGACCTCGTCAAGGTGACCGGACTCGTCGAGAAGCCCGACCCGGCGGACGCCCCCAGCAACTTCGCCATCATCGGCCGCTATGTCCTCGACCCCCACGTCTTCGACATACTGCGTACGACCGAGCCCGGACGCGGCGGCGAGATCCAGCTCACCGACGCCCTCCAGCAGCTCGCCGCCGACGAGAAGGTGGGCGGCCCGGTGCACGGCGTCGTCTTCAAGGGCCGCCGCTATGACACCGGTGACAGGGGCGACTACCTGCGTGCCATTGTCAGACTCGCGTGCGAACGTGAAGACCTGGGCCCGGAGTTCCGGACCTGGCTTCGCCGTTACGTCACCGAGGAGATGTAGCCCTGTGAGCAGTTCCACCGTCCCCGTCGCCGGGCCGGAGCACGTCTGGTCGGTGACCGAGCACCTGGAGGACATCCTCGGCACCGTCCGCCCCCTGGAACCCATCGAACTGCAACTCCTCGACGCCCAGGGCTGCGTCCTCGTCGAAGACATCACCGTGCCGCTCTCCCTGCCGCCCTTCGACAACAGCTCCATGGACGGGTACGCGGTCCGGGCCGCCGACACCGTCGGCGCGAGCGAGGAGTTCCCGGCCGTCCTCACGGTCGTCGGCGACGTCGCCGCGGGCCAGGCCGACGCGCCCGAGGTCGGCCCCGGCGAGGCCGCCCGCATCATGACCGGCGCCCCGCTGCCGCCCGGCGCCGAGGCCGTCGTCCCCGTCGAGTGGACCGACGGAGGACTCGGCGGCGGACCCGTCTCCGGGATGCGCGCCCACAGCGCGGCCCCCGAAGGCGCCTCCGGACAGGTGCACGTCCACCGCGCGGCCGAGGCCGGGGCGCACGTCCGCACGCGTGGCAGCGACGTCCGGGCGGGCGACCGCGCCCTGGACGCGGGCGCGGTGCTCGGCGCCCCGCAGATCGCCCTGCTCGCCGCCGTCGGCCTCGGCAGCGTCCGGGTGCGCCCCCGCCCGCGCGTGGTGGTGCTCTCCACCGGCAGCGAACTCGTCCAGCCCGGCGAGCCCCTGGCCGACGGACAGATCTACGACTCCAACAGCTTCGCCCTCACCGCCGCCGTCCGCGACGCCGGCGCCATCGCCTACCGCGTGGGCGCCGTCGCCGACGACGCCGAGACCCTGCGCGCCACCATCGAGGACCAGCTCGTCCGCGCCGACCTCGTCGTCACCACGGGCGGAGTCAGCGTCGGCGCGTACGACGTCGTCAAGGAAGCCCTCTCCCACGTCGGCGACGAGGACGAGGCGGGCAGCGGCATCGAGTTCCGCAAACTCGCCATGCAGCCCGGCAAGCCCCAGGGCTTCGGCTCCATCGGCCCCGACCACACCCCGCTGCTCGCGCTCCCCGGCAACCCGGTGTCGTCGTACGTCTCCTTCGAGCTGTTCGTACGCCCCGCGATCCGCACCCTCATGGGCCTGCCCGACGTCCACCGGCCCACCGCGCGCGCGGTGCTGCGTACCGACAAGGCGCTCACCTCGCCCGCGGGCCGCCGCCAGTTCCTGCGCGCGCGCTACAGCGCGGCCGACGCCACCGTGGAGCCCGTCGGCGGCTCCGGATCGCACCTCGTCGCCGCGCTCGCGCACGCGGACGCGCTGATCGTCGTCCCCGAGGACGACACCTCCGTGGAGCCCGGCACCGAGGTCGAGGTCGTCGTCCTCGGCCGGCCCGGCCCGATCGGCTGAACCGGAAACGGCATCCCCGCGCGCGGGGACGTACCGGTGGGAGCCGCGCCCCTGCGGTCCTGCCAGGCCGGACGGCCCCCGCGCGCGGTACCGTGTCGCGCACACAGGTCCAGCGCGCCGCACCGCGCGGGGCCCGGACCGGGAGCGCCACAGCGATGACTGCGATTTCCCGGGGGGACACCCCCGGAACGCCCAAGCAGGACCCGAACCCTGAACAGGACGCGAGTCTTGAGGGGGGCCGGCTGACCCACATCGACGCGGCGGGCGCCGCCCGCATGGTCGACGTGACCGACAAGAACGTCACCGCGCGCACCGCACGCGCCAGCGGACGGGTCCTCGTCTCGCCCCGCGTGATCGAGCTGCTGCGCGGGGAAGGGGTCCCCAAGGGTGACGCCCTCGCCACCGCGCGTATCGCGGGCATCATGGGCGCCAAACGCACCCCCGACCTCATCCCGCTCTGCCACCCCCTGGCCGTCTCCGGCGTCACCGTCGACCTGGCCGTCGCCGACGACGCCGTCGAGATCGTCGCCACCGTCAGGACCACCGACCGCACGGGCGTCGAGATGGAAGCCCTCACCGCCGTCAGCGTGGCGGCGCTCACTGTCGTCGACATGGTGAAAGCCGTCGACAAAGGCGCGGTCGTCACGGACGTACGCGTCGAGGAGAAGACCGGCGGGAAGTCCGGCCACTGGAGCCGGGCGTGAGGGCCCATGACGTCGGGGGAGCACGCCACCCCCACGAGACACCGGCCCCAGAGGGCGCCGGCGGAGCCGCGCAGCCGGCGGGTCCGTACCGGGCTCTCGTCGTGACCGCGTCCAACCGTGCCGCGTCCGGCGTCTACGCCGACCAGGGCGGCCCCGTGATCGCCGAGGCGCTCACCGCGCTCGGCTTCGCCACCGACGGCCCTCGCGTCGTCCCCGACGGCGACCCCGTCGAACGGGCCCTGCGGGACGGCGTGGCCGCCGGGTACGACGTGATCCTCACCACCGGCGGTACCGGCATCTCACCCACCGACCGCACCCCCGAGGCGACCCGCCGCGTCATCGATTACGCGGTACCGGGCATTCCGGAGGCCATTCGCGCGTTCGGAAGGGAGAAGGTGCCGACAGCGGCGCTCTCCCGGGGCCTGGCGGGGGTCGCGGGACGCACGCTGATCGTCAACCTGCCGGGCTCCACCGGCGGCGTACGGGACGGAATCGCCGTACTGGAGCCCCTGTTGACCCATGCCGTGGACCAGCTCCGCGGCGGAGACCACCCCCGGCCCACCCCGGGAGCCCCGGGGAGCCCTGGATCCACGGGGAGCGCACGCTGAACAGACCCACCTGGCCGGTCGAGCTGGTGGACGGCGATGTCGTCCTCCGCCCGATAAAGCTGCGCGACCAGCGCACCTGGCGCGAGGTCAACCGGCGCAACCGCGACTGGCTGCGCCCCTGGGAAGCGACCATTCCGCCGCCCCCGCCGACCGGTCCCATCGCCCACCGGCCCACGTACCGTCAAATGGTGCGCCATCTGCGCGCGGAGGCGAACTCCGGCCGGATGCTGCCCTTCGTCATCGAGTACCAGGGGCGCCTGGTCGGGCAGTTGACGGTCGCCGGGATCACCTGGGGCTCGATGTGCTCGGGCCATGTCGGGTACTGGGTGGACGAGGCCGTCGCGGGCCGCGGAGTGATGCCGACCGCCGTCGCCCTCGCCGTCGACCACTGCTTCCGCACCGTCGGTCTGCACCGCATCGAAGTCTGCATTCGCCCCGAGAACGTGCCCAGCCGCAGAGTCGTCGAGAAACTCGGATTCCGTGAGGAAGGGCTGCGTCCACGTTATCTCCACATCGACGGCGGCTGGCGTGACCACCTGGTCTTCGCCCTCACCGCCGAAGAGGTACCGGAAGGGCTGCTGCGCCGCTGGCACCAGGCCCGCACCCGGAACACCCCGCGGAACACCGCCTGAGCCCCGGACACCCTCGAAAATAAAATAAATGTTCGAAATGGAGCCTGGAACGGTCAGCAAAGGACCTCTGAGGGTTAATTTCGTGCCCGGATCGACCCGCTGATCGCATCAGTCGCAAAAAAAGCTCGGAATATCAGCCAGATCGTGCGACACACCGGCTCAATTGGCAGATGGCCTCACGCAAACCCCTCTACCGTGTGAGGCGTGAGCAGCAGCGGCCTCATCTACGCAGTCATCGTCGGGGCCTGGGCCGCCTACTTGGTGCCGATGTGGCTCCGTAGGCAGGACGAGCTGAACGAGGCCCGTCCTACGGAACGTTTCAGCACCGCCATCCGGCTGCTGTCCGGACGGGCGGGCATGGAGCGCCGATACGCCAAGGACCTGCGGGCACGCTCGACCGACCAGGACGAGTCGCCCGCCGACCCGCACGGTGACCCGGACCACGGTCCGGACCGGACGCCGGACGTCATCACCGACTCGGTGGACGTCCGGTCCTTCGCCATGCCCCCGAACGCCCCGCGCGCGAACGCCCCACGCAAGGAGCAGGCCGCGGCGCGGGAACCGCAGCGGGGAGTGGTGCGGGCGCGCGTCCCGGCGAAGGCGCCGTCCCCGACGCCTCCCGCGCCCCCGTCCGCGCAGGAGCCGGGGCCGCAGGCGCGTAAGTCTCAGCCGGACGCATCCCCCCAGCCCCAGCGCCGGCGCCCGCAGCACCCGGGGCAGCCGCAGCCGCAGCCTCAGTCCAAGCTCCGGCCGAAGTCCGATGCCGCCGCGCCCTCCGTGCCTCCCGCGCGCGAGGAGTCGCCCGCGCGGCGCCGCGCGGCTGCCGAGGCTGCAGCACGCGCCCGGCGCTCGAAGGTGCTCGCGCGCCGGCGCCGCACCACCGTGCTGCTGTTCCTCGCCTTCACGCTGGGCGCGATCGTCGCGGCGGTCGGCGGGCTCGCGTTCCTCTGGGTGCCCGCGGTACCGGCGGTCCTGCTCAGCACGTACATCGCGTATCTGCGGAGCCAGGAGCGGCGCCGCTTCACGTACACGATGGACCGCCGCCGCGCCGAAGACGCGGCGCAGCGGCTGCGTGAGCGTGAGCGGCACCCGCGCCGGCGCCCGCAGGCTGAGGCGCCCGTCGCCGACGAGCCGGAGGAGGCCCCTGCGCCGACGACCGACACCGGCCTGTCGGCGCTGGCCGCCGACCGCCGCGCGCTCGTCGAGCAGACCGACCACGCCGAGTGGGTGGACCAGCAGCGCGAGCGCCAGCGCGGCCCCGGGCACGGCGACAGCTGGGACCCGGTGCCGGTGCCGCTGCCGACCTATGTGACGGCACCGGTCGCCCCGCGCGCGACGGGCGGCGTCGACCTCGGCGCACCGGACGCGTGGAGCGCGGCGCGGTCCAGCAGCGTGGAGCCCACCGCGAACCGGGATGAATCGGGCGTCGCTGCCGACCCGGACGCCGACAGTGACGGTGACCCTGACGCCGACGGCTGCCCCGACGAACGCAGTGACGCGCGTCGCGCCGCCTCCGCGCGGCGCTCGCGCGAGCGGGGGCGTACGCCGCTGTTCGACCAGTACGACGACGCCGACCGGCGCCGCGCCGCCAACGAATAGCGCACGCCACGGACGCGCACCGGAAGCACACCGGTCGCGCAGCGACGCGCCCCGGACCCCTCCGCCGACCAGGTCGGAGCGCCCTCCATCGGATTTCCGAGCACCGCGACGGGGATGCTAGAGTTTCACTCGTTGCAAGGGCCTGTGGCGCAGTCTGGTAGCGCACCTCGTTCGCATCGAGGGGGTCTGGGGTTCAAATCCCCACAGGTCCACGCACATACAAGATCCCGTCCGATCTCATTGATCGGGCGGGATCTTTGCGTGCGCGGAGCGCGTTGGAACTGTGGGGGAGCCGGACGGGGAGGAACGCGTGGTGGCGGTGAAAGGGCAGGCGCTGTATCGGAGAGTGGCGGCGGATCTGGGGCGCGAGATCGGGGACGGGCGCTACGGCTCCGGGGGACGGCTGCCCGCCGAAGGTGAACTCGCCGAGCGGTACGGCGTTTCCCGGGGTACGGTCCGTCAGGCCATGGCGGTGCTGCGGGCCGAGGGCCTGATCGCGTCCCGGCGCGGCACCCGGCGCGTCGTGATCGGCGTGCCACGGCCGCAGAGCTTCGGTGAACTGCTCAGCTTCACCCGCTGGGCACGCTCGACCGGCGAGGAACCCGGCGGCCGGATAGTCGCCGCCGCGACCGGCGCCGCCGACACCACCGAGCGCGCGTGGCTGCGCCTGCCCGAAGGCGCCGAGGTCTACCGCGTACGGCGGCTGCGCACCCTGTCGGGGCGCCCCGTGATGGTCGAACGCACCTCCTATCCGCCGGCCGTCGGCGAACTGGTCGCCGAGCTGCCGCCGGACACCGTGTCGTACACCCTGGGCCTTGAGGAGCGGGGGGTGCTGTTCGCGGACGCCCAGCACACCATCGACCTGTGCCGGGCCGACGCCGAGGACGCGCGGCTGCTCGGCTGCCGGCCGGGCGACCCGCTGCTGCGCGAGCTGCGGTGCAGTACGGATCCGGCGGGCGCCCCGATCGAATGGTCCGACGACCGGTACCTGCCGGAGACCGTGGCCTTCACCGCGCACAGCTCGGCTGCCACCGGATCGCTGGCCCGCCGCCCGGCCGGCGACATCTGACCCGGGAGCCGCGCCGAGCGCTCCCGCGGATCAGGTGGTTCGCAGCAGGGGGACCAGGAGGGACGTCAGCAGCGGCCGGAAGTGGGAGAAGTCCGGGGCCGACGCGTCGGGGTCCTTGCCCTCGTCGTCCCAGCGGCGCACCGCGACCCCGTCCGCCGCGTACGGATTCGCCTCGTACGCGGCGACCTCCGGCGCGGACATCGGACCGCCCTGCACCTTGAGCGTGTACACCGAGGCCGCCGAGAGCCGGTCGTAGTACGCCGGTTCGACCGCGCACAAATAGCGCTTGGCCGCCACGTGCAGGCGGATCGGCTCGGTGACCTCGGCGCCGAACCAGTCGGACAGCCGGTCCGCGCCGGTGTGGCTGTGCCGGTTGTCGGTGCCCGCCATCAGCTCCTCGCCGCCGACCGGACCCTCGAAGTGGCCGATGTCGTGCAGCAGCGCGGCGGCCACCAGCGCGTCGGGCGCGCCCGCCTCCTCGGCGCGCGCGGCGGCCTGGAGCATGTGCTGCGCCATCGTCACACGCTCACCCAGATAGGCGACCGCGCCCTCGCCCGCGAAGAGTTCGGCCAGCCCGTCCAGGAACTTCTCGCCCGCCGCCGCGCGTTCACGGTGCAGGACGGCGAGCGTGCCGGCCAGGGCGTCGATGTCGGCGTAGGCGCCCTGGAGATGGCGCGCGCCGCTCTCCTCGAAGGCGGTACGGGCGTGCAGCAGCCGGACGTTGTCGAAGATCAGGCAGTCTCCGGGGGAGAGCCGGAAGTCGAGTTGGAGACCGGGGCGGAGGGTGATGGCGGCGAAGGTGCGGTAGGCGCGGTAGAAGGCGTCCAGTTCGGCGGCGGGGAGCCGGAGGGTCGAGAGGGAGCGGTTGTTGAAGCGGACCTCGCGGATCCGGCCGTGCCCGTCCACGTCGATCAGCGGCCGGTCCGCCTCCAGGACGGTCCGGGCGTCACTGAAGCGGAACGGCACGGGGGTTCGCGTCAGCACCGCGAACGCCTCCGGATCCTCGGCCCGCAGCAGCGCGGCGGCCTGGAAGCCGTCCACCAGACCGGAATCGCCGCCGGACGCCGCGTTGGACAGACAGTGCAGCAGTTGGAGGGTGGGCACCGGGTCGCGGTACGGGTTGTCGGTGTGCGGGGTGATACGGGCGCCGGTGAAGGCCAGATTGTTGGGGTCCGGCTCGACGCGTACGTCGAAGAGCTGCCCGTAGTTGGTCTCGCGGACGTAGCCGAAGGTCCGCACGGCTTCGAGTACCTGGCCCTCGCGGCACGGTACGGCGCGCAGCAGGGCGAAGCCGAGGTCGACGACCGACTCCAGTACGTGAGCCTTGACCGCCGGGTCGGTCAGGTACTCCGTCCAGTCCGCCTCGGGGAGGCGGCCGTCCAGGTCGGCGGCGGTCCACAGGGTCTTGCCCGTCTCGCCGCGCCGGTCGCCGGGGTCCGTACCGGGCCGGTTGGCCGCCAGCCAGTGCGTGGAGTACGCCGACCTGTGGCCGTCGGGCGCCCAGTCGACCTCGACGCCGCCGGCGGTCCGCCGGACCGCGCCGAGCGCCAGACCGTCGGGCAGTTCGGTGATCTGGAACAGCTTCTGCCCGTTGCGCGGGTCCCGGCACCGGGGGCAGGGGCAGTTGTCGCGCAGCCACATGAGCGGCAGGCCGTGCAGGGGCTGGTCCTCTACGGAAGGTGACACCTTCATCACTCCCATTCCAAGTTGTATAGCCAACTTCTTCGATGGAGTGACGGTCTCAGGCGTGGGTGTGTGCGGAATGGCGTGCGGCTTGCGTGCCGATGAACCGGGTGGCCTGTGGATAACTCCGGCGATGTCAGGGCCGGCGTCTAAGGTCGTTACATGGGGGTCAACTTGGTGTCGTGGAGCCGGCGGGGCGTGGGGCGGGTTCCGGTGGTTCGTTCGAGGAGGTGACTGCCGTGTGCGGTGTGGAGCGTGTCCTCGGCGCTCGCTGCGGCAATCCCTCTCGGAGATACTCCCTCCGCGAAACCTGTCCCACGACCTGCATATGAGCGGTCAGGCCAGGGGCTTGGCGTAGCAGCGGCTCAGGTTGCTGTCCCGGTAGTGGCCGAACTTCTCGCAGAGGGTGTAGCCGCTGGAGGCGTACAGGGCCATGGCCTCCGGCTGCATGGTGCCGGTCTCCAGGACCATGCGGATACGGCCTGCCTCGCGGGCGTCGGACTCCAGGGCCGCCAGGATGCGGCGGGCCAGGCCCAGGCCGCGCGCCTCCGGGGTGACGTACATGCGCTTGATCTCGGCGTCGCCGTCCGTGAATCCCTCGGGGTTCGCGTCCTGGGAGCGCCAGCCGCCGGTGGCGAGCGGGGTGTCCTCGTCGTCGTACGCGATGAGGTACAGGCCCCGGGGTGGGACGAACATCGTCGGGTCGAGGGGGGTGGCGTCGCCGTCGTCCCCGTAGCGCTCGGCGTATTCGAGCTGGACGCGGTCGTTGAGCCGGACCGCGTCGGGGTGGCTGAAGGAGACGTTCCGGAGTATCGCGGGAGGAGGTGTCGTCGTCTGTATAGACATGCTGAGTATCGTACTTCTATGCGAAGGGCGGTGAGGGTGGCCGGTCGGCCGTCCCCCGACAGTGTGCCGGTATCGTGCCGGAATGCTCACCGTGACCTCCGTGAATGTGAACGGTCTGCGGGCCGCCGCGAAGAAGGGCTTCGTGGCGTGGCTCGCGGACACCTCCGCCGATGTGCTCTGCCTCCAGGAGGTCAGGGCCGAGCCCGGACAGCTCCCCGACGAGGTGCGGGAGCCCGACGGGTGGCATGTGGTGCACGCGCCGGCCGCCGCCAAGGGGCGGGCGGGCGTCTCCCTCTACACGCGGCGCGCGCCGGACGCGGTACGGATCGGCTTCGGCTGCGCCGAGTTCGACGGCAGCGGGCGGTATGCCGAGGTGGATCTGCCCGGGATCACCGTCGCCAGCCTGTATCTGCCGTCGGGTGAGGTCGGTACCGAGCGGCAGGACGAGAAGGACCGTTTCATGGGTGCGTTCCTGCCGTATCTCCAGGGGTTGCGGGAGCGGGCCGCCGCCGATGGGCGCGAGGTGCTGGTGTGCGGCGACTGGAACATCGCCCACCGCGAGGCCGACCTGAAGAACTGGAAGAGCAACCGCAAGAACTCCGGTTTCCTGCCGGAGGAACGGGAGTGGATCGGGCGGGTCCTCGACGCCGGGGACGGCGGTTACGTCGATGTCGTGCGCGCGCTGCATCCCGATGTCGAGGGGCCGTACTCGTGGTGGTCGTACCGGGGCAGGGCGTTCGACAACGACAGCGGCTGGCGTATCGACTACCAGATGGCCACGCCCCGGCTCGCCGGGAGGGCGCTCAAGGCGTACGTCGAGCGGGCGGCCAGTCATGATCTGCGGTGGTCGGATCATGCACCGGTCACTGTGACTTACGGGGCCTGACGCTGGTCTGCTTCTGGCGCGCCCTTCGCCAGTCGTCTGTCCAGGGCCAGGGACAGTTCCGCCTCGATCACGCTCTTCGCGAGCGGGCGCAACCGTTCCAGGTCGTCCGGTGACGCGTGTTCCAGGACGAGCCTGGCGAACAGGTCCGCCAGGGCGTCCGCGTGGTGGCGTACCCGGGCGCCCGTCTCCAGGACCGCCGCCAGCGGGATGCCCTCGTGGACCAGGGCGGCCGAGACGTCCAGGAGGCGGCGGCTGACGTGCACGATCTCGTCGCCGTCGGTGCCGAGGTAGCCCATGTCGAGGGCGGCGGCGAAGTTCGCCGGGGTGACCTCGCCGGCGAATCGGTCGGCGAGTGCTTCCGGGGTGAGGCGGACCGGGGTTTCCTCGGACGGGGGGCCGATGCCGAGGACGTCGGCGACGTCGCGGCCGTGGTCGAAGGCCTCGGCCAGTTCTGCGATGCCGTTGAGGGTGTGGCCTCGGTCGAGTAGGGCGGCGATGGTGCGGAGGCGGGCCAGGTGGTGGTCGTCGTACCAGGCGATGCGGCCTTCTTTTCTGGGGGGTGGGATGAGGCGGCGTTCGCGGTAGAAGCGGAGGGTGCGGACGGTGATGCCCGCCTCTTTGGCCAGCTCATCGACCCGGTACTCGCGGGGGTTTGCTTGATTTTCCGCCACGGGATCAGACTATGCGGTTCGTTTGTGGCGGGGTTTGCGCAGTTCCCCGCGCCCCTTATTGGGGTGGTGCGGATCGTTGTTTTCTGCGGGTTCGTTGGGGTTTGGTGCGCAGTTCCCCGCGCCCCTTGAGGGGGTGGGGGTGCGGGAGGAATCTTCGTGCGGGTTCGTTGTGGTGTTTTGCGCAGTTCCCCGCGCCCCTTGTGCACCGTTCCCCGCGCCCCTTGTGTGCAGTTCCCCGCGCCCCTTGAAGGTTCGGGGCGTACCGGCGGTAACTTTCTTTGTTCTTTGGCTACCCGTGAGTACGGGGCTGGTCTACTCTCGCCATTGTGCCAGTGGTTACTGGCAGGGTTCTGGGGCTCGGGAGGTATCGCGTGGTGGCGTACGAGCATGTCCGTGTCGTGGTGGTCGGGACCGGGTTCGGGGGGCTGGGGGCCGCTGTGCGGCTTCGGCGGGAAGGGGTGACCGACTTCGTCGTCCTGGAGCGGGCGGGGTCCGTCGGCGGGACCTGGCGTGACAACAGTTATCCGGGGTGCGCCTGTGACGTGCCGAGTCATCTGTACTCGTTCTCGTTCGCGCCCAACCCCGACTGGCCCCGTACCTTCTCCGGGCAGGAGCACATCCGGGCGTATCTGGAGCACGTCAGCGATGTGTTCCGGCTGCGCCCGCACATCCGCTTCGACTCCGAGGTGACGAAGATGCGGTGGGACACCGAGAACCTGTGGTGGGAGGTGGAGACCGTCAAGGGAACCCTCACCGCCGACTTCGTCGTTTCCGCCACCGGACCGCTCTCCGATCCGAAGATCCCTGCCATTCCCGGGATCGACACCTTTCCCGGTCAGGTTTTCCACTCCGCCCGTTGGGACCACGAAGCGGAATTGCGGGGCAAGCGCGTCGCCATGGTCGGTACCGGGGCCTCCGCCATCCAGATCGTGCCCGCCATCCAGCCCGACGTCGCGAAGCTCACCCTCTTCCAGCGCACCCCGCCCTGGGTGATGCCCCGCGTGGACCGCGCCATCAGCGGCGTCGAACGCCGGCTGCACCGGCAGCTTCCGTTCACCACGAAGGCGCGGCGTGGCGTGTTGTGGGGCATCCGGGAACTCCAGGTGCAGGCGTTCACCAAGCACCCCGGCGAACTCGGCCTCGTCGAGCGGCTCGCGAAGCGGAACATGGCCCGCGCGATCAAGGACCCCGCGCTGCGCGCCAAGCTCACCCCGGACTACCGCATCGGCTGCAAGCGGATCCTGCTCTCCAACGCCTACTATCCGGCGCTCGCCCGGCCCAATGTCGACGTCGTCGCCTCCGGGCTCGCGGAAGTGCGCGGTTCGACCGTGGTCGCCGCCGACGGGACCGAGTCCGAGGTCGACGTGATCATCTTCGGTACCGGCTTCCATGTCACCGACATGCCCATCGCCGACCGGGTCGTCGGCGCCGACGGGCGCACCCTCGCCGAGTCCTGGAAGGACGGCATGGCGGCGCTGCGCGGCGCGAGCGCGGCCGGCTTCCCCAACTGGATGACCGTCATCGGCCCCAACACCGGCCTCGGCAACTCCTCGATGATCCTCATGATCGAGTCCCAGTTGAACTACCTCGCCGACTACGTCCGGCAACTCGACGTCCTCGGTGGCAAGGTCGCCCTCTCCGCCCGCCCGGACGCCGTCCGCGCCTGGAACGACAAGGTCCAGGAGCGGATGGAGCGGACCGTGTGGAACACCGGCGGTTGCAGTAGTTGGTACCTCGACGCCGAGGGGCGCAATACGACCGTGTGGCCGGGGACCACCAGTGAGTTCCGGACGGCCACGCGGCGCGTCGACCTCGCCGAGTACGAGGTGATCCGGGTCCCCGAGGCCACGCCGAAGCCTCGGACACCGGCGCGTAAAGGCGCCCGTACCAAGAAGGTGGAGGCGGGGGCGTGAGCCGGCTGACGCATGTGGTGTCGGGGCCGTACGCGCCCCCCGCGCCCGCCCGTGAACTGACCGCCGTCTCCGCCGACGGCGCCCGGCTGCACGTCGAGACGCACGGGCCCGACGGCGCGCCCGCCGTGGTGCTCGCGCACGGCTGGACCTGCTCGACGGCGTTCTGGGCGCGGCAGGTGCGGGACCTCGCCGCCGACCACCGGGTCGTCGTCTACGACCAGCGCGGTCACGGCCGCAGCCCCGCGCCCACCGGGCCCGACGGCTACAGCACGCGCGCCCTCGCCGACGACCTCGTGGCCGTACTCGACGCGACCCTCGCGGCCGGGGAGAAGGCCGTGCTCGCGGGGCACTCGATGGGCGGGATGACGCTCATGGCTGCGGCCGGGAGGGAGGGGTTCCGAGCGCGGGCGGCGGCGGTGCTGCTGTGCAGTACGGGCAGTTCGCGGCTGGTCGCCGAGTCGCTGGTGCTGCCGCTGCGCGCGGGCGCCCTGCGGACCCGGCTGACCCGTTCCGTCCTCGGCTCCCGCGCCCCGCTCGGCCCGGTGACGCCCCTCGCCAAGCGGATCCTGCGCTACGGGACGATGGGCCCCGGATCGTCGCCGGACAAGGTCGAGGCGTGCGCCCGTATCGTGCACGCGTGTCCACGGGCCGTGCGGTACGGCTGGTCGCACGTCCTCGACGCGCTCGAACTCGACGGTGGGGTACGGGAGTTGGTGATGCCGACGGCTGTTCTCGCCGGTACGGCGGACCGGCTGACGCCGCCCGTGCACGCGCGGGGGATCGCCGCCGCGCTGCCGCACTGCGTGGGGCTGACGGAGCTGACCGGGATCGGTCATATGACGCCCGTCGAGGCGCCGGACGCGGTCGGCGCACTGATCCGCGAGCTGGTCTCCACGTATATCCAGGACACCCAGGACACCCAGGACATCCCGGCGAAGGGGGCGGCGTCCGCATGAGCAAGGTGAGCCTTGAAGGGCAGGTCGTGGTTGTCACCGGCGCCGCGCGGGGGGTCGGGGAACTCCTCGCGCGCAAGCTGTCGGCGCGCGGTGCGAAGATCGCGCTGGTCGGTCTGGAGCCGGACGCGCTGAAGCAGGTCGCCGAGCGGCTGCACACCGAGGGCGGCCACTGGTACGCCGATGTCACCGATCACGAGGCGATGGCGCGGGTCGCCGGGGAGGTCAAGGAGCGGTTCGGCAAGGTGGACGTCGTCGTCGCCAACGCGGGTGTCGCGAGCGGTGGTCCTTTCCTCGACTCGGATCCGGTGGCGTGGCGGCGGGTGATCGAGGTCAATCTGATCGGGTCGGCGGTGACCGCGCGGGCGTTTCTGCCGGTGCTGATGGAGAGCCGGGGGTATCTGCTCCAGATCGCCTCGCTCGCCGCGATGACGCCCGCGCCGATGATGACGGCGTACTGCGCGTCCAAGTCGGGGGTCGAGGCGTATGCGCACAGTCTGCGGGCCGAGGTCGGGTACAAGGGGGTGCGGGTCGGGGTCGGGTATCTGTCCTGGACCGATACGGACATGGTGCGCGGGGCGGATCAGGACGAGGTGATGCGGGAGTTGCGGCAGCGGTTGCCGTGGCCGGCGAACAAGACGTATCCGCTGGGGCCGGCGGTGGATCGGATCGTGGCGGGGATCGAGCGGCGGGGTGCGCATGTGTATGCGCAAGGGTGGTTGCGGGCGATGCAGGCCCTCCGGGGGTTTGTGCCGGGGGTTGTCGGGACTGTGGGGCGACGGGAGATGCGGAGGTTTGGGCCTCGGCTGGGGTCTGTCCGGACGGGGTTGGTGGGGGAGGGTGGGGCTGCGGACGAGAGGGAACGTGGGGGGCGGGGGTAGCGGGGTGCGGTGGGGTGGGGGGCGCAGGTACGCCTGGGGTGCCGTGGGATCGGGGGTGCCCGGCACTTTCGGCGCTGTGCCCACCCGTTCCGCCGTGCGGAACGCCTGCCCACAGCTAGGTGGGGGTGAGAGTGGGGCGGGGGCGTCGTGCGGAACGCCTGCCCACGGCTAGGTGGGGGTGCGGGTTGGGGGTGTCGTGTGGTGCGCCTGCCCACGGCTAGGTGGGGGTGTGGGTTGGGGGTGTCGTGTGGTGCGCCTGCCCACGGCTAGGTGGGGGTGTGGGTTGGGGGTGTCGTGTGGTGCGCCTGCCCACGGCTAGG
>NZ_JBIVUQ010000006.1:309044-438544 GCF_044757265.1 Streptomyces sp. NPDC091292 | reverse complement strand
GGAGGGAGTCAGGGCGGCGCCCTGGCGACCGACGACAACGCGGCGAGGTGCGGTGCCAGGGCCCGCGAGCCCGGCCTGATCCAAACGAGAGACCCTAGGGCTGACGGCTCGCGCGCGGGCCACGTCGAGGCGACAGGGCCATGCCGGAAAGCTTCAAGAGGCCATGGGGCAGGGGAAACGGGAGGTCGCTGATTCATGGCCGCGGACGCGGTGGGTGTGTGACCGGCCGCCCGGCGCCCGCGGTGCTGCCCGCGGCGCTGCGCGCGGGGCTCGGGCTGATCGCCGCCCTCGCCACGCTGACGGTCGTCGCGCTCGGGATCCTGTACGCCGACCACAGCCGGCCCGGCACGGTGGACGCGTGGTTCCAGCCACTGGCGGACGGTGTGTCACCGGCTTGGCGGCACACCGCCCTGGCCACGGACTTCCTCGGGGAGCCCGCCGGAGCGGCGACGCTGATCGTGGTCGCCGTGGTGGCCTGCCTGCTCCTTCGGCGACCTCGCGCGGCGGTGCTCATCGCCGCAGGCACCACCATGACCGTGGGGACGACGAAGCTGATCAAGCCGCTGGTGGGACGCACCATCCACGGCGAGCACCTGTCCTATCCGAGCGGGCACACCGCCTTCCTCACCGCGTTCGCCCTCACGGCGGCGCTCCTCGCGACCGGCCGGCTCGGCCTCGGCAGAACGGCCGGCACCTCACTCGTACTCGCCGCGGCGCTGGTGGCCGGCGCCGCCATGGGGTGGGCGCAGATCACGCTCGGCGCGCACTACCCGACCGACGTCCTCGGCGGCTGGTGCTCCGCGCTGGCGGTGACACCGGCGACCGCGTGGCTGGTCGACCGGATCGCTGACGCCGGCCGGTGGGAGCGCCGCTGACGGCACGTCCCCTCACGCCAGTCGGCGGAACACGGGCTTCACCGGTCGCCCGCCCAGCCAGGGGGTCGGGTCACCGGCGTCCAGCGCCTTGCGGTACACGGCACATGCCTGGGCCACCGTGTCGACGGTGCGGTCGATATCGGCGTCGTCGAGCGCGCTGCTCACCACGAACGACGGGGCGAGCACCCCGCCCGCGATGAGTTGGCGCAGGAACAGGGTGCGGTACTCCTGCGACGGCTGCCGGTTCGCGTCGAGGGTGGCGAAGACCAGATTGCTGGCCCGGCCCCGCAGGACGAGGTGGTCGCCGACGCCCATGCCGGCCGCGGCTCCACGGACACCGGCGGCCAACCGCTCACCCAGGGCGTGCAGCCGCGCGGTGACGCCCTCCTCTACATAGGTCGAGAGCACGGCCATCGCGGCGGCCAGCGAATGGGTTTCGGCACCGTGCGTGGTCGACAGCAGGAACACCCGGTCGCGCGAGTGGCGCAGCCCGCCCCGCTCCATGAGATCGCGGCGCCCGGCCAGGGCGGCGACGGCGAACCCGTTGCCCAGCGCCTTGCCGAACGTGGAGAGGTCGGGGACGACGCCGTACAGGCCCTGAGCGCCCGCCTCCGACCAGCGGAAGCCGGTGATCATCTCATCGAAGATCAGTACGCAGCCGTGCCGGTCGGCCAGTTCGCGCAGGCCGGCGAGGTACCCGGGCGGCGGCTCGGTGTGGGTGGCAGGTTCGAGGATCAGGCAGGCGACCTCGTCCCGGTACCGGGTGAGCAGTTCTTCCGTCGCGGCCAGGTCCCCGTAGGGGAACGTCACCGTCAGTTCGGTGGCCGCCGCCGGCACACCGGCGGACATCGGCGTGGTGCCGATGAACCAGTCGTCGGTGGAGAAGAAAGGGTGGTCGCCGCAGAGGGCCACCCGAGGGCGCCCGGTGGCGGCGCGGGCGAGGCGCACCGCGGCGGTGGTGGCGTCGGAGCCGTTCTTCGCGAACTTCACCATCTCCGCCGTCGGCACGGTGGCCAGGAAGCGTTCCGCGGCCTCGACCTCCACGACGGACGGCCGGACGAAGTTGCTGCCGCGATCGAGTTCCCGCCGCACCGCCTCGATCACGCGGGGGTGGGCATGGCCGAGGCTGACCGACCGCAGGCCGGAGCCGTACTCGACATAGCGGTTGCCGTCGACGTCCCACACATGGGCGCCGCGGCCGTGGCTGATGACCGGGGCCAGATCGTGGGGGTACTGGTCGTCGCCCTTGGCGTAGGTGTGCGCGCCGCCGGGGATCATGGCGTGCAGCCGCTCGTTCGCCAGCCGCGACCTGGGCAGGGAAAACTCTTCGGTGTCCACGCCGACCTCACTTCTCCTTGTGCTGGAGGACATCGTGCTGGAGGACTTCGGCGAGACGCGGTGCGACCCGGTCCCGCGGGGACATCGATGTGACCGGCAGTGGCCACGGAATGGCCAGCTCCGGGTCGTCGAAGGCGATCGTCAGGTCCTCGGCCGGATCGTGCGGGCGGTCCATCCGGTACGAGGTGTCGGCGGTCGCGGTCAGCGCCTGGAAGCCGTGCGCGCACCCCGCCGGGATGTAGAGGGTCGACTGCGTCTCGTCGGACAGTTCGAAGAAGGCCCGGTTGCGGTAGGTCGGCGAGTCCGCCCGCAGATCCACGACGACGTCGAAGATCCTCCCGTACGAGCACCGCACCAGCTTGGCCTCACCGGCTCCGGAGCGCAGGTGCAGGCCCCGCAGCACCCCCAGCACCGAGCGGGACACGCTGTCCTGGACGAACGCGTCCGGGTCGAGGCCCACCGAGCGGACCACGTCGGCGTCGAAGGTGCGGCTGAAGAAGCCGCGCTCGTCGGCGAACGGTGTCGGCTCGAACAGGTACGCGCCGGCGATCGCCGGGATTCCGGTTGCCTTCATGGGGCCTCCCGCAGGGTGTGGGTACGGGTATCGGTGGGGGTGTGGCCGGTCGCTGGGAACAGGGCCGCCGTCAAGGCGGTGAACTGGGCTTCGAGGCTCCGGGCGGCGATCAGGTTCCGCTCGGTGAGGGTCCGCCGCAGCTCCGCCGATCGCCGCTCCAGCGCCCGGAACTGACTCAGCATCCGGTCGGCGTCGACCTCGTGAGCCGGGTGGCAGTACGCGTCCAGCCCCATCCGGGCCATGAGCGCGTCACTCTTCGCCGCATAGCTGAGGGCGAGCGTCGGCGTACCGACCTTCAGCGCGCAGACCAGATTGTGGTAACGGGTCGCCACCACGCTGTCGGCAGCCGCCATCTCCTTCATCAGGTCGGTCAGCGAGGACGCCTCGGCCGCGGTGACCAGTGGCGAGTCCACCGCGTCGAGGATCGCGGTGACCACCGGCACATCGACCGCGTCGCCGGTGAGCAGCCGGACCGGCCTGCCGTCCTCGACCAGCGCGCGGACGAATCGGGTCGTCCCTTCGAGGTAGCGCCCGTGGATCTCCTCGGACCTGGCACGGTCGTCGTTACCCCCGTGGAAGGCCATCACGCCCACACAGACCGGTCCCGCCGGGCCCGGGGGCGCGCCGACCCGCGGTGTCGGCAGGGCGAACGCGAGGTCCGGATACACCTCGTCGCGCGCGGTGTCCACGCCCATCGCCAGCATCGCGTCGCGGGACAGGGTGTCCCGGTACGACCGGTACGCGGCCAGCCGCGCCGACCACCGCACCAGGGCCCGGGTGGGCCCCCGGCCGATCGGGGCGGCGCCGACACCCACCAGCGCGACCCGGGTGCCGGACAGCCGTCCGGCCGCGCAGAGCAGGAACAGCGCGTACGGGAAGCCCCACGGCCGCAGCGGCAGCGTGGCTTCCAGAACGCCCATGCCCGGCACGATCACCACGTCGTGCCGGCGCACCCAGGCAGCGGTGCGGAAGACGTCGACGAGCTTGCCCAGACCCTTCCCCGCGATCGCACCCGCACGCGACGCGGTCCGGTACTCCCCGCGGTACCAGTGCAGCCGCGTCGCCGCGATCCCGTACCGGCCCGAGACGACCTCCGGTCCGCCGCACAGCGCGTCCACCACCGCCTCCGGGTGCTCGGCGCGGAGGTACCCGAGAACGGCCTCCAGCGACCCGTCGTTGCCGAGGTTGCCGGAGCCGAGCAGCCCGAACACCCCGACACGCGCCGGAGCCCCGTGCGCGGGCTTCACGCCTGCCCGCGTTCGCGGCCGGCGACGAGGGCGTCGACGGAGACCGTGAGCCGACCCGGGTCGACCGGGGCACGGTCCTCGACGCGCTCCCCGGCGCCCGGCCGGACCCGGCTGGTCATCCAGGCGGCCAGATGGCGATGGCACGCGCGCCGGTCGGCCGGGGACAACGGCGCCCGCCGGATCGCCGCGACGAAGCCCCAGACGTACTCGGCAAGCAGCCGGGGCGTCGGATGCAGCGGGCCCGACCGGCGCGGGTCCAGATTGACGCACCGGGCGCGCTTGCCCGGGTTCGCCCGCTCCGCGCGGGTGGGGTGGTCGCGGCGGAAGTACAGCAGCTCCGGCACCTGGTGGAACGGACCGTGCAGACCGATCTCGGAGACGAACACCCGGTCCGCGTGGTGGTAGCTGTCGTGCGGCTTCACCCGGCGCAGCATGTCGGCCCGCATCACCCCGTAGAAGTCGTCGCCGCCGGGCTCGAACAGGATGCTGCGGAACCGCTCCGGCGCGTGCGGCGAGTCGGTGGCGAGCCCGTACTCGTAGGGGACCTTCACCTGGCCTTCGCCGTCGATGACCGCCTGGCCGCTGTGCGCGAGGATCACGTCCGGCCGCTCGTCCAGCGCCTCCACGCAGCGCCGCAGCAGGTCCCGGGCGTACAGGTCGTCGTGCGATGCCCACTTGAACAGCTCACCGCGGCACTCGGTGAACACATGGTTGTGGTTCGGCGCGGCGCCGATGTTCCGGGGCAGCCGGATGTACCGGATGCGCGAGTCCCGCGCCGCGTACCCGCGGCAGATGCTCTCGGTCCCGTCGGTCGAGGCGTTGTCGGAGATGACCAGCTCGAAATCCTCGTAGGACTGGCCGAGCAGCGCGTCGAGCGACTGCGCCAGGTACTCCTCGCCGTTGTAGACGGGCAGGCCGATGCTCAGCCGGGGATGGGCGGTCATGAGGTCCTCACTTCGCGGATGGGGTCGTGCCGGTGCTCGCGCAGGGCGGAGCGCAGGTGCAGCCACCACACGGCCGAGCCGCTGACGGTCGCGGCGGCGACGCCCCAGGCCGAGCCGACCGTGCCGGCCAGGGCCGCCCCGCCGAGCCCGCCGGTGACATAACAGGCGGAGGCGAACATCTGGCAGCGCAGGCTGCGCCGGGCCGCGCCGAGCGCGCGCAGCCCGGCTGCCGCGCCGGTGCCGAGGCTGGCGCCCGCGACGCCGAGTGTGGCCGGCACGATGAGCTGCGAGGCGGAGTGCCAGACGCCGCCGAGCACGAGTTCGCCGAGCCGGTCCGGGAGCAGCAGCAGCGCCGTGCCCCAGAGCAGTGCGGCGGCGGCCTGCCCGCCGCCCAGCACCAGACAGAACGTGCCCAGCCGGTGCGGGGCCCGCCGCAGCACCCGTGCCGCCTCCGCGACGGTGACCAGCGACAGCCCCATCAGCACGGCGAGGAACGGGCCGAGCAGCAGTTCGGCGCCCCGGACCACACCCACCGCGCTGACGCCGACGATCGCGCCGAGGCCGTACGCCCGCAACTGGGCAGCGCCGCTGACACCGACGTTCTCGACCAGGTAGCGGTAGCCGAGGTCGCGGTGCTCGCGGACCCACTCGCGCGCTCGCGTCGACCGGGGCCGGATGCCGGACTGGAGACAGCCGTACAGCGCGGCCACCGCGGCGGCCGTGCCCCAGGCGAGCACGAAGGCGGCCACGCTGCCCACGCGGGCCGCCACCACCATGGCCGGGACGAGCGCGACTCCGCCCAGGAGGTCGTTGACGAAGGCCTTGCGCCCGGTGCCCGCGGCGAAGAACGAGAACCGCCAGGCGTCCTGCAGCAGCAAGCCGGGCAGGACGATGCCGAGGGCGGCGAACGCGGGGCCCACCGGGTCGCCGAGGCCCAGCCCGACCACGAGACACACCGCGCCGGCGGCGGCACCGACGCCGAGCGCCGTGCCCGACGACCGGGCCGCAGCCGCGCGCCAGGACGCGACCGGTACGCCGCTGAAGCGCACCATCAGCGGGTCGGTGGCCAGCCCGCGGGAGACGCCGAGCACCACGCCGTAGGTCACCCACGCCAGGCTGAACACGCCGAAGGCGGCCAGCCCCAGCGACTGCGCCACGTAGATCCCCACCGCGAAGTTGGTCATGCTGCAGACCGCCTGATCGGCCAGTCCCCAGGACAGCCGGCCGACCATGGCCCGCTTGGCGGTCCGCCGGGTGGGTCCGGCAGGGGCCGCCGATGCCGTCGTTTTCTCTCCCTTGACGGTCATCGGCGTCATGCCTTGATCAACCCGGCGCCGCACAGGGCGTCGGCCGCGGCGGCGACGGTGTCGAACGGCAGCTCGGACCGCTCGGCGACGTCCAGCAGGCTGTGCTCGCCGTCGGAGAGGCTGAGGACCCAGAGCATGGCCATCTGGGCCTGCTTCGCGTCACTGCGACCGCCGAGCGATGCGTACAGCCCGCGCCGGCCGAGCTGTGGCTCGCCGTACGGGCTGAGGTTGAGGTATCGCCGGTTGCGGTCGAGGACGGCGAACGCCTCGCGGCAGACGGCGAGCGTGTCCGCCATCGCCTCCGGCGATACGAAGTCCGGGTTGTCCGCCGAGGTGTGGTACTCGGGGTAGCCCGCGTACGGGGTCCGGCTGAGCGAGCCCACGCCGAGATCGAACCCGGGCGAGCAGAACTGCCGCTCGTCGTAGCCGTACGGAGTGAACTCGTTGACGCGGTGCGGGCGTTCGGAGGCGCGGAGCACGTGCCGCATCACCCGGTCGATCTCCGCGTCGCCGCGCCTGCTCTGTTTGTACGTGAGCTGCCCCGAGTCGCCGGCGCAGGCCAGCACCAGCCCGTGCTTGACCCGGTCCACCCGCTCCGCGTTGCGGGCCAGCCAGGTGATCGCCCCGATGGTGCCGGGC
The DNA here is from genome assembly GCF_044757265.1 of Streptomyces sp. NPDC091292. NCBI lineage: Bacteria > Bacillati > Actinomycetota > Actinomycetes > Kitasatosporales > Streptomycetaceae > Streptomyces > Streptomyces sp. NPDC091292. Next base: position 431,620 of record NZ_JBIVUQ010000006.1, on the reverse strand, counting down.
GCGAACAGGAACCGGTAGGTGTACCACGGCGTCCGCTCCGCCAGCGTCCGGGCCAGGAACGTCGCCACCGCGATGCCGGCCAGGTTGTCGTTGGCCAGCGAAGGGTGGCAGACATGGCAGGAGACGATCACCTCGTCGGCGACCTGCCCGGGGATCACGTACTCGGCGTAGGTGAGGTGGCCGTCCGAGAGTGTGGAGTCGACCCGCACCTCGTAGTCGCCGTCCGGCAGCGCGTCCAAGACCTCCTGGGCCAGGCAGAAGCCCCATTCCGGTGTGTAGTAGCTGGTGCGGTAGGGCACCCAGGCCGGGTGGTCCGGCAGCGTGTGCAGGTGTTCCCGCAGCTCGGCCAGCGGCATGGTCGCCGATACGGGCACGCTGTAGCCGAGCACGTGAAGGCTGGACGCGGCGAAGTCGACGACCCGCTTGCCGGTGGAGTCGGCGATGTACGCGTCCCGGATGTTCCACTCCTGCGGCACCGTCCAGTCGAGCACACGCGTCCCGGTCGGCACCTCGTGCACCCGCAGCGGAACGTACTCGCCGACGATGTCCAAGGTGGCACGCACCCCGTCGCCCGTGATGCTCCGGCACAGCGGGTACAGCCGCTCCACCAGCGCGTGCATCTCCGAGCCCTCCGCGGTCATCGGCGCCACCGCAGGGTGTCGTCGACGACACCGGCGTCGGACGCCGCGCGCAGCACCGCGAGCCGGGTGAAGCGGTGCTCGAAGTTCTCCCGGGTCAGCCCGTGTTCACGGTAGGCGTCGGCGAGTTCGAGCGCGCCCTGCTTCACCGTCCACTCGCAAGCGAAACCGGGCACCGCTCCGCGGAACCGGGAGAAGTCCACCCGGTACGACCGGGGATCGGCACCGTTCTCCCCGGCGATCCTCACCCGCGAGCCGGGCACCGCCTCGGCGACCTGCTCGGCGATCTCGGCGACCGTGACGTTGTTGATCTCGCTGCCGATGTTGAACGCCTGGTCGTGCACCGCTTCCCGAGGCGCGGTCAGCGCGGCCGTGAAGGCCCGTGCGATGTCGGCGGCGTGCACGAGCGGGCGCCAGGGGGTGCCGTCGGAGAGCACCAGCACCTCGCCGGACAGGAGCGCGTGGCCCACCAGGTTGTTCAGCACGATGTCGGCGCGCAGCCGGGGCGAGTGGCCGAAGGCGGTGGCGTTGCGCAGGAACACGGGGCTGAAGTCGCCGTCGGACAGCGCGTGCAGGTCGTCCTCCACCCGCACCTTGGACTCCGCGTACGGCGTCACCGGGCGCAGCGGGGCGTCCTCGGCCACCAGACCGTCCCCGCCCGCGGCGCCGTAGACCGAGCAGGTCGACGCGTACAGGAAGCGCCGCACTCCGGCGTCGCGGGCCAGCCGGGCCAGCCGTACGGACGCGTGGTGGTTGATGTCGTGGGTGAGGTCCGGCGCCAGCGATCCCAGCGGGTCGTTGGACAGCGCGGCCAGATGGATCACGGCGTCCACCCCGGCCAGGTGTTCGGCCGTGACGTCGCGCAGGTCCACCCGGTGCCCCGGCGGGTCCGCGGGCGGCGGGCCGAGGAGGCAGTCCGCGAACAGGCCGGCGTCAAGACCGGTGACCTCGTGCCCGGTGGCCGCGAGGACCGGGGCCATCACGGTGCCCAGATAGCCCTGATGTCCGGTCAGAAGTACGCGCAAGGTTCATCCCCCCAGATTGAGAGTGAGTTTGGTGACGGCGAACGCCTCGGCGTAGCGGGCGTGGCATTCGATGCCGCGGATGCGTGCGAGACCGAGGAAGGCCTCCCGGTCGTACCAGGGCCGGTGCCGTTGAGAGGCGTAGTGCTCCAGAAGCAGCCCCACCTTCAGTTCGGCGATCTCCGGCGACAGCGGCTGGTACGCCGTCGGACGGCCGAGATCGCCGTCCCACTTGACGATCTCGTAGCCGAGTGCGAGGTGGTCGCGGAACGCGGTGGAGACCAGCTCCGCCAGGCCGCGGTGGTCCTGGTGCGCGTCCTCGGTGCGCGGCGCGAGCACGAGATCCGGCTCGGTCCGCCCGCGCAGCTCCTCGACCGCGGCCTTGGCTTCGTCCCAGTGCGCGGGCAGGCGGCCGTCCGGGAGCTTGAGCACGGTCAGCCGCAGATCGGCCCCCGGGCAGAAAGCGGCGAGCGCGGCCCGTTCCTCCTCCTCCCGGGCGCTGCCGCCGCCGGAGAGCACCAGCGCGTCGACACGGATGCCCGGTCGTGCGAGGCACGCCGTCAGCAGCGTGCCGCCCGCGCCGATGGCGAGGTCGTCGCAGTGCGCCCCCAACGCGACGAGCCGGTCCAGGCGTCCGGTCCCGAGCCGGATCACGCGGTCCTCACCCCGGCGCCGTCCCGCTCCCACACGGCCCAGGGGCGGTCGCCCAGGGCGTAGGCGGCATCGAGCGCGGCCCGCTCCTTCACGGTGTCGGTCGGCTTCCAGAAGCCGCGGTGCCGGTGCGCCACCAGCCGCCCGCGCTTGGCCAGTTGCGCACATCCGTCCGCGACCAGGTCCCCGTTCTCCGGTATGTGGTCGAAGATCTCCTGACGGAGCACGAAGTAGCCGCCGTTCTCCCACAGCGGCAGTTCGCTCACCGGGGTGATGCCTCCCACCAGGCCGTCCTCGCCCAGGTCCACACAGTGGAACGACGACTGCGGCGGGACCACCATCATCGACGCACCGGCGTCGCGCCGGGCGAACCGGTCGATCATCTCCGGCAGCGGAGCGTCGGTGAGCACGTCGGCGTAGTTGGCCAGGAACATCTCGTCGCCGTCCAGGTGGTCTCGCACCCGGCGCAGCCGCTCGCCGATCGGCGACTCGATGCCGGTCTGCACGAACGTGATCGTCCAGGAGGCGATATCGGTGGACAGCAGCTCGGCCTGCCCGTTGCGCAGCACGAAGTCGTTGGACGTCGTCTCCTCGTAGTGGAGGAAGAAGTTCTTGATGTGGTCGGCCCCGTACCCGAGGCACAGGATGAACTCCGTGTGCCCGAAGTACGCGTAGTAGCGCATGACATGCCAGATCAGCGGTCGCGGGCCGACCATCGCCATCGGCTTGGGCAAGTCGTCGGAGGTGCCGGCGCGCATACGCAGCCCGTAACCGCCGCAGAACAGTACGACCTTCATGACTTGGCCTCGACAATGCTCAGTTCCGGTATGGGGAAGACCAGCCGACCGCCCCAGTCGTGCACGAAGGACAGTTGCTCGACCAGCTCGGCCCGCAGGTTCCACGGGAGGACGAGCACGTAGTCGGGCTTGTCGGTGTTGATCCGCTCGGGCGGCAGGATCGGGATGCGGGTGCCCGGGGTGAATCTGCCGTGCTTGTAGGGGTTGCGGTCGACCGTGTACGGGAGCAGGTCGGGCCGGATGCCGCAGTGGTTGAGCAGGGTGTTGCCCTTGCCCGGGGCGCCGTAGCCGACGACCGTCTCGCCGCGGTCGGCCGCCTCGATGAGGAACCGCAGAAGGTCCCGGCGCACCTTGGCCACCCGGGCCGAGAAGTCGGTGTATCCCGACAGGTCCTGGAGCCCGGCGGCCTTCTCCCGGTCCAGGACGGCGGCCACCCTTGCTTGAGCCCCCGGCGCCCCTCCCGCGGGGGACACCCCGTCGGCCGGCTCGCCGGCCACCTCGGCCGGGCGGGCCCACAGCCGGATGGAACCGCCGTGCGTGGGCAGCAACTCGACGTCCACGAGCGTGAGTCCGCCGCTCGCCAGCGCCCGAGCCGCCGACGCGACCGTGTAGTACTGGAAGTGCTCGTGGTAGATCGTGTCGTACTGGTTCTCCTCGATCAGGGTCAGCAGATGCTGCACCTCGATGGAGACCCAGCCGTCGTCGGCGACCAGGGCGCGCAGTCCCCGGGTGAACCCGACCACGTCGGGGATGTGCGCGTACACGTTGTTGGCCACGACCAGGTCCGCCGGGCCGTGGCCGGCGCGGACGTCCGCCCCGGTGGCCGGGTCGAGGAACGCCGTGAGTGTGGGCACACCCGCCTCGCGCGCCGCGGCGCCGACGTTCACCGACGGCTCGATGCCGAGGCAGCGGATCTCCCGGTCCACCAAGTGCCTCAGCAGGTAACCGTCGTTGCTGGCGACCTCGACCACGAAGGAGTCAGGGCCGAGACCCAGCCGCCGCACCGCGTCGGTGACGAACGTGCGCGCGTGCTCCACCCAGGAGGTCGAGTAGGAGGAGAAGTACGCGTACTGCGTGAACGTCTCCTCCGGCGTGATCAGCGGAGGGATCTGCGCGAGCCAGCATGCGGTGCAGACCCGCAGGTGCAGCGGGTACGCCGGCTCCGGCTCGTCCAGTTGGTCCGCGGCGAGAAAGCTCTCACACGGCGGGGTCGCCCCCAGATCGACGACGCTCGCCGGCGTCGCCGAACCGCAGAGTCGGCATCGTGTCATCTACTGCCCCCATCCCTGCCCGCGCGGGTGCCCCGCCGCGAGCCAGCGTTGCCGTTTCCGACCGGCGGCGCGCCCGTCCCGCCGCCGTGCCGCACCGCGATCGCGGTGCGGTACCCCTCCACCAGACGTTCCAGGCCGACAGCCGGACTGAACCCCTGCTCGTAACGGCGCCGGGCCGCCTGGCCCATCTCCCGGTTGCGATCCCGCTCGGCCGTGATCCGGCGCAGGCAGGCCGCGAGTGAGGCGGGCTCGCCCGGTCGGTGCAGCAGCCCGGTCACCCCGTCCTCGACAAGTTCCACGAAGGCGCCGTGGCCTGCGGCGACGGCCGGGACCCCCGCCGCCATCGCCTCCACGACCACCAGACCGAACGCCTCCAGCCATGTCGAGGGAGCCACTACGGCGACCGACCGCGCGATGGCCTGGCGGCATTGGTTCGGGTCGTACAGGCCGACGTACCGCACGTCGTCCCGGCCCGCCGCCCAGGCGGTCACCTCGCGCTCCAGTGGCCCCGCCCCGGCGACCACGAGCGGCACGCCCACACCACCGTCGGCGGCGATCTCGTCCCACGCGGCCATGAGCAGTCGCACGCCCTTGGCCTCCGCGAGCCGGCCGAGGTAGAGCAGATGCTCGCCGGTACCCGTGCGGCAGGTGCCCGGATCGGGCACGAAGTTGTGCTTCACCGCCAGCCGCTCGGGTGGCATACCGGACCGCACCAGGACGTCGCGCTGCGCGGCGGAGATGCAGAAGAACCGCTCCACGCCGGACCACCACCGCCGCCGGTTGACCGCCAGGCTGATCGCGAGCGGCACCGTCGCCAGCCGGGAGTTGCGGTAGCAGCCGTGCCGGACGGCGGGCAGCGGCGACGACCCGACGCACTCGGCGCACGGCAGGCCGTCCCGCTGGAGCGTGCCGGGCGGGCAGACCTGGGTGTAGTTGTGCAGGGTGGCGACGGCGGGCACTCCGGCGTCGGCGCAGGCGGCCAGCACCGCGGGCGACAGGAGCGGGAAGACGTTGTGGACATGCACCACGTCCGGCCGCTCGGAGCGGAGCCGGGCGGCCAGCTCCGCGCGGACCGCCGGGTTCCACGGCACGAGCAGTGGCACAGCGGCCTTGGACGGCAGGGAGCGTGCGGCGATGTCGTCGCTGCGCCGCTCGAACACCTCGACCCGGTGGCCGGCCTCGCGCAGCAGCGCCACCTCCTGGTCGACTACCTTGTTCTCCCCGCTCGGCTGCGCCGAGGCGTAGCGGTTGTGCACCACGAGGACGTGCATGCTCAGATCACCTCAGATTTCCGGTGCCATGGGGGGATGCGCCGTCGGGGGACTTCGGGCGCCGGGAGCGGAGCGACCGCGGCGGGTGCGGCGAGCAGCGAGGCGGCCACCGTCAGATGCAGCAGGTAGGGCGAGGCGTCGCCCAGCCCGGCCTCGGTGTACGACGCGATCGCGCAATAGCTGATCAGGAAGAGCGCGCAGGCCCGCTGCGGCGACGGGGGGCGCAGCAACGCGACGCCGCCCAGCACGACGACGATCGCCGCCACGACGGTCACGCCGGTCAGACCCTGCTCGTGGTACACGGCCAGCCAGCTGTTGTCGATCGGCAGCCCGCCGAACGACTTGTCGCCCAGGCCCGAGCCGAACAGGCGCTCCGCGGTCGTCCGGGGAGCCGCAAGCAGGGCGTCCCAGACCTTGGCCCGACCGGTGAGGTTCGAGAAGTTCTCCCGGCTCTGTCCGCGCAGGAACCACGCCTGCAGCGCGGAGTTGAACCCCACCGCTGCCACGACGGAGCACAGCACCGCCCAGGTGAAGAACCGGCGGGCGGCGGCGCTGGTCAGGACGAGCGAGCCGATCGCCAGCATCAGCCCGATGAGCAGGCCCAGCGTGGCGGTCCGGGTATGGGTGAGCGCGAGCAGGACGAGTGCGGGCACGATGACCCATGCCGCGTTGCCCCGGGAGACCTGGCGGTCCAGGACGAGCAGCACGGTGAGCCCGATGATCACCGCGGCGTACTGTCCGATCTGCGGCGGCGTGAGCGGCCACAGTGCGCCGACCAGCCGCCCGCCGTAGAGATCGGGCAGGGCCGCGCCCGGTGCGACGACCAGGCCGGCGGCCACCGACGCGAGCACCGCGAAGTACATCCGGATGTGGTGCCGGACGAACGTCGGGCCGCCGTCCCACCAGCGGCTGAGCAGCCACAGCGTGGCGACGAAGAGCGCCAGCCGGGTGCAGCGGAACAACGCGCCGAACCCGGACTCCAGTTGCGCGCTGGAGATCACGCTCGGCACAAGCAGCAGGGTGAGCAGGAGCAGGAAGGTGCTCGCGCGGATGCGCAGCCGGGGGTTGACGGCGAGCGCCAGCGCGAACGCGGCGACCAGCGCGCCCATGGTGACCATCTGGATGAGGGAGCGCGGCAGCGGGACGATGGTCTTCGCCCCGGCGGAACCGAGCGTGTTGAGGACCAGCAGCCCCCAGACGATCCCGACGATCTTCGGTGTGCCGGACGGGCGCGGTGTGCGGGGCGGGCGCGGTGCGGCGCCGGGCCGCGCGCCCGGGATGTCCGGTCCGCCCGGCAGGCCGTCGGGCGTCAGGTCCCGGCCCATCTCAACCACCCGCCCGTGGCTGGAAGGTGCTGCCCGCGTCCTGCCGGTACGGCGACGCCTGCCACTGCCCGAAGTCGAGTTCCCGGCTCGGATCGTGGGCGACGAAGCTCCAGGGCCCGAGGTAGACGTTGCCGCGCCAGCGGTTCTGCTGCTTGTGGGTGATCGCGTCGGCCACCTGCTCGCCCTTGTACGGCGACCAGTCCGGATAGGTGCCGTAGTTGGCGAGCACCGCCATACGGCCGCACTTCACCGTGCACCCGACGACGGACGGGTCCAGCGTGAAGCGGTTGTCGTGGATGTCCACCCGCTGGGTCTTCCACCGGCAGTCGGCGTGGAGCGGTGCGCCGGCGATCGCCGGCTGTACGCAGCGGTCGCGGCGCTTCACCAGCAAGGTGCAGTCACCGGAGGAGGTGTTGGCAGGGCTGTTGCAGAACCGGTCGGCGTTCTCCCAGAGGGTGATCCCGGACCAGTTGTCCTCCAGCACGTTCTGGTAGATCTCGATCTTGTCCGTGCGTGCGGGGATCCGTGGTTCGCCGCCGGACTCCGACAGATAGACGGTTGCGAACGGGAAGGTGTCGCCGGCGTCGGCCTTCCTGCGGCCCTCCACCCAGTTGTTCCGCCGGATCGTGTTCTTCCGGATGACCGCGTTGTAGCTGGTCTCGTAGGTGAGCGCGGCACCGTCGTTGGCCTCGATCACGTTGTCCTCGATGCGGAAGTCGTTGTTGTTGGTGTCCGCCCACAACCCGGGGCCGCGGTTGTCGTGCACCCAGTTGCCGCGTATGTCGGCGCCGTCGACGGCCCAGAACTTCACGCCTCCGGTGCAGCCGCAGCCCGGCTGCCGCCGCTCCCAGTCGTCGGTGTTGTTGCCCACGATCTCGTTGCCCTCGACCACGAGGTCGCTGAGGGTGCCGCCGGCCTGGTAGGCGTTGAGGCCGTACTGCCCGTTGTCGCGCAGGCAGTTGGCGCGGACCTGCTGGCGGCCACCGGCCATCAGCGCGGCGCCGGAGTTGTTCTGGATCGTCGTGTGCTCGATCACCCACCCGTCGGCCGAGTCGTGGTTGACCACGCCCTCGTTCTGCGGCGCGACGAAACCCTGGACGGTCAGGTAGCGGATGGTGACGTTCGGGTTGGTGCCGCCGAACGCGTACTGGTTGGTCTTGCCGCCGTCGAGCACCGCGCCCGGCGCACCGAGGTAGCGGTTCCCCTCCTTGGGCACGACCTGTGCGTAGCGGTCCGAGGTGAGCTTGTGCTTCCCCGGTCGGAGCCAGAACGTGGTGTTCGGGGGGCTGCTCTTGGACTTCGCGGCCAGGTCGCCGACCACCGAGGGGTCGACCGTCACCGCCCCCGCGGGCGCCTTCGCGGGGCCGGCCGCGGGCTTGGCGCACACCCGGGCCACGGACGTGGTGGGTGAGGCGGTCGGCTCCACCGGTCCGTCCGGTGCGCTCTCACAACCGGTCGCCGCCAGCAGAAGCAGCACCCACGCCGCCGTCGCCAAGCCCCCGTGCCGCTTCCTGTTCACCACGCCTCCTCCCTCAGAAGCCTTCTAGCCGCGGAACCTGAGTACGGTCGTGAACTCCGCCGACAGCGCCGAGCCGTCGGACATGCCGGTGCCGATCAGCGTGGTGGTGGGCTGCTTGCGCCCGAAGCCGTCGGAGTACCAGCCCAACGGCGGGTCGGTCTCGCCGCGATGCGCCCGCCAGGACAGTTGCTCGGGCAGATCGAGCAGGGCGGAGCGGTCCTCGCCGTCCCGGGTCCAGGTGAGCACCGCCCGGTTCCCCACCAGGTCCGCGGCGATCGCCGGGCCGAGGTGGAACGCGAGCTGAGCGGCCCGGCGCGGTCCGCGCACCTCGTCGACCACCCGTAACTCCCGGCGTGCGGCGGTCAGTTCCACCCGGCGGCGGTGCACCGAGCGCCCGTAGCCGTCGTGCTCGGCGCACCAGCGGGCCGTCCCCCCGTCGGAGGCGCCGTCCGTGTCCGCGATGAGGACGCGGCTGCGGGCATGCCGGGTCCACAGGAACGGGCCGCCGGAGACGGACTGGTCACCGCCGTCCACGCGCAGGGTGTTGTGGCCGATGGTCGACCGGAAGTACTGCCGCCACTCGGGCTGCCCGTGGTAGCAGAACGTCCCCGGGTCGGCGAGCACGTCGACCCCGTCGTGCCGGACCTCCACGGACAGCGCGTCCGCGTGGGCGTGCGCGGCGATGGACAGGAACCCGTGCGGACCGCCGTCGCAGCGGCACCAGATCTCCGCCGGACCGCGCAGAATCGTCATCCCCGCGTCGGCGAAGTGGGACGGCCGGCTCGCCGGGCGGGTCACGGCCGGTGCGGTTCCGTTCTTCGCATACGGCCGGATGAGCGCGGCCAGCAGCGGGGTGCGCACATCGGTGCCGGTCACCGCGGGCCACCAGGCGAGCCGGCCGAAGACGGCGTCCCCGGTGGCCAGCAGCGAGGCCCAGCGGTCGGTGCCCTCGCCGTCCACGACCAGACCGTGCCCGTCGTCCGCGTCCCCCTGGCGCGGTGGCCGCAGCCGGCCGTCCACGACGGCCGCGAGCGCGTCGGCCATCCGCAGCAGCACCAGCCGGATCGACTCGGGGACCGGCACACCGGAGGTGTCCGCCTCGGCCACCGCGGCCAGGCCCAGTTCCAGCACAAGTCCGTGGTATTCGGTGGCCAACTCGCGATTGAGGCCGGAGGCGAAGGTGTTGCTCCGCAGATGCCGCTCCAGCGACCGCAGGGCGTCCGCCCGCCAGCGAGCCGAGGCGGGGAACCAGCCGAACGCGCAGGCCGCGGCGGCCTGCCCGGCGGCCTCGGCGATGATGTGGTTGTTCGCCGAAGACCCCCGGCTCGGGAAGGCCGCCAGCCAGCGCTGGTGGTGCCAGATCTGGTGCAGCGCCACCGGGTTGCCCTCGAACAGCCCGGCCGCGCCCGGCCAGCCGTCCAGCAGCCGGCGGACCCACACCCAGGAAAGCAGTCGGATCCCCAGCTCGATGCCGCTGATCCAGTGCACTCCGCGCAGCGGCGCGTTGAGCGCCCACCACGTCCGCAGATGCTCGGCCACCCGCTCGGCGTAGCGCTCGTCCCCGGTGATCGCGTAAGCGGCGGCGAGCACGGTCAGGTGCTGATGCCGGGACAGCTCCCAGATCTGTTTGATGTCGCCGACCGCGTCCTCGTTCCGGTAGGGCACGTCGAAGGCGTAGCCCCACGGAGCCCGGCGGCCGGTCTTCGGGTCAAGGCACCAGTCCGGGTCGGCCAGGTCGTCGCGGGCCACGCCGAAGTACTCGGCGTGCCCGGCCATCAGCCGGTCCGCATCGGCGACGAGCCGCTTCGCGGCGTCCGGTGGCACCGCGTCGATCGTCCCGGTGGGCAGCACCGCGGTGAACCGGGCGCCGGTCACGACCGGGCAGTCCGGCGGCGCCGACCGCCACCGTCGCCTGCGCACCGCGTCGCCCACCCGGCCGCCGACCTCTCGCGGTCCCATCCGGGACAGCCGCCGCAGGTACCAGCCCGCGCTCATGGTCATCGCGTCCTCGCCAAGGTCACCGGCGCGCCGCTGACCAGCCCCGCCTGCACGGCGAGGGTGGCCGCCGTGGTGGCGACCAGCGACTCCAGCGGCACAGGCATCGGCCCGCCGGTCCGCACGGCCTTGACGAACGCGGCCAGCTCCGCGGCCTGGCCCTTGTCCCGGGCCTTGGGCAGCCGCGAACTGACCCACCGCTTGCGGCCGTACACAGCGGCACGGACGAAGTCGTCGAGCCGCAGCACCCTGCCGTCCGCGACGACGTCCAGGGTCTCCTTGGGGAAGCCGGGCGAGCCGGTGGTGACGTAGCTGATGGTGGCGGTGGACCCGTCCGGATAGCGCAGGACGACCTGGAGGTCCTCGTTGCCGGACGTGGCGACCGCGCCGGGCGTGGCGACCGCGTACACCGAGACAGGGTCGGCTTCGAGCAGCCAGCTCGCCGTGTCGATGAAGTGTCCGCCCTCCCCGGTGAAGCGCGAGCCCTCGGTGCTCTGCCGGAGGTACCAACTGCCGTGCTGGAGGCGGCCCGCGTTGACCAGGTAGCGGAGGCTCGCCGGACCGGTCCGGTCACCGAACCGCTTTCTGGCCTCCCGCAGCAGTGGCGCGAACCGGCGGTTGAAGCCCACCTGTAGCCGGTCGTTGCCGGACTCCTCCACCGCCGCGAGGACATCGGCCAGCTCTTCCCCGGTGAGGGCAAGGGGCTTCTCGACGAACACCGCCTTGCCGGCCAGCAGCGCCTTCCGGGTCAGTTCGGCGTGCGAGCTGTGCCGGGTGGCGATGAACACCGCGTCGACGGACTTGTCGCCGAGAACGGTGTCGAGATCGGTGGTCGCCTCGGCGAAGCCGAACTTCCGCTTCGCGTTGGCCGCGGACAGCGCCGTCGTGGTGACGACCGTGGACAACTCGACGCCTTCGCGCTGTGCCAGGTGCGGCAGCAGCATCGATGTCGCGTAGTTGCCCGCGCCGACGAAGGCGAGCCGCACCGGCCCCTCGGCGGACCGGCTCGGCGCGGACGCCCCGCCGCCGCGTCGCACCACAGGCACGGCCACCGCCGGTGCCGGTGCCTCCCCGGTGTGTTCGGCGTACCGGAACAGCACGGCCACGGCCTTCAGATCGCCGTCCTTCAGGCGCCCGTACGTCCCGACGGCGTCCTCGAAGTCGGCGACGTGGGAGACCAGGGGCTCCATGTCGACGCTGCCGCGCGCGATCAGGTCGAGGAAGCACGCGAGGTTACGGCGCTCGGTCCAGCGCACATAGCCGATCGGGTAGTCCCGCCCCTCCAGCTCGTACTCCGGGTCGTAGCGCCCAGGCCCGTACGAGCGGGAGAAGCGGACGTCCAGCTCCTTCTCGTAGTACGCGTTCCAGGGCAGGTCCAGGCGGCACTTGCCGATGTCGACCACCCGTCCGCGGTCCCGGCTCAACCGGGCGGCCAGCTCGACGGGCTGGTTGCTGCCGCCGCCGGCGGCCAGGTACACCTGGTCCACGCCGTGACCGCCGGTGAGCTGGGCGACGGTGGCTTCCACGGCCGCGGAGGCGGGATCGCCGCAGGCCGCGGCGCCCAGGCGCTCGGCCAGCTCGCAGCGCACCGGGTCGGGGTCGACCCCGACGACACGTACGCCCGAGGCGGCCAGCAACTGCACCACCAACTGCCCGATCAGCCCCAGCCCGATGACCAGCGCCACCTCGCCGAGTTGAGGTTCGCCGCGGCGGACGCCCTGCAACGCGATCGACCCGACGGTGCCGAACGCCGCGTGCCGCGGCGCGAGGCCGTCCGGCACCGGGGCGTAGAGGTTCTTCGGCACCCAGTTCAGCTCGGCGTGCAAGGCGTGCTCATTGCCGGCGCAGGCCACGAGGTCACCGACCGCCACGTCGTCGATCCCGGCGCCGACCTGCTCGACCACCCCGCACAGCGAGTAGCCCAGTGGCGTGTAGGAGTCCAGCTTGCCCATCACCTTGCGGTAGGTGGCGGGCACCCCGTTGGTGGCCACGCTCTGCATGACCTTGGCCACCTGGTCCGGGCGGGAGCGGGCCTTGCCCACCATCGACATCCCCGCCTCGGACACCTTCATGAGTTCGGTCCCGGTGGAGATCAGCGAGTAGGCCGTCCTGACCAGCACACCGCCCGGCTTGCACTCCGGCACCGGCACATCGAGCAGCGCCAGTTCGCCGCTCTTGTAGTTCTGCACAACCTGTTTCACCGGAACTCCTGTTGTCCTAAGCCGTCTTGTTCTGAGCCGTCGAGGGAGTGCTCCGGCCGGAGCCGGAGGTCGCGCCGCGGTACCAGTACTCAAGGGTCAGCACATGCCACAGGTGCTTGGAGAAGTCCCGCTGTCCGGACGCGTCCTCGGCGACCATGCGCGCCAGCGCGTCGCGCCGCAGGAACCCGGAGTTGACGAGCACCCCGTCGTGCACCACCTCGCGTACCAGCGGTGCCAGATCCCGGCTCATCCAGGCCCGCAGCGGGGCGCTGAACAGGCCCTTGGGCCGGTAGGCGATCTCCCGGGGCAGGATCGAGGTGGCCGCCTCCTTGAGGACGGCCTTGCCCTGCCGTCCGACGATCTTGCGATCGCCAGGCACCGCGAACGCCGCCTTCACCACCTCGACATCCACGTACGGCACCCGCACCTCGGTCGACGCGGCCATGCTCGACCGGTCCGTGTACGCGAGGTTCAGGCCCGGCAGGAACATCCGGGCGTCGCCCAGGCACATGCGGTTGACGAAGTCGTCGAGGTCGTTGTCCCGGTAGACGTCCGCGTGCTCGGTCAGTACGTCATCGACCGTCCCGGCCAGGTCGGGATCGATCAGGGCGAGCAGGTCGTTCCGGTCGTACATGGTGTAGCTGCGCCGGAACGCGGTCTCCTCCGGCAGCTCGGCGAAGGAGAGGAAGCGCTTCGCGAACCGCACCGACCGGTACCCCCGGCGGGCCGTGGCGACCGGCAGCCGGTCCACGGCTCCGGAGAGGCCGCGCCGCAGGGGCCGCGGGACGCGCTGGTAGCGCAGCGCGAGTAGGTTGGCCAGGTGCTTGCGGTATCCGGCGAACAGTTCGTCGGCACCCATCCCCGAGAGCAACACCTTGACCCCGGCCTCCCGCGCGGCCGAGCAGATCAGGAAGGTGTTGATCGCGGCGGGGTCGCCGATCGGCTCGTCCAGGTGGTACGTCATCTGCGGCAGCAGGTCGAGCACGTTCGGAGCGATCTCGATCTCGTGCAGGTCGACGCAGAACCGCTCGGCCACCCGCCGGGCATGGCGAAGGTCGTCCGGCATCGCCTCGAACTTGGCGTCCTCGGCGCGGAACCCGATCGTGTACGCGGAGATCCCGGGTTGGACGCGGGACGCCAGCGCGGTCAGATAACTGGAGTCGAGACCGCCGGAGAGGAAGGTCGCCACGGGTACGTCGGAGAGCAGATGGCGTCGAGTCGACTCCTTCACGAGGGCGGCGAGATCCGGCCGCTCGCCGCGCCTGGCCCGCTCCTGACCCTCGGCGGCGACCTCCCGGAGGTTCCAGAACCGGCCGCGCTCCACCCGGCCGTCGGGCCGGCACCGGAGCCAGCTCCCCGGCGGCAACTTCTCCGCCTCGCGAAGTGCACAACGCGAGTCCGGCACCCAGTAGTAGAGCAGCGAGGCCACCAGCGCCGCATGGTCCACCTCCAGCGACCCGCCGGTGGCGGCGGCGAGCGCCTTCAGCTCGGAGGCGAACACCAGGCCCCCACCGCGCCGGAGCAGGAACAGCGGCTTGATGCCGAGTTGGTCGCGGACGAGCACCAGGTCACCGGTGCGCTCGTCGAAGATCCCGAACGCGAACATGCCGCGCAGCCGGGGCAGACAGTCCGTGCCCCAGCGCCGCCAGGCCTCCAGCAGCACCTCGGTGTCGGACGTACCGCGGAAGCGCACGCCGGCTGCTGCCAGTTCGGCACGCAGCTCGGGCGCGTTGTACAGCTCGCCGTTGTACGTGAGGACGAGGCCGCCCGACGCCATCGGCTGGGCGCCGGTCTCGGACAGGTCGACGATGGCCAGCCGGCGGTGCCCGAGGTGCACTTCGCTGTCACCGGCGGGGTGACTGTACCGGCCCGCCCCGTCAGGGCCGCGGTGGGCGAGGGTATCGGTGAGCCGGTCGGTCACGACCTTCCCGTCCGGCCATCGGTACGTGCCTGCGATGCCACACATGTCCTACCGCGCTTCCTGGTCGATGTCCGGGGTCCGTGCCCATGACGGCCGCTCCGTGCGCGCCCGGCCCCCCTCGTTCTGCCGGACCGGCCGCTCGTCGCGCCCGCGCAGCGCGGTGTGCAGCCCGTTCCACAGCGTGCCGTCGGTCCGGTCACGCGGATCCGGGTCGATCAGCACCACACCGATCACCGGGATGCGCAGGTCCGCGAGCTGTCGCGCCACGGTGTGCAGCCACGCGGCGCTGCTGTGCCCGGCCCGTACGACGAGCACGGTCCGTGTGCCGAGGTACGGGAGGTCGGTCCACGCCGCGCCGGGCGCCACCGAGCCGACGCCGAGCCGGCGCTCCCCGGGCGGCACGGCCGCGGCACGTTCGCCGCCGACCACGGTCGGGTCTCCCGGCTTCGGGCGGCGGCGGGCGAGCCGCAGGCCGGGCAGACCGTCGACGATCACCACCGGCCCCTCCTCGGCCAGCGCTCCGCCGACGTCCAGGGCGAGCGCGCTCGTGCTGCGCGCACAGCCCAGTTCCAGCAGCGACATCGGCTCCGTGGAGCCGCGCACGGTGCGGGCCAGCATCGCGGTGAGCCGTGTCCGTTCCGCCCGGTTCCGGCGGCGCCGCCACAGCCCGGCCGACCGGCGCAGCTCCGCGATGACGGAGGCGCCGAGGTGCGCCGTGATCTCCCGGCGCAGCACGGGCCGGTCCGCCACCACCGCGCCGACCGCGGCCATCGCGAGTCCGATGACGAGCCCGAGGACGAGCCCGATCGCGCCGTCGGTGGCAGCGGCCCTGGGCAGGGAGTGCCGCACCGCGCGGGGGGTGTCCACGATCTGGGTGCCGGCGATGAGCTGCGGCGTGCCGACGCGCGCCTCGTCGGCTCGCCGGCCGAAATCGGTGATCCGCGAGGTGAGTTCGGCCCGGCGGGCGAAGAGCGACTCCATGGTGGCCGACGCCGTCTGCCCACTCTGCGGCGGTGCGTCCTCGATTGCCTTGTCGACCTGGGTGAGTTCGTCCTGCATGCGGTCACGCTGGGCGAGCAGGCTCTTGGCCTCGGCGTCCGCGGCCTCCCGTATCCGCCGCACATGGTCAGCGACGAACGCGTCGGCCAGCGCCTTGGCCCGCGCCACCGCTTCCGCATCGCTGTCACCTGTCACAGTGATCTGCAGCAGGTTGTTGGACAGGCCGATACCCCCGTAGTCCCGCATGAAGTCCTCCGGTTTCACCGGGGACCCGAGCGACCGCAGGGCGGTACTGGCGATCCGTGTGGTCTGCAGCAGCTCGACGTCGGTGCGGATCAGCGTTCCGGGGTCGTTCGGCTGGTCCCCCTGATGCGCGACCAGCACCTTGGTCGTCGCGGTCGGTGGCGGCGGCATGAGGACCGCCACCGCCGCGCCGACGAGCAGCCCCAGCAGAGCCATGGAGCACCAGAGACGGCGGCGCCTGCGCACCGCGATCACCAGTGCGTGCAGGTCGAGCAGCGGAGGGCCGGTCGTCGGTTCCGAAGTCGTGCTCGTCGTCACACCGCACCTTCCGTCGCGCCGGCGCCTACCGTGATCGTCGGCGTGGCTCCATCCGTGGGGTGGCCGGCGGGCCGCGTCGGACGGGTCCGGACCAGGGCGGCGAGGACGATGCCGACGACCTCCTGCCCGGCATCCGCACACGCCTCGGCGATGCCGGCCAACTCCTTCGCGTTCCACATGCCCGCGCTGAGCACGACCAGGACACCGGACTCGCCGTCGCGGTCCGGCACCATCGGCCGGGACACCGACACCCCCACCACCCGCAGCAGGGGCTTTCCCCCGCTCGAAGAGCCTGGGGAGCGCTCGGCCTCGGCGACGAGCTGCCCGGCGGCCTCGCGGGCCGGCTCGTCGCCGTCCGGCACGACAACCAGCAACCGCCGGGGGGCCGGCAGCCGGTCCCGGAGGCGGGCGTACACCCGTCGGCTGCGGATCTGCCTGTCGGCCTCGTTGCCCGAGAGCTGCGGGGCCGGTATGTCCCACGGGACGTCGACGCCGAGCAGCCGGCGGAGCCGGGCCCGCGGGCCACGGCCCTTGCGCCGGTGCGCGGGCAGGTCACCAGGTACGTCGACGGTACCCAGCAGCGCCGAGCCCAGCGCCGCCGCGATCTCCGGTTCCGCGCGCAGCCGGCGACTCATGCGCGCGGCGGTGAGATGGCCGACGACCGCGAGCAGGAAGAACAGCAGTGCCCCGGCGACGATGCGCTGCACCCTCGTCGGCGCCGCCTCGCCGGACGGCCGGGCCGCCGGCCCCATGACGACCATGGTGGCCTTGTCGGATGCCGGGTCGGCCTGGTCCAGCTTCTTGATGGCGTCCTGCAGCGCGGTCCGTAGCTTCGCGAGTTCGGTACGGGCCTGCACGCTCTCCACGGACTTCCCCGGATCGGCCGCATCGGCAAGCTCGGTGATGCGGCGGCTGGTCGCCACCACCATCTGCCGCAGTGCCTCGGGCCGCGCTGCCGCCTCGGGGTCGGTGTCGGCGCCCGCGATCCGCGCGGCGAACGTGACGAACTGCTGGGCCACCTGGTCGGAGAGTCGCTGGGCGCGCTCCGGGGTTTCGGCCGTGCCCGAGATCTTGATGATGTTCCCGTCGGCGGCCGTGGCGCTCACCCGATCCCGCAGCTCGTCGCCGCCGGTCCCGGTCCAGCCGAGCGTGGCAGCCGCGGGGTCGAGCACCACCGAACTGGTCGCGATCTCCGCCTGGGTCAGCAGCTCGCGCTCCTGCCACGCGCCCGGCAGCAGTACCGATGCTGACGCCGTGTACCGCGGCGGGAACAGCAGCGAGGAGCCGTAGCCGACGAGCGCACCCACCACGGCGAGGAGGGCGAGAAGCCGTCGGCGCCGACGGATGATCCTGCCCAGGGTGACCAGGCGTATCGTGTCATCGCTCAACGGTGCGGCCTTCTCCCTGACCGGTCCGGGTCGCCCGCCGACACCTGAGCGGTGTCACGGCAGGCCGCGGCGTAGGCGGCGAGCAGCGACGCCTGCGAACTCCGCCAGGAGAGCGGGCCGCTGATCCGCTCCTGGCCGATCTTGCCCATCCGGGCCCGTCTCTCCGGATCGTCCAGCAGCAGTGCGATGAGCTTGGCGAACTCGGCCTCGTCGTTGGCGGGCGCGTAGAGGGCCGCCTCACCGGCGGATACCCGCGCCTCGCGGAGGTCGAACGAGACGATCGGTCGGCCCATCGCCATGTACTCCATGACCTTGTTCATGGTCGACACGTCGTTGAGTGGATTGCGGGGGTCGGGGGAGAGGCACACGTCCGCGGTGGACAGGTGGCGCACCAGGTCGGCGTCCGGGACGCGCCCGGTGAACTGCACCTGCTCCGAGAGGCCGAGCCGTCGGGACAGCTCCACCATGGCGTCGAAGCTGTCGCCCGCGCCCATGAACACCGCGTGCCAGTCGGTCCGCCCCAGCTCGTCACGCAGCTTCGCGAGGGCCCGCAAGGCGTAGTCGACGCCGTCCTGCGGGCCCATGACGCCCACGTAACACAGCAGATGAGGCTTGCCGCGCTTCAACTCCGGCTCGGGCGGGACCGGCTGGAACCGGTCGGTGTCGGGTGCGCTGCGCACCACGAAGACGTCCGCCGGGCGCCGACCGCCACGGCGCAGCGCGACGTCCCGGTAACTCTCGTTCGTGGCGAGCACGATGTCCGCGGCCCGGTAGGTCCGCCGTTCCAGTGCGAGCACGGCGCGGTACAGCAGATCCTCACCGCGGTCGAACCGGGACAGGTACAGCTCGGGTACCAGGTCGTGCTGGTCGAAGACGAACCGTGCCCCGCGCCGCTTCAGCCACAGCGCCGGCAGGAACAGCAGGTCCGGCGGATTGCAGGCGTGGACCACGTCGACCGGGCCGACCTTGCGGGCCAGCCGGACCGTGTGCCACAACGCCGACCCGTACTCCCGCAGATAGCCGGCCGGCCCTCCGGTGGCGGCGCGCAACGGGTAGCGGTGGATCCGCACCCCGTCGATCTCCGTCTCCGGCTCCGTGTCCCGCGCTGTCCCCTGGGGACAGATGACGTGCACCGTCCAGCCCGCGTCGCGCAGCGTCGTGCACTCCTGCCACACGCGCCGGTCGAACGGCACCGACAGGTTCTCCACCAGGATCAGCGCGCGACGGGTGGGCCCGTCGCCGCTGACCGTGTCATCGAACGACGTGTCACCAAGCAAGGCCCATGTACCCCGGTTCGGTCCGGCGCGCGTCGGCGTCGGGAAGGTGGATGAGGTCGACGATCACCGGGCCGTCACCATGGGGCAGCACGGACAGCACGGCCGGGTCCTTGGTCCCGACCAGGCATACCTCGGCATGGGCGAGCACCTCGTCGGCGGACTCCGCGAGAAGCTGCGCGAGGTGGGGCAGCCGGGTCTCGATGTACTCGCGGTTCGCGCCGAGCAGCCGGGAGAGATTCACGTTGGGGTCGTAGATCCGCAGGTCGTACCCCTTGCCGAAGAGCCTCTCCGCCAGCTCGACGAGCGGGCTCTCGCGGAGGTCGTCGGTGCCGGGTTTGAACGACAACCCGAACAGGCCAACGCGGCGTTTGCCGGTGCGCTCGACCAACTCCACCGCGCGCTGCAGATGTTCGGAGTTGGAGGGCAGTACATGGGCGAGGATGGGCACCGAGACGTCGGCCCGCCGTGCCGCGTGGAGCAGGCTGCGCAGGTCCTTGGGCAGGCAGGAGCCACCGAAGGCGAAGCCGGGCCGAAGGTAGGCGGGGCTGATGTTCAGCTTGCGGTCGGCCAGGAACACGTCGATCACCTGGTGCGAGTCGACTCCGAGCGCCTGGCACACGGCGCCCAGCTCGTTCGCGAAGCCGATCTTGAGGCCGTGGAACGCGTTGTCCGCGTACTTGATCGCCTCGGCGGTCGGGATCGGCACCCGGAACACCTCACCGGGCAGTCCGTCGTACAGCGCCGCCACTATGTCGCCGCCGGCCGGGTCGAGTTCGCCGATGACGGTCTTGGGCGGGTCGAAGAAGTCCCGCACGCTCGTGCCCTCGCGCAGGAACTCGGGGTTGACCGCGACCTCGATGTCCACCCCGGCCGTGCCGCCCGCGTACTTCTCCAGAATCGGTACCAGCAGGTTCAGACAGGTGCCGGGGAGCATGGTGCTGCGGAACACGACGGTGTGCCGCCCACCCCGCTCGGCCACCGCGGCACCGATCTGCTCGGTGACCCGCTCCAGGTAGGTGGTGCACAGGCTGCCGTTGGGCTCCGACGGAGTGCCCACGCAGACCAGTGACACCTCGCTGCCCATGATCGCCTCGCGGACGTCGCCGGTCGCGCGCAAGGCTCCGGACCGCACGACTTCGGCGATCAGTTCGCCTATCCGCTCCTCGACCACCGGGGCCTGGCCGGCGTTGACCAGGTCGACCTTCACCTGGTTCACGTCCACCCCGATGACCTCGTGGCCCAGGCTGGCCAGGCACGCGGCCGACACACAGCCCACGTAGCCGAGCCCCAGGACGCTGACCCTCATATCCCGTTCCTCCCCCCGGGCAGGCCCCTTCGGCCTGCCGTCCCCGAGCCGACCGGACGACGCTCCGCCCCGCTCATCAATAGGCCCCCTGTCCCTGAAGCACCGCACGCAGCGTCTTCCACAAGATCACTGTGTCGAGGGCGAGCGACCAGTCCTCCACGTACCGCAGGTCCAGTCGGACCGCCTCCTCCCACGGCAGGTCGCTGCGCCCGCTGATCTGCCACAGGCCGGTGAGCCCGGGTTTGACCAGCAGCCGCCGCCGGATGTCCGGGCCGTACGCGGCGGACTCCTCCGGCAACGGAGGCCGCGGCCCGACGAGCGACATCGATCCGGTGAGTACGTTGAACAGCTGGGGGAGTTCGTCGATCGAGTACCGGCGCAGCATCGCTCCCACTCGGGTCACCCGCGGATCACGGCGGAGTTTGAACAGCGGTCCGGCACCCTCGTTGAGGTCGGCCAGCTCGGCACGTGCCCTGTCGGCCCCGGTGACCATGGTGCGGAACTTGACGATGGTGAATTCGTGGCCGTCCTTGCCGACCCTGCGCTGGCGGTAGAACACTCCACCTCGGCTGTCCACCAGCACGAGCAGCGCGACGAGCGCCATCAGTGGTGCGAACAGCATCAGCAGGACCGCCGCGCCCATCCGGTCGACGACCTCCTTGATGGCCCGGCGCCCCCCGGTGAAGATCGGCATGCTGACCCGCAGCAGCGGGATCCCGAGCACCGCGTCGACGCGCAGCCGCGGGCCGGCCACCTCCATCAGCACGGGGGCCACGATCATCTCGACATCGCTGCCTTCGAGGTTCCAGGCCAGCCGTTGCAGCCGATCCGGTGACCAGTGCGGGTCCGGTGTGAGCGCGACGACGCGGTAGCCGTCGCGGCGGACGTGGTTGGCGACATCCGTCAGTCGGCCGGCGATCGGTACTCCGTCCAGTCGGTCGCCGTCGAGCCAGAGGCCGTCCGGTGTGCACACCGCCTCCACCCGCCACCCGAGGTGCGGGAGTTTGCGGGTTCGGGTGATCAGGTCGCGCACGGTGGCCAGGCTCCCGGCAGCGAGTACCGGGCGCAGGCACCGTCCCTCTTTCCGCTGTTTGTGCAGCCAGAGGCGCAGGAGATACCGCTCGGTCATGGTGGTGAGCGCGATCGCCGGTATCGCGACGAAGATCCAGAGTTTGATGTTGCGCGAGGTGAGGGCGATACCGCCGAGCGCCAGTACGACGGCCGCCGTGAACAGTGAGCGGCCGAGCCGGCGGAATTCCTCTGCGCCCTGGCCGAGAACGGCCGGAGCCCACGACCGGCTCACCGCAAGCGCTCCCAGCACCAGCAATTCTGTGCCGAAGGCGAGAATTCCCCATTTCTCGTGCCAGTTGGCCGCGTCCCGGGCCCCGAAGAAGTTGCCTATCGCCCCCACCACGAAGGCGGTGGCCACGGTGTCGCCGATGATCACGGCACGGCGGTATTGCTCCTCCCAGTCGGTCGCGGGCCTTCTGATCGACCCGCTCGCCGGACGCCCGCGCGCCGACGAAAACGGGTCGACTAATTCCCCCTGCTCCACAGGACCCCCCAGGTCAACAGCGGTTCGACGTGTTCGCCCAGCACTGCCCCTCCCGCCGGGAGGCCCCCGCTTCCCGGCCGCACTGCTCCTCCCCCCGGGAGGTTCCCGCCCCTCGCGCATGACGTTCCGGCTGTTTCAGCGTGATGTGAACAACCCACCCTGGCGGCAGCCGACTTGTATGTCCTGCCAGGTTTTGTTCGAGGTGCGCAGAAACCTGTCGAAACCCCGGATGTTCTCCGTGCCCAAGGCCCCCTCTCGGGCTCGAAGAATTGATCACCCCCACGTCCGGCGCCGGACTTAAAGATCATTTCTGTTCGCGTCGTGTCCGACCACCTGAAGCACGGTCAATCTAGACCATCCAGACCGGTATGGAGAGGGAATGTGTGCAACTTGTGCGGGAGCTTTGACGCCGGATCCACAGGTCGATTACCGCCCACTGGTGGATCGATCAAGAAGACGCGCCTGTGACCTGTGAAGACGGGGGTTCTCGGGGCCGCTGACGCTGATGGCCGGAGACGTCCGGGTAACGACAACTGGGCCGCGCCCAGGCTGGGTTGACGATCTTCGGCAGGACTGTTGGGGGGTGGTGATTCGCACCTTGGGCGTAGCTTTGTTACGTCCAGGGGTAGCGTCGCTACTCCAATGGTGTTAGCGTTGTTCTTGTCGGGGGCGGAACCGCGCCCCACGAGGCAGGGAGCCATGTCATGAGTGAGCAGCCGACCACACCGCGCCGCGTCGCCGTCGTCACGGGAGGGTCCCGGGGTATCGGGCGGGAGAGCGCCGAGCGCCTCGCCGCCGACGGGTTCGCCGTCGTCGTGAACTACGCGGGCAACAAGACCGAGGCCGACGCAGCGGTGGCGGCCATCACCGCCGCCGGCGGCGAGGCGATCGCCCACCAGGGCGACGTCGCCGACGAGACCGCGATGGCGGAGGTCTTCGACGCCGCTGAGCGCACCTTCGGCGGGGTCGACGTCGTCGTCCACGCCGCCGGAGTCCTGACCCTGGCGCGCCTTGTCGACACCGACCTCGACGCCCTGGACCGGATGCACCGCACCAACATCCGCGGCACGTTCGTCGTGGACCAGCAGGCCGCGCGCCGGGTGCGGGACGGCGGCGCGATCATCAACTTCTCCAGCTCCGTGGTGGCGCTGGCCCTCCCGGGCTACAGCGGGTACGCCGCGACCAAGGGCGCCGTCGAGGCCATGACCCTGGTCCTCGCCCGTGAGCTGCGCGGCCGGGACATCACCGTGAACGCCGTGGCGCCCGGCCCCACCGCCACGGCCCTGTTCCTGGACGGCAAGGACGAGGAGACCATCGCGAGAATGGCCGCGCAGCCCCCGCTGGAGCGCCTCGGCACCCCACAGGACATCGCCGAGGTCGTGTCCTTCCTCGCGGGCCCGGCCCGCTGGGTCAACGGCCAGGTCCTCCGGGCGAACGGAGGCATCGCCTAGACACCGGCCCCAGCCCCACGCCGTCCCCCAGCCGTACCCATCCGTACAGCCGTACCCGTCCGTACCGTCCCGCCCCCTTCTGCCGTGAAGGAGTTCCGTCATGTCCGTCGTCCTGATCACCGGCGCCGGTTCCGGCTTCGGCGCGCTGTCCGCCCGTGCCCTGGCCCAGGCCGGACACACCGTCTACGCCGCGATGCGCGACACCACCGGACGCAACGCCGCCCGCGTCACCGACGCCCAGGCGTACGCCACCGAACACGCCGTGGACCTGCGCACCGTCGAACTCGACGTGCTGTCCCAGGAGTCCGCCGACGCAGCCGTCGACACCGTGCTCGCCGAAGCCGGCCGCCTCGACGTCCTCGTGCACAACGCCGGGCACATGGTCACCGGCCCCACCGAGGCGTTCACGCCCGAGGAACTGGCCGCCGTCTACGACACGAACGTCCTCGGCACCCAGCGCGTCAACCGCGCCGCCCTGCCTCATCTGCGCGCCCAGCGGCACGGCCTGGTCCTGTGGGTCGGCTCGACCTCCACCCGCGGCGGCACCCCGCCCTATCTCGCCCCCTACTTCGCGGCCAAGTCCGCCATGGATGCCCTGGCAGTCTCCTACGCCGCCGAACTGGCCCGCTTCGACATCGAGACCACCATCGTCGTCCCGGGCTCCTTCACCTCCGGCACCCAGCACTTCGCCACAGGCGGACACCCCGCCGACCAGACCGTCGTCCCGGCCTACGAAGCCGTGTACGCCGGGCTCATGGACCAGGTCGCCCAGCGCCTCGCCGACCTCGCCCCGGCCGACGCCGACGTCTCCCAGGTCGCCGACGCCATCGTCCAGGTCGTCGGCACCGAGCACGGCAAGCGGCCGTTCCGGGTCCACATCGACCCCGCCGACGACGGCAGCGAGACCGTCAGTGCCGTCGCCGACCACATCCGCGCCGAATTCCTCACCCGCATAGGCCTGGACGACCTCCTCGCCCCGCACCCGGTGGGTGCCCGGTGAACGTGCGCGCCGGGGCGCGCCGCCCTGCGGGGGTCGCGGTTCCCGCCGGGACCACCGCCACGGACTCCCGTATCGCCGTTACGCCGCCCTTGATAGCGTCCCGTCCATGAGCACGAGCACGCGATCACGGATCCTGGAAGTGGCCGCGGACTTGGTCGCCGAGTCGCCCGACGGGGACGTGTCGACGCGGGCCGTGTGCGAGGCCGCTCAGGTGGGGGCGCCGGCGCTGTACCGGCACTTCGGGGACAAGGAAGGGCTGCTGTCGGCCGTCGTCGACTTCGGGTTCGACAAGTACCTGGCGACGAAGCGCCTGCACCGGCCCGGCGCCGACCCCGTCCAGGATCTCCGGGACGGCTGGGACAGCCATGTGGAGTTCGCCCTCGCCAACCCGAATCTGTACCGGCTGATGAACTCCCCGGCCATGCGCACACCCCCGGCGGCTGCCCTGGAGTCCCATCAGATCCTCACCCGGGATCTGGAGCGCGCCGCCGCACAGGGCAAGCTGCGCCTCGCCCCCGAACTGGCCGCCCAGATGGTCATGTCGGCGAATGTCGGAGTGGCGCTGATGCTGGTGGCCCGCCCGGCGACGTTCACCGACAGGACCGTGTCCCCGCGGGTACGGGACTCCGTGCACGCCGCCGTGTTCACCCCGGAGGCCCTGGTCCCGCACCAGGCACCCGTGGGCGCGGGCGGTGCGGGGACCGAGGAGGTGCGGGTGGCGTCCACGGCGGCCCGGTTGGCCGCGATGCTGCGCCAACAACAGGGCACGGACCTCACCCCGGCCGAGGCGACTCTCCTGACCGAGTGGCTGACCCGGCTCGCGAACACACCCCAGGGGGCGTGACCAGGACCGGACGAATGGCGAGTGGCGAGTGGCGGGTGGTGAGTCGTGAGTGGCTAGTGGTTTATGCCGCCGTCACCTCCAGCCGGGCCTCCCCGACCCCCGTGATCCGGCTGATCAACCGGTCGCCGGCGCGGAGGTAGCGGGCCGGGGTGCAGCCCGGGGGAGTGAGGCCGGTGCCGCCGAGTGCGCCGTCCGTGGACCAGCCGGTGCCGCCGGGTGTCCCGGTCGCGACCACCGCGCCGGGAAGCAGCGTGAGGAAGTGGCTGAGGTAGGAGACGAGTTCGGCCACCGAGAAGAGCAGTGCGGCCGTCGTGTCGGACTGTTTCAGCTCGCCGTTGACGAGGGTGGACACCTCCAGGGCTCCCGGGTCCGGCACGGCAGCCGCCGGGGTCACGGCGGGGCCGAGCAGGGTGGCGCCGTCGAAGTTCTTCGCGGCGTCGGCGGCCATCCGCTGGGTGCCGTCGGCGGCCGTGCGGATCTGGCGCTCGCGGGCGGTGAGGTCGTTGACGACGAGATAGCCGTGGACATGGGCCAGTGCCTCGCCGGCCGGGACGCGGCTGGTGCGGCGGCCGATGACGATGCCGAGTTCCGTCTCGTAGTCCAACTTGGCGATGTGGGCGGGGTCGAGGCGGAAGGGCTCGCCGGGGGTGGAGATCGTCTGGCCGGCCCTGAGGAAGTACTCGGGCTCCTCCGGTTTCTCGTCGGCGGTGTGCCCGGCGGCCTCCTTCTCGCGTACGTGACTCGCGTAGGTGTGTCCCAGGCAGTGGACGACCTCCGGGCGCAGGGGCGCGTCCAGGGTGACCGTGTCGGCGTCCACCCAGCGGACGACGGCGTCACGCGGGTCGATCCCGGCCCGGATCGCGGCGTCCAGGCCGCCGGTCAGCCCGGTCAGCCCGATGCGGGGGCCCGCCAGGACGGCGGCGCGGCGCTCGCCACCGACGAGGACACTGCCCAGGCCCGTGAGCGAGGGGTACGGAAGGCCCGGCGTGGGTTCCATGTCCGGCATCAGATCTTCCTTCCGGCGCGGTGGCCCTCGTAGACCGCCTCGTAGGTGCCGCGCGGGGCGACCGCGCAGCCGATGGCCTCGGCGCTGACAGCGCGCTCGCGGAGCAGGGGCAGCAGACCGTTGACGGACAGGCGCGAGACCGCCATGACGACGGTGTCGGCCTCGATGGTGCGGCGCGGCGCGGCATCCGGCCGGTGCAGATTCCTCAGCCGTATCGCGGTGCCGTCGAAGGTGTCCACGAAGTGGTCCACGACGATGTCGATGTCCTTCTCGTAGACCTGCGGCATGATCCACTCGAAGGCCACATCGGCGAGGGTGTCCATGCCGATCATGGGCCAGCGGGTGACGAGGGAGACCCGTTCGACGCCCGGCCGGTCGGCGAGCGCCACCGCGGTCAGCGGTCCCGTGACATCGCCCAGGTCGTCCAGGACGACGACACGGCCGTGCGCCTCACCCGTACCGGCCACGGCATCCTCCCAGGTGAGGACGTGGGCGGTGGCGACACCCGGCATCGGCTCACCGGTCCAGCCCTGGAAGCCGTCGGATGTCGGACGGGAGCCGGTGGCGACGACGACATGGTCGGGGCGGTAGGCGTCGATGACCGCGTCCAGGTTGTCCGCGTCGACCGGCGACCCCGTGATCATCTTCGCGCCGTTCTTGGCGGCCTGCTCGGTCAGCCAGGTCCCGATCCGGCCGTACTCGGAGCGCCGGGGCAGCAGCGCGTGCAGCCGGGCATGGCCGCCGGTCCGCTGCTCCGCCTCCAGGACGGTCACGTCATGGCCGCGCGCGGCGGCGACCCGCGCGCACTCCAGGCCCGCCGGTCCGCCACCGATGATCAGGACGCGTTTCTTGTGCTCGATCTGGAGGAGCGTGCCCGCGCCCCACTTGCCCTCGCGGCCCATGGTCGGGTTGTAGACGCACTGCACCCGGCGGCCCGATGAGGCGCTGCGCCAGCAGTAGTTGGCGGCGACACAGCGCCGGATGTCCTCCGACCGCGTCTCGCGCGCCTTGGTGCCCCACTCCGGATCGGCGAACATCTGCCGCCCCAGACAGATCACGTCCCCGTCGCCCGACTCCAGCAGTTCCTCGGCCTGTTCGGGTGTGGTGACCCGGCCGACCAGGAACACCGGCTTGCCGGAGACCTCCTTGACGGCGCGCGCGTACTCCCGCTCCCAGCCCGCCTCGTAGTGCATCGGGGTGTGGATGAAGGCGTGGTGGACACCGGCGGACAGATTCACGTAGTCGATGTCGGTGCGCGCCTCGATGTCCGCCACGATCCGCTGGACATCGGCCAGTTCGAGATCGCCGGGCCAGAAGGACGTGGAGTTGATGCGGTAGCCGAGGAACGCGTCCGGGCCGATCGCCTCGCGCATCGCCCGCAGGCACTCCACGACGAACCGCAGCCGGTTCTCGTGCGAGCCGCCCCACCGGTCGGTGCGCTTGTTGTAGAGAGGGGAGAGGAACTGCCACGCCAAGTAGCCGTGCGACGCGTGCAGTTCGACACCGTCGAGACCGCCGCGCACGGCCCGGCCCGCCGCCGCGGCGAAGGAGGCGATCAGCTCAAGGATCTCCTCCTCGCTCAGCTCCTTCGGCGTCATCGAGCCGGGGAACTCGCCCAGCGGCACCTGGCTCGGGGACACCGTCGCCCACGTGGCGTCCTCGTCCCACAGCGGATCGAGCCGTGGCGTCGGCTGGCTGCGCATCCCGACATGGACGAGCTGGATACCGATCTTCGTGCCGTGCCGGTGCACCGCGTCCGCGATCCTGCGCAGCGGCTCGATGTTGTTGTCGTTGAAGAGCTGCGCGGTCATCACCGGGGCACCCACCGAGTCGGGGTGCACATGGGTCGCGCCGATCACGATCAGGCCGACGTCGTGTTTCGCGCGCTCCTCGTAGTACGCCGTGGCCATGTCGGTGAAGGTGCCGCTCGCGATGTTGTCGACCCAGGTGGCACAGGTCGGCGGGAAGACGATGCGGTTCTTCACGGTGTGGCCGCGCAGCTTCCAGGGTGAGAAGAGGCGGGGGTAGACGGGGTGCGGGGTGTCAGGGGCGTCCAGGGCGGATGCGGGTGCGCTGGTCATGGCTCTCCTCATTGAGTGTCAGACGGGGCGGACGAGGGACAGGGACAATAAGCAGGGGCAATGGATGAGTCGGGGCTCAGCCCGCGTTCAGGACCGCTCGATCACAGGACCTGCTCGATCAACTGGTTGATCAGCGCGGGCCGTGTCGCGAAGACGAAATGGTCGGCGCCGGGAATCTCCACCAGCCGGGCGCCCGGAACATGGGTGCGCAGATACAGCCCCACATCGGAGGGGACCTCCTGCCCGATCGTCGCGGCGACCACCAGCACCCGCGCCCGGATCAGCGGAAGCAGCGCCCGGTCGTCGTCCCGCGAGATGCCGTCGAAGAAGCCGAGAAGCGTGGCCACTCCGGCGTGGAGGCTCATCGGCCGGAACCACTCCACGAGCCGCCCGGCCTCCTCGGCGTCCACGTCACGGAAGACGAGGGACGGTTCGAGCACGGCGTCGGTCAGCGCCTCGATACCGCCGTCCCGCGCCGCGTCCGTGAAGTGCGCGATCCCCTCGTCGGTGAACCCCCAGGGCCAGTCCGGTCCCCGCCGGAACCGGGGCGACGCGTTGATGACGACCAGATCGGAGACCCGTTGCGGATGCTGGGCCGCGTACCGCAGGGCCACATGTCCGGCCGACGCGAAACCCACGAGCACGATGTCCTCGACGTCCAGCGTGGCGGTCAGCGCGTGCAGGTCGTCCACGTACTGCTGGGTGACATCGGTACAGTCGGCCGGCAGCTTGTCCGAGTGCCCGTAGCCGCGCAGATCGGGGAACACGTTCTGGGCGAGCGGCGCGAAGTGGCGGCGCTGATGGGCCCAGGAGTCCGAGTCGAGCGGCAGCCCGTGGACCCACACGACCGTGCGCGGCCCGTCCCCCACCACCTGGTACGCGACCCTGCCACCCGGTACGTCGATGAACTGGCGCTCCATCACACGGCCCTCCGTCCCGCGGTCTCCCTCGCCGCCGCGAGACCCGGATACGGTTCGCCGTCGAGACCCGGCACCGTGATCGCCAGCGGGTCGTTGTCATGGGCGACGAGCTGCTGCGCCGCGTAGTCGCTGACCGCGCCCGACAGGAGCTGCCGGGGGTCCTCCATCACCACCCGCAGCCGGGTGACGAGCGCGCGCCAGTCGTCGTCGGACCGGATCGGCGGCATCTCGCCGACCTCGGTGGTGGTGTCCCCGAAGGACAGGACCGCCTCGTCGCCCCCGCTCGGCGAGAAGGCCGGATACCCCTCGAACATCGTCGCCCCCAGGTCCACGGTCGCCCGGGTCCCCGCCCACAGCGCGCGCAGCGCCGGTTCCAGTGCGGCGACCTCGCTGAGGTCGCCGTCCGCCGGGGTCGCGAACACCGGGGCGTGCGGCGCCATGTACAGCCGGTCCAGGGGGAGTTTGTGGCGGGACGCGGCGAGGACGATCGCGGCGACGCTGCTGGTGCGCCACGTCACGCCCGCCGTCGGCCGGCCCTGCTGCCCGGCGATGACGACCATCGCACGCTCCCAGTCGACGCCCTGGACGTCGCACCAGGTGATGAACCGGTGCGCGTTGTCCATCCCGACGAGGAAGAACGTCGCGACCATGATCCGGTTGAACGACACCGGCAGCTCGCCGGGGTCGCCGTCGTCCAAGTAGTCCTCGCGCAGGGTGCGTTCACTCAGATACGCGGGGTCGGCGAGCGCCCGTACGAGATAGCGCTCGGTGAGGTCGCAGGAGTAGTCGACCATCGCCGCGATGGCCTCCTCGCGGCCCCGGTACGACGGCGCGGCGATCCGGTCCCGCCACAGGGCGACGTCGTTGGCCGCCCGGGACCGCCGCACCTCCGTGAGGAGCCGCAGGGCGTCGGCGCGCCACACACCGCGCTCGTCGCCGCGCTTCAGGGCGGCCAGCGAGGCGAGCGCGGGACCGAGGTGCGACACGGCCGCCAGCTCCTTGAAGCCTCGCGTCGACAGCCGGAAGCCGAGCACCGTGGGCGGCCTCCCGCCGCCCGGGTACAGCGCCATGTCGGCGCCCGTGACGACGAGCAGCGGATCGTCGGCGCCCGCCCGCACGGCGGCGTCCCGCAGATGCGCGCCGATGCTGTCGGGCCCGGCGGTATAGGTGGTGAACAGGTCGATCAGCTCAGGGCTTTCCTGCGAAGGCGCGGGCATGCCGCACTCCTCTCTGCGTGCCGGACCGCGGCGTGGGGCGCGCGGCCGGTGAGACGGACGGGGCGGTCGGGGCGCTCAGGTGGTGGACACGACCTGGTCCGTGAAGCGGTAGACGACGCTGTCGGCCGCGAAACGCACATCGGGGCTGAGCGCGTTGGTCTGCACGAGCAGCACCCCGCGCCCCTCCGTGTCCGCGAGTACGGCGACATCCGTTCCGCCCGTGGTGGGGAACTCCCCGACGCGCACGAGCTGTTCGTCCTGCCACCGGTAGATCTGCGAGGCGAGTGCCGTGGTCGGATCGGCCGGCGTGCCCAGGATGAAGTTGACCCGGACGACGTACAGGCCGCGTGCGGTGCGGATGACGGCGAGTTCCCGCGCGCCGAGCCCGTCCCCGATCCGCTGGTGCTCCTCGAAGACGCCCCGCTCGCGGTTCCACCGCCACACCGCCGAGCCCTCCTCGATGCAGGCGACGACGAGGTACGGCGTGTTGGTCGCGGGGTCGGTGAAGGAGGCGAACGCCCGGCCGGTGCGGGCCGCCAGCTCCTGGTGTGCGACGAACCGTGCGCCGTCCCACCGGTACAGGACGCTGGGCGTGACATGGTCCGCGTGGGCCAGGAAGTGCGTGCCGTCGACGGTGAGGGCATGCCAGTTGTACGCCCACTGCGAGGGGATGTCCTGGAAGTGCTCGAACCGTTCGCCGTTCCACTCGTGGATCTCGGACGGCCGGTTCTCCGACTCGTGCCCCGGTACGGCGACACCCTGCGCGAGGGCGAGGAAGTGCCGGTCGCCGATGGTGAAGTGCCGCCACTGCTTTGCCGCGAATCCGGGGAACGACTGGAACGGCACGAAAGCGCCGCCGTCCCAGGCGAAGACGGTCGAGTCGACGACGTACCGATAGGGCCCAGAGCCGCTGCGGATGCTCGCCACGGCGAGAAAGGAACGCTCCCCGATCCGGAAGAACTCCGCGTCCTCGCCGCCGGGCGCCGTGAGCTTCCCCCACGGCTCGTAGCGGTCGCCGTCGCCGCGCCGCAGAAGCAGCAGCTCGGTGTCGCTGTCGCCGCCGTTCATTCCCGGGGGCGTGCCGGGCGCGTCGTAGGAGAGCTGGGGGATCGCCAGCAGCTCCAGGTCCCCGATCCGGATGGGTTCGGCGGCCCGCGCACCGGACGCCGCGATGCGCTGCACCTCCGTGAGATACGGGTCCTGGCGCGGGGCGCCCTCAGAGGTCGCGGTCATGAAGCCACCTGCCCCTTCGGCGTCGCCCCGAAGAACAGCTGCGCCATCTCCGGGTCGGCGAGCAGGTCGTCGGCGTTGCCGGTGTGCAGGACCCGGCCGCCCTCCATGACGACGGCGTGGTCGGCGAGGGTGAGGCCGAAGCGTACGTTCTGTTCGACCATGAGGACGGTCACCCCTTCCTGGTTGAGCGTGGTGACGGAGTCGGCGAGCTGCGCGGACGCCTTCGGATCGAGGCCGAGCGTCGGCTCGTCGAGGAGTACGACACGGGGCCGGAGCATCAGGGCGCGGGCGAACTCGACGGTGCGGCGCTGGCCGCCGGAGAGGGACGCGGCCTTGTCGGACGCGCGGTCGGCGATCAGCGGATAGAGGGCGCAGATCTCCTCGTAGCGGCGGCGGTTGCGTTCGCGTTCGTGGCGGTTGACGTAGGCGCCGAGCATGACGTTCTCGCGGACCGACAGGGCCGGGAACAGGCCGTGGTGCTGGGGGACCTGGACCACGCCACGCTTGAGGATCGCGGCGGGGGACAGGCCCCCGATCTCGTCGCCGCCGAGCAGGATCCGGCCGCCCCGGGGGCGGAGGAGCCCGCTGCACGCCTTCAACACGGTTGATTTCCCTGCCCCGTTGGGGCCGACAATGCAGGTGATGGCGGATTCGACGGCGGTGAAGCCGACACCGCGCAGGATGTCTCCCGCGCGCCCGTATCCGGCGACCAGATCGGTGAAGGTGATCATGCGATGACTCCCGAGACTCCCGAGGCCGCCTCGCCGCCGCGCGGGGCGGGCGCGTGGTCGCCGAGGTAGGCGTCCAGGACCGCCGGGTCCCGCTCGATCTGTCCGGGCGGGCCGCTCGCGATGACTGCGCCCTGGGCGAGGACATGGATGTGGTCGCAGAGCGAGAGGACCAGCGGCATGTTGTGCTCCACGACCAGGACGGTCGTCCCCGCGCCGTTCAGTTTGCGGACGATGTCGCTCAGCCGCTCCACCAGCGCGGGGTTGATACCGGCGGCCGGTTCG
This sequence comes from Streptomyces sp. NPDC091292, assembly GCF_044757265.1. Taxonomy (NCBI): domain Bacteria; kingdom Bacillati; phylum Actinomycetota; class Actinomycetes; order Kitasatosporales; family Streptomycetaceae; genus Streptomyces; species Streptomyces sp. NPDC091292. Next base: position 399,158 of record NZ_JBIVUQ010000006.1, on the reverse strand, counting down.
TCGAGAAGGAGGAGTTCCGGCTCCAGCATCAGGGCCTGGGCCAGTTCGACGAGCTTCTGCTGCCCGTACGAGAGCCCGCCCGCGCGATGGTCCGCGTACGCGCCGATCCCGACGAAGTCGAGCCATTCCCGGGCGCGGGCCGCCTCCTGGCCGCTGACCGCCGAGGTGCGCAGCTTCCCCGCCGAGAAGGTGCGGCTGGGCACGGCCAGGTTCTCCACGGCGGTGAGCTGCGGGAAGACGCGGGTGGCCTGGAAGGTGCGGGCGAGCCCGGCGTGGGCACGCTGCCAGCGAGGGAGGCCGTCGATGCGGCGCTCGCCCAGGTGGACCGTGCCGCTGTCGGCGGTGAGGGTGCCGTCGAGCAGGTTGAACACGGTGGTCTTGCCGGAGCCGTTGGGTCCGATGAGACCGGTGATCGACCCGCGCGCGACCGTCAGGGAGCACCCGTGCACGGCCCGCACCCCGCCGAACGACTTTTCCAGCCCCTCGACCCGCAGCAGCGGTGGCGCCCCCGCCCCCGCCCCCGGCTCCGGCACCCGCTCCCGCACCGTCAGCGCGGCGGGCAGCCGCTCCGGAACCTCGGCCAGTCGCACACCCGCCAGCGCCACCGGACCCGAACGCCGCAGCCGCGTCAGCCAGTTCAGGCCCTCCGTCAGCACCCCCTTCGGGAAGAACAGGACGATCGCGGCGAGCAGCGCGCCGTAGATGATCAGCCGCCAGGAGCCGGCGTCCGGGCCGCTGAGGTTCTGGTTGGTGAACTGGTTCAGCGGCTCCAGGAGGAACGCGCCCAGGACCGGGCCCCACAGCGTGCCCACACCGCCCAGATGCGCGGCGAGCACGATCTGCATGGCGATGACGATGTCGAACATCGACGCGGGTTCGAGGAAGGCGATGTAGTAGCCGTAGATCCCGCCCGCGACACCGATCGGGAAGGCGCTCGCCGCGAACGCGAGCATCTTGTACCGGTCGGTCCGTACGCCGATCCCGTCGGCCTTCGACTCGTCGTCACGGATCGCCATGAGACCGATGCCGAACTTGGACCTGCGGATCGCCCATGACCCCCAGATTGTGAGCGCGAGCAGCGCCAGGAGGGCGTAGTAGAAGGGCCAGTTGAGGTAGGCGCTGTCCCAGGTCGGCAGGGGCAGCGCGAGGCCGTGGTTGCCGTTGGTCAGCGACGACCAGTTGGACACGAGCAGCGCCGTGAACTCCAGGAACGCGAAGCTGACGATGACGAACGCGATGCCCCGGGTGCGGCGCCCCACCAGACCGAGCAGCAGCGCGGCGCCGGCGGCGACCACACCGCCGACGGGCGCGGCCAGGAACGGTGACATCCCGGTGTGGATCGACAGCAGGGCCGTGGTGTACGCGCCGACGCCGAGGAAGGCGCTCTGTCCGAGGGACACATAGCCGGTGTAGCCGGACATGATGTTCCAGCCGGACGCCATGACGGCCAGGAGGAACGCCATGATCGCCATGTTCTGGAGATAGGCGTTGTCGGAGACGAGCGGCAGGACGGCGAGCGCGAGGGCCGCGAGGCCGATCCCGGCCGCCCGGATGCGGTGGATGGTCATGCGCGGGCCATGTCCTCTCGCAGTCGGGTGCCCAACAGGCCCTGGGGACGGGCGAGAAGGACCAGGATGATCGCCAGATAGGGGACCGCCGCCGCCCAGTCGGGCGACACATAGGTGGCGGTCAGGGACTCGGCGAGCGCGATGATCACGGCACCGAGGACGCTGCCGGCCAGGCTTCCCATGCCGCCGAGCACGATGATCGCGAGCATCAGACCGATCCAGTGGTCGGCCGAGCTGGGCATGAACGGATACAACACGCTCAGCAGCGACCCGCCCGCCCCGGCCGCGGCGACCCCGAGCGCGTACGCCGCCGCCCAGGTCGCGCGCACATCGATACCGATCAGCCGCGCGCCCTCCGCACTCGACGCCGTGGCCTGGAGCGAACGGCCCAGCCAGGTGCGGCGCAGCAGCACGTACAGGCCCATCAGGACGACCGCCGCGATCAGGCACGCGTACACCTGCGCCTCCGGGAACTTCAGACCGAGCAGCGAGAAGGACTTGTTGGCGTAGCCCGGTGTCACCGAGCGCGCCTCATTGCCCCAGATCAGCGCGATGACACCCTTGGTGACCAGGGTGAGCCCGAAGGTCGTCACCAGCGCCATCGACGGATCGGTGGTCCGGGACCGCTCGATGAACACGTAGTACGTCGCCCAGCCCACGACCAGCAGACACGGTGTCGTGACGACGACGAGGAGCAGCGGGTCGAGCCCGGTCGCGTGCCACAGCGAATACGTCAGATAGGCGCTGAGGATGAGCATGCCGCCCTGTGCGAGGTTGACGACCCGCATCACGCCGAAGATCAGGTTCATACCGGACGCGACGAGGGCGTACACACCGCCGACCAGACCTCCCAGGACCAGCGCCTGGAAGAACGTACCCATCACGACCACCCGGGCTTCGGGTTCACGGCCGCGTCCACCGTCTTCTGGCTCTCGGGCGCGACGAATTCGAACTTCCCGTTCTGCCACTGCGCGAGGAGCATGTCGCCGTCCGGCACCCCGCGCTCGTCCCACTTCAGCGGGCCCACGATGGTCTGCACGGTGTGCGAGTGCAGCCAGTCGGCGAGCTTCTTCTGATCGAGGCTGCCGACCCCCTTCACGGCCGCTTCGAGCACCTGACCCGCCGTGTACGCGTTCGCCGCGTCGTCGTTGGGCGCGGAGCCGTACGCCGCCGTGTACGCCTTCACGAAGGCCGCGTTGCCCGGATAGTCGGCCTTCGGGCTCCAGGCCGCCGAGGTGAAGATGCCCTCGGTGTTCTTCGTGCCGACCGCCTCCGGATAGGAGCCCGTGACGCTCGGACTGTTCGTCTGGAACATCATCTCCGGGCTGAACTGCTGCTTCTGGAGCGCCTTGACGAGTCCGGCGCCGTCGTTGATCGCGACCGCGCCGTGCACGATCAGATCGGGCTTCGCGCGGGCGATACCGCTCGCGATCGAGTCGAAGTTGACGGTGTCCGGCGCGTACTTCTCGCTGTAGACCGACTTCACGCCGAGCGCGCTCAGCTCCTTGCGGAACTCCGCGATCGTCACATCGGTGTTCGGGTCGTCCTGCGTCGGATACGCGGCGGTCTTCGGCCGTTCGCCGGCCGGCAGCGCCTTCACCCAGTTCACGAACTGTTCGGGCAGGTCGAGCGAGGTGCTGGGCTGCGCGAAGAACAGATAGTCGTAGCCCCGGCTGAAGATCTCCTCGGCGCCGCCGGACGGCTCGACGTACAGCATCTTGGAGCGCTCGGCCACCGCCGACGCGGGCAGGTTGAGCTTCGACGAGAAGGTGCCGAGCAGCAGGTCGGCGCGCTCCTGGCTGATCAGGCGGTTGTAGTTGGTCACGACGGTGTTCTGGTCGAAGCCGTCGTCGAGGACCTTCAGCTCGACGTCGCGGTCGAGGAGTCCACCGCTCTTGTTGAGCTGGTCGAGCCAGACCTTGTAGCCCTCGTACGCCGGTTTGGAGGCGTCGGCCACGGGGCCCGACAGGGGCAGTGAGGCGCCGACCTTGATCGGGCCGCTGCCCGAGCCCGACGCGGAGCCCGAGCCACACGCGGTGGCTGCGAGCAGCGCCGCTGTCGCCGTACAGAGCAGGGCGTTTCGCCGTCCGCTTCGGCCGATTCCTGGCATGGCACTCACCTCGGGTTGGTGATCATGATGGCGGTTCAGGGGATCGTGATGGCGGTGCGGTTCCGGGGCCCGGATCGCGGCGGCCCCGTCGTTGATGTGCAATGTATACATTGCACTCCATCGCTCGACAAGGTGCGCGTCACGGGTTGATGCGAAATAGCTCTTACCGCTCGGTAACCCTTTGTTCGCGCTATGAATACGGCCGCCGGAGTGAAGTGGAGACACCATCTCCGGGTAGTGTCACGGTGAACTCCAGAACCGGAGATCATCTCTCCGGATGGCTTGACCGAGAAGAGGACCCCACGTGAGCACATCCCGTACATCCACGAAGAGGAAGATCGGCGCGGCCCTCCCGAGGAGGTTCGGCCTGGCCCGGCTGCTGGCCGGCGCCACCGTCCTGGGGCTGACGCTCGCCGCCTGCTCCGACGGCGGCGGGGGCACGGCGTCCACGTCGTCCGCACCGTCCGCGACCCCCACGGCCTGCCCGACGACCGAAGTCGCGACGCCGTCGGCCCCGGACGGCGGCGCCACCCCCGACCGCCCGTCCATCCCGATCGCGAAGACCATCGCCCCGAGCGACACCAGCACGAGCGAGGTCGTCACCGCCGACGGCCCGCAGATCGAGTGCGGCACCACGGACGTCGAGGCGCACAAGGACCTCGTGTACGCGTCCCCCTCGGACACCGGCAAGAAGATCGACCTCAAGCTGGACGTGCTCACGCCCGCCGGTGGCTCGGCCACCAAGCCACTGGTCGTGTACCTCCCCGGCGGCGGCTTCATGCAGGCCCAGAAGGCGGCGGCCCTGGACCAGCGGACCTACCTCGCCGAACAGGGCTACGTGGTCGCCTCGATCACCTACCGGACCACGGCCGACGGCGCCACGTACAAGGAGGGCGTCAGCGATGTGAAGTCGGCGATCCGCTACCTCCGCGCCCATGCCGACGAGTACGGCATCGACCCGGACCGGGTCGCCGTCTGGGGCGAGTCCGCCGGCGGCTACCTCGCCGCGATGGTCGGCACCACCAACGGCGTCAAGGACTTCGAGTCCGGCGACCACCTGGACCGGAGCAGCGACGTCCAGGCGGTCATCGACAAGTTCGGCGCCTCCGACCTCTCCAAGGTCGGCGCGGACTACGACGACGCGGCCAAGGCGGCGAACGTGGCCCCGGGCAACAACCTCGCCCTGTATGTGTACGGACCGTCCGGCGCCGACAAGTCCGTGGCCGAGTACACCGACGAGGTCGCCGCCGCCGACCCCGCCACCTACGCCGACGGCGACGACCCGGCCTTCCTGGAGATGCACGGCAGCAAGGACCGCCTGATCTCGCCGAGCCAGACCCTCCTGCTGCACGAGGCGCTGCGCGCGAAGGGCGCCGACAGCACCCGCTATGTGCTGACCGGCGCCGACCACGGCGACATGGCGTTCATGGGCGACACCGAAGCGGGCAAGCCGTGGATCACGAAGAAGGCCCTCGGGTACATGGTCGACTTCCTCGACAAGCAGTTGCGGGCGTAGATTCCGGCGCGTCGCGGAGAGGTTCCGGTGCGTTGCGCGGCCGTCCGGATGCAATGTATACATTGAGCATGCTTTCAGCCGGCGGCCGTGCCTCAGAGCGCCCAGGAATGCACAACCAGGCCGAACTGGCCTACCTGCGGCTACGCGAGAGACTCATGTCCGGGGCGTACCACCCCGGGGACCGACTCACCGAACTCGGCATCTGCGAGGACCTCGGCATGAGCCGTACGCCGGTCCGCGAGGCGCTGCGCCGGCTCCAGAGCGACGGTCTGGTCACCTCCACGGGCCGTGGTGTGGTGGTGAGTTCGCTCTCGCCGCAGGAGATGCGGCACGCGATGCAGTTGCACGGCGCGCTGGACGCGCTCGCCGCGAAACTCGCCGCGACCGCCCAGCGCGACGGACTGCTCTCACCGGCACAGCTCACCGCGCTCAAGGACGCGGCCCACCATGTCGAGGAGTTCGCCGAACCCGCCGATCCGCAGGGCGCCTGGCGGGCCAACCTCGACTTCCACATGCTGCTGGCACGGCTGTCGGGCAACCCGCTCCTTGAGGACGCGCTCGACCGCATCTGGGCGCGGTTCGCGATCGTCAGCCTGAGCAATGTACGGCGCCGCGAGAACCTCACACCCGTCCACCACGAGGCGATCGTCAGCGCGATCGTCGACGGGGACCCGGAGCGGGCGGAGGCGGCGGCGATCGCCCATGTGGAGGACGCGGCGGCGATGTACGGGGAGGGGGACGGGGCGGAGGGGCCGTAGGGGATTTCGGGGGTGCGGCCCCGAGTTCAGCGGGTCTTGAGTCCGCTCGCGTGTGCCTGTGTCTGCGCCTGCGCGTGTGCCTGTGCCGCTGCCTTGGCCTCGCGCTCGCTCGACGCGCTGAGCGACACCATCAACTCGTCGTCGCCCAGCGGTACGACGGGCAGCGGCTCCGTTTCGCCCTCCGGCCGCGCCCGCAACCCGTCGAGCAGCAGCCGCAGGTACCGCCGCCAGAGATCCGGGTGCCCGGTCCGTTCGGTGATCGTGGCCACCATTAGCTGGATCATCGGCATGTCGTACTCGGCCACATCGACCCGTAGCGTCCCCTGTTCCTTGGCGCGGGCGAGCAACTGGTCGAGCGCGGGCCTGACCAGCGCCCGCATCCGCTCCTGCCGCTGCGGTCCCCGCCCGCTCCCGAGCATCACCTCGCGCAACCCCCGGTCGAACGACTGGAGTTCGCAGACCCTCTCCAGGCAGGACGCGAGACCGTGCCACGGGTCGGGATCGGCCGCCGCCTCCTCGGTCAGGGTGTGCACGGTCTCGGCCATGTCGTCGAAGAGCGCGTCGATCAGCTCCTCCTTGTTGGCGAAACGCCGATAGGCCGTCCCCACCCCGACCCCCGCGTGCCGCGCCACGTCGTCGAGCGTCGCACCGAGCCCCCGCTCCCGGAACACCTCACGGGCGGCCTCGATGATCCGCCGGCGGTTGCGCTCGGCATCGCGCCGCAGCGGAGGCCGCGCGGCTCCGGAGGTTCCGGCGGGTCCGGAGGCTCCGGGGGCCTCGGAGGGTTCTGCTGACATGTCGACCGCCCTTGACTGCCCCGGCCTGCCTGCGCGGAGCCTGGGCTGTTGATCTCTCGGCGCCATGCTATAGCCGTGATTCCGAAGCATTCTTCGCGAAGAAACATTCAGGAACATCTCTTCTGGAACATCTCTTCGCGAAGGACTCTTCTGAATCTAGAATGCACGCCATGACCGACGAACCCACGACCGCTGAATCGGCGACCGACGAACCCACGGGGACCGTCACCCTAGACACCGCGGCCCTGCGCGTCCTCGCCCACCCGACACGGCTCGCGCTGCTCAACCGGCTGCGGGAGCACGGCCCCGCGACCGTCGGGCAGCTCGCCGGCCACTTCGACCTGGACTCCGGAGCGGCCAGCTACCACCTGCGGCGGCTGGCGGCCGGCGGGCTCATCGAGGAGGACACCGCCCGGGGCAACCGGCGCGACCGCTGGTGGCGCGCCCGGCACCGGATCTCGATGCACGACCCCGCGGACACGGACCTGGCCGGCGCGGCGGACAGCAGGGCGTACGTCCAGGCGCTGGCGATGGCGCACGGCGAGGCCCTGCGCCGGGCCGCCACCGAGACCGTGCCGGTGATGGCCGACGAGTGGTTCGCGGTGTCCGCGTTCACCGACCACACCCTGCGCCTGACACCCACCGAACTGGACCGGATGAAGACCGAGTTGCTCGCCGTGGTCGACCGCTACCGGGAGCACGCCGCGTCGGCGGACACCGAGTCCACGGGCGCCGAGTCCACGGGCGCCGCGCCAGTGACGGTGCGCGTGCAGGCGTATCCCCTGCTCACCGACGGGGAGTGAGCGGTGCGGGGGGACGAGGTGGCGCTGGTCGGGGGGCGGGCCGCGTACCGGGACCTCAACGTGCTGCGCTGGCTCGGCGCCTACACGGCGTCCGTGACCGGCGACGTCGCCTACTACCTGACGCTGACCTGGGCCGTCACTCGGGTCGCCGGTCCCACCACGGTCGGGCTGGTGCTCGCCGTCGGGGCGATACCCCGGGCCGTCCTGATGCTCGGCGGAGGAGTACTCGCCGACCGGTTCGGGCCGCGCCGCGTCCTCATCGGCAGCGATCTGGTGCGCTGCGCGGTGGTCATCGCCGTCGCCGCGCTGACGTACGCGCACGGCCCCCGGCTGCTGCCGCTGTGCCTGCTGGCGTTCGTGTTCGGGGTGGTCGACGCGGTGTTCATGCCGGCGGTCGGCGCGCTGCCGCCCCGGCTCACCGCGAGCGGGCAGCTCGCCCGGGTGCAGGGGATGCGCTCCCTGGCCGTGCGGCTGAGCAACGCGGTGGGGCCGCTGATCGCCGCATCCGTGCTGGCCGCGCGCGGGCCCGGCGCCGCCTTCGGGGTGGTGGCGCTGCTGTTCGTGGCCTCGCTGGGGCTGCTGGCGGCGGTACGGGTCCCGCAGGCCGGCTGCCAAGGGGCCACCGGCTCACCGGTGGCCGGGGGAGAGGGCGCCGGGCCATGGGCGAACCTCTGCGATGGACTACGGCACCTGCGCCGGAACCGGAGCCTCAGCCGTCTCGTGCTGGTCGTCGCGCTCGGCGAGATGTGTTTCAGCGGGCCGCTCGCCGCGGGGCTCGTCCTCCTCGCCGGCGAGCGGGGCTGGGGCCCGGCCGCGCTCGGCGGGGTCCTCGCCGCGTTCAGTGTGGGTGGTGCCGTCACCGGGCTCGCCCTCACCGCAGCACCCCGCGTTCCGCGCGCGGGCGCGGCACTCACCGCGTCCCTGGTGGTGACCGCGGTCCTGGTCACGGCCCTCGGGCAGGCCGGTACACCGGCCACCGCGATGGCTCTGGGCGCTGTACTCGGCGCCGCGAGCGGGGTCCCCGGTGCGATCGGGCACGCGCTGGTGCAGCAGAGGACCGAGCCCCGGTACCTGGGCCGCGTCACCTCCGTGACGACCCTGGGCACCCTCGGGCTCAGTCCCTTGCTCTTTCCCCTCACCGGTCTGGTCGCCGCCGCCTGGGGGACCGGGGTGTTCTTCACGGCCTGCGGCGCGGTGTGCGCGCTCGCGGCGGCCGTCGGACTCACCCCGGCGGTACGGACGGCGGAGCTGTGACGTCAGCGACCCGTCGGGGTGAACTCACCCGCGAGCGCCGCCGCCATCCGCAGGTGCGGCGCCGCGTCCGCGTCCCGGCCCTGGCGTTCCAGCGTGCGGCCGAGCATCAACCGCGCGTAGCCCTCCACCGGGTCCCGCTCCAGGACGAGGAGCAACTGCTCCTCGGCGAGCCGCAGTCGGGCCGCGTGGTAGTACGCCCGTGCCAGCAGCAGCCGGGGTGCGACCTGCTCCGGCACCTCGTCGACCAGCCCTTCCAGGACGCCCGCCGCCGTCACGTACTCCTTGGCGTCGAAGAACATCCGCGCACGCTCCCAGCGCTCCGCGGCCGTCCCGTGCCCGTAGTACTCGGGGCTGTACGTGTCGCCGTAGGTCTCGTCGTACGTCTGGCTGTAGGTCTCGTTCACTGCAACCTCCTCGCCCGCCGCAACCGGCCCGGGTGCACGAATATTCCACCGCCCGCGCGGGGTGCCCGGGTCTGACGGGACGGCCCCGACGAGGCTAGGTTGTCCGGCATGAGCAATCTTGATCGCGAGGCGGTGCCGGCGCAGTGCGGTGGCCGCGGGTTCGTCGTCGCCGAGCCGGTGCGTGAGCTTCTCAGCCCCCGGCGCGTCCAGCTGGGCGAGTCCACCGAAGTCCGCCGTCTGCTGCCCAACCTCGGCCGGCGCATGGTCGGCGCGTGGTGCTTCGTCGATCACTACGGGCCCGACGACATCGCCGACGAGCCCGGTATGCAGGTGCCGCCGCACCCGCACATGGGGCTGCAGACGGTGAGCTGGCTGCACGAGGGCGAGGTACTGCACCGCGACTCCACGGGCAGCCTCCAGACGATCCGGCCCAAGCAGCTCGGCCTGATGACGTCCGGACGGGCCATCAGCCACTCCGAGGAGAGCCCCAAGGCGCACGCCCGGCTGCTGCACGGCGCACAGTTGTGGGTCGCGCTGCCCGACGCGGACCGGCATGTCGCACCGCACTTCGAGCACCACGCCGACCTGCCGACCGTGACGGCACCCGGCCTCACCGCGACGCTGATCCTCGGCTCGCTCGACGGCACGGCGTCGCCCGGCACGACGTACACACCCCTCGTGGGCGCCGACCTCGCCCTGACCGAGGGCGCCGAGGTCAGCGTTCCGCTGGAGCGGGACTTCGAGTACGCGGTGCTTTCCATGTCCGGCGAGGCCCACGTCGACGGGGTCCCCGTACTGCCCGGCTCCATGCTCTACCTCGGCTGCGGCCGTACCGAACTGCCTCTGCGCGCCGCGTCCGACGCGGGACTGATGCTCCTCGGCGGCGAGCCCTTCGAGGAGGAGCTGATCATGTGGTGGAACTTCATCGGCCGCACCCAGGAGGACATCGCCCAGGCCCGCTCGGACTGGATGTCGGGCGCACGCTTCGGCGAGGTCGTCGGCTACGACGGCGCCCCGCTGCCCGCCCCTGAACTGCCGCCCGTGCCTCTGAAGGCGCGGGGGAGGGTGCGCTGAACCGGGAATTTCCTGGAGCTGCGCACCCCGGGTGCCCTGTGGCTCCGGGGCAGGGGAGTGTGCCTGTCCCGGAGCCTCGTTCAGGGGTGCGTCAGGAGGTGTATGCCTCCAGCTCGGAGAGCTGGGCGGCGGGCCAGCCGGTGTTGGCGGAGAAGGTCAGCCGCAGGTAGCGGCGGTTGGTGGCGGGGAAGGTGACGGTGGCGGTGTTGCCGGTGGCCGGGTTGAAGGTGTACGAGGTCGCGGCGACGATCGAGGTGTAGGTCTCGTTGTCGGTGCTGCCGGTGACCGCGACGGTCTGGGAGCGGGTGGCCCAGGCGGTGGCGGGCGGGAGCTTCAGCACGATCCGGCTGACGTCGACCGCCGAGCCGAGGTCGACGGTGAGGGACTGCGGGAAGGCGTTGTTGGCCGACTCCCAGTAGGTGTTGGCGTTGCCGTCGACCGCGTTGCCCGAGGAGTAGGTCTGGGTGTGGCTGGTCTCGGTGGTCGGGCGGCCCTGGGCCAGGTTGGGGTTGGCGGATGTGCCCGTGCCGCTCAGCGCGACGGTCAGCGGGCTGTTCGCGTCGTTGCTGGGCACACTGAGCGTTCCGGTCCGGGTACCGGTGGACGTCGGGGCGAAGGTGACGTTGACCGTGCACGACGCGCCCGCTGCCAGCGTCGTCCCGCAGGTCCTGGTCTGGGCGAAGTCACCGGTGGCGGCGACCGTGCCCAGATTGGCGGTGGCCGTGCCGTTGTTGGTGACCGTCACGGCCTGCGCCGGACTGGTGCTCCCGACCACCCGCGAGGCGAAGGACAGACTGGTCGGCGAGGCGGACAGGGAGACGCCGTTGGTGCCGACGCCGGTGAGGTTGGCGGTGACCGGGCCGCCGGGGGCCGTGCTCGCCACGGTGAGTGTGCCGGTGCGGGTGCCGGTGGCGGTGGGTTTGAAGGTGACACTGACCGTGCAGGACGCGCCGGCGGCCAGCGAGGTGCCGCAGGTGTTGGTCTGGGCGTAGTCGCCGGTCGCGGCGACCGAGCCGATCGGAGCCGCGGAAGCGCCGCCGTTGGTGACGGTGACGGTCTGCGCGGGGCTGGTGCTGCCGACCTCCCGCGCGGCGAAGGACAGCAGGCCGGGTGAGCCGGACAGGCCGCCGGGGCTGCCGCCGCCACCGGGGTAGATGTAGTTCGGAGCCGGCCAGGTCCCGGTGCACACCGTGGAGCCGAGGCTCCAGCCGGTGTTGCCGGTGCCGATGAGCTGCGGCAGCCAGGCCCCGCCGACGCAACTGTGGATGGAGACGCCCGCACCGATGTGGTCCGCGCGGACGTTGGTGAAGGTCGCGGTGGTCCCGGACTGCACCTGGAGCATGTAGGTGCCGGTGCCGTCGATCTTCACGTTGTTGAAGTTGATGGTCTTGGTGTTGCCCTGGATGAACTGGACGGCGGAGTAGGAGCTGTCCAGGAAGTCGGTGTCCGTGACGTTGATCGTGGCGTTGATCGGCTCGGTCTCACCGTCGAACCACATGGCTCCGATTCCGAAGTCCCAGTTGTAGTCGGCGTTCCCGGCGCGCAGCAGCGTGTTGCGCGCGACGGTGTGGGTTCCGGCCAGCGCGGTGCCGTAGGTGGAGTTCACGTTGGGGTAGCGGTTGGCGACATGGATGCCGCCGCCGTTGGTGAGGGTGTCGCTGACGACGTTGTCGGTGATGCTGATGTCCCGGCCGCCGTAGGTGACGATGTTGTTGGCCAGGATCGGCGCGACCACGGTGTTGTGGTCGAAGGAGTTGTTGACGTTCGGCACGCGGTCGGCCCACATCGCCAGGCCGTCGTCCCCGGAGTTGCGGACAAAGGTGTTGGTGACCCGGGAGTTGGTGACGCCGGTGTGGAAGTTCACGCCGTCGGCGGTCTGGTCGAGGATGCGGCTGTTCTTGATGGTGAAGTTGTCCATCGGGCCGTCCATCCAGGCCCCGACCTTGGTGTGCTGCATCCAGACGTTGTCCACGACCGAGTCGGTCATGGCGCCGCCGATCGCGTTGACCTGATCATCGTCCACCCGTTCGGTGATCTCGCCCATGATGGCGAAGTCCTTGAGGGTGACGTTGCGGCTCGGCCCGCCGGCCTCGTGCGGGCGGATGGCGCCCGTGTAGCCGCCGCCGGAGACGTACTTGCCGTAGATCCCGACCCCGCGCTTGCGGTCGGTGGGGTGGCGGCCGGTGAGCACGCTGTACCAGGGGCCGGCGCCGGCGAGGGTCACGCCGTCGACGACGACGTGGTCCCACAGGGTGTACGTCCCCTCGGGAATCCATACGGCCTTGCCCTGGGCCTTGCCCGCGTCGACTGCTGCCTGGAAAGCGGCGGTCGAATCGGTGGTGCCGTTGCGGACGGCGCCGAAATCGTCGACGGACAGCGACCCGGTGGGACGGGCGACCGGGTTGGGGACCAGTTCGAAGTCGGCCAGGTCGACGGTGATCGCGACACCGCCGGTGGACTGGATCCGCACCTTGTCCCCGGCGGCGAGCGTGGACCCGAACATGGTCCGCGTCTCGTCGTAGAAGTGGTGGGGCTTGTCGCCCGGGGTGTTGGTGAACGGGTAGCTGCCGTAGAACCAGCCGTACCGGGAGGTGAGCGGCAGATCCTTGACGTGAGCGCCGTTGACGCGCAGGTCGGCGGTGGTGTTCTGGCCGGTCCCGGCGCTGTTGTCCGGCACGCTGTAGCGCACCGTCACGGCGTTGGCCGGCTTGGTGAGCGTGAACTCGACGTACTGGCCGGAGCCGCTGAGCGTGACGGCTCTGCGCCCGGACGCCTCGGAGGGAAGGCGGGTGTAGATCCGGTCGGAGCCGATCACCTGGCCCGTGCTGACGGCGTCTTCGGCCTCGATCTCCGTGAAGGGCACGGTGGCACCGCGCCCCGGAAAGTCGAACGGGGATTCGGCGCGTGCGGCGGTGGCCGCCGCGGCGGTGCCCGACACCGACGCCAGGCCCCCCGCGAGTAACGCCACGGTCGTAGCGAACGTCCAGGCACGCAGCCTGCCGCTCTTCTTCATCAACTGACCCCTTCCAGTGGAAAGGAGAAGAGCCGGACGTTCCGCGGTCATATGGATGCCGGGACCGCCGCTGCCCGGCGGGACGCCCCACACCGTAAATTGGTGACAGTACTCCGTCAATATGTTGAACAGGACGCGCAAGTTAGCGACCAGTTGAGGAATCCGATGGGCAGGTCTCCGCACCGCCCTGCGTGGGGCGACCGCCCATGACCCCGTACGAGTTCGACCGCGCGCCGGACGGGTAGGGTCCGCTGATCCGCGCACACGACAGGGGAAGGCCATGGACGAGCAACCGGAGCGCTACCGGGTCGAGTTCGCGAGCGGTTCCGCCGCCTCGGTGGAGAACCGGCGCTCCTTCCGCGACCACGACCGCAACGACATCGAGGCCGACCTGCCCGGCTGGCCCCCGGGACCGGCCTTCGCCGTGCGGGGGTTCTTCGGCAGGGTCGGCCGCTACGCCCTCGCCTTCCTCACGGGGCTCCTGTTGCTGCCGATCTACGCCATCAGTTCCCAGGTGCCCGACAAGCGCGGGAAGCTGGAGGAGCGGGAGAACGAGGTCGACGACTTCCCCGTCATCTGGGCGGGCGTCGGCGAGACCGCTCGTACGCTGCCCTGGCAGCTCGATCCGTCCCGGCGGCCCCGGACCACGGTGACCGAGATCGAACCGGCCGGGTCCGACGGGCTCGTACGCGTGACGTCGTACGAGGCCACGCCGGCGCGGGGCAACCGGGTCCTCTCCTGGGGCGGCGGTGACAAGGTTCCGGGATCCGATGCCGTGCTCTGGTCGCTGCCCCGGGACGAGATCGTCGCCGCGGAGGTCAAGCGGTTCAGCATGGCCGAGACCGACATCAAGATCTCCTTCCGCGACGGCTCCTGGGCCCGGCTCACCTCTACGGCGGACGGGGCGCGGAAGATCGCGGCTCTCCTCGGATGAACTGGGGTGTACCCCGACCTGGTCAACGGCCCGGGGCGGTCCCTCGATGGCTTGATCATCGAGGGACCGCCCCGGTTCACGCGGCGATGCTTCTGCTCTTGTCGGCCGCTCCTACCGCCCGTGCCGCGCGGCCCGCTGATCCTTTCGCTGATCCCAGTCGCGCGCCGCCCTCGCCCTCTGGGTGGCTGCGGGAGTGATGGTCCACTGGTCGAAGTCGTAGACGACGGATTCTCCGTCGACCGTCGCCTTGAACGTGGCGCCCAGCTTGTCCTGTTGGAGCCACGGGGTGTCGAACAGCTTGAACGCGTCGTAGTCGACTGGTGTGCCGTTCACCAGGTGGGCGCCGGAGGGGGCCGCCGACGCCGAGTCGAAGGTGATGTCGAGGTCGTCGCCCTTCAGGCTGTGGTAGACGATGCGCGGGTTCGCGTCCTCCAGGTGGCTCAGGTCCAGGCTGGTGGTGTTGGTGAGCGCACTGACGAACGCGTCGAAGTCGGTGTACGCGGACGCATCGGCCGACTCCAGCACCCAGCCGTTGGTGTCGGCCTGGCTGCGCAGGATGTCGTAGCTGTAACTGAGGCTCGCGGTCGGGTGGTTCTGCGTCGTCGTCTTCACCTTGTTCGCCGGGTCGTTCGGCGTCTGGTGGTACCAGGTGCCGGGCTTCGCCATCTTGTAGGCGAAGTACATCGACCCGGTGTTCGCGACCGTCCAGCCGTCGGCCTGACGCCGTTCCAGGATCGAACCGTTCGTCGGGAAGAGCGCGTTGACGTAGTTCGACGTCTGGTCACCGGACGACTTGTAGACACCGACGGCCGTCGGACCGCTCTGCATCACCCGCTGGTTGGCGGGCTGGTTGTAGGCGCCGATCGACGCGTTGCCCTGGTCGACCGAGAGCCGGAACAGCGGGTTCGCCGCGTCGGACCGCCAGCGGAGCACGAGCGGCATGTCCTCGATCCAGTTGTCGACCCTGCGGAACTGGACCTCGGTGCCCAGGCCCCAGGTGGGCCGCACATATGTCGTGCGGTAGATGTTCATCGCACGTCCGCTGGAGTTCTGGAGGTTCGTCTTGCGCGAGGTGTACGACTTGTCGGTGTCCCGGCCGATCTTCACCGCCAGGTCGGGCGGCGAATAGCGCGTCCCCGACCAGGCGACGAGCGCCCCGTACTCAAGGTTCGGGCGGTACGCGGAGGGCGCCGGGTTGTCCGACTCACCCACGCCCAACTGCTTGCGGTGCGCGCCGAAGTACGTCCAGGCG
The DNA here is from genome assembly GCF_044757265.1 of Streptomyces sp. NPDC091292. Lineage (NCBI taxonomy): Bacteria > Bacillati > Actinomycetota > Actinomycetes > Kitasatosporales > Streptomycetaceae > Streptomyces > Streptomyces sp. NPDC091292. The sequence goes on along the minus strand of NZ_JBIVUQ010000006.1, from coordinate 383,675 downwards.
AGCGTCGAGTGGTCCGCGGGCCGCCAGGTCGGGTCGTTGACCGCGGCCGAGTCACCCTTCGCGCGGCTCAGCGACGAGATCATGTAGCCGTCGATCCAGTCGTTCGCCCACTCGAACCACATCACGTCCATGGCCATCTTGACCTGGTTGCGGAACTCCTGGTCGTCCGCCCACTGGTAGAGGGCGTTCAGGCAGAAGTACGTCATGAAGGTGTACTCGGGGCTCTGGTACTCCGCCCAGCCGCGCCGCACACCCGCGTTCACCATCTCCAGGACGTTGGCCTTGTTGGCGGCCATCAACTGCGCCCCGGAATTGCCGTTCAGATCGGCAAGGTCGGGAAAGTACTGGCCGACGAGATATCCCGTGGCGTAGTTGCTCATCCGCAGATTCTCGGTCTGCGGCAGCTTCTGATAGGCGTACGAGCCGAAGTAGCTCCGCACATGGGACAGCATGGCCGCGTCGAACTTGTCACCGACCATGAGGTACGAGTACATCTTCGCCATGGTCTTGTACTGCTCGTAGTCGTAGAGCTGGAACTGCGCGTCGAGCTTGGAGAGGTTCGTCGCGGCGTTCTGGTTGTCCGCCAACTGCGCCGTGTACGAAGCCACGTTGACGGCGCCGCTCTCCTCCTTCATGGCCTTCGCCTTGTCCCACAGCCACTGCGTCCGTGTCTGCTGGGTGCCGGGATAGGGCGCCGGCGCCTCGGGCACATACGGTCCGGTCGAGGCGTCGAGAGGCGCGCTCGGCGCACTGACGTTGTTGCTCGCGTCCCGCGCCCGCACGGTGAAGGTGTACTTCGTGTCGGGCATCAGCGTGCCGACGACCGCCGACGTGGTGGACCCGGTGACCGAGGCGACCTGGTAGCCGTCGCGGTAGACGTCGTAGCCGGTCACGCCGACGTTGTCGGTCGACGCCGTCCAGGTCAGCGACACACTGTTGCCGGACGCGGCGGCGCGGGTGAGCGCGGTCGGCGCGGTCGGCGGCTCCGAGTCGGAGATGCCGCCGCCGTCCTCGTGGATGTCGAGGTTGTCGACGGTGATCGCCTCGTCGGTGCCACCGGTGTCGACGCGGACCGAGAAGCCGAGTTCGACGGTCGATATCAGCCGCTGACCGCCGTTGGGCACGATCGTGAAGCGGTACTCCGCGATGTCGGTGTCATCGATCCGCGTGAGACTGCCTGAGGTGTCGGCATAGGCGGAGGTGGTCGTGACACTCATGGCCGGGACGGGAAAGCGCGGCACGAGATTGTTGTCGAAGTTGCCGAACTGGATCTGCGCGTAGATGTCCTTCGCGACCGGCTTGCTGCTCTTCGCGCTCCGCTTGAGGTCGTACTGCAGGACGAACTGCTGGGCGGGGCTGCCGACCGGCTGTCCGTAGATCGCGTTGATGCGGTCCTTGAGCGCGCCGGTCGAGAACCGCTTGTAGAAGTAGCTGGAGAGGTTGGTGCCCAGGGACGCGTCCCGCAGTTCGACCGCGTTGTCGCCCCCGACGCTCACGATCTGCTGGGTGCCACCCGTCCCCGTGTTCGCCAGGGTCAGCGGGCTGGTGGCGCCGTCGAACCCGGTGTCCATGTCGGCGGCGAGAAGATTGGTGGCGAGAAGGTTGGTGGCGGCTTCGGTGGCGCGGGGGTCGGTGGGTGGTGGGTCGGCCGCCTGGGCGGCGGTGGCCGGTGCCGCGAGAAGCACCGCGACGCACAGGCATGCCCATGTTCGCGTCAGGATGTTCATAATCATCCATTCGTTGATGCGGGTGAGCTACTTGACGGCTCCCGTGACGAGGCCCTTGCTCCAGAACGACTGCAACGAGATGAACATGGCGACGACCGGCACGACCGAGACGAGCGCGCCCGTGACGACCGTGGTGTAGCTGATGGGATAGCCCTGGAGTTCGCGCCAGCCGACGAGACCCACGGTCACCGGTTGCAGTGAGGTGTCCGCGAGCATGAGGGAGGGCAGCAGGAAGTTCGTCCAGATCGCGACGAACTGGAACAGGAAGATCGTGACCATGGCGGGCGCCATCAGCCGTGCGCACATCGCGAAGATGCGCAGCTCGCCCGCCCCGTCGATCCGGCCGGACTCGATCAGCGCGTCCGGAATCGAGGAGGCCGCGTAGATCCGGCTGAGATACACACCGAAGGGGCTGACGATGCTCGGGATGAAGACGGCCCAGAAGGTGTTGATGGTCCCGGTGTAGCTGAACACCAGATAGAGCGGGATGGCGAGGACGGGCGCCGGAAGCAGCACGGCGGCGAGGACCGTTCCGAAGACCGCCTCGCGCCCCGGGAAAGGGAACTTCGCGAGCGCGTAGCCGCACAGCGCCGCCAGCATCGTGGAGACGATCCCGCCGCCCACCGCGTACAGCAGTGAGTTGAGCAGCCAGCGGGAGTAGATGCCGCCCTGCGCCTGGAACAGCGTCCGGATGTTGTCGAACAGGGCGAAGTGCTCGCCGAACCAGAAGCCGTTGCCCGAGAAGATCTCCCCGCTGCCCTTGGTCGCGGAGACGACCAGCCACCACACAGGGAGCAGGAAGTAGAGTGCGAACAGGGACATCACGGCCAGCACGAACAGGCGCGACGTGGGGTTCACGGTCGTGAACGGATGGGCCTTGGGGCGGCGCGGCTTCGGCTTCTCGGCGACCGGTGCGGTGCGCGGGGGCGATTGCGTGCTGGTGGTCATCAGTCGACGCTCCTGGCCGATGCGCGGAAGACAAAGACGGACACGACACAGATCAGCGCGCCGAGGACCACGGACTGCGCGGCGGCGTAGTTGAAGTCGTTGGCCGAGAGCGAGCGGAGGGCGGCCATGATCGGTGTGTAGGTGGACGACAGGTTCGGTGCCACCGATTTCATGGTGGCCGGCTCGTTGTAGAGCTGGAACGTGCCGATGATCGAGAAGACCAGGGTGAGCAGCAGGGCCGGGCGGATCTGCGGGACCTTGATGAGCAGCGCGGCCTTCCAGCCCGAGCAGCCGTCGAGCGCGGCGGCCTCCATCGTCTCCTCGGGCACGGCCTGCAGAGCCGCGTAGATCAGGATCGTGTTGTAGCCCGTCCAGGCCCACGTCAGGATGTTCGCGATCGAGAACGGCAGGGCGCCGTCACTGACGAAGCTCACGTCGATGCCGATCGCCCCGAGCCCTCGCGTGATCGGGCTCAAGGTGGGCGCGTACAGGAACGACCACACCAGGCCCGCGATCACCCCGGGCAGCCCGTAGGGCACGAAGTAGGCGATACGGAAGAACTTGCGGCCCTTCGACGTCGAGGAGTCGATGAGCAGGGCCAGGGTCAGCGCGATGACGAGCATCACGGGCACCTGGACGACACCGACGAACGCCACCCGGCCCAGGGACGCGAGGAAGTCCCCGTCCTGGAACACCCGGACGTAGTTGTCGAAGCCCGCGAAGACGGTCTCGGACCCGCCGAGGCCGAGGCCGGAGCGTTTCACGGCGAAGAAGCTCTGGCCCACGGAGTACACGGTGGGCACCAGGTAGACGACGACGAAGAGCAGAAGGAACGGCAGAACGAATGGCGCGGCTCGCCGAAGCTCGCGGATTCGGCGCCGCCGAATCGTCACGGGAGACACGGTCACCTCTTCTGTGGCGGTGCGGAGTTGCGGATATGCGGGGGTCGCGCGGCCCACGACCCCCGCGTGGTGCCGGTGGTGCTACTCGCTCACCGAGAATCCCTGGGCGCGCAGCGCGTCGAGCGTGCCCTTCTGGGCGCCTGCGAGCGCGTCCGCGAAGGTCGCCTTCTTGGTGTGCACCTTGCCGAGACCGTCACCGAGCCCCGTGGCCGTGGTGGACATGACCGGCCCCCACCGCCAGGTGTCGTTCACCTTGGCGGCCTCCTCGCGGAAGGTCTGGTAGATGGGCTGGTCGCCGTAGTAGCTCTGCGGGGCGTCGAGCGCCGTGTTGGCGAGGCCGGACTTGGAGGCCGGGAGGATGGCCGCCGACGCGATCAGGTTGGACACCGACTCGTCGTTGGTCGACATCCACAGCGCGAACTCGGTGGCCTCCTTCGGCCGGTCGCAGTCCTTCATCACGGCGGTGGCCGATCCGCCGGAGTTGCCGACCGCGTCCGTGGTGCCCCACCGCGGCATCGGCGCGACGGCCCACTTGCCCGCGGAGCCGGCCGCGTTGTCCCGGATGAGGGACGCCGACCAGACAGGACCGACCTCGGCCCACACCTTGCCCTTGCTCCACGCGGAGTACAGCGCCGCGTCGAACGCCGGGTAGGAGGTGACGAGTTGCTTGTCGAAGAGGCCCTGCCAGTAGTCGGCGACCTTGGTGTTGGCGGAGCTGTCGAGCGAAACGGACCACGCGTCACCCTTGACCCCGAACCACGGGGCGTCGCCCTGCCAGGCGAACCCGGCGTAGAGGTACGGGTCGGTCGGAAGGTTCATGAGGCGCGACGACGGATCGGCGGCCTTCACCTTGGCGGCAGCCGCCGTGAACTCGTCCCAGGTCTTCGGGACGGCGATCTTCGCGTCCTTGAAGAGGTCGGCGCGGTAGAACATGGCCATCGGCGCGGTGTCGACCGGCACACCGTACGCCTTGCCGTTGACACCGACATTGCCCCACACCCAGTCGGCGAACTCGTCCCGCTGCGGCTCGACATGGTCGCTGATGTCCTGAAGGACACCGGCGGCGAGGAAGCTGGAGAACGTCTCGTAGCCGACCTGCGCCAGACACGGCGCCTTGCCCGCCTTGGCGGCGGTGAACATCTTGTCGTAGCCACCCGCGCCACCGTCCGTGATGGCCTCGTATTTCACCTGGATGTCGGGGTGGGTCTTGTTCCAGAGCGCGACGGACTTCTCGTAGCCCGCCGCCCAGCCCCAGAAGGTGATGTTCGCCGGGCCGCTGTCGCTTGCCTCGGTGCCGCCGCCACCGCACGCCGTCAGCATGATGCCGGCGGCGGCCAGAAGGGCCGCCCCGGCGAGTCTCGCCCTGCGCATGACCATGACTGCCTCTCAATTTCTGGTTGTACGGATGCTCTTGTCGCCGTTGAACGTCTTCGGCGCGTTCCCGATCAGGAACTGTGCGGGGTCCGTTACCGAGTCCGGAGAGCGGGCGCGATGGGGGTGATGCGCTGGGACGCGACGCACGATCCATGAGGTCGTGTTAACGGCGGGATACTTGCATACAAGTTCGTGGCATGCAACGATCATTTCGTGAATCCCCCTCCTCCCCCTCCTCCTTCACCTGGCCCCGAGCGGGCACCGGTCCCGGGCGATCCGAGGCTGTCCCCGATCAGCAGGGACGGCGTGCGGGTACGGACGTCCGACCGTGTCTACGACGAGTTGGTCTCCGCGATCCGCGAGCTGAGGCTCGCCCCCGGAGCCTCCCTGTCCGAGACGGACCTCGCCGCGCGGCTGCACGTCAGCCGCACCCCGGTGCGCGAGGCCCTGGCCCGGCTGGTCGACGCGGGGCTCGTGCATGTCGTGCCCCAGGTGGGCACGCGCGTGGGGCTGATCCGGCTGCGGGACGTGGAAGAGGCACGCTTCGTCCGCGAGAGCCTGGAGGTCGCCGCCTTCGAGGTGGCCTGCGCCGGCCCCCCACCGGACGTCACCGTCCTGCGCGAACTGCTGGAACGGCAGGAACACTGCTACCGCACCGAGGACTACGACGCCTTCTTCACCGCAGACGAGGCGCTGCACACCGAGATCTTCACCCTCAGCGGCTACCCCGGTGCCTGGCAGGCCGTCCAGCGGATGAAGCTCCAACTCGACCGGCTGCGCAGGCTGTCCCTCCCGGGCGCCGCCGCCATGCGCGAACTGATCGACGAACACCGGCTGATCGTGGACGCCCTGGAGGAGGCGGACCTGCCGTCCGGCCGCGCCCTGATCAGCCGGCACGCCCGACGCGCCCTGGAACGCGGCCCGGAGCTGCGCGCCGAGTACCCGGACTACTTCACTGATTGACCAGACCTGATCGACCACACCGATCGACCACGAGGACACCTCGAACCCGAAAAGGACATGACCACGTGAGCAGATTCGACGGGCGGACGGTACTCGTCACCGGCGCCGGTTCCGGCATAGGCCACGAGATGACCCGCCGATTCCTGGACGAAGGGGCAACGGTGTACGCGGCGGATCTCGACCCCGCCGGTGTACCGGACGGCAGCGTCCCCCTCACCGTGGACGTGACCGACGCCGACTCCTTCGCGGCGGCGGTGTCCCGCACCGTGTCCGACACCGGCGCCCTGCACATCCTCTGCAACAACGCCGGAACGTCATCGACGACCGACCCCATCGCCTGCACGGTCGAGGAGTGGGACCACACCTTCGCGGTCAACAGCCGCGGTGTGTTCCTCGGAACGAAGTTCGCGCTGCCGCACATGCTCGCCCAGCGGTACGGGGTCGTCATCAACACGGCGTCCGTGGCCGGACTCGTCGGCCTGAAGGACCGCGCCGCCTACTGCGCCAGCAAAGGTGCCGTGATCGCCTTCACCCGCCAGGTCGCCGTGCAGTACGCGGGAACCGGCGTCCGGTGCAACAGCATCTGCCCCGGCACCGTCGACTCACCCTGGGTGGGCCGGCTCCTCGCCGCGGCCGACGACCCGGAGAGCGCCCGCGCGCACCTGGTCGCCAGGCAGCCGATGGGGCGCCTCGGCACTCCTGCGGAGGTCGCGGCGGCGGCCGTCTACCTCGCCTCGGACGAGGCGGCGTTCATCACCGGCACCGAACTGGCCGTGGACGGCGGCCTGCTCGCCGGCTGAGGGCCCTTTCCCCAGATCGGATCACCATGATCAAGAGCACGGTTACCCCCTTGAAGAAAGGCGATGTCATGGAGTTCGAGATCGACGGGCTCGGCCGACAGCGGGTCGGCCGGGCATGACCGTACGCATCTCCCTCGGCCATGTCGACACGTACGACGACAGGATCGCGACGTTCGCCCACCAACTCGGCCTGTCCGGTGTACAGCTCCACACACCGGACCTGCTGCCCGGCACCGACGGCTACTGGAGCCTGCCCGAACTGCGGGCACTCCGGGACCGCTGCGACGCCGACGGGCTGAGGATCGACGGCCTGGAAAACGTTCCGCTCGCACACTTCTGGAAGATCCAGCGCGGCCTGCCGGGCCGCGACGAGCAGATCGAGAACTACCGGAAGACCATCCGCAACATGGCCGCCGTGGGCATCGACCTGCTCGGCTACAACTTCCTCGCCACCTACGTCTGGCGCACCGACATGGCCGCGCGGGGGCGCGGCGGTGCCAAGGTCACTGTCTTCGACCTGGCCGACGTCGACGGCGGCAACGCGCTCGCCGGCTACCGGCTGACCCCGGACCACCCGGTGGACGAGCCGATCACGGCCGAGCAGATGTGGGCCAACCACCAGTACTTCCTCGACGCGGTGCTGCCCGTCGCCGAGGAGGTCGGTGTGCGCCTCGCGCTGCACCCCGACGATCCGCCCACGGCCGAGCCCTTGGGCGGCATCGCGCGGATCTTCACCTCGCCCGACGCCATCGGGCGGGCCCACGGACAAGCGGGCGGCAGCCCCTCGTGGGGGCTGAACCTCTGTCTGGGCACGGTGTCGGAGATGGCGGGCGAGGAGTCCGTCAACGCGGTCATCGACCTCCTGGGACCTGCCATCTTCTACGTCCACTTCCGGGACGTCCAGGGCACGGTGCCGCGGTTCAGCGAATGCTTCCTCGGTGAAGGCAATTTCCACCCGGCCCGAGTGATCCGGCGGCTCCACGAGTCCGGATTCGACGGTTTCCTCATCGACGACCATGTGCCCGCGATGATCGGGGACCTGGACACCTGGGGCGACATCTCGTCCGAGGCGTACTGCAGCCGGGGCCGGGCCCACGCGATCGGATACCTGCAAGGCGTCCTGAACGGGCTGGGGTTGGACGAGCACGACAGTGTGGCCGCGAAGGAGGAGGAACCCGCAGGGTCTACCCCCGCTCCGGCCGCCTTTCCGATCCCCTGAGGATCAGCCGCGTGGGCAGCACCTTGGTGGCGAACGCCGAGGTGTCACCCCTCAGCCGGGCGAGCACCGACTCGGCGGCGGTGCGACCCATCAGTTCGATGTCCTGACTCACCACCGACACCGGAGGGTTGCCGAGCAACGACGTCTCGAAGTCGTCGAAGCCGACGAGCGGAAGCCGCCGCCCTGCCTCCTGGAACGCCAGCAACGCACCAATGGTGGAACGGTTGTTGGCCGTGAACACGGCATCGGCGGCATCCTCGCGCAGCAGCGCACCGACCGCGCGTTCCGCCTGCTCCCTGGTGTGTGCCGACGTGATCGTGAGCGAGTCGTCGGCGCGGATCCCGGCCTCGGTGAGCGCGGTCGTGTATCCGGCGTGCCGTTCGCGCATGGTGTGGATGTCGGGGGAGTCACCGACGTAGGCAATGCGCCGCGCACCCGCGCCGGAGAGCGCGAGCGTCGCCGCACGGGCGCCGCCCGCGTTGTCGGCGAGCACGGTGTCGGCGTCGGCGAACGGCGCGGGCCGGTCGAGGAAGACCAGCGGCGGGATCGGCGGCGGCACCTCCGACCAGTCGCGGGCGGGATGGCGCGGCGGCACCACGATCACACCGTCCACGCGCTGCTCCATGAGCCGGTCCATCAGCCGGTCGTGGCGCGGCCCTTCCTCGTTGGAGCTGGCGATGGTGACGAGGTACCCCGCCGCGTCCGCCACACTCTCGACGGCCCGTGCGAGCGTCGAGTAGTACGGGTTCGCGAGGTCGCTGATGACCAGGCCGATGGTCTTGCTCGTCCGGCCGGGCCGCAGACTCGCCGCCGAGAGGTTACGGCGGTACCCCAGCTTCACGATCGCCGCACTGATCCGCGCCGCGAGTGCGGGATCGATGTTCGTCGCCCCGTTGACGTGCCGCGAAACGGTCTTGAGGCTGACCTGTGCTTCGCGGGCGACGTCGTTCATCGTGGGGTTGCGCGCCACTGTGGTCTCCAGCCGACGACTGCTACCGACCGATCGTACTGTGCCATGCGTCAGCGGCCCCGCCTGACGACCCGCGCCCCGCCCGCCGGAACCGTGACCTCTCCCTCGTGGACCGACCCGTCCAGCAGGTCGGTTCCCGACCCGGGCACGGTCGCCGCGGTGTCGCCGTGGTTGATGAGGAACACGTAGTCGTGATCGGCCGAGCGGCGCACCACGATGTCGAGTCCGCCGACGGGCGGCACGGCCGTCACCCCGGCCCGCTCCGCCAGCACTCCCACCAGACGCGTACGGGCATCGGCGTCCAACTCCACGCCCACATACCAGGCTTCACCCTCACCCCGGGTGGCCCGGGTGATCGCCGGGGCGCCCGGGAAGTCGCCGCCGACATACCGGGCCTCGTCCTTCGCGTCGGTGAGGTCGATCTCCTCGTGCCAGGTGGAGACCCGGGCAGGGCCCGTCACCCCCTCGATCTCCACACGCTCCGGCGCCGGCAGCGGCGCGAACTCCTCCACCCGCACGCCGAGCAGCTCACGGAACGCCCCCGGGTACCCGCCGAGCCGCACCCGGTCGAGCGGATCCACGATGCCGGAGAAGTAGGTGACCAGCACGGTCGCCCCCGCTTCGGCGGCGGCTGCGACACGCGCCGCGTCCTCGTCGGACACCAGATAGAGCATCGGCACGACGATCAGCCGGTACGCGGACAGATCGGCGGTCAGGGGTACGGCATCCGCCGTGACGCCCGCGTCGCGCAGACTCCCGTACCAGCCGAGGGCGGTCTCCATGTACGAGAGGCCGTTGTGCGGATGCGAGTTCCGGTCGGCCGCCCACCACGCCTCCTCGGAGAAGAGCACCGCGCAGTCCGCGACCACCTCGCTGCCCAGCACATCGGCGTACGAAGCCAGCTCCTTGCCGAGCGCCACCACCTCCCGGAACTTGCGGCTGTCGGCCCCGGCGTGCGGAAGCATCGCGGAGTGGAACCGCTCGGCGCCCGCCTGGGCGGCCCGCCACTGGAAGAAGCAGATCCCGTCGGATCCCCGCGCGACATGGGAGAGCACGTCCCGCCGCAACTGGCCCGGTCGCTTCGCGGGGTTGACGGGGCGCCAGCTCGTGGCGCCGGTGGCCGTCTCCATGAGCAGCCACGGCTTCCCCTTGGCCAGCCCGCGCGCCCGGTCGGCCGAGAACCCCAGCTCGACATGGGCGTCCGGACCGGGCCGCAGGTAGTGGTCGCTCGCGATGAGGTCCATGTCGTCGGTCCACGAGCTGTAGTTCATGTTCTTTCCGGCGTCGAAGAGCACCAGATTCGTGGTGATCGGGACGTCCGGCGTGATCCGCCGCAGTACCGCGGTCTCCGCCCGCAACTGCTCTCGGAGCTGATCGGAGCTGAACCGGTCGAAGTCCAGCACCTGCGTCGGGTTCGAGTCCGTGAACGTCACCCGGGGAGGCTGGATCTGCTCCCACTCCGAGTACGTCTGACTCCACGCGCTCGTCGTCCAGGCGGAGTTCAACGCGTCGAGCGAACCCTGGTACCGCTCCTTGAGCCAGCTCCGGAACGCCACGGCACTGGCCTCGTCGTAGCACCGCGAGTTGTGCCCGCCGAGTTCGTTGGAGATGTGCCACAGCGCGAGAGCGGGGTGTTCGCCGTAGCGCTCCGCCAGCTTCTCGACCAGGACGAGCGAGTGCTCGCGGTAGATCGCCGACGAGGGCGACCACGCCTGACGCCCGCCCTGCGCCATCGTCCGCCCGTCCCGGTCGACGGGCATGACCTCCGGGAACCGCGTGGTGAGCCACGGCGGAGGTGACGCGGTGGCCGTCGCGAGATCCACCGCGATGTCCTGTGCGTGCAGCAGGTCGAGTACGCGGTCGAGCCAGCCGAAGTTCCAGCGGTCGGGCGCCGGTTGCAGCACCGACCAGGAGAAGACACCGACCGTGATCAGATTGACCCCGGCCTCGCGCATCAGACGCGCGTCCTCGGGCCACACACTCTCGTCCCACTGCTCGGGGTTGTAGTCACCCCCGAACGCCACGGGCCGGCCGCCGTACCGGGCCAGGACATTGGCGGGCCAACGGATCCACTCTGCGGTCACGCGCTCTTCTCCCCACACCCGACAACGCATCCGACGACGCGTGCTGAACGCGCTCACCCTAGCGGCTGAGACAACGTTGTTTTAGAGTGACGTCCGCGCCTCCGGAACGCAACCGTCCGGCTCGTCCATGATCGCGGCCGTGACCGTGTCCCTCTCTGTTTCCGTCGGGCGCGAGGGTCCGTGAACAGGGTCCGTGAACACATCAAGGGGAGTGAACAGTGGCGGAGTTCGACGGGAAGATCGCCCTCGTCACCGGTGGACTCAGTGGCATAGGCCGCGCGACGGCCCAGCTTCTGGCGGTGCGCGGTGCGACGGTCGTGGCCGCCGGGATGCGACCGGCGCACGGCACCGACGCCGAACTCTCCGGTGTCGAGCAGGTCGAGGTCGACGTCACCGACGAGGCCGCCGTCGCCCGGGTCGTCGCGGACGTCGCCACGCGGCACGGTGGCCTCGACGTCCTCGTCGCCGCCGCCGGTATCCAACGGTACGGCACGGCGGCGGAGACCAGCACCGACGAGTGGAACGACGTCCTCGCGGTGAACCTGACCGGCACCTTCCACGCCGTCAAGTACGCACTGCCCCACCTGCGTTCCCGTGGCGCGGGCTCGATCGTGATCGTCTCGTCCGTCCAGGCCTTCGTGACACAGACCGCCGTCGCCGCCTACACCACCAGCAAGGGCGCGCTCACCGCGCTCGCACGGTCGATCGCGATCGACGAGGCGAAGAACGGGGTCAGGGCCAACGCCGTATGCCCCGCGTCGGTGGACACCCCGATGCTGCGGGCATCGGCCCGCGCCTTCTCCGACGGCAGCGACGAGGGCACGCGGATGCTGGTCGAGTCCTGGGGACGGATGCACCCGATGGGCCGGGTGGGGCGCCCCGAGGAGGTCGCCGAGGCGATCGCGTTCCTGGCCAGTGACCGCGCCGGCTTCATCACCGGTGTCTCGCTGCCCGTGGACGGCGGGCTGCTCGCCAACGCCGCGGTGGTGCTTCCCGAATGAGCGACGCCGCATCCGGCTCCGGAGCCGCTACGACGACGACCGGGGTCGCGTTCCCCGGCAGGGCCCGGGTCGCCGAAGGACCCGTATGGGACGCCGACGCCCGCCGTCTGCACTGGGTGGACATCCCCGCCGGACACCTCCACACCGGCGACCCGGTCACCGGCCGGACCACGAGCCTGGCGCTGCCGACGCAGGTCGGCGCCGCGCTGCCACGGCGCGGCGGAGGCTTCGTCGCCGCGACGGCCGAGGGGTTCGCGTCCGTCGGCGCCGAGGGCCGGATGACCGTGCGGTGCGCGCTCCTGCCCGACGGCGAGCGCATGAACGACGCGAAATGCGACCCGTACGGGAACCTCTGGGCGGGCAGCACCGCCATGGACTTCGCGCGCGGCAAGGGCGCGCTGCACGTGCTGCTGCCCGACTGGACGAGCCGCGTCGTCCTCGAAGGGCTCGCCCTGCCCAACGGCCTCGGCTGGAGCCCCGACGGACGCGTCTTCTACCTCGCCGACTCCCTCGCCGGCGAGATCTACGCCTTCGACGCCGACCTCGCGAACAGCGGGATCACCCGGCGCCGCACCTTGTTCCGGATGCCCGGCCACGCGGGCATGCCGGACGGCCTCACGGTCGACGCGACCGGCTGCCTCTGGGTGGCGATCTGGGGCGGCGACCGCGTGATACGGATCTCTCCCGACGGGGATCCGCTCGGCGAACTGCCGCTGCCCGTGCACCAGCCGTCGTCCTGCACGTTCGGCGGCCCCGACCTCGGCACTCTCTACGTCACCTCGGCCCGCGAGGGTCTCGACCTCACCGAGGACGACCCCGCGGGATCGGTCTTCGCCGTCGATCACGTGGGTGTCGTGGGCCTGCCGTCGACCGCGTTCGCGGGCTGAGCCGGGCCACGGCGGTGTATGTGGGGGGCGGAGGTTCAGTGGAGGGCGATGAGCCCCGCGTCCGTCGGTGCGAAGCCGCAGGCGTCGAAGTAGAAGGGGCGCAGCTCGGCGTCGAAGTCGACATGCAGCCACTCGCAGTTCGCTGACCGGGCCCCTCGCGTCGCCGTCCTCACCAACTCGGTCCCGACACCGGCCTTGCGCAGGTCCCCGGAGACCATCGTGTCGAGCAGGAAGGCGTGGACGCCGCCGTCCCAGGCCACGTTGACAAAACCCACGAGCCTCCCGCCCTGGCGGGCGGTGACCCAGCCGAGACTGTGCCGGTGGACCTGTGTGTGCCAGTCGATGGGCAGCTCTTCGTGGGCGAACGCCTCCGCGTGCAAGGCGTTGACGGACGCGTCGTCGAAATCACCGCGCCACTCATAGGTGATCGCCATGGCGTCATCGTAGGCCGGGGCGGGGAAGGGGCGCGCCGAATCGACGGCCCGTTCGGGGCCCTGCGGCTGCATCGAAGGATGGACGGCGCTTTCGTCCGGCGGTAGGACGCGGGTCCGGGGGCAGGCCGAGACGCTGATGACATGTCGCACACCCCGCACGCGTCCCCGGACGACGTCTCCTCGCCCCTCTCGCCTTCGGGCCGGCTGCCGCTGCTCGACGTCCTGCGCGGGGCGGCGATTCTCGGAACGCTCATGACGAACGTGTGGATCTTCGCCATGCCGGGCTCGGAATGGTCGGCCCTCCAAGGCCTGCCCGTACCGGAACCGTCTGCTGCGCCGGCCGAGTCGCTGTTCCGCTCTCTCGCGGACGGGAAGTTCCTGTCCATGCTGACGATCCTGTTCGGCGTGGGTCTGGCCATCCAGTACGACTCCGCCACCCGCCGGGGTACGCCCTGGCCGCGCGGCTACCGTCCGCGCGCCCTCTTCCTCCTCGCCGAAGGCACGCTCCACTTCGTGCTGATCTTCGCCTGGGACGTGCTGACGGGGTACGCCCTCACCGCCCTCCTCACCGCCCGGCTGCTGGCCCGCTCCGAGCGGGTGCGCCGCCGCGCGATGTGGTGGGCTGCGGGCCTGCACGTGGCCGTGATGTCGGTGCTCACCCTCGGCCTGCTGACGTCCGCGCCCGCCGAGGGGGCGCCCGCCACGGCCGTGGACCTGTACGCCCACGGCGGTTACCTCGAACAGATCTCCTTCCGCCTCCAGAACGCGATCGCCCTGCGGATGGAGCCGGTCGTCTCCTTCGGCCTGCTGGTGTTCCTCTTCCTGCTCGGCGTCCGCCTGCACCGAGCGGGCGCCTTCACCCCGACGGACGCCGGGCGCCGCATGCGTCTGCGGATGATGGCATGGGGCCTTTGCCTCGGCATCCCGCTGAACGCCGCGCCGGCTCTGGGCGGCGGGGACTTCTTCTTCCTCGGCCGCTACCTGGCCGCGCCGGTCGTCGCCGTCGGCTACATCGGCCTGATCGGTGTCGCCCTGGACCGCCGGTGGCTGCCCGTCGCCCTGACCGGCGCCCTGACCTCGGTCGGCCGCACGGCCCTCTCCTGCTACGTCCTCCAGAACCTGCTCTGCATGCTGCTCTGTTACGGCATCGGCCTCGGCCTGACCGAACGCTTCGCGGACAGCGGCCCGTGGTGGGTGATGGGCATGTGGGCGGTGGTCTGCGGGGTGCTCGTTGCCGCGTCGAGCGTGTGGCTGCGCCGTTTCTCGTACGGTCCGCTGGAGTCCGTACAGCGGTGGGCATTGCGCCGCTGAGGGGTACCGGAACCGACGAAGGGCACTTGGACACCCTACGTTCCGGCTTGGCTGGATTCGTCCCGACCCTCTTCCTCGCCGGAGAGTCACGCACTACTGCTTGTCCTGTCCTGTCCCTGTCCTGTCGCTGAGTGCGAGACGCGGGATGCGGGGTGGGGCGGGGGACGGGCTCCGGGATCCGGGACGAGGAAGCGCGGTGCGATGACATACCGGGAGTACCGGTGAGAGCGGTGTCGGTGTGGTGGACGCGGGGACCGGCGAACCGGGGGACCTGGGACGGGGCGCCTCCGGGACGGGGCTGACCGGCCGGACCCCGGAGGCTGCTTCCGCGTCCTGGGCAGTTGGGGCTACCGGACACGGCCACCAACGCCATCGGCTACGCGCTCGTCGGCGGCCTCTTGGACGAGGGCTTCGCCGAGAACCTGGAAGTGGCTCCGCCCCCGCCCTCCTGCGCGCCGTGCGGCCGACGCGACTGATCACGGTCACGGGTGGCGCGAGTTTCCTGTCGCCGCGCACCTTCGGGCCGCTGCTCGCCGCCGTCGCGCCCGAGCAGGCGTGGGTCGCGGCGTTCGTCCTGCGTACCGGCTCCTACGAACCCATCGCCGAAGGGCTGATGCCCCACGGTCTGATCACCGAGAAGGCGGCCACGCCGACATTTCCGCAACGCCGTTTCACGAGCGCGCGCGAGCAGCGGCACGCCGCGACGCGGTGACGGCCCTCGGTGAGGATCCGCGCGGAAAGGTGGCCGACGGCTGCTTCCACACCGGGCTGCACCTGTCGCGGCCGGCCGAAGACATCACGGCGTTTCCTCTGGCAGCCGTTCTGTGAGAGGCCCCACCTACGGACGATGCCCCCGCAGAGGCGGGGGCATCGTTCATCGGCGCGAAAGCGCGCTTACGAGTTCTCGGCTATGCCGCCGCCCGAGACCGTCAGGTCGTACGTTCCGTCCGGATTCTGGGACGAGCCCGACTTCCGCAGGACCGCGTACGCTCCTTCGGATACGAACATGGGGCTGACCACGGACCTTTGCTCCTCGGCGTACAAAGCGTCCACCTGCTTTTTCGCCTCCTTCAGCCAGGCGACCGCCTTCTTCTCGTCCCACCCCGGTATCCCGGTCCGCGCACAATCCTCAAGGAATGCCTTGGCGTTGGCCTTTGCGCTGTCCACGAGGCAGGAGAACGTGGTGATGTCCCCGTTCTTCGTGGGAACGCCGGCGACGGCCTTTCCCGTGCCGGGCGCCTCACCGGAGAAGTGCCATACCTTGCGGTCTCTCGGAGCGTCGATGAGTTTCTGCTTACCCAGTGCGATGTCCCACCGGGAAGCAAGGCCCTTGAGGAAGGTCTCCACCGTGTATCCGTCGGCGATGACCTCGTTCTCACCCAGGTGCGGCGCCTTGTCGGCCGTCACGGCCTTCTTCGGCCACTTGGCCGCCGGGGGAGGCGTGGACGCGGTCAGGCCCGGCAGGTCCTTCGCCGGTTCGGACGGTGCCGCCGTCTCGGGGTAGGCACCGGGATCCTTGGGCTTCTGCTGAGTGCAGCCGGTGATGCCGACGACGGCCGCCAGAGCGACCGCCGCCAGCACACCGGCACGCAGCGGGTGCGTGCCGTTCATCACTATCCGATCAGTTTCCGATCAGCTTCCGGTCAGTAGCAGTTCCTGAGGTGTCCTGAGGTGTCCTGAGTTTCCTCAGTATCCGAACCCGCACACACCGTTGGACGGAATCGACGTGGGCACGAAGGCGACCGCGTCGAAGTTCACATTGGCGTCCCCGGTCCCGGCGTCATGGAGATTGTCCGCCTCCACACGTCCCCCCTTCCAGAACTGCATGGTGCCCAGTTCGACCCAGGTGTCCTGCCCGTTGCTCCTGGTCTTCTGGTTCAGCCGGCAGGTGTGCGTGGTGAAGCCGGAGTCGTTGCGTCCAGGAATGACGCTGTAACGGACAATGGCCTCGGCGCCGTGATTGGGAAGATGCACCCACACGTTGAACCGGCTGCCGATGTCATTGGAGGCGTGCAGCGACTTCGGATTCATCTCCCAGCGTGCGGTCACCTTGTGGAAGAAGTCGCTCTCCGGATAGCTGTGCGTGAAGAACGAGTGACCGTCGTATCCGGCACCCAGCTGATGCAGGTCGATCTGCGCGATGTAAGGCGTCGCACGGAACGTCTGGTTACTGCGGTAGTGGGTCAGGTTGTCGCCCAGCTGGAGAGAGAACTTGCCGTCGTCGGCAGCCTCGAAGTCACCGCAGTCGTACGTGTTCTCGTGCTCGGCCAGATCGTCCACGATGATCGCCGAGTAATTGTCGTTGGGCCGCTTGAGGCACGGGCCCTCCGGATACTTGCGATCCAGCGGAGGCTCCCCCGAACCCAGCTCGTACATCAGCCGCTCAGTCGAGGAATTACTGGCGTTCTGCCCTCCGCTGATCCACGAGGAACTGGCGTCCCAACGGCAGGCGTTGTCCCAGGACGGGCACGGGTCGGCGGCACCCGGGGTGCAACTGTTCACGCCCGGAGCGCAGAACTGGTAGTAGTCCGACGGGATATTGATGTCGCCGTACTCGAAAGGCGTGTGCGGAATGGCGTAGGACGCCTCCCAGTTCCACGTCTTGTGCGGTGTCTCCGCCCAGCCGAGGACCTTCTCCTGGTACGGCCAGTCGGCGGGGTGCGACGCGTCGTCGTACGAGGCGCGCAGGAAGCCGTCACGGTCCGGCGAATAGCTCGGATTGGCCGGATTGTTGAAGTAGCCGAGACCCCGCTTGTTGTTCGGGTCGGTGTAGACACCGCTGTTGTAGCCCCACAGCGCCATGTACCAGTTCTCGATGTACTGGGGGTCGCCGCTGTTGACCTTCATCCCCAGCGCGCCGAGCTGATTCCACTTCTCGGCGAGGATCTCCATACCGGCCGCCAGGTTCGACGCGTAGTCGGTGGCGATCGCCCCTGCCTCCGTGGTGTTGAACTGCTCCGGGTGCATGTCCGACATACCCGTGGTGACCTGGCCGATGCCGTAGCCGCAGTCCGACTTGCCGCGGTCCGGGTACGTGTGGATGCTCGCGCCGTTGCCGAACCAGTCGGCCTGGAGCGGATTGCCCGCCGTACCGTTCACCGAATGCCAGGACGCCTGCTTGAAGTTCGACTCCTGCGCGAGGATGCCGAGCACCACCTGCGCCGGAATGTCACCGCCGCCGGACAGCGCCGGCTTGGGGAACAGGCCCTGGGGGCTGTACGCGGGAAGCCCGGTGTCGTGCCAGTCGGCCGGGCGCTGCTTGGTGAGATACCCGTGCACCGCTTGGTCGACGGCCCACTCCACCTGGTTCGCGCTGGGCTGGAGGGCCTGCCGCTTCGGGTCGTTCCGCTTGACCAGGCAGGGAATCTCGAACCCCAGGACGGAACCGTAGACCGGCACACCCGTACCGGACAGACACAGCGACTCGGGGCTGCCCTCGCCGCACGTACGCGGGTCCGTGTCGTCCGGGTCCGCCGCGGCGAAGGCCGCCGGGTCGAGTGCGGGGGACGGCGCGTCCTTCCCCGACGCCTTCCCCGGAGCCGGAGCCGGAGCCGGAGCCTGCGCCGCGCCGGTCTCCACCGCCGCCGACGCCTGCGACCCCGTACGGACGGCCGTCGCCTTGATACGGATCGTGCCCGCGCCCTCGCGGGACGGCGAGCCGAGTTTCGGCGTGATGCCCTTCATGCCGTCCGAGAACACCGACGTGGTGACCAGGTGCCCTTCCCGCGACACACCCACCGGGCGGCCGTCGAACTTCTGCGCCTTGAGGCCCGGCGCGGCCGTGGTGTCGATGGCCTCGACGTCACCCACCACCAGGTCGCCGCCCTTGCGCGGGAACAGCTTGACCGAACCGACGGGGCCGGAGCCCAGCGTGGTCAGCTTCCCGCCGTGCCAGCGGGTGATGACGCTCTTCTTCTTCTGTACGGTGCCCAGGTCGAGCGCGCCGTCGGCGGACGAGGTCAGGGCGAACACCGGTCCGGGAAGCTTCGTCTCCTTCTCGGCCTTCACGGACTTTCCGGCGCCGGTCAGTTGGACCAGATTGCCGTTCAGCACCCCGAAGTCGCCCCGGTCGGTGGGCAGGAGGTGAGTGAGCCGCCCCTTCACCGTCCGGTCCTTCGTGATCCAGCCGGTGGCGGCGTCCGCCTCGATGACCGTCGTCTTCCCGGCGTCGCTGTCCGTCGCCGAGCTGGAGGAGAACAGCACCCGGTCGCCCGTACCGCAGCCCGGCGAGAAGTAGGAGAGCTGCACGCCCTCGGCGACCTCGGTCACCTTGCCGTCGGCGAGACGCACCACGGCGGCGAACGCGCCCCGGTAGGTGGCGCCGGGCTTGTTGGTCCACATCGACGGCATGTAGACGGCCGCCGCGTACCGGCCCGAACCCGTCGTGCACACGTACCCGGTCCACGGGCCGACGTCGAGGTCCTTGCGGGTCAGGCGCGCGACCTCGCGGAAGGCGAAGCCGTCCTGCTCCTCGGCGGCCATGATGTGGAAGCCGTCCGTGTCACCGGTGCCACTGACAACGCTGTCACCGGACGCCTCGTAGCTACTGCCCAGCGCCTTGACCGGCTCGGTGAACAGGGTGTTCGTGTGCGCCTGCGACGCCTCGGCGGGCGCGTCCTGCATCGCCAGCGGAACCAGTGTCATCGACGCGGCGAGCACCGCCGTCGCGACCACCGGACTGGTCAGGCGAGGCCGCGGTATGCGCAGATGGTTCGTCATGGGCCCTCTCATATCCAGTCCGTGCAAGTGCCGTTGACAAGAGGCTGGGGTATCGCATGGCCACCCTGCTCATAGACCAGGGGAGCGGGATCCCAGTCGTCGCCCTGGATGTTCCAGCACGCCTTGTTGGTGGCCTTCCAGTTGCCCATGGCCGAGTAACCGGTCGGGTTGTCCTTGGTGACGCTCGTCGTGGGGTACGGCTTCTCGATGCCGCCCAGCGTCGGCGTGTACCACAGCGCCGCGTACACCTTCTCCGCGTAGCCGGGGTCGATCGTCACCTTGGCCCACGCCGCCTGGCAGTACGGGGACCAGACCAGCTTCACCTCGATGTCGTTACCGGAGTTGACCTGGTCCAGGACCTCCGCGTCGTCGTCGCAGCCCATGGTGTACGGGTCCTTCCCCGTACAGGTGGCACGCCAGCACTCCGCCGCCGAGGCGCTGGGCGCCGCGGCGAACTGCGAGGTGGACAAGGCCAGTAGCAGGGCCGCGACGCCGCCGATCAAATGGCGTTTCGCTCGCACGTCTCTTCCTCTCCCTGTGGGGGCACGGGCCGGTCCCGTGCCACAGGGGTGAGGGGCGCGAGACGGACCGGGCATGGCACTCTTTGCATGAACCTGACCAACAGGCCCGCGCGCGGCGATCATGGCACACAGGCTCGATGTGTGTCGTGTACATCTCATGGAATGGGGCCTTTGAGCAGTCACGATCCCCCGAGTGGCCGGTGCCGTCGACCACCATTCGGCGGGGTACGGAAGTCCGGCCGCCGACGGAGTGTCAGGGCGTGCCCCTGCCCGCCGACATCGCCGCGACCCGGCCGCACGTAAAGTGATCACGTTGCGAAAGGCAACGGAAGCGCAGCATCAGAAATGGATCAGGGGAGTGGCACGGGGGTGCGGATACGCATGCGCAGGATGACGAGGGGACTCGCGGGGTTCGGAGTGCTCGCGTCGGTGGTGACGGGGTGCGCCTCGGGTGCCGGTGGATCCGGTGGGGACAGCGGCGGCGGTACGGGCAAGGGGGCGGACAAGCCGGCTGCGGCCGAGGCGCTTCGGGTCGAGTCGACGGTACGACAGGCCACGTGGACCGGGCAGAGCGGGACACACCAGTTGAAGATCGCGCCCGAGCGGCTCGCGCGGGGGACGGCCGCCGATCTGGAACACGTACAACTGGACGACGACCTCAAGGGAATGGTCCCGTACTACCTGACCGTCCGGTACACCAACACCGGCTCGACGGGACTGAGCCGACCGGACCCGGAGTCGCAGTTCACGGTCGCCCTCGCGGACGGCACACCGGGCAGGGCGATCTCGCTGTGGAACTCCAACCCCCTTGCCACCGCGTCCGGTTCAAGCCTGCCGGACGGTTGCGACAAGGCGGGGCCCGCCTCCGTCGCCTCGGGCGGCTCGGCCACCGTGTGCCAACTCGTCATGGTGCCCAAGGGACATGAGGCCGCCACCGTCGCCTACTCCGACGAGGGCGGCGACACCCTCCTGTGGAAGGTCGGCGACGGCAAGGGCGACGACGGCGACCTGCTGCCCCCGGGCACCACCGCCGACTCGTCGTCGGAGGACGTCACCACCAAGGGCGAGGCCGTACCGATCCGCGTCACCCCGAAAAGTGTCCGCGCGGGCAGCCTCGCCGACCTGGGCGACTACGAACTGAGCGACACCCAGCAGAAGATGGTGCCGTGGTACGTGACCATCGAGTACCGCAACACCGGCAAGCGGAAGCTCCTCCCGGTCATGGACGACGGTGTGGGCGTACGCAGCGCCGGGGGCCGCGATGTGCAGCCGCTGTCCCTGCTCGATCTGTCCTTCTCCCGCACCGGAGAGGGCGAGGGCATCGACAAGTGCCGGGGCAGCGTCCCCAACACCCGCCTCCAGCCGAACTCCACCCTCGCCCTCTGCACCATCCACCTCCTCCCGAAGGGCGACCGTCCGGCGATGGTGTCCTTCGAGGGGCAGGCGGGAGAGGGGAAGAAGGTGAAGCCCCTTGTGTGGCGGGCGAGTTAGCGGTCTTCTCCTGACCCGCGCCTGACAGGCGAAGGAGACGAAGCCCCGGAGCGCAGTGGTGGCGGCTCCGGGGCTTCGGTGTGGTGGTCGTCGGCGATGTCAGGTCGTGGCCTTGGCCGGTGCCTTGTCCTTCGGGGTCGCTTCGGTGTCCGCCTCGGTACCGGGGGTGGCCCGTACCGCCGGGATGACGGCCGCGATCAGCGCGGCGACGACCGCGACGCCGCCGCCCACCGTCAGCGCCGTACGGAAACCGGCCTCCGACGCGATGCTGACGCCACCCATGGTGGTGGTCATCTGGGCGAGGACCACGCCGACGACCGCCGCGCCGATCGAGGTGCCGAGGGACCGCATCAGGGTGTTGAAGCCATTGGCGGCTGCGGTCTCCGAGCGCGGCACGGAACTCATGATGAGCGCGGGCATCGCACCGTAGGCGAGACCGACACCGCTGCTGATGACCATGGTGACCAGCATGATGCCCCACGCGGAGTTCATCAGGGCGAGCGAGAGACCGTACCCGGCGGCCAGCACCAGGATCCCGCAGATCAGCGTGAACTTCGGGCCACGGGCATCCGTGAGCTTCCCGCCGAGTGGCGAGACGACCATCATCATGATGCCGCCGGGAGCCATCCACAGACCCGCCGCGAGCATCGACTGACCGAGACCGTAGCCGGTCGCCTCGGGGAACTGGAGCAACTGCGGCATCACCAGCATGCTCGCGTACATCCCGAAGCCGACGAAGACCGAGGCGATGTTGGTGAACAGCACGCGCGGCCGGGCGGTGGTACGCAGATCGATCAGCGGGTCCCGGGTGCGGGTCTCCCACCAGCCCCAGCTCAGCAGCACGACCGCCGCACCGACGAACAGGACGAGAGTCGTCGCCGAACCCCAGCCCCAGTCCGCGCCCTTGGAGACGGCGAGGAGCAGACAGACCAGGCCGATACCGAGGCCGACCGCGCCGGGCACGTCGAAGCGCTGACCCTTCGCGCTCGCCGGGACATCCGGAATCAGGAACCAGATCAGTGCGGCGATCACGACGGCCAGCACGGCGGAGCCCCAGAACAGCACACGCCAGTCGGCGTACTGGGCGACGGCTGCGGCGATCGGCAGACCGAGACCGCCACCGATGCCCATCGACGCGCTGACCAGGGCGATCGACGAGCTGAGCTTCTCCTGCGGCACCACGTCACGCAGCAGGGCGATGCCCAGCGGCACCATGCCCATCCCCATGCCCTGGAGACCACGCCCGATGATCATCGGGACGACGGAGGACGAGAGCGCGCACACGACCGAGCCCGCGATGAGCGGGACCGAGCACGCCACCAGCATGCGGCGCTTGCCGAGCAGGTCGCCGAGGCGCCCGGTGACGGGTACGCAGACCGCTCCCACCAGCAGCGTGACGGTGATCACCCAGGTCGCGTTCGACGACGTGGTGTTCAGGATCTGTGGCAGCTCCGCGATGAGCGGGGTGACCAAGGTCTGCATGATCGCGGCGGTGGTGCCGGCGAATGCCAGCGTGGCGACCACGCCACCGGCGCGGGCCGACGGCTGGGGGGCGTCCATCAGGGGACTCCTCGGAGTATCTGTACGAAGTATTTGTACGGAGTGACGATGTGCATCTCGACGTATCGATGTGCATCGTACACGCGCTATGTAACGCGCACATTATGTGGTGGGTGCATATGGCTGTGGGAGTATGGCGGCAGGGCGCCGGTGACCGCACGGCGGCGGCCCATGGCACGACGTAGGAGGCAGTACGCGCATGGCCAGGCCCACCCATGATCTGGAGTACGAGCAGATGCTGCTCAGCCGACACGGGCTCGTGCGTCACCAAGGGGGACGCCCGCAGCACAGCACCCTGGAGCGCAGCGCCTACATCCTGCTGAGCCGTATCCGCATCCAGGGCCCCATGTCCATCGGAGAACTCAGTGAGGCGTTCAACCTGGACGCGTCCACCCTCAACCGGCAGACCGCCGCGGCGATGCGCTCGGGCCTGGTCGAGCGCATCCCGGACCCCGAGGGCGGCATGGCCCGCAAGTTCCGCATCACGGACGAGGGCGCCCGCATCCTGGACGAGGAACGCCGGCACACGGTGGCCAGTCTGGACCGGGTCATGGCCGACTGGGCGGACGAGGACATCGCGGCCTTCGCGACGTACCTGCGGCGCTTCAACATGGACATCGAACGCCTCGGCGGACGCCCGTGGCCGAGGCCATGACGCCCCTCAGAGGGCGGGGCTCCCCGGGCCGGGTGCCGCCGCGAGCGCCTGCAATGTGTTCGTCGTGAACTCGTCCAGCGGATAGAACAGCTCGATCGCCAGCTCCGACAGCGTCACATCGGCCGGGGCGCCGAACGTGGCCATGGTGCTGAACATCGACAGCTCGCCGATCGGCGTGGTGATACGCAGCGGCACCTCGATCGGGCTCGGCGCCACCGCCGGTACGTCGGCCTCCGGCTTCCCCTCGCTCTCCGGTACCGGATAGCGGAGCACTTCCTCGTACAGCGCGCGCAGCTCCGGGTCCCCGGTGGCGTTGACCTGGCGGAGCAGCCGTTCGAGGGCGAGGGCACGGACCTCTTCGAGATTGGACAGCCGCGAGGCCAGCCCGTCGGGGTGCAGGGTCAGCCGGTACACGTTCGGGCGCGGCTCCAGAAGGCTCGGTGGTATGCCGTCCATGAGGAGGGACATGGCACGGTTGCCGGTCAGGATGTTCCAGCAGCGGTCGATCACGACGGCGGGATACGGCTCGTGCGCCGTCAGCATCGCGCCGAGCGCGGTACGGACCGACGCCATGTAGGTGTCGTCGAGGCCGCTCTCCCGGTACGCGGGCGCGTAATCCGCCGCCAGCAGCAAGGTGTTGCGCTCACGCAGCGGGATGTCCAGGGCGACGGACAACCGGAGCAACATCGTCCGGCTCGGATGGGCGCGGCCGGTCTCCACACAGGACAGGTGGCGCGCGGAGGTGTCCGCCAGGAGGGCGAGGTCGAGTTGGCTGAACCTGCGGCGCCGGCGCCAGTCCCGGAGCAGGGCACCCACCCGCGACGGCTGTTGCGCATCCATGCCCGGAGGATAACCGCCCCCGGATCACACGGACCATGACCTCGGAGGTCATTGAGACCGTGACCTGCGAGATGTCACGGTCTCCCCAGGGCCGGGCACGGAAATCCCCGGCCGGACCCCCGTGGACGAAGGAGACCCGTATGTCCGTCACCGCCACCACCGCCCCGCGCCCGGCGGCCGGCACCGCCGCGTCCGACCTGCTCCGCACCACCCTTCGCGTCGACAGTTGGAGCACCGCCGTCTTCGGTGTGATCCTGCTCGCCGGCGGCGCCTGGCTCAGCGACCCCCTCGGACTGCCGACGACATGGTCCGTCCCGTTCGGGATCGCCATGCTGGGCGGCGCCGCCGCGCTCGCCCTCATCGCCGGCCACCCCCGGATCCCGCCGCGCCTCGGCGCGACCGTCGTCGTGGGCAACACCCTGTCCTGCGTGGCGATGCTCGTCCTCACCTTCACGGACGCCATTCCGCTCACCGGCCTCGGCACCACCTTCATGGTCGTCGGAGCGGTGGTGGTCGCGGCCTTCGCCGACGTCGAGTTCATCGGCCTCCGGCGCCTCCAGGCGGCACCGCCCCACCCTCTCGACCAGTGAGGTCGGACCGATGAGGCCGGACCCGGTGAGGCCAGACCGGTGAGGTCCCGTCCGTAGGGCCTGCCAGGCTTGCAGGTCGGCGGTCCGGACGTCGCCCCACGGAGCATGATGGGGCGGCCGGTCGTGGGCGGAAGGAGCGCGTGTGGTGCGTGTGGTGGGTTCGACGGTCTCCCGCGCGGGAGCGCAGGCACGCTTCCTGGCCCGCCTCGCCCTGCTCTTCGTGCTGGCCGCCGTGGTGGCGCTGCTGGCGGTGAGCGGGATCGGCGGTCTGCTGATCCTGCCCGTCGGGGTGGCGGGCCTCGCGGTCACGGCGGCCGGGATCTGGTGGGTGCTCTCGCGCCGTGGCGTCGTACGCGTCGCCGCCGCCCTGCTGGCCCTGGCCGCTCCCGCAGGTGTCGTCGTCCTCTACGCCTGGGCGAATCTGTGGCCGGCCGCGCTGACCTCGGTCCTCCTGCTGGCCGCCGCGGTGGCGTGCATGCGTGCGGCGCTCGGCCGGGTACGGCCCCACGGCCGGTCCCACGCCATACGCGCCACCGAGGGCGTCCGTCCCCGAAACCCCGTACTGATCATGAATCCGAAGTCGGGGGGCGGAAAGGTCGGGCGCTTCGGGCTGGTGGAGAAGGCGGAGGAGTTCGGGGCGCGGGTGGTGCTCCTGGACACGACCGTCGAGACGGACGTCGCGGAGATCGCGCGGCAGGCCGTGGCCGGGGGAGCGGACCTGCTCGGGGTCGCGGGCGGCGACGGCACCCAGGCCCGGGTCGCGCAGGTGGCGGCCGACCACGGACTGCCCTTCCTCGTGATCTCGGCGGGCACCCGTAACCACTTCGCCCTGGACCTCGGCCTGGACCGCGACGACCCGGCCCGCTGTCTGGACGCGCTGACCGACGGCGAGGAACTCCGCGTCGATCTGGGCATGGTCGACGGGCGCGCCTTCGTCAACACGGTCTCGTTCGGGGTCTACGCACAGATCGTGCAACGCCCCGAGTACCGCGACGCCAAGGCCGACACGGCACTCGCCGCCCTGCCTGACCTCCTGCTCGGATACTCCGGCTCCGCCCTCGACGCGCGTACGGACGACACCCGCCTGGAGACACCGCAGGCGGTATTGGTCAGCAACAACCCCTACGCCCGCCCCGAACCGATGACTGCCGGTGGCCGCAGACCCCGGCTCGACGGCGGGACCCTCGGCGTCGTCGCCGTCCGGGTGACCACCGCGGCCCAGGCGGCGGACGTCGCCCTGCGGGGCAGCCGCGCCGACGCCCTGCACGTCCTGACGACCCCTCGGATCACCCTCGACTCCGAAGCGGAGACCGTCCCGGTCGCCGTCGACGGCGAAGCGCTCCGCCTCCCGACACCCGTCACCTGCACCATCCGCCCGCGCGCCCTGCGCGTCCTGGTGCCCCGACACCGCCCCGGCACGATGAAGGCCACACAGCCCGTGGACTGGCGCGCGATCCTCACCATCGCCCTCGGCCGCACCACGTCCTGATCTGCGGAACACGAAGATACGTTGATCCGATGGAACTGCGACGCGCGGATGTGACGTACTCGGATTCGACATGGCAGCAGCCGTGCCCCGAGCCGGCTTCTCCCGAACGGGCCGCGCTGGTGGCGCATATCGCCCAGCGCATCACGACGTTGGGCGAAGGCCGTCTCCTCGTCGGGATCGACGGCTTCACCGCAGCGGGCAAGACCAGCTTCGGACACGAGGTCGCCCGGTCGATCAGCGAAGCGGGACGGCCTGTGCTCCGGGCGACCCTGGACGACTTCAAGAACCCCTGGAAGGACCGCCACCTCTACGACCGCGAGTCGGGCGAGGGCTACTACCGCAACGCCTATGACTACGACGCCGCCAAGCGTCTGCTCCTCGACCCGTGCCGTTCCCGGGGCGAGGCGTCCTGCTCGCTCTGCTCCATCGACCCGCTCACCCAGGTGGACCACTCGTCGCGCACGACACCCGTCGCGCCGGACGCCGTCCTCATCGTGGACGGCGTCTTCGCGTTCCGCCCGGAGATCGACCACTACTGGGACTTCCGCGTCTGGCTGGACGTCGACGCGGAACTCTCCGTGCGGCGCGGCGCCGAACGCGACCAGGACTGGGCGGGATCCGACGCGGAATCCATCCACCGCGACCGGTACCTGGTCGCCGAGCGGATCTATCTCGACGAGGTGGACCCCCTGAAGTCTATGGACGCCGTCATCGACAACTCCGAGTTCGCCAGTCCCCGCATCACGGGGCCCTGAGCCTTCCGTAGCGGGTCAGGGCAGCGGGGCGGCGGTGGCGGGTCAGCGGTAGGCCGCCAGGAAAGTGCGGACGCCTGCCGTGGCCCAGTGGTCGAGTTCGGTGGGGGAGTACGCGCAACCGCCCGTGAACATGGCCTTGTTCACGGGAATCCAGAGCAGTAGGCCGGAGAAGTGGTGTGCGGCCAGGACGGGGTCGTCGATCCGGAGCAGTCCGTGGTCGGTCAGCCGCTCGAAGGTGGCCGCGAGGGTGGCGAGTACGCGCTCGAAACCCCGCTCGTACCAGGCGGTGCCCAGGGCGGGGAAGGTGTCCGCGTTGGCGATGATCAGGCGCCGCAGTTTGAGCACCTGGGGCTGGGTGAGGGCGGTCAGGAACCGGCGGGCCAGTTCGGTGAGGTCGTCCTCCAGGGTGGCGGAGTCCGCGGGGATGTCGGCCACCAGGTCGATCATGCCGTCGATCCGGTCGGTGGTGGCGAGGACCATCTCGGAGAACAGTTTCTCCTTGTCGGCGAAGTGCTTGTAGACGGTCTGCTTGGACACCGCGGCCTGTTTGGCGATGTCCTCCATGCTGGTGCCGGAGTAGCCCTTCTCCATGAACGCCTCCGTCGCGGCCTCCATGATCGCCTGGTGCTTACGGGCCGACCGGCTCTGTTCTTCCACGCCGCCTCCTCCGATGGAGCAGTACTGGACAGTCCAGTTCTTGGGTGGGTACTGTACCGTCCAGTTCCGATGTAGTACCAAACCGTCCAGTACTCAAAATGTTCAGGCCAACCGTTCAGGCCGATCAGATGGGACACAGCCATGACCTCACCCGTGAAGGGCCCCGCCAGCTACTTCCCCTCCATCGAGAAGAAGTACGGCCGCCCCATAGCCGAGTGGAAGGACCTCATCCGCGCCTCGCCGCTCACCAAACACATGGAACTCGTGAACTGGCTCAAGACCGAACACGGTCTGGGGCACGGCCATGCGAACGCCCTGGTGGGACACACCCTCGCCGAGGACAGCGGCAGGTGAGCCCTGCCCGTCACCCGCGGTCCCCGCGGACGAGGCCGCCCGACACCGGCGCGGCGCCGAGATCGACGTCGCCGTCCGCGTGGCGCCGTACCCAGTCGTCCAGGTCGAGCGCCGCTTCCAGCGGTTCCCTGACCAGGTGGGCCCGCCACCAGGTCACGTCGGGCGAGGCCGTGGTCACGTCGGGCGTGGCCCTGGCGGAGTGCAGCTCGGTGTGGAAGCGGGCCTCGGCCGCCGCGAAGCGCTCCCGCGCGGCATCCGCCGATACGCCCAGGACATCGCCGACGCCCTGCCAGCCGGCGCCACCCAGCCGCTCGTACACCGCTGCGGCCTCGAAGAACCGGTGTGCTGCGGCGAGGACGTGGGCCGCGTCGGCGAGCAGGGAACCCGGGGAGCGGACAGCGCCGTCGGTGGTCAGTTCGTGTGCGCCGATCGGGACGGTGGCGCGGGCGAGGTCGGCCAGTTCGCAGGCCTCGTAGGCCGCCGCCACCCTGGCGCGGGTCGCGTCCGTGTACGGTCCGGCCGGGCCGGTGTCAGGATCGGGTGCGGGTGTGGGCGCCTCGGCGTCGTGTTCGGGCATGGCTGTGCGCCTCAACTCCGCAGGAAATAGAGGACGGTCATGGTCGCGGCCGTGGTGAGGACCGTGCCCCGCAGCAGCCGCGCCGGGAGACGCAGCGCGAGATGGGCGCCCGCGAGGCCGCCGGCCACCGCTCCGGCCAGCAGCGCGGCCAGGAAGAGCGGGGAGTCCAGGGCGTCCGACGCGATGAGGAACAGCGCGGACGCGCTGAGACAGATGGCCGCGAATTGCGTGATCCGCATCGGATTGCTCACCGCGGTGTCGATGCCGAGTCCGATGCTCCACAGGGCCAGCATCATGATGCCTACGGCACCGCCGAAGTATCCGCCGTACACCGCGAGCAGGAACTGACAGATCAGGACCGCCCGGGAAGTCATCCCGACGGAGCGGCCCGTCGCCGCGCCCACCGCCCGCGAGACCCGGCGCCCGAAGGCGAGAACCAGCGTCGCGAAGGCGAGCAGCCAGGGCACGGCGGCGGCGAACGACACGGCGGGCAACGCGAGGACCAGCCCGGCACCGAGCCCGGCGCCGATCACGCTGACCGTGGTGAGCGACGTCGTGGACACCGTTCCCACCGGGGTGAGTTGGCGCCGGTAGACCCACGCGCTCGCCAGGGCTCCGGGCGCGAGGGCGACCGTCGACGACGCGTTCGCGGTCACCGGGGACAGGCCGACCGCGACCAGGGCGGGCAGCGCCACGAACGTGCCGCCACCGCCCACGGCGTTCAGCGCGCCGGCCGCGACACCGGCGAGGAGGACGAGCAGGATCTCGGACACCTGCCGAGCATCACCCCGTGACCTGCGGGCCCACAATGCGTCATCGGCGTACCCAGCCTAAGGCTGTGCCATAGGCTGGGTGCCGTGCGCTATGACCTGGACGACCTGCGGCTCTTCGTCGAGATCGTGGCGGAGGGCTCGATCACGGCGGGCGCCCGCCGGATGCATCTGAGCCTGCCGTCCGCCAGCGCCCGGGTGCGCTCCCTGGAACACCACGCGGGTGTGACCCTGCTCATTCGTGGCCGCCGGGGTGTGCGGCCCACCCCGGCGGGGACGACCCTGGCCCGCCACGCGCGCGACGTCCTCGCGCAGACGGCTCGGCTCGAAGGCGCGGTGGCCGGTTACGCCCGCTCCCCGGCCGCTCCGCTGACCCTGCTGGGCGGCGGATCCGCGCTGCACCGGCTGGTGCCGCAAGCCCTGGTCACGTTTCTCGGCGCGCACCCCGACGTCGATGTCACGGTCACCGAGAGCCGCACCCCACGGACCGTACGGGTGCTCGCCGACGGTGAGGCGGACCTCGGGATCGTCATCGACGACGAGGCCCGGGACTGCGGCCTCGACACGGAACCGCTCGGCGACGACTCCCTCGTGGTGATCGGGCAGGCGGGCGGGATCCTCGCGGGGCGTACCGCGCTGGCGTACAGCGAGGTCGCCGAGCACCCTCTCGTCGGGCTCGACGCCGACTCCTCGCTGCGGCGGTGGATCGAGAAGAACCTCGGTCCGCACGCCCCGGTGGTGCGGTACCGGACCAGCGTCGCCCACCTCACCGCCGTCGTCGCCCTCGCGGCGGCAGGCGTCGGACTCGCCGTCGTGCCGCGCCGCGCCATCGACCCCGGGCAGCCGCTGGACGTCTGTGACCTCCAGGACCCCTGGTCGCGCCGCGGACATCTGCTGGCCTGGGGCGCGAAGACCCGCACCCCACCGGCCACGCACGCGGACACAGCCACCCATGCGGACACCGGCACCGACACCGACGCCAAGGCCCCCGCCGTATCCGCGCTCGCCGACCACCTGCGCAGGGCGTCCCGCTCCGAACCCCCGGCACCGTCCGGCGCCCACCGCGACTGAATAGCTCGCTCCTTTATCAGGAGGCGTATAGAATGTCAAATTGACGCATCGTGATGTGTGTCACCTCCGGTTTCGGTGGAGGGGTGAGGGCCATGGGCAGTTCCGAAGCGCCGCCCGTCAGGCGCACCGGAGGTCCGGGCCTGCGGCGCGAGGTCGGGTTCATCGGGCTGATCTGGGCCTCGGAGGGGTCGATCATCGGCTCGGGCTGGCTCTTCGGAGCGCAGGGCGCCCTCGGTGTCGCCGGTCCCGCCGCGATCATCTCCTGGGGCATCGGCGGCGTGGCGATCCTCATCCTGGCCCTGGTCCACGCGGAGCTGGGCGGGATGTATCCCGTCTCGGGCGGCACCGCCCGCTTCCCGCACTACGCGTTCGGCGGCGCGGCCGGCGCGTCGTTCGGCTGGTTCTCCTGGCTCCAGGCGGCCACCGTCGCACCGATCGAGGTGCTGGCGATGATCACGTACGGCCAGCACTACTCCTGGGCGAACGGCTGGCTCAAGACACAGGGCGGGCAGCACGTCCTCACCGCGTCCGGAATCGTCGTCGCCGTCGGGCTGATGGCGGTGATCACGGCCGTCAACTTCCTCAGCATCCGTCTGCTGGCCCGCACCAACAGCGCGGCGACCTGGTGGAAAGTCGGCATCCCGCTGCTGACCATCTTCGTGTTCGCCATCGCCCAGTTCCACACGAGCAACTTCACCGCCGCCAACGGATTCGACCCCTACGGCGCCAAAGGCATCCTCTCCGCCGTCTCCACCAGCGGCATCATCTTCGCGCTCCTCGGCTTCGAACAGGCCGATCAACTGGCAGGCGAGAGCGCCAACCCGAAACGCGACATCCCCCGCGCCGTCATCGGTTCCATCGTCATCGGCGCGATCATCTACATCCTGCTCCAGGTCGTGTTCCTCGCCGCGCTGCCGCCCTCCCAGATCCAGGGCACCTGGGCGAGCGCCGCCTTCAACACCCTCACCGGCCCGTTCGCCCAGGTCGCCACACTCGTCAGCCTCGGTTGGCTGGCCACGATCCTCTACCTCGACGCGGTCGTCTCACCCGCAGGCACCGGCCTGATCTACATCACCGGTGCCTCGCGGGTCTCCTACGGCCTCAGCCGCAACGGCTATGTGCCGTCGGCCTTCGAGGCGACCAACCGGCGCGGGGTGCCCTGGGCCGGTCTCGTCGTCGCCTTCGTCATCGGCTGCGTCTGCTTCCTGCCCTTCCCGAGCTGGCGCTCCCTCGTCGGGCTGATCACCAGCGCCAGCGTGCTGATGTACGCGGGTGCGCCGCTGTCGTTCGGGGTGTTCCGCCGCCGGCTGCCGGACACCGAACGGCCGTACCGGCTGCCCGGCGGCCGGTGGATGTCCCCACTGGCGTTCGTCGTCGCCAACCTCCTGATCCTGTGGTCGGGCTGGACCACCGACTGGAAACTGGGCGTCGCGATCCTCATCGGTTACGTCGTCCTCATCGCGAACCGTGTGTTCAAGATGAACCCGATCCAGCCCCAACTCGACCTGCGCGCCGCCCAGTGGCTCCCCGTCTATCTGCTCGGCATGGGCCTCATCGTCTACGCCAGTGACTTCGGACCGCTCGCGCACCCCTGGTTCCCGCTGTGGTGGGACATGCTGGTCGTCGCGGTCTTCAGCCTCGGCATCTACTACTGGGCCCTCGCGGTCGCCCTGCCCACCGCGCAGATCCAGCGCATGGTCGACCAGGTGGTCGCTCCGGAGAAGTCCACCCTCCACTGACCCGGCCGGGAGTCAGCAGCAAGCGGCCCCTTGTCAGCCGCCGTCGACCGCACCCTTGAGGAACGCGGCGGCCACCGGGCCCGCGTCCGCGCCGCCCGAGCCGCCGTCCTCGATGAGGACCGAGAAGGCCAGATCGCCCCGGAAACCGATGAACCAGGCGTGAGTGCGCGGCGGGGACTCGGTGCCGTACTCGGCGGTGCCCGTCTTGGCGCCCGGCTCGCCGGACATCCCGCGCAGGGCCTTGCCGGAGCCCTCGGTGACCACCGCCCGCATCAGGGACCGCAGTTCGGCCGCCATGGCCGGGGCGAGCGGGGTCGTGGCCTTCGCCCGGTTCTTCACCCCGTCCGGCACCAGGACCGGTTGCCGGAAGGTCCCGTCCTTCACGGTCGCGGCGACCGACGCCATCACCAGCGGGCTCGCCTCGACCCGGCCCTGCCCGATCATCGCGGCGGCCTTGTCGTTCTCACTCGTGGTGGCCGGCACGGACCCGTCGAACGTCGTCGCGCCCACGCTCCACTCCCGGCCGATCCCGAACCAGCCGGCCGCCTCCGACAGGCTCTCGCTGTCCAGCCGGTCCCGCAGCCCGATGATGCCGGTGTTGCAGGACCGGGCGAAACCGTCCCGGAAGGTCGAACCGGCGGGCAGCGAGAACAGGTCCTGGTTCTCGAAGCTCTGGCCGTTCACCCGCTCGTAGCGGGGACAGGGCACCGGTGTGCTCTCGTGTATCCCCTTCCCGATCAGGGCCGCGGCGGTGACCACCTTGAAGTCGGAGCCCGCCGCGTAACGGCCGCGCAGGGAACGGTTCTCACCGGTCGGCGGATTGTCGGCGGCGGCGACTATCTCCCCGGTGCTCGGCCGTACGGCCACGATCGCGGCGTTCTTGTCCATCCCGCGCAGCGCCTTCTCGGCGGCCCTCTGAACCCCGGGATCCAGCGTCGTACGGACCGGTTCGCCCGACTTGCCCTCTGCGGTGTGGAGCGTGGCGAGGGTACGTCCGCTGCTGGTGCCGACGATGGCGACCGAGTCCGCGGACGCTCCGGCGAGCTGCTTGTCGTAGCGGTACTGGAGGCCGCTCTTGCCGGGGCTGCCCACCAGGGCCGGCGCGAGGCCGTCCAGCGGGGTGCCGTCGGCGGCCTGTATCTCCCCGCGGCCGTCGGTGTCGGGGCGCAGGGCGAGTTTGCTGCCGTCGGTGAGACGGGGGTGCATCACGGCCGGGCTCCAGCGCACCACCCACCGCCCGTCCTTCTCGATCACCGGTGCCGACGAGCCGTAGCTCCAGGAGCTGCCGCCCTGGAGGCGGAACGTCGCGCGGAAGGCGTAGGCGCCCTGCTCGGTGGGCTCTCCACGGGCGAAGGACACCTTGCCGGCGGGCAGATCCTTGGCGAGCGCGGTGAGCCGCGCCTTCGCCGCTGCCGGTGCGTCGGTGTGCCGCGCGGCCTGCTCGGTGTCGCCCGCCGCCCAGGCGTTGAGGAAGGCGTCGGCTGCGACGGCCCGTTCGTCGGGCTTCTCGCCGGAGCCACCGAGCAGGCTCCACGCGGCGTACCCGCCGCCGCCCAGGACGGCCAGCGCGATCACGGCGGGCAGCAGACGCCGGCGGCGGCGCACCGGGGGTATCGGGTCGTGACCGGCAT
This sequence comes from Streptomyces sp. NPDC091292, assembly GCF_044757265.1. Lineage (NCBI taxonomy): Bacteria > Bacillati > Actinomycetota > Actinomycetes > Kitasatosporales > Streptomycetaceae > Streptomyces > Streptomyces sp. NPDC091292. The sequence goes on along the minus strand of NZ_JBIVUQ010000006.1, from coordinate 349,636 downwards.
CGGGGTCCGGGTGTGCGGGGTATGCCGGGCCGGTGTGTGCGATGTAGTCGGACATGGGGCCACCTCAACAGGCCGGAGCGCGGCAAGGCCAAGAGTCCTATGTGGCCGTGACCCATAGCCGAATGGCTATCATTGCTGGTTGTGGACCTGGTGAAGCATGTCCGGTACTTCGTCACCGTTACAGAAGAAAGACACTTCGGGCGGGCGGCGGCCCGGCTCGGTCTGGCCCAGCCCTCGCTGTCGCAACGCATCCAGCGGCTGGAACGGGAACTCGGCGTGCGCCTTTTCGACCGTACGAGCCGGGGCGTCGAACTGACCGAGGGCGGCCGACTGCTGCTCGCCGAGGCGCGGCCCCTGATCGCTCAGGCCGACGCCCTGCTCGGCGTGGCCGCACGGGTCCGCAGCGGCGCGGCGGGTGTGCTGCGCGCGGCCGTTCCGCCGGAGTTGGGCAGCGCGGTCGTCGCGGCCCTCGTCGGCGGCTTCCGGGAGCGGTCACCCGGCGTACGGCTCGCGCTGCGGGAGTTGGGAGCCGGTCTGCAACTCGCCGAACTGCGGGCGGAGACCCTGGACGTGGGGGTGGTGCGGCACCCCGTGGACGTGGCCGGGCTCGGTCTCGGCGAGGTCCTGTGCCGGCCGTACGGTGTGCTGCTGCCCCGCGCACGGGAGTCCGATGACGGCGACCACGCGCACCCGGATGTGGGGCCTCCGGTATGGCTCGCCTCGCTCAGCGGACTCGACCTGGTGCTCTTCCCTCAGCAGTCGGCGCCCGCTCTGCACGCCGAGACCCTGGCGGTCTGCCGTCGGCACGGCTTCGAACCCGGCTCGGTGATCGCGGGGCAGGACCCCGAGTTCGTGGACGGCATGGTCATGTCCGGGACGGCCGTGACCTTCGCGTCACGGGACCGCAAACTCCCGCCCGGCACGATCTGGCACCCCCTGGAGGGCGAACCCCTGCTGGAGCAGGTGTCCGCGGCTTGGCAGCGCGGACGGCAGGACGATCCGGTGGTGCGCCTCTTCGCCGAGGTGGTGGAGAGTGTGCTCACCGAACAAGGAGGAATGGTCCCGGTGATGGAGACGGCCACGGCCCGACACACCGCGCGGCCACACCCGGCGTACGGATACACGGTATGAGCGCGGCGGAGGCGGCCGGCATGGATCCGGCGGAATCAGTGGAGTCGGTGCACAAAGGTCACCAGGGCCATCAGGGCCACCAGGGTATGGGTGGGGTTCGGGCGCGTATCCGGGCGGTGTTCGGGGACGCGGGGGTCACCGGGTGGATGCACGCGGTGGACATCGACAGCGGGGCCGAGGTCGCGGACGGGGCCGAGACGCCGGTGAGTACGGCGAGCGTGCACAAGTTGTGTCTGGCGGTCACCGTGCAGCGGCTCGCCGACGAGGGACGCCTCGACCCCGAGGAGCAGGTCGAGTCGCTTCCCGGTGATCGCACCCCCGGCCCCACGGGCCTCGCGATGCTGAGTGGTCCGGTACGGATGTCGGTACGGGACCTCGTCGCGATGGCGTTGACGGTGAGCGACAACACGGCCGCCGATCTCCTCTTCGACCGGGTCGGACTCGCCGCCGTCAATGACGCGATGCGCGCCGTCGGGCTGCGCAGGACCGTCGCGGTGCAGACCATGCGGGACCTCTTCGCCACCATCGACGAGGACAGCGGCGGCGACGAGGCGCGGCTCAGATCCGACCCGGCGCTGCTCGCCCGGCTGCGCGTCCTCGACCCGGCCCGCGCCAACCGCAGCACCCCCCGGGACATGACCCGGCTGCTCACCGCGCTCTGGCGCGACGAGGCGTGTTCACCGGACCGGGCGCGCGAGTTGCGGGCCGTGCTCGGACTTCAGGTCTGGCCGCACCGGCTCGCCGCCGGATTCCCGTACGACGACGTCCGGGTCTACGGCAAGACCGGCACGCTGCCGACGCTGCGCCACGAGGTCGGGGTTGTCGAGTACCCCGACGGCGGCCGGTACGCGGTGGCCGTGTTCACGCGCGCGGCCCGCACGGCGGCCCGGCAGCCCGCGGCCGACGCGGCGATCGGCACGGCGGCGCGTCTGGCGGTACGCGCCCTGCGGGCCCACTGACGGGTGAGAGGGGCGCCCGACCGATGGGCGCCCCTGCCGCGTACTCACTCGGACCTGCTCAGAGCCAGCCGGGCACCACGAAGATCACCCACGTCACCAGGGGCGCCACCACCGCCATGGTGAGCCCCCAGGTCATCAACCGCTTGAAGACCGCGTCGCGTTGGTCCTCCGGTGCGTTGGCGGTGACCAGGGCGCCGCTGGTCGAGATGGGTGACGAGTCGACCACCGACGAGGAGATGGCCAGGGCGGTCACCATGCCGACCGCGCCGACCTCGCCGCCGAGCAGGAACGGCACGGCGAGCGGGATGAGCGCGCCGAGGATGCCCGTGGTCGACGCGAAAGCGGAGACCACCGCGCCGATGGCGCAGATCAGCAGCGCGCCGAGGAGCGGGGCGCCGATGTCGGCGACGCTCTTGCCGAGCCAGTCGATGGTGCCGATGCGCTCCATCATGCTGACGAAGGTGACGATGCCGCAGACGAGCAGGACCGTCGACCAGGCGCAGCGGTCCACGGCTCCCTTCGCGGACTCGGGCGAGAGCAGCGACAGGACGACCGTCACGGTCAGCGCGAGCAGTCCCACGTTCAGGTCGAAGAACAGCGCCCCGACGACCAGGCTGAGGAGTCCGAGCAGGGTGAGGACGCGGACGCGGTTGAGGCGCAGGGCCGACGGGTCGTCGGGGTCCGTGGGGGCCGTGGGGTCCGTGGTGTCGGACACCGTGGTCGCCGTGGTGGTCGCGGTCCGGAGGGCCACCGCACTCACGCCCACCGGGACTCCGGCGCCTGAGCCGTCGCCGCCACCCTTGGACCTGGGCTCCGGGAGGCCACCCGTACCTCCTCCCGTACCTTCCCCCGCACCTCCTCCCGTGCTTTCGCTCGTGCTCTGTCCCGTGCTTTCGCCCCCCGAATTCCCGGCGATAGCTTCTTCCAAGTCGTCGGCCCGGCGCCCGATGAGCTTCTTTCCGCCGAACATGAAGAACACCACGACACAGAGCAGCGCGTTGAAGACGAAGGAACTGGCGAACAGCAGCATCGGGTTGCCCGGCAGGTCATTCCGGGACACCACACCATTCGTGATACTGCCGAAGATACTGACCGGGGAAAATCCGCCGGCACTCGCTCCGTTGATGATGAAGAGGCCGAGCAGTACCGGATTGATCCGATAGCGGACGGCGAATCCCATACCGATCGGGGCGATGATCGCCACGGCGGCGGGCACGACCGCGCCCACCGCCGTGAGGACGGCCGTGACCAGGAACATCACCCAGGGGATCAGGGCAATGCGGCCCCGTACGGCCCGAGTTGAGGCATGGACCAGCCAGTCGACCGTGCCGTTGTTCTTGGCGATGGCGAACAGGAAGGTGACGCCGACGAGTACGACGAACAAGTCGCCGGGAAAACCTCCGAAGATCTCGTCCGTACTCTCATGGACGAACAGGGTGCCGACCAGGAAAGCGGCGACGATTGCCAGCGCTCCCATATGCACCGAGGTAAAGGTGGCGACGGTGAACACCAACGCCAACGCGATGATGGAAATGACGTGATCTGACACGAGGCTTCCTCGCCTTCGGTCGACGGTCATGGTGCGGGCGTGCGGGCGCGGTCCTCCCCGAGGAGGACTGTGGGAAAAGGGTTGTGCCGTGGCCCGGCATGGCGTCGGGATGTCCCGTCCCGGCGCGTCGAATTCCGTTATGCGGAAGGGTGGTTCCGCGATGGGGAGTATGGAAGCCTCGTAAAAGTGGGTGCGTCAAGGGGGCGCGGCAGAAGTTTTTTCGCGCCGGGTCGGGACCTGGGTCACGGCCAGGGTCACGGCCAGGGTCGCCGCACGGTCACCGTCGGGTCACCGCCGGCGTGACGGAGAGTCAGTCTCCCGGCGCCCTCCCCAGCAGCTTCCCGACCCGCTCCGCCGCCTCCCGCACGGCCGCCCCGAAGGCCGCGCGTGACGCGTCGGTCAGCCGGCTCGTCGGCACGTTGACGCTGATGCTCGCCACCGGAGTGCCCGCCTCGCCGATGACCGCGGCGGCCACCGCCGACACGTCGTCGCGCCACTCGCCGGAGTTGGTGGCATAGCCCCGCGCGCGGATCTCCGCCAGCTCCTTCCGCAGCTCATCGGGGTCGGTGATCGAGGTGTCGGTGAACCGCGAGAGCCCTTCGGTGATGTAGTTCTCCACCGTCTCGTCCGGGCTCGCCGCCAGCACCGCCTTGCCGTTCGCCGACGCGTGGGCCGGCAGATTCTGCCCCAGCGGCAGGATGATCCGAACCGGCTGACTGGTCTCCAGACGCTCGATCAGCACGATCTTGCCGCCCTCCGGCACCGCCAGATGCACCGTCTCGTCGGTCTGCCGGCGCAACTCCTCCATCACCGGCACCGCGATGTCCCGCAGGCTCAGCTCACCGGTCGCGCTCCGGCCGACATGCAGCGCCTTCGCGGTCACCATCCAGCGCGTGGGAGTCCCCGCGGCCTGCCGGATCCAGCCCGCCGTGTGCAGCGTGACCAGCGCGCGCTGCACCGAACTCTTGGGCAACTCCATGGCGCGCGCCAGGTCCGCGACACCGATCGGCTGTCGCGCCGCGACCTCTTCCAGGGTGCGCAGCGCATTGAGGACGTTCTGCATCCATTGACTCCCTCGCTCGGGGAAACCTATGCTCCCCCATGCCATCACACGGTATAGCGTGCCGCGACACGGCACAAGCACTTTGGAGGAGTCCGTCCCATGACGCTTCGCACCGGCCGCCATTTCCTCCAGATCCCCGGCCCCACCAACGTCCCCGACCAGGTGCTGCGCGCCATGGCGGCCCCCACCATCGACCATCGCGGCCCCGAATTCGCGGCCCTCACCGTCCGGTTGCTCGCCGAGATCAAGCCGGTGTTCGGCACCCAGGGACCGGTCGTGATCTACCCCGCGACCGGCACCGGAGCCTGGGAGGCCGCCCTCGTCAACACGCTCAGCCCCGGCGACCGCGTCCTGTGCTTCGAGACAGGGCACTTCGCGACGCTCTGGCAGGAGATGGCGAGCGCGCTCGGCCTGGAGGTGGACTTCGTGCCGGGGGACTGGCGCCATGGGGCCGACCCCGCCGAACTCGCCCGCCGCCTCGACGCCGACATCACCCAGTCGATCAAGGCGGTCTGCGTCGTCCACAACGAGACCTCGACCGGTGTCACCAGCCGGATCGCCGAGATCCGTCAGGCGCTCGACGACGCGGACCACCCGGCGCTGCTGTTCGTCGACACCATCTCGTCGCTCGGCTCCATCGACTACCGGCACGACGAATGGGGCGTCGATGTCACCGTCGCCGGCTCGCAGAAGGGGCTGATGCTGCCGCCGGGGCTCAGCTTCAACGCCGTCAGCGACAAGGCGCTCGCCGCCTCCAAGACCTCCCGGCTGACGAAGTCGTTCTGGGACTGGGCGCCGATCATCGAGGCCAACCGGCGCGGCTCCTTCCCGTACACCCCGAACACCAACCTCCTCTACGGGCTCCACGAGGCGCTGGGCATGCTCGCCGCCGAGGGGCTGCCCCAGGTGTTCGCGCGGCACGCGCGGCACGCGGCGGCGACCCGGGCCGCCGTACGGGGCTGGGGACTTGAGGTGCTCTGCGCCGACGAGCGCGAACACTCCGGCTCGCTCACCGCCGTACTGATGCCCGACAGCCCCGACGGACCCGACGCCGACCAGGTCCGGAAGGTGATCCTGGAGCGGTTCGACATGTCACTCGGCGCGGGCCTGGGGAAACTCTCCGGCCGGATCTTCCGCATCGGCCATCTCGGCCACTTCAACGATCTGACCCTCGCCGGCACCCTCGCCGGGGTCCAGATGGGCCTGGAGATCGCCGGGGTGCCGGTCGACCCGGCGGGCCTCGGCGCGGCACTCGACGTCCTGCGCACCCCATGACCCCCGGCAACCCGCACACTCGCCACCCGCACCCCCCGGCACCCCTGGAACTCGTACCCCCGGCACCCCTGGAGTCGCATCCATGACACCGCCCCACGGTGAGACCCGAACAGCTCCGCCGGCCGCCGCGTCCTCCGACGACCGTGAACTCCAGCAGCGGTTGAGCCGTGATCTCGATGGTGAGGTCGCCTTCGACGACTACACCCGGCATCTCTTCTCGCGTGACGCGAGCATGTACTCCATCACTCCGCGCGGAGTCGTCTTCCCCCGCCACACCGGCGATGTGCAGGCCACCGTGGCGGCGGCGGCCGACCACGGCATCCCGGTCCTGCCGCGCGGCGCCGGGACCAGCCTCGCCGGACAGACCGTCGGCCCCGGCCTGGTCCTCGACTTCTCGCGCCATATGAACCGCATCGTCGACCTCGACTTCGAGGGGCGTACCGCCCTGGTCGAGCCCGGAGTCGTACAGGATCAGCTCAACCGCGCCGCCGCACCGCACGGCCTGATGTTCGGCCCCGACACCTCCACCAGCAACCGCGCGACCATCGGCGGGATGATCGGCAACAACTCCGCGGGCAGCGGCTCCCTGCGGTACGGCATGACCATCGACCATGTCCGCGCCCTGGACGTCGTCCTGTCCGACGCGAGTACGGTCCGCCTGGAGCCCGTGGACGAGACCGAACGCAAACGGCGCGCCGACCTGCCCACGCTGGAAGGCCGCCTCTACCGGGATCTGCCGCCGCTCGTACGGGCCAACGCCGACGCCATCGCCGAGGGGTTCCCGGACTTCTGGCGCCGCGCCTGCGGCTACCGTCTGGACCGGCTGGCCCGTGAGGACACCCTTTTCGACCTGGCGAAATTCGTCGTCGGCTCTGAAGGAACCCTCGCCATCGCCACCCAGGCGCTGGTCGACCTGGTGCCCAAGCCGGCCAGGACCGTCATCGCCGTGGGCCACTTCACCTCGGTCGTCGGCGCCATCGAGGCGACCGAGTCCGCCCTCACCTGCCATCCGTCCGCCGTGGAGCTGATGGACAAGACGATCCTCGACCTGTCCCGTCAGAAGATCGAGTACGCCTCGCTCGGCGCCCTCCTCCAGGGCGACCCCGAAGCGCTCCTCTTCGTCAGCTTCACCGGCGACGACGAGACCGAACTCCTCGACCAGCTACGCCAGTTGACCACTCTGTGGAAGCGCCACGGGCACGGCTACCACACCCTGCGGGCCGTCACCCCCGAGCAGCAGGCGGCCTTGATGAAGGTCCGCAAGTCCAGCCTGGGGCTGCTGATGGCGGCGGGCGAGGGCACCCGAAGGCCACTCGCGTTCGTCGAGGACACGGCGGTCGACCCCGTCCATCTCGCCGAGTACACCCGCCGCTTCAAGGGCATCCTGGACGAGCACGGCCTCAGCGCCGGGTTCTACGGCCACTGTTCCGTGGGCTGTCTGCACATCCGGCCCTTCGTGGACCTCGCCGACCCGCACCAGATCACCACCATGCGGACGGTCGCCGAACGCATCAAGGACCTCGTCACCGAGTACGGCGGGGTCAACTCCAGCGAACACGGCGACGGTCTGGCGCGCAGCGAGTTCAACCGGGAGATCTTCGGAGACGACCTCTACGAGGCGATGCGCTCCGTCAAGGGCCTCTTCGATCCGCAGGACCGGCTCAACCCGGGCAAGATCGTGGACGCGCCCGCCATGACCGAGAACCTCCGGGACCCGGCGCTGCCCCCGGCGGCCGAGCTGCGCACCCGGCTGGACTTCGACGTGGTGGGAGGCATGCGGGGCGCCGCCGACCGGTGCATGAGCATCGGGCTGTGCCGCAAGAGCGGCAGCGGCGCCATGTGTCCCTCCTACATGGCGACCCGCAATGAGCAGGACTCCACCAGGGGCCGGGCGAACGCCCTGGTCAAGGCGTTGTCGGAGCCCGACCCGAGGAAGGCGCTCGGCGACGAGCGGCTGCACGAGGTCCTCGATCTGTGTCTGATGTGCAAGGCGTGCAAGAGCGAGTGCCCGCTCGGCGTCGACATGGCGACCCTCAAGGCGGAGGCGCTCTCCCACCACCACGACGAGCACGGGATACCCCTGCGGTCCCGGATCTTCGGCTCGATCCGCTTCCTCAACCGGCTCGGCTCGGCCACCGCGCCCCTGTCCAACCTGCCCGGCCGGATCGGACCCCTGCGCAAGCTGATGCAACGCCGGCTGGGCATCGCGGCGGCGCGGCCCCTGCCCCGCTTCGAACGGCGCAATCTGGTGCGCTGGTTCGGCGGCCGGCCGAAGAGCCCCCGCCTGGTGGCCCCGCAGGGGACCGTCACCTACCTCGCCGACTCCTTCACCACCTATACGGAACCGAGTATCGGGCGCGCCGCCGTCGAACTCCTCGAACAGGCGGGCTGGGACGTGCGGTTGGAGAGCCGTGGCTGCTGCGGACGGTCCAGTCTCTCCAAGGGGCTCGTGGACGACGCCAACGAGAAGGCGTTCAAGCTCGCCCACCTCCTCGCCGAGACCACCCCGGCGGACTCACCGATCGTCGGCTGCGAACCCTCCTGCCTGATGACCCTGCGCGACGAACACCGGGCCATGCTGCCGGACGACACGGCGGTCAAGGACATCTCCGGGCGGGTACGCCAGGTCGAGGAGCTGTTGGTGGAGGCCATCGACGCCGGCCGTATCCGGCTGAGCGACGCCGCCTGGCCCGCCGGGCGACGGCTCCTCTACCACGGTCACTGCCATCAGAAGGCCGAGGTCGGCACCGCCGCCACGATCGCACTCCTGAACCGTATCCCGGGCGTGGAGGTGGTCGAACTGGACGCGGGCTGCTGCGGCATGGCCGGCTCCTTCGGCTTCGAAGCGGAGCACTACGACGTCTCCATGACCGTCGGCGACGACCGGCTGTTCCCCGCCGTCGAGGCGGAGCCCGAGAACACGGTCATCGTCGCCACGGGCGTGTCCTGCCGTCAGCAGATCTTCCACGGCACCCGACGCGACGCCTGGCATCCGGTCCAGCTCATCAGGGAGGCACTGATCGTCTGACCCGAGGGCTCCGATCAACGGGGAGAGGTGGGCGCCGTGTCAGGAGCGGTGTCCGGGGCCCGGACGGGCAAGCCGACGCTGACGGAACCGCTCGGCCAGAGCCGTCAGGCCGAAGACGAGCCCCATCACGATGCCGAACAGTACGGCGAAGAACGCGTCGGAGGGCTCGCCCTCGGACGGCAGCGCCAGGAAGAAGAGAGTGAAGGGTGCGCCCGCGCAGAGCCCGGCCCCGACCGGATGCCGGGCCACCCACTTCTGCAGCCGGGTCGGAGGCAGCCGACCTCCGAGCGCCCGATCCACGGCCCAGAACCCATCCGCCAGTGATCGTCTCCATCTCCCCATACCGCGAGGGTACGACAGCCCGGTTCGGCGGCACTTCGGGTCCCGCGTGCCGGGCCCCTGGTCAGGGCCTCGTCAGCGGCCCTGGGTACCGGTCTCGTTCACCGCGCGGCGGGTCGCGTCCGAGAACATCGTGTACCAGGCGGTGACCCTGAGCCTCTTCTGTTCCCAGTCGCGGCTGGCGGGCGATTCGGGGTCCGCCGCCGCGTCGGGGGCCGACCGGAGTCCGGCCAGCGCGAGGCGGGACTCCTGGAGCGCCATGCAGGCCCAGTTCGCGAAATCGGCCGCGTCGGCCGGCCCGCACGACCGTATTTCGAAGGTGCACATCAGGGCGTCGTGGCAGGTCGTGCGGACGGCGGATTCCGCGTCCGTGGACGGGGGCGCCGTCCGCTGCCGGATGGCTCGCTCCCACTCGTCGATGGCCAGTATCGCCGCCTTCATCCGCTCGTGAAAGGTCGCGTAGACCTGGCGGCGGTGGTCCTCCACGCGGCGTGCGCTGTCGACCGATTCCTGCGCGGTGACCTGGCTCTGCGCCGAGCGGCCCGCGAGCCCCGCTCCGACAACTGCCCCCGCCGCACTGGCGAATCCGGCCACCCCCGCGGCCCACACCGCGGCAACCCCCTGATCCATGGCCCCGATCCTGCCCGGACCGGCGCGCGAGGGGAAGGCGGCGTGCGCTGTCGAGGGAGAGAGGGGGAACCTGGCCGGCGCCCTGGTCAGGTCGGGCGCCGGCCAGGCGTTGAGGGGTGGGGGCGTCAGGGGGTGCGGGCGCTGGTGATGCGGGTCACCGCTTCCAGCGTCAGGGCGCGGTCGTGGGGTTCCGTCTCCAGGGCCCGGTGGATCGACAGGCCCTCGATGAGGGCATCGAGCTGGCGGGCCGTCGCCGGGTCGAAGTGCCATTCGAGGGCCCGGCGGCTGCGGCCCATCCACTCCCGTGTCAGGGCACGGAACGCGGGCTTGCGGGCCGCGAGGGTGTACAGCTCATGGGTCAGAACGAGTTCGCGCTGATTGCCGCTGGAGAGATGGTGGACGAGGTCGGCCACCGCCTCCCGTGCCTCGTCCGGTGTGCCGGCGGCGCCGAGCCGTTCCTCGAACACGGCGACGATGCCGCTGGAGAACCGCGTGAACGCCTCCCGCAGCAACTCGTCCATCCCGTCGAAGTGATACGTCATCGAACCCAGGGGCACACCGGCGCGAGCGGCGACCTTGCGGTGCGAGGTGCCCGCGACGCCTTCCTCCGCGATGAGGTCGAGCGTGGCGGTGATGATGCGGTCCCGCCGTTCGGGATCGGTGCGTCCGGTCGCCACGGTGTGCCTGCCTCCTGGATGCGTCAGATCGAGCGGACGACGCGGGCCGGATTGCCCACGGCGACCACATTGGCGGGGATGTCCTTGGTGACGACTGCCCCGGCGCCGATGACGCTGTTGTCCCCGATGACCACCCCGGCCAGCACGATCGCCCCGCCGCCGAGCCACACATTGTCGCCGATCGTGATCGGCTTCGCCGCCTCCAGTTTGTCGCGCCGAGGCTCCGGCTCCACCGGGTGGGTCGGCGTCAGCAACTGCACGTTCGGACCGATCTGGCAGTCACGGCCGATGGTGATGGGTGCCACGTCGAGTGCGGTGAGGTTGTAGTTGACGAAGGTGTCGTCGCCGATCGTGAGGTAGGTGCCGTAGTCGACGAACAGCGGCGGCCTGATGTGGGCGCCGGCGCCCAGCTTCCCGATCAGCTCCCGGACGACGGGCTGCGCGGCCTCGGCGTCCTCCGCATAGCGCGTCTGGTACTCGGCCGCCAGCCGCACCGCCCGCTGCTGCGCCTTGGCGATGTCGGGGTCGTCCGAGATGTACAGGTCTCCGGCGAGCATCCGCTCGTGCTGGGTACGGGGGTCTCCCGCGAAGTAGTCCTTCACGCGTACGATCGTACACTCAGGGCGTACGGTCGTACATTCTCCGGTGCGGCGTGCCCCCGATCCGTACTCCCGATTCGTCTGCTGAGGCCCCGCTGTCATGGATGCTGCCACCCGCCGCTGGCGTGCCGCCCTGTTCCTCTTCATGCTCGCGGCCGGTACCGGCATGGCCTCCTGGGTGGCGCGGACGCCCGCCGTCCGGGACGGGCTTGAGGTGTCCACGGCCGCGATGGGTCTGGTGCTGTTCGGGCTGTCCACGGGGTCGATGGCCGGAGTCATGCTGTCGGCCCGGGTCGTCCGCCGGTACGGGGGCAGGGTGGCCATCAGTGGCGGATCCGCCCTGATCGTCGCCGGCCTGTTCGTCGTCGCAGGGGCCACGAGTCTGTCGCTGGCCGCCGGGGTGTTCGGCGGGCTCGCGCTGTTCGGCGCGGGGCTCGGCCTTGCCGAGGTGGCGTTCAACATCGAGGGCGCCGCCGTCGAGCGGGTTCTCGAACGGCCCGTACTCCCCGTACTCCACGGGTGTTTCAGCCTGGGTACGGTGCTGGGCGCGCTCCTTGGTATGGGGCTGACCGCGGCCCGGATTCCGGTCGGATGGCATCTGTCCGCCGTCGCGGTGCTGATCGCGGCGGCTGCCCTGTGGGCCGTCCTCGCGATCCCGGGCGGTACCGGTAAGGACGCGCCGGCCGACCCGGACAGCGCGCGCGAGAAGGGCGGACCGCGCCGGCGGTCGGATGTGTGGCGGGACCGGCGGCTCGTCTGCATCGCGCTGATCGTGCTGGCGATGGCCTTCTCGGAAGGGGCCGCCAACGACTGGCTGCCGCTGCTGATGGTCGACGGCCACCACGTCAGCGCCACCGCCGGTTCCCTGACCTTCCTGGTGTTCGCGTCGGCGATGACCGTGGGCCGCTTCACCGGTGGACCGCTCCTGGAACGGTTCGGCCGCGTTCACGTGGTCCGGGTGAGCGCCCTGATCGCCGTGGCCGGGCTGATCCTCGTCATCGTCTCGCCCAGTCCGCTGGTCGCCGGGGCGGCCACGGTGCTGTGGGGCCTCGGCGCCTCGCTCGGTTTCCCGGTGACGTTGTCCGCCGCGGGCGACCACCCGCACGACGCGGCGACGCGCGTGGCGGCCGTCGCCACCGCCGGGTATGTCGCGTTCCTGGTCGGCCCGCCCGCCCTCGGATTCCTCGCGGGCCACATCGGGCTCCGCCTCACGATGACGGTCGTCCTGGCCTTCCTGGTGATCGCGGCCACGCTGGCCGGCGCGCTCGCCCCGAGGCACGGGGAGCACACCGGCGCGCGGCCCACGTCCGACGGTCACACGCCGGTCCCCGACCTGGAGCAGGGGAACCCTTCGTGACCCGCGTCAGCGCTCGTACCGGCTGGGGAACGGGAAGTACGACTCCAGGAAGGCGTGCAGCCGGGCCGTGACGCTCTCCTTCTCCTCCTCGGGCGTGTTGACGTCGTTGAGGCAGAAGAAGTCGAACCGGCGGGTGGTGGCGAGGTCCACGAGCCGCTCCTCGGCGTCGTGCCGGGCGATGTCGATGTACCGCAGCTTGTACTTGCCGGGGACGGCGCGGCCGGTCAGATACGCGTAGTGGTGGTGCAGGGACGCGCCCATCGCGATGTCGTGCACCGAGCGGAAGCGGGACCGGCTGGTGCGTGCGATGTCCTCTGCGAAGCGCTCCTCCAACTCCCGCATCACCGAACGGAGCTGGGGGTGCGGGGTGTGCATGAACTTGTTGGTGGTGAACCGCCCGTGCGTCCCGAGCAGCAGCTCCCGCACGTTCTTGCCGGCGGAGTTGGGTGCGGGCTCGTCGGGGTGCGGGGCGCCCAGGCCCAGCTGGGACGGCGAGAAGGGCAGCTTCGCTATGCCGTTGGCGTGGAAGAAGTGGTCGGGGGTCGCCGGGCGGCCGAGGAACACGTCGTCGTTGAAGTAGAGGTACCGCTCCGACAGGCCCTCGATGTGGTGCAACTGGGTGCCGATGGCATGCGAGTTGAAGACGGGCAGCGCGCTGGCGTCGCTGAAGATGTCCTTGTGGTCCACGATCTGGATGCCGGGGGCGTCGGTGTTCAGCCAGGGAGGTGTCTGGCCGTCGGTGACCACGTAGATGTTGCGGACGAACGGGGCGAACGTCTCCAGGGACCGCAGTGAGTACTTCAGCTCGTCGTGGCTGGCGTAGCGCGAGGCACCCGATTCGCGGCCGTGGATGCGCGGCGCCCCGCCGGAGTTGCGGAACGACTCGCGGCGCGCGGCGAGTTCGGGATCGTCGCCGTCGACCCAGGTGTACACGACATCGAGGGGCATGTCGGTGGTCTCGACCCGGGGCCGGAAGAGATCTTCGTACGTCGGATGGGCGCGGCCCTGGACCGTGCGGACCGAGGCGGTGAGCGTCTTGGTGGGCAGTACGTCGGTGACCGGGTTGGGGCGGGGTCCGACCAGGGCCTCGGCGAGCACGTCGGGCGGCGCCTGGTGGCGGAGCGCCTTGATCTGCTCGGGACCGCTCTCCTCGTCGTCGAGGAGCGCCTGACCGGGGCGCCAGAACTCGACGTCGCAGCCGTAGCCGAGGTCCGAGAGCATCTGGCCGTCCGGGCCGAGCAGGATCTCGCCGAAGCGGATGACGGACCCGCGCTTGAGGGCGGTCGGCAGGGAACCGTCGGCGTAGAGGGTGGCGTCCGCCGGCATCCGGTCGCCGCCCGGCTTGAGCGCGTACAGGGGAGAGGCCCCGTACATCGAACGCAGCGTGGCCAGCAGGTCCTTGCGGTCGGTGCGGCGGACACCGACGCAGTGCCGGGTGAGGGTGCGGCCCGGGACCAGGAAGTAGTCGATTCCGGCGCGGTCCAGCGCGTCGGTCACCAGGTTCAGGTTGTGGGCCGAGGCGCCGGCCGCCGTGAAGGCGCGCACCTGGCGGCCGTAGAAGGTGTGTCCGTCGACCGTCACGGTCCGCACGGTGTAGTCGGACGCCAGCAGTTCACGCCGCCGCTCGGCGATCCGCTCGTCGCGTCTGAGATCCGCGGCGGCGTCGCGGACGGCGGCGCGTTCCACCGCGCGCTGCTCGCGTATGCGGCCGGGCAGCAGACGCTCCCCGAGTGACGTGACGCGTGACGGCATGCCTGCTCCTACCTGAACACATGAAGAGAGAGCCCATCGCGCGGGAAAAGGCGGCGATGCGGCGGGAAAGGGGGTGAAGGGGGTGATGCGGCGAAAGAGGGGGTGATGGCCGGGGAATGACCGCCGGGGACCGGTCAGTCCTCACTATCCGTCACGCATGGCGCACCGAACGAAACTGGGGGCACAGGCGCTTCACAGATCCACATCCTCGTTTCCTGCCTGTTGCAGGCTCCGGTGCCGGAATGTGGCGGTAAAGCTCTGAAAAGCCTGCTAACTGAAAGTAAAGAAACTATGAAGTCGGGGCCTGCGATCCGTCAAGTGTGAACGGGAGATTCCGCCCGAGTCATCCGCAATGTGACCAGAGAGTTAATTCACGTCTCAGGTGGCGCGCGACCGAAGGGTTCCTGCGGAATGTGATGTGTGCAATGGTACATGTCGCATGGCGTACGCATGGGCATGTCAAGGGTGGACTCAGGGCGAACTCTTCGGTCCATCAGCCCGCGTGCGCGACCAACCCTCACCGGGTCGCGCCCCGGCGCGGCTCCCCCCATCCCCGCTGGAGGCGGCAAGTGAGACCGAAGGTACGACGACCATCCGTCGTCAGACTCCTCGTCACGGCGCTGGCGCTGTGTCTGGGCATCGGCGTGTTCGCGGCGCCGGGCCATGCGAGCCCCCTGAACCCGGTCACCGGTAAGGCGCCCGGTGCCTCGACCCCGCGGAAGGCGCCACCCGCGCCCTCCGCGGCCGATCCCCGCGGCGACGACCCCGAGCACGTCCGCGAGACCCCGCTGAAGCCCAAGGACCGCCCCCCGCTGGCGTCGACGAAGGACGCCCTCAAGCGGGACTACGACGATCCGGCGTCACCCGCGCCACGCCTCAGCCCCTCGATGAAGGCGTCCCGCACGATCAACGGCAAGGCCGCGGCCTGCGACGTCGCCGACTTCACCGGCCGCACCGGCGCCGCCCTCGTCCAGCAGATCAAGGCGTCGACCACCGACTGCGTGAACACCCTCTTCAACGTCACGGGAAGCGACGCGTACCAGGCCTTCCGCGAGGCGCAGATGGTGAGCGTCGCCTACGCCCTGCGCGACGGCTCCGCGGCCTACCCGGGCAACAGCTCCACCGGCATGCCGCAGCTCGTGCTCTATCTGCGCGCGGGCTACTACGTGCACTGGTACAACCCGTCGACCGTCGGCACCTACGGCCCGGCCCTGACGACGGCCATCCGGTCAGGGCTGGACGCGTTCTTCGCCAGTTCCCACGCGCAGGACGTCAGTGACGCCAACGGCGAGACCCTGTCCGAGGCGGTCACGCTGATCGACAGCGCCGAGGAGAACGCCCGCTATCTGTACGTCGTGAAGCGGCTGTTGAACGGCTACGACAGCTCGTACAACGCGTCGTGGTGGATGCTCAACGCGGTCAACAACGTGTACACCGTGCTGTTCCGGGGCCACCAGGTACCCGCGTTCGTCACCGCCGTGCAGTCCGACCCGAGCGTCACCGACACCGTGTACACCTTCGCGTCCTCGCACACCGCCCTGCTCGGCACCGACCAGGGCTACCTCGTCTCCAACGCGGGCCGTGAGCTGGGCCGTTTCCTCCAGCACAGCACCCTGCTCGGCAAGGTCCGTCCCCTCGTCAACGGTCTGCTCGGCCAGTCCGCGATCACCGGCCGCACCGCACCCCTGTGGGTCGGCGTCGCCGAGATGACCGACTACTACGACAAGGCCAACTGCTCCCTCTACGGCACCTGCGACCTCCAGAACCGCCTCGCGGCGGCGGTGCTTCCCGTCAACCACACCTGTAGCTCAAGCCTCCGGGTCCGCGCCCAGGAGATGACGGCCGCCCAGCTCTCCGCGACCTGCGCGAGCCTGGCCAACCAGGACGCCTACTTCCACGGCATCGTCAAGGACGGCGGCCCGGTCTCCGGCGACCGCAACACCACGCTGGAAGTCGTGGCGTTCAACTCCAGCACCGACTACCAGACGTATGCCGGGGCGATGTTCGGCATCGACACGAACAACGGCGGCATGTATCTCGAAGGCGACCCCTCCGCCACCGGGAACCAGCCGCGGTTCATCGCGTACGAGGCCGAGTGGCTGCCGTCCTTCGAGATCTGGAATCTGAACCACGAGTACACGCATTACCTCGACGGCCGGTTCAACATGTACGGCGATTTCACCGCCAATGTGGCCACGCCGACCATCTGGTGGATCGAGGGCTTCGCCGAGTACGTGTCCTACTCGTACCGCAAGGTCACCTACGACGCCGCGATCACCGAAGCGGGCCGCCGTACCTATGCGTTGAGCACCCTTTTCGACACCACGTACAGCCATGACACCACCCGGATATACCGGTGGGGCTATCTCGCCGTGCGGTACATGCTCCAGTCGCATCCGGACGACATGGCGACCGTGCTCGGGTACTACCGCGCGGGCAACTGGAGCGCGGCCCGCAGCCATCTGACCGCCACGATCGGCTCGCGCTACGACAGCGACTGGTACTCCTGGCTCGCGGCCTGCGCGGCCGGGAGCTGCGGGGGCTCCACGAACCCGCCCGGCCTGCCCGAGTGCACCGGAGGCGACGCACGTCAGCTCGACCGCAACTGCCGGCGGTCCGGGGTGTCCGGGACGGTGGGCAACTACGCCTATCTGTACGTCCATCTGCCGGCCGGGGTCCAGCAGTTCAAGGTGACCACGGCCGGCGGCTCCGGCAACGCCGACCTCTACTACAGCAACACCGGCTGGGCCACGACGAGTTCGTACACCAGCCGGTCCACCGGCTCCGGCAACGCCGAGACGCTGACCGTGAACGGCCCGGCGGCGGGCTGGCACTACATCAGCCTCGCCGGGGTCACCGACTTCTCGGGGGTGACCGTCACGTCCGAGTACTGACAGGGCGGAAGGCCCTGACGAGGTGAGCCGGGGCGGGGACCAGCGGTCGAGGAGACACCGCGGGTCCCCGCCCTCCCCGCCCTCCCCTTCCGCGACCTTGGCAGGCCTTGAGCCATGTGACATATTACTGAGCTATGGGAGTCCGGGGGCATTCTGTGGACGCTGTCGTCGTCGGTGCCGGTGTGGTGGGCGCCGCCTGCGCCTACTACGCGACGCGCGCCGGACTCTCCGTCGCCGTCGTGGACCAGGGCGGCCCGGCCGGCGGGACCACCGGCGCGGGCGAGGGAAACCTGCTCGTCTCGGACAAGGAACCGGGCCCGGAACTGGACCTGGCCCTGCTCTCCGCCCGCCTCTGGCGCGACCTGGCCGACGCACTTCCGGACGGGCCGCGCGGCATCGAGTACGAGGCGAAGGGCGGACTGGTCGTCGCGGCCGACTCCGCCGAACTGGCCGCGCTGCACCGCCTGGTGGCGGACCAGGCCCGTGCCGGAGTGGAGACCCGCGACGTCACCGCCGACCGGCTCCCCGACCTCGAACCCCACCTCGCCCGGGGCCTCGCCGGGGGAGTCCACTACCCGCAGGACGCCCAGGTCCAGCCCGCGCTCGCCGCCGCCCGACTGCTCCGGGCCGCCCGCGAGGCAGGCGCCCGCCTGCACTTCGGGGAAGCGGTCACCGACATCCTCACCGGACCGGACGGCGCGATACGCGCGGTGCGCACCCCTCGGCGGGATGTGCCGGCACCCGCCGTCGTCAACGCCACCGGAGTCCGGGGCGGCGACCTGGCCCGGCTCGCCGGAGCGCGGCTGCCCGTGCTGCCCCGCCGGGGCTTCGTCCTGGTCACCGAACCCCTGCCGCAGCTCGTCCGGCACAAGGTCTACGCCGCCGGATACGTCGCTGACGTGGCCAGCGGCTCCGCCGCGCTCCAGACCTCACCCGTCGTCGAGAGCACCCCGTCGGGCCCGGTGCTCATCGGGGCGAGCCGGGAGCGCGTCGGCTTCGACCGGACCCTCTCCGCCGAGGTGCTGAGACGTCTCGCCATGGCGGCGGTCGCGCTGTTCCCCGTACTGGCCAGGACCGCTGTGATCCGTACGTACTGCGGGTTCCGTCCCTATCTCCCCGACCATCTCCCGGCGATCGGGCCCGACCCGGCGGTCCCCGGGCTGTACCACGCGTGCGGGCACGAGGGCGCCGGGATCGGGCTGGCCCCGGCGACCGGTCTCCTCGTCGCCCAGGCGCTGACCGGGACCACGCCCGCGACGGATCTCGCGCCGTTCCGTCCCGAACGGTTCACCAAGGAGGGGAAGTAGCCGTGTCGCACGCCGAAGCCGAACGGGCAGGGTCCGGAGCCGGATTCCTCGTCCGGTACGACGGCACACCCCTGCGGGCCCTGCCCGGTCAGAGCGTCGCCGCCGCACTCTGGGCGGCGGGCATTGTCGGCTGGCGCACCACGCGGGGGAGCGGACGGCCACGCGGGGCGTTCTGCGGGATCGGCGTCTGCTTCGACTGCCTCATCACCGTCAACGGCCGGCCCAACCAGCGCGCCTGCCTCGTCCCCGCCCGCCCCGGCGACGTACTCACCACCCAGGAGGGCCACGGCCATGCCGACCTCGCCGAGTGAACGGGACCGGGATCGGGATAGGGACCGGGTGGCCGCCACCCCGTACGACCTCGTGGTGGTCGGCGCCGGACCGGCCGGGCTCGCGGGCGCCGTGACGGCCGCCGACCACGGGCTCGCCGTGGCACTGATCGACGCGGCGCCACGCCCCGGCGGTCAGTACCACCGGCACGCGGCCCCCGAACTCCGCGCCGCCGGGCCCGCGTCGGCCCGGCGCGGACGCTCCGCGTTCACCGCGCTGAGCCACCGGCTGGACGCCCACCGCCGCGCCGGCCGGATCACCCACCTCGCCGGACTCCAGGTGTGGTCGGTGCAGCGCGAGGACACATATGGTGCCCGCTGGGCCGTGCGCACCCTCGCGACCGAAGCGAACGACACCGAACCGACCCGCACCGAACCGACCGAAGCCGCCGACCCGCCCGGCGACGGCACCGTACGGGCCGGGGGACTGCTGCTCGCCACCGGGGCGTACGAACGCCAACTCCCCTTCCCCGGCTGGACGTTGCCCGGTGTCGTCGGCGCGGGCGGGGCGCAGGCCATGCTCAAGGCGGGGCTCGTCCTGCCGGGGCGGCGGATCGTCGTCGCGGGGAGCGGCCCCCTGCTTCTGGCCGTCGCCGTGTCGCTCGCCGGGGCGGGTGCGGAGGTCCCGGTGGTCGTCGAGGCGGCCGGGTACCCGGCGTACGGCCGTAACGTCCGCGCGCTGGCCGCCCAACCGGGCAAGGCCGTCGAAGGCGCACGGCTCGGCGCCACCTTGCTGCGCCACCGCGTACGGCTCCGGTCGCGCGCCGCCGTGATCGAGGCGCACGGCGGGCGGCGCGTCGAAGCCGTCACCGTCGCCTCGCTCGACCGCGACTGGCGGCCCCTGCCCGGCTCGGAACGGACCGTCGCCTGTGACGCGCTCGCCGTCGGCCACGGTCTGGTGCCCCAGCTCGAACTCGCCCTCGCCCTCGGCTGCGAGACCCGCACGACGCCCGACGGTACGCCCGCGCTGGTCGTGGACGCGGCGCAGCGTACGACCGTGGAGCGGGTGTGGGCGGCGGGCGAGGTCGCCGGAGTGGGCGGCGTGCAACTTGCTTGGTGTGAAGGCGAGTTGGCGGGCTTTGCCGCTGCCGCCGACCTTCGTCCGAGCCCGGGGCCGGACCTCGCGCGGCGGGCCGCCCGTACCGCCGTGCTCGGGCGCCGCCGGGACCGGGGGCGCCGGTTCGCCGACGCGATGGCCGCCGTGCACCGCCCCGGGCCCGGCTGGACCGGGTGGCTGACCGGCGCGACCGAGGTGTGCCGCTGCGAGGAGGTCCCCGCGTCCGCCGTCCGCGAGGCGGTCGGCACGTACGGCGCCGATGACGCACGCACCGTGAAACTGCTGACCCGCGCCGGTATGGGGTGGTGCCAGGGCCGGATGTGCGGCACCGCCGTCGCCTGCCTCGCGGCCGGGGGCGACGGCGCCGCACCCCTCGGCGCCGAACGGCGTCCCCTCTCCACTCCCGTACCGCTCGGGCGCCTCGCCGCCCTTCCCCCCGCCGACACGGACACAGTGCCGCCCGCTGCCCCTCCCGCACCAACTGCCCAGCGATTCAAGAGGAGTTCCCGTATGACCGACCACGCCGACCACGCCGACACCGAGCACGCCCCGTACGCGCACAGCCCCTCCCGTCCCTGGCGCGGTGTCATGGTCGCCCTGCCTGCCTTGCTGCGCGCCGACCTCTCCGTCGACCACGACGCGTACGGCGAGCAGATCCGCAGGCTGACCGGGTCCGGCTGTGACGGCGTCGTCGTGAACGGTTCCCTCGGCGAGTACCAGACCCTGACCGACGAGGAGCGCGCCCGGCTGGTGCGCACGGCCGTCGGCGCGGCCGGGCACGGGAGCCGGGTGATGGCAGGGGTCTCCGCTTACGGCAGCGCCGAGGCGCGGCGCTGGGCCGAGCACGCCGCCGACGCGGGAGCGGGCTCCGTCCTGTGCCTGCCGCCCAACGCCTACCGCGCCGACGGCGAAGCGGTCCGCGCCCACTACGCCGAAGTGGCCCGCGCCGGACTCCCCGTCGTCGCCTACAACAACCCGTACGACACCCGCACCGACCTCACGCCCGCGCTCCTCGGGGAGCTGTACGCGGCCGAAAGCATCGTCGCCGTCAAGGAGTTCAGCGGCGATGTCCGCCGGGCCTACGAGATCGCCGAGACGGCACCCGGTCTCGATCTGCTCGTCGGCGCGGACGACGTCCTCCTCGAACTCGCGCTCGCCGGGGCGGTCGGCTGGATCGCCGGTGTCCCCAACACCTTCCCCGACGCCTGCGCCACCCTCTACCGGGCCGCCGTGACCGGGGACCTCGACACCGCGCTGCCGCTCTACCGGACCCTGCACCCGCTGCTGCGCTGGGACTCCAAGCCGGAGTTCGTGCAGGCCATCAAGGTGTCGATGGACGTCGCCGGGCTGTACGGGGGTCCGTGCCGGCCGCCCCGGTCCCCGCTGCCTGCCGCCGCCGACACCACCGTCCGCGCCCTCACCGAGAAGCTCGTCGCCGAGGGCCTGGCCTGAGCGGACCCCGTACCCGGATCGGCGAAGACTCGTATCGGCAGAGGTCCGTCACGGAAGGAGAGCCGCGCCCATGCGCAGCAACCGCACCATCCATGTCGTCGACTCGCACACCGAGGGCATGCCCACCCGCGTAGTCACCGGCGGAATCGGTACCGTACCCGGCGCCACCATGGCCGAACGACGGACGTACTTCCAGGAGCACCTCGACCACCTCCGGACCTTCCTGATGTACGAGCCGCGCGGCCACGCGGCGATGAGCGGCGCGATCCTCCAGCCGCCCACCCGGCCCGACGCCGACTGGGGCGTGCTGTTCATCGAGGTCTCCGGGCTGCTGCCGATGTGCGGCCACGGCACGATCGGCGTCGCCACCGTGCTGGTCGAGACCGGCATGGTGACCGTCACCGAACCGGTCACCCGGGTAAGCCTCGACACCCCCGCCGGACTCGTCGTCGTGGAGGTCGAGGTCCGCGACGGCGCCGCCCTCGCCGTCACCCTGCGCAATGTGCCCGCGTACTCCGTGGCGCTCGACCGCAAGGCCGAGGTCCCCGGCCTCGGCCCGATCACCTACGACCTCGCCTACGGAGGCAACTTCTACGCGATCCTCCCGCTCGACGCGGTCGGTCTGCCCTTCGCACGGGACCGGGGGGACGACATCCTGCGCGCCGGACTCGCCGTCATGGACGCCGTCAACGCCACCGACCGGCCCGTGCACCCCGAGGACCCGGCGATCAACGGCTGTCACCATGTGCAGTTCCTCGCGCCCGGCTCGGACGCGGTCCGCTCCCGGCACGCCATGGCCATCCACCCGGGCTGGTTCGACCGCTCCCCGTGCGGCACCGGCACCTCGGCCCGGATGGCGCAGCTGCACGCCAGGGGCGAACTCCCGCTGGACCGCGACTTCGTCAACGAGTCGTTCCTCGGCACGTCCTTCACCGGCCGGCTGACCGAGGAGACCCGGGTCGCGGGCCTGCCCGCCGTCGTACCGACCGTGCGGGGGCGGGCCTGGATCACCGGCAACGCGCAGTTCTTCCTCGACCCCTCCGACCCGTTCCCGGAAGGCTTCCTGCTGTGACCACCCGCGCGGCCGGCAGGGCCCGTTCGGCGTGTACGATCAGGGCCACGTGACATTGCACGTGGCATCGCACGCACGCTGACACCTCACCCCGCGCGGGAGCACGCAGCATGGCCGACCCCAAGGCGCGCCGACTCCTCTCGGCGCAGGAACATCTCCGTGACCGCGTCGCCAACGCCCTGCGTGCCGCGCTGATAGCGGGTGAGCTGCGGCCCGGCGTGATCTACTCCGCGCCCACCCTCGCCGCCGACTTCGGCGTCTCCGCGACCCCCGTCCGCGAGGCCATGCTCGACCTCGCCCGGGAGGGCCTGGTGGAAGCCGTACGCAACAAGGGCTTCCGGATCACCGAGATGACCGAGGCCGACCTCGACGAGTACACCGAGATCCGCGCCCTCACCGAGATCCCCACCATCGGCCGGGTGACCCGCACCGCGAGCCGCGAGCAGTTGGAGGCGCTGCGCCCGGCCGCCGAGGAGATCGTCACGGCCGCCCGCGACCACGACCTCATCGGCTACCTCGAAGCGGACCGCCGCTTCCATCTCGCCGTCCTCGCCCTCGCCGGCAACCGCCACCTCGTCACCGTCGTGGACGACCTCCGCAAGCGGTCCCGGCTCTACGGACTGACCGAGCTGGACCTCGACGGCCGCCTCGTCGACTCCGCGCGGGAGCACGTCGAACTGCTCGACGTGATGCTCACCGGCGACGCCGACGCCGCCATGGAGGTCATGCGCCGCCATCTGCACCACGTCCGCTCCCTCTGGGCGGCAGAACAGCACGGGGAGCCGCAGCAGGAGTCGGCGCTGCGCCTGGGCGGCAGCCGCTGACCGCAGTGCCGTCCCGGCCTCGCCGCCCGGCGAACCGCCCGGGAAACCGCCCGTACGGGTCACCACAATGCGCCGTCCCCCGCCGCCGCCCGGTGCAATGGACGGGTGACCGCGCCCCCGGACGACTGCCTCGCGCGCAATGACTGGATCTGCGGCGCGTATCTGACCACCCGCCGCCACATCCTGTGGGACGCCGTCGTCCAGCATCTCCAGCTCACGTTTCTCGCCGTACTGATCGCCCTCGTCCTCGCCGTACCGCTGGCCGTCGCCGCGCGCCGCTGGGGCTGGGCCGCCGGACCCGTCCTCGCGATCACGACGATCCTCTACACGATCCCGTCGCTCGCGATGTTCTCGCTGCTGCTGCCCGCGTACGGACTCTCCGCCTCGCTCGTCGTCGCGGGTCTCGTGCTGTACTCGCTGACCCTGCTGGTGCGGAACATCCTCGCCGGGCTCCGGGCCGTCCCCGAGGACACCCGGCAGGCCGCCCGGGGCATGGGGTACGGGCCCATCAGGATGCTGCTCACCGTGGAACTCCCCCTCGCCCTGCCCGCCGCCATGGCCGGACTGCGGATCGCCACCGTCTCCGCCGTGTCGCTGGTCACCGTCGGCGCGATCGTCGGCTTCGGCGGGCTCGGCAACCTCATCTACGCGGGCATGAACACCTACTTCAAGGCCCAGGTCCTCACCGCGTCCGTCCTGTGCGTGATCATCGCCGTGGTGGCCGACGTGCTGCTGCTCGGCGCCCAGCGGCTGCTCACGCCCTGGACGAGGGCGGCCCGCGCGTGACGACCCTGACCGACTCCTGGCACTGGCTCACCGACCCCGCGCACTGGGCCGGTGACAACGGCATCTGGCACCGGCTCCTCCAGCACCTCGTCCTCACCGTCGTCTGCCTGGTCATCAGCTGCCTCATCGCGCTGCCCGTCGCCCTGGTACTCGGCCATCTCGGCAAGGGCGGCGCGCTCGCCGTGAACATCTCCAACATCGGCCGGGCCGTCCCCACCTTCGCCGTCCTCGTCCTCCTGCTCCTCACCCCCCTCGGGCAGTTCGGCGAGGGACCCACCGTCGTCGCCCTGGTCCTGTTCGCCGTGCCCCCGCTGCTCACCAACGCCTATGTCGGCATGCGCGAGGTCGACCGCGACGTGGTCGGCGCCGCGCGCGGGATGGGGATGACCGGCGGACAGATGCTGTGGCGGGTCGAACTGCCCCTCGCGATGCCGCTCGTGCTCAACGGCGTCCGGATCGCCGCCGTACAACTCGTCGCGACCGCCACGATCGCCGCGCTCGCCGGTGGCGGCGGACTCGGCCGGATCATCACGGCCGGGTTCAATCTGGCCAGCACGCCGCAGGTGGTCGCGGGCGCCTTCCTCGTCGCCGTGTTCGCCCTGCTCGTGGAGGCCGTCTTCGAGATCACCGAGCGGGTAGTACCCGGCTGGGCGCGCGGCAGGAGGGCCGGATGAGGCGCCGGGCGGCGGGAGCGGTGGCCGCATTCCTCTGCCTCCTCACCGGCTGCGCCACCGGACCGTCCCTGGAGACACGCGGCAACGTCACCGCCCCGCCCGGCGACAGCAAGCACCTGACCATCGGGTCCGCCGGGTTCACCGAGAGCGATGTCCTCGCGCAGATGTACGCGCTGCTCCTCGGCAAGGCCGGTTACCACACCGACATCCTGACCGTGTCCAACCGGGAACTCTACGAACCCGCCCTGGAGTCCGGGCAGATCGATGTCGTCCCCGAGTACGCGGCCACCTTCGCGGACTGGCTCAACACCAAGACCAATGGCCCCGACGCGCCGCCCGTCGGCTCACCCGACCTCGACACCACCATGACCGCCCTGCGTAAACTCGCCACGCCCCGGGGCCTGACCGTCCTCGACCCGGGCCGTGCCGTCGATCAGAACGCCTTCGCCGTGGCCGCGTCCTACGCCGAGCAGCACCACCTCAAGACCCTCAGCGACCTCGGGAAGTCCGGCCTCAAGGTACGGCTCGCGGCGGGCGACGAATGCGTACAGCGGCCGTACTGCGAGCCGGGCCTGAAGAAGGTGTACGGGATCGACATCACCGGGATCGACCCGAAGGGCGTCGGCACCACCCAGGCCAAGCAGGCCGTGCAGCGCGGCCAGGACCAGATGGTGCTCACCACGACCACCGACGCCACGCTCTCCCAATTCGACCTGGTCCTGCTCGCCGACGACAAACACCTTCAGAACGCGGACTACATCGTCCCCGTCGTCAACCGCTCCCGCGCGGGCAGCGAACGGGTCACCAGCACCCTCGACGCCCTCAACAAGGTCCTCACCACCGAAGACCTGGCATCCCTCAACGAACAGGTCGACAGTTGGCGCCGCCTGCCGGAGGACGTGGCGCGCACCTATTTGAAGGAGAAGGGCTTGCTCTGAGTCACCCGATGCCTGAGACGCCCCTGAAGGGGCGCGGGCCTGTGACATTGTCCGGCTCCGCCGCGCGGGCGCGCCCAGCCACAGCGGCCCCGCAGTTGAAGACCCGCTCAACCAGCGGAGCGCTTACGCGTCTGATACCGAGTCGAAGCGGACCTCGTCCCGGGACACCCCTTGCGCGTCCGCGTCCACCGACCTCCGCAGCGCCTCATGCAGCTTCGCCGGGGTCAGTACGCCGAGGAAGCGGGCGCCGTCGATCACGGCGACCCATCCGGCGTCGTGCTGGAGCATCACGCCGAACGCCTGCTTGAGGGGCGCCCCCACCGGAACCCACGCCTTCATCCGGTGCGCCAGCTCACCCACCGTGCCGCCGGGCCCCGCGAGGGTCACCTCGTCGATGCCGACCCAGCCGTGCAGATCGCCGTCCTCGTCGAGGACCACTGCCCAGCGCGCGTGCTCGGCGCGGAGCTGCGCGGTGGCGTCGGCGGCGGACATGCCGGCCCGGACGACGGACGGCTGCTCCAGGTCGTCCGGCTCGATCGTGGTCACCGACAGCCGCTTCAGACCCCGGTCGGCGCCCACGAACTCGGCGACGTACGGGGTCGCCGGATTCCCGAGGACGGCGCCGGGTGTGTCGTACTGCTCGATACGGCCCTGCCCGTACACGGCGATGCGGTCGCCGAGCCGGACGGCCTCCTCGATGTCGTGCGTGACCAGCAGCACGGTCTTGCGCACCGCGGCCTGCATCCGCAGGAACTCGTCCTGCAACTGCTCCCGCACCACGGGGTCGACCGCGCCGAACGGCTCGTCCATCAGCAGCACCGGCGGATCGGCGGCGAGCGCCCGCGCCACCCCGACGCGCTGCCGCTGACCGCCGGAGAGCTGGTCGGGGTAGCGGGAGCCGAACGTCTTCGGATCGAGGCCGACCAGGTCGAGGAGTTCGGCGGCCCGAGCCCTGGCCTTCGCCTTCTTCCAGCCGACGAGCGAGGGCACCGTCGCGGTGTTGTCGAGGACGGTCCGGTGCGGGAAGAGGCCCACCTGCTGGATGACGTAGCCGATCCGGCGGCGCAGCCGGACCGGGTCGACCGTGGCGATGTCCTCGCCGTTCAGGAAGATGCGGCCCCCGGTCGGCTCGATCAGGCGGTTCACCATCATCATGGTGGTCGTCTTGCCGCAGCCGGAGGGTCCGACCAGCGTGACCAGTTCGCCCGCGCCGACCTCGAAGGAGAGGTCGTCCACGGCGGTCGTGCCGTCCGGGTAGCGCTTGCTCACCTGCTCGAACCGGATCATGACCTCACGCTAACCGGGTCCGTCAGCCGCCGCTCACCAGCACCACCTCCAGCGTGCGCGGACCATGCACCCCCTCGACCCGGTCGAGTTCGATGTCGCTGGTCGCCGAAGGGCCCGAGATCCAGGTGAGCGGCCGGACCGGGTCGATCCGCTCCAGCGCCGCCGGCACCGACGCGACGACCTGGTCCGGGACCCGTACGACACAGATGTGGTGGTCGGGGACCAGGGTGATCCGGCGGCGGCCCTGCTCGGGGCCGCCGTCCAGGACGATCGTGCCGGTCTCGGCGATCGCGAGGGCACAGCCCGTGACCACGCTCCCGACCTCGTCCAGCATCCGCGCCGTGCTGACCGCCCGGTCGTGCACCAGGGTCGGATCGGCCGCCGACATCCACCCCGGCGGCAGTCCCGGCGGCACCAGGACGGACGCCGAACCGCGCGCGGCCAGCAGCCGCATGATCAGCATCGGCAGCTCCCCGGCGTCCGTGCGGTGCACGATCGCCCGGTAGTCCGCCAGGTTCTCGGCGAGCAGATCGACGGTCTCGGCGGTCGTCCGCTGCCCGTGCTCCCGCAGATAGCTCCGGTCGACGGCCTCCTCGTACGGGGTGTCGTCGGGCGGCGCGTCCGCGAGTGCGCGGCGTACCCGGCCGAGGATCAGGTCCCTGCTGCTCATCGTGCGTCCTTTCCGCCGTTGGTCCGCCGCCACCAGTCGCGGAACGGCTCGGGCGGCACCTTCGGCAGATCGCGGGTCGCGCTCCACGCCTTGCCGGGACCGGGCAGCCGGCGCGGGTGGAAGTGGCGGGTCCGGGATGCCAGGCGCTGGCCGGCCCGCAGAGCGCCCGGGTGGTCGAACGCCCAGCCCGCGGCGCGCATCGCGGCGCGCTCCGCCGCGTGCCCCTTCGCGGGCTTCAGCGTGACCCGCGCGCCGTCCCGGGTCACGGGACCGCCCTCGACGACCCGCTCCCGCAGCCGTACCAGCACCTCAGGGATGTCGATGGCGACCGGGCACACCTCGTAGCAGGCGCCGCACAGCGAGGACGCGTACGGCAGCGACGCGTCGATCTCGCTCGCCGTGCCCCTCAGCTGCGGGCTGAGGATCGCCCCGATCGGCCCGGGGTACACCGAGCCGTACGCGTGGCCGCCCGCCCGCTCGTACACCGGACACACATTGAGACACGCCGAGCAGCGGATGCAGCGCAGCGCCTGGCGGCCGACCTCGTCGGCGAGGGTGTCGGTGCGGCCGTTGTCGAGGAGCACGAGATGGAACACGCGCGGCCCGTCGGCCGTGTCGGCGTCCGTGGTGCCGGTCCACATCGACGTGTACGGGTTCATCCGCTCGGCCGTCGAGGAGCGGGGGAGGGTCTGGAGGAAGACCTCCAGGTCACGCCAGGTCGGCACGATCTTCTCGATCCCGACGACCGAGATCAGTGTCTCGGGGAGGGTCAGGCACATCCGGCCGTTGCCCTCGGACTCCACCACGACGAGGGTGCCCGTCTCGGCGACCATGAAGTTGGCGCCGGAGATCCCGACCTTCGCGCGCAGGAACTTCTCCCGCAGATGCAGCCGCGCGGCCTCCGCCAGCTCGGCCGGCGTGTCCGTGAGACCGTCGGGCGCCGGGCGGCCCCACGCGCCCATCTCGCGCGTGAAGATGTCCCGGATCTCGCCGCGGTTGCGGTGGATCGCGGGGACCAGGATGTGCGAAGGGCGGTCCTTGCCGAGCTGCACGATCAGCTCCGCGAGGTCCGTCTCGTAGGCGTGGACGCCCTCGGCCTCCAGGGCTTCGTTGAGGCCGATCTCCTGCGTGGCCATCGACTTGACCTTCACGACCTCGCTCTCGCCGGTCTCCTTGACCAGCCGCGTGACGATCCGGTTCGCCTCGTCCGCGTCGGCCGCCCAGTGCACGGTGCCGCCCGCCCGGACCACCGCCTCCTCCAACTGGACGAGATACCGGTCGAGATGGCGCAGCGTGTGGTCCTTGATCTGCTTGCCCGCCTCGCGCAGCCGGTCCCAGTCGTCGAGTTCGGCGACCGCGCGGGCCCGCTTGTCCCGGATGGTGTGGGTGGCGTGCCGCAGATTGCCGCGCAGCGTCTCGTCGCGTACGGCGTCGTGCGCGGCCACCGGGAACGCCGGCATGCCGACGAAGGTCCCGCTCATGTCAGGGGCTCCTCTTCCGTGCTCGCCAGGATCTCCGCGAGGTGGACGGGGCGCTGGGCCGTGCGCAACCGGGTCATCGTGCCGCCGATGTGCATGAGGCACGAGTTGTCCGCCGCGCACAGCACATCGGCGCCCGTCGACACGGCGTTGCGCACCTTGTCGGCGCCCATCGCGGCCGAGACATCGGAGTTCTTCACGGCGAACGTGCCGCCGAAGCCGCAGCATTCGTCGGCCCCGGGAAGCTCCACAAGGTCCAGCCCCTTCACCGCCCGCAGCAGCCGTGTCGGCCGGTCCCCGAGGCCGAGCGACCGCAGCCCGTGACACGTCGGGTGGTACGTCACCGTGTGCGGGTAGTACGCGCCCACGTCCGTCACCCCCAACACGTCCACCAGGAACTCCGTCAGCTCGTACGTCTTCGGCACCACCGGGGCCAGCGCCGTCGCCAGCGCACCGCCCCGGCCCTCCGCGCGGGCCCGCTCGCCCAGCCTCGGATACAGCTCCCGCACCATCGCCCCGCACGAACCCGACGGCGTCACGATCGCGTCGTACCCACCGAAGACATCGGAGAAATGACGGGCCATGGGCTCGGCCTGATGCCGATATCCAGTGTTGTAGTGGGCCTGTCCGCAGCAGGTCTGCGCGCTCGGGAACTCGACCTCGACCCCCAGCCTGGCCAGCAGTTTCACCACGGCACGGCCCGTATCGGGATAGAGCGTGTCGTTGACACAGGTCAGGAACAGGGCGACACGCATCGCTGGTTCCTCCTCATCGATCATCGGATGGATGCAGGGTAGCCGTGCGGCTGGCTGACCGGGAGATCCGGGGTGCCGACTCTCTTGGTGCGGGGTGTTCCCACCCACCCGCCCTTGTTGTGGGTGGCGGTACGTCGCCGGCTGATTGTTTCCGGGGGTCGCCCTCCAGTCAGGTGATACGGGATTCCGCTTCGCGCCAGTCCGCCGTGTCGCCCCTCGGCTCATGGCGCCGTACCTCCTGGGTGCGGGCGACCAGCTCCCGCAGGGCCGAGCGGTCCGGGGCCAGGGTGCCGTGGGCCCGCGCCTGGACGAGGACATTGCCGAGCGCCGCCGCCTCGGCCGGACCCGCCACCACCGGCAACCCGCAGGCGTCGGCGGTGAGTTGGCAGAGCAGGGCGTTGCGGGCGCCGCCGCCGACGATGTGCACCACGTCGACCGGGTGGCCCGCGAGCGTCTGGGCCTCCTCGATCGCGCGGCGGTGGGCGAGGGCGAGCGAGTCGAGGATGCAGCGGGTCGTCGCGGCCGGGCCGTCCGGCACCGGCTGCCCCGACGCGCGGCACGCCTCCGCGATCCGTTCCGGCATCCGGCCGGGCGCCAGGAACGCCGGATCCCCGGCGTCCACGACGGACCGCAGCGCCGGCAGGTCCGCCGCGTCCCGCAGCAGGGGCGCCAACTCCGGCTCGCCCCACTCCCGCAGACACTCCTGGAGCAGCCACAGGCCCATGATGTTGCGCAGATAGCGGACCGTGCCGTCGATCCCCAGCTCATTGGTGAAGTTGGCCGCCCGGCTCGCCTCCGTCAGTACGGGGGCGTCCAGCTCCAGGCCCGCCAGGGACCAGGTGCCGGTGCAGATGTACGCGAAGCGCTCACCGGCGGCGGCCGGGACGGCGGCGACGGCGGACGCCGTGTCGTGCGAGGCGACCGTCGTCACCGCGACGGGCCCGTCGAGACCGGTCTCGGCCAGGACGCGCGGCAGCAGCAGCCCGGCCGGTTCGCCCGGTTGCCGCAGCGGCGGGAACAGGCCGAGGTCGACGCCGGTCCGGGACGCGACGCCGTGCGCCCAGTCGCGGGTGCGAGGGTCGATGAGCTGGGTCGTCGACGCGTTGGTCAGCTCGGTGCCCTCCTCACCCGTCAGCCAGTACGTGATCAGGTCGGGGATCAGCAACAGGCGCTCGGCGGCGGCCAGCTGACGGGTCCCGCGCGCCGCCGCCAGCTGATAAAGGGTGTTGAAGGGCACGTACTGGATGCCTGTCGCGGCATACAGCTCGGCCGCCGGGACCGTCGCCCACACCTGCTCGGCGACGCCCTCGGTGCGGGCGTCGCGGTAGTGCACCGGATTGCCGAGGAGCGCGCCGTCCGCGTCGAGGAGGCCGTAGTCGACGGCCCAGCTGTCGACGCCGACCGAGTCGACCCGGCCCGCCGCGCGCAGCCCGTCGACGACACCCGCGTACAGGCCGAGAACGTCCCACCGCAGCCCCTCCGCGACCCGCACGGGCCGGTTGCGGAAGCGGTGGGCCTCGGTGAGCCGCAGTGTGCCGGGCGCCACCCGGCCGACGATCACCCGGCCGCTGGACGCGCCGAGGTCGACGGCGGCGAAGGCGCCGCCCGGCCGAGCCGTCATCGCAGGAACGCGGCGGCCACACCCGCGTCGACCGGGACATGCAGACCGGTCGTGTGCGACAGGTCGCCCCCGGTCAGCGCGAAGACCGCGTTCGCCACGTGCTCCGGCAGCACCTCGCGCCCCAGCAGGGTGCGCCGGGCGTAGAACTCGCCGAGCTTGTCCTCGGCCACGCCGTACACGGCCGCCCGCTGCGCGCCCCAGCCGCCGGCGAAGATGCCG
Source organism: Streptomyces sp. NPDC091292 (assembly GCF_044757265.1). Lineage (NCBI taxonomy): Bacteria > Bacillati > Actinomycetota > Actinomycetes > Kitasatosporales > Streptomycetaceae > Streptomyces > Streptomyces sp. NPDC091292. The sequence continues at coordinate 317,914 of NZ_JBIVUQ010000006.1, read as the reverse complement.
GAGCCGCGCACCACACCGTCCGGGTTCACCCCGTTGACCCGGATGCCATGCGCACCCAACTCGGCCGCGAGCAGCCGTACTTGATGGGCCTGGTCGGCCTTGGTCGCCGAGTAGGCGATGTTGTTGGGCCCGGCGAACACGGCGTTCTTCGACGCGATGTACACGAGGTCGCCGCCCATGCCCTGACCGCACATGATCCGCGCGGCCTCCCGGGACACCAGGAACGAGCCGCGCGCCATGATGTCGTGCTGGACGTCCCAGTCCCGGGCGGTCGTCTCCAGGAGGGGCTTGGAGATGGAGATTCCGGCGTTGTTCACGACCAGGTCGACCCCGCCGAAGGCGAGCAGCGCGGTACGGAACGCCGCCGCGATCTCGTCCTCGCTCGTCACGTCGACCGTGACGGCCACCGCCTTGTCCGGGCCGCCCAACTCCTTCGCGACGGTCTCGGCGTTCGCCGTGTCCCGGTCGGCGACGACGACGCACGCGCCCTCCGCGACCAGGCGGTGCGCGATGGCCCGCCCGATCCCGGAGCCCGCCCCGGTCACCAGCGCGACCCGGGTGGCCAGCGGACGCGGCGCCGGCATCCGCCGCAGCTTGGCCTCCTCCAGCGCCCAGTACTCGATACGGAACTTCTCCGACTCCTCGATCGGCGCGTACGAGGACACGGCCTCGGCGCCGCGCATCACGTTGATCGCGTTGACGTAGAACTCGCCGGCGACCCGCGCGGTCTGCTTGTCCTTGCCGAAGCTGAACATGCCGACGCCCGGCACCAGGACGATCGCCGGGTCGGCGCCGCGCATCGCGGGCGAGTCCGCGTCGGCGTGCCGCCCGTAGTAGGCGGCGTACTCCGTCCGGTACTCCTCGTGCAGCTCCCGCAGCCGTGCGACCGCTTCGTCCAGGGGTGCCGTCGGCGGCAGGTCGAGGACCAGCGGCCTGACCTTGGTGCGCAGGAAGTGGTCGGGGCAGGAGGTGCCGAGGGCCGCGAGGCGCGGGTGCTCGGCGCGCGCGACGAAGTCGAGGACCACGTCGGAGTCCGTGAAGTGGCCGACCTGCGGCCTGTCCTGCGAGGCGAGGCCCCGGATCACCGGCGCGAGAGCGGCGGCCCGCGCCCGGCGCTCGTCCCCGGGCAGCGCCTCGTACCCGGCGACGACCGGCCCGAACGGCTCCGGCCGCCCCCGCTCGGCGAGGAAGGATTCGGCGGTGCGGATGATGTGCAGGGCGTTGCGCTCGCACTCCTCGGAGGTGGCGCCCCACGCGGTGATGCCATGGCCGCCGAGTACGCACCCGATCGCCTCGGGGTGCGCCTCCTTCACCGCCGCGATGTCCAGGCCGAGCTGGAAGCCGGGGCGGCGCCAGGGCACCCACACCACGCTGTCGCCGAAGCACTCGGCGGTCAGCCGCTCACCGTCGGCCGCGCAGGCCAGCGCGATACCGGAGTCGGGGTGCAGATGGTCGACGTGCGGGGCGTCCACCAGGCCGTGCATCGCCGTGTCGATGGAGGGCGCGGCGCCGCCCTTGCCGTGCAGGCAGTAGTCGAAGGCCGCGACCATCTCGTCCTCGCGCGCGACGCCCGGGTACACGTCCTTCAGTGCGCGCAGCCGGTCGAGGCGCAGGACGGCGAGGCCCGCCTCGGTGAGCGTGCCGAGGTCGCCGCCGGAGCCCTTGACCCACATCAGGTCGATGTCGGCACCGGTGACCGGGTCGACCTCCGAGCCTTTCGCGGAGGCGTTGCCGCCCGCGTAGTTGGTGTTACGGGGGTCCGCCCCCAGCCGGTGCGAGCGGCCCAACAGCTCACCGACCACCACATTCTGACGCTGCGTCATACCTGTCATGTCACCCGTCACACTCGTCCCGTTCCCCGCCGCTCCGCTCCCCGTCGTCCCGCTCACGCGCCCCACCCGGCCTGCTCGCCGCCGACCCGCTCGGCCACGATCCGCTCCTGCCAGCCGGACGCCCGGTAGGCGGCCATCGGGTCGGGGGCGAGCCCGGACTCCTCGCGCAGTTCGGCGAGGAGTGGCCGGACGTCGGTGTTGTAGGCGTCCATCAGCACCGCGTTCGCGGCCAGGACGTCACCCGCCGACTGTGCGTCGCGCAGCGCGTCCGCGTCCACGAGGAGCGCCTTCGCGGTCGCCTCCTGGACGTTCATCACCGAGCGGATGATCGCCGGGATCTTCGCCTCGATGTTGTGGCACTGGTCGAGCATGAACGCCGTGTCGTCGGTGAACCCGCCGCCGCGCACCACCTCGTACATGATCCGGAACAGCTGGAAGGGGTCGGCGGCGCCGACCATCAGATCGTCGTCCGCGTAGAAGCGGGAGTTGAAGTCGAAGGCGCCGAGCCTCCCCTCGCGCAGCAGCGTGGCCACGATGAACTCGATGTTGGTGCCGGGCGCGTGGTGCCCGGTGTCCACGACGACCTGCGCCTTCGGGCCGAGCTTGAGGCAGTGCGCGTACGCCGTGCCCCAGTCGGGGACGTCGGTGGCGTAGAACGCGGGCTCGAAGAGCTTGTACTCCAGGAGCATCCGCTGCCCCTCGCCCAGCCGCTCGTAGACCGCGGCGAGCGCTTCGGCGAGCCGGTCCTGGCGGTCGCGGAGGTCGTCCTGCCCCGGGTAGTTGGTGCCGTCCGAGAACCACAGCTTGAGATCGCGGGAGCCCGTGGCGTCCATGATGTCGACGCACTCCAGGAGGTGCCCGAGCGCCTTGCGCCGGACCGCCGGGTCGGGGTTGGTGACCGAGCCCAGCTTGTAGTCGTCGTCCTGGAACACATTGGAGTTGATCGCGCCGAGCCGCAGGCCGCGCTCCGCCGCGTACGCGGCGAGCGCGCCGTAGCTGTCCGGGCTGTCCACCCGGTCCCACGGGATGTGCAGCGCCACGGTCGGCGCCACGCCGGTGAACTCGTGGACACGGGCCGCGTCGTCGAGCTTCTCGCGGGGGTTACGCGGAACCCCGGGCTGCGTGAACACCTTGAACCGGGTGCCGGAGTTCCCGTACGCCCAGGAGGGTGTCTCGATCCGCTGGGTCGCGAGCGCCGACTTCACGGCCGACAGGTCTGGCATGAGGCCACCTCTGAAAACGATTCAATCGAACAACCGGCACCCTTGCGCGACTCGGCCCCGACGTCAAGACCCCCACCTACACTTGGGCGCTTTAGGCAATTGGAAGGCCGGAACCTCTTGACGTGGTTCCGGCCCACGGTTAGCTTCCCGGCAACTCGATTGAAACATTTCATCTCTTCGTCAGCGGGAGCAGCCTCATGACCCAGTCGGAACCGGACACCGCTCCGGTCCTCGCGCTCCGGGGGGTGAGCAAATCCTTCGGCGCCGTGCGCGCGCTGCGGGACGTGTCCCTGCGGCTGTACGCGGGGGAGGCACACGCCCTCGCGGGCGAGAACGGCGCCGGCAAGTCGACACTCATCAAGACCCTGGCCGGCGTGCACCGCCCGGACACCGGTACCGTCCTGCTCGACGGCGAGCCCGCCGTCCTGCACGGACCCGCCGACGCCCGCGACGCCGGGATCGCCGTGATCTACCAGGAGCCGACGCTCTTCCCGGACCTGTCCGTCGCCGAGAACATCTTCATGGGCCGCCAGCCCCGCCGCTCCCTGCGCCGCGTCGACCACAAGGCCGTACGCGCCGCCGCCGCCGCTCTCTTCGCCCGGCTCGGCGTCGACCTGGACCCGGAGCAGCCCGCGCGCGGCCTGTCCATCGCCGACCAGCAGATCGTGGAGATCGCCAAGGCCCTCTCCTTCGACGCCCGCGTCCTGATCATGGACGAGCCGACCGCCGCCCTCACCGGCAGCGAGGTCGCCCGCCTCTTCGGCGTCGTACGGACCCTGCGCGCCCAGGGCGCCGCGGTGCTGTTCATCTCGCACCGCCTGGAGGAGATCTTCGAGCTGTGCCAGCGCGTCACCACCCTGCGCGACGGCGCCCTGATCGCCAGCGAACCCCTGGACGGCCTCACCGAGGACGATCTCGTACGCCGCATGGTCGGCCGCGACCTGGACGAGCTGTACCCCAAGCAGACCACCGACATCGGCGAGGTCGCCCTGAGCGTGCGGCGGCTGACCCGCGAGGGCGTCTTCACCGATGTGTCGTTCGAGGTGCGGCGCGGTGAGATCGTCGGGCTCGCCGGACTCGTCGGCGCGGGCCGCAGCGAGGTCGCACGGGCCGTCTTCGGCGTCGACCGCTGGGACGCCGGCACCGTCGAGGTCGACGGGCACGCCCTTGTCAACGGCGCGCCCAGCACCGCGATGGCCGCCGGGATCGCGCTCGTCCCCGAGGACCGGCGCGCCCAGGGCCTCGTGATGGACATGTCCATCGAGCGGAACATCGGGCTCACCGGGCTGCGCGACACCGTACGCGCGGGCCTGATGGACCGCCGCGCCGAACGCAGCCGCTCCCTGGACTGGGCGGTACGCCTCCAGGTCAAGTACGCGCGGATCGCGGACGCCGTCGGCACCCTGTCCGGCGGCAACCAGCAGAAGGTCGTCCTCGCCAAGTGGCTGGCCACCGGCCCCAAGGTCCTGATCGTGGACGAGCCCACGCGCGGCATCGACGTCGGCACCAAGGCCGAGGTGCACCGGCTCCTGTCGGGCCTCGCCGCCGACGGCGTCGCCGTCCTGATGATCTCCTCCGACCTGCCCGAGATCCTCGGCATGGCCGACCGCGTCCTCGTCATGCACGAGGGCCGCCTCACCGCCGAGATACCCCGCGCCGACGCCACCGAGGAGTCCGTCATGGCCGCCGCCACCGGACGCGACCACGGGAGGGCCGCGTGACCGTCACCGAACGCCCCGCAGCCCCCGCCGTCGACCCAGAGAAGGCCGCCGGAACCCGGCTCGTGGACCGGGTCTTCAAGATGCGGGAACTCGCCATCCTGCTGGTCTTCCTGGTCATGATCGGCGTCACCCAGGCCGGCAACAGCGAGTTCCTGTCCGAGCAGGGCATCAAGGACCTGCTCCTCAACGCCACCATCCTGGTCCTGGTCGCCACCGGACAGGCACTCGTGGTGATCACCAAGAACGTCGACCTGTCCGTCGGCTCCACCCTCGGCATCAGCGCCTTCGCCGCGGGCACCTACCTCCAGGGCGGCGGCAACGGCGTCGTCGCGCTCACCATCGCCGTCGCGCTCGGCATCGGCTGCGGCCTCCTCAACGGCGCCCTCGTCAGCCTCGGCCAGGTCCCCGCCCTCGTCGTCACCCTCGGCACCCTCTACATCATCCGGGGCATCGACTCGATCTGGGTCGGCTCCCGCCAGATCACCGCGTCCGACCTGCCCGGCGGCTTCGTCGACTTCGGCTCCGGCGGCATCTCCGCGGTGCCCTACCTCGCGCTCATCGCCGCGGCCGTCGTCGCCGCCACCGCGTACTACCTGCGGCAGTTCGGCGGCGGACGCGAGCTGTACGCGCTGGGCTCCAACCCCGAGGCCGCGCGCCTCGCCGGCATCCCCGTCCGCAAGCGCATCCTCGCCGCCTACACGGCCTGCGGCGCGCTCGCCGGACTCGCGGGCGCCCTCTACCTCGCCCGCTTCGGCAACGTCGACTCCTCGACCGGCACCGGCTACGAACTCACCGTCGTCAGCGCCGTCGTCGTGGGCGGTGTCGTCTTCACCGGCGGCTCGGGCAGCGTCTACGGAGCCGCGCTCGGCGCCCTCCTGCTGACCTCGATCAACAGCGTGCTGCCCGCGCTCGGCGTCAGCTCGGTGTGGGTCCTCGCCATCAACGGCGTGCTGCTCGTACTCGCCATCGCCGTCGACCGGATCGTCGCCCTGCGCGTCGCCAAGGCCCTGAAGAAGAGGAACGCCCGCCATGGCTGACACATCCGCGCCACTCGCCCGCCGTTCCCTTCCGCTGCGCTGGGACACGGCCGTCGGGGTCCTCCTGGTGGTGCTGCTCCTGATGTCGTTCTCCTTCGTGGACGGCTTCGGGAACGCCCTCAACCTGTCGTTCCTCATCGGCAACACCCTGCCGATCGCGCTGATCGCCCTGCCGATGACGCTGCTCGTGGTCTCCGGCGAGATCGACCTGTCCGTCGCCTCGACGGCCGGACTCTCCGGCGCCGTCATGGGCTCCCTGTGGAACGCGGGCCTGTCCATCGAGACGATCATCCCGATCTGTCTGTTGCTCGGTGTGGTCTGCGGCCTCGTCAACGGACTCCTCGTGACCCGCCTCGGCCTGCCCTCGCTGGCCGTCACGATCGGCACCATGGCCGCCTACCGGGGCATCGCACAGATCGTCCTCGGCTCCGACGCCGTCACCGACTTCCCCACCCAGTACCTGGACTTCGCGGCGGGCCGGATCGGGGACACCTTCCTCCCGTACGCCCTGCTGCCCTTCCTCGTCCTGCTCGCCATCGCCGTGGTCGTGCTCCACGCCACCCCGTTCGGGCGCTCCCTGTTCGCCATCGGCGCAGGCGAGGAGGCCGCCCGGTTCGCCGGGATCCGCGTCAAGCGGCACAAGCTGTGGCTGTTCGTCGCGACCGGGCTGATGGCCTCGCTCACCGGCGTCTTCTGGGCCCTGCACTACGCGTCGGCCCGCTACGACAACGCCACCGGCCTCGAACTGTCCGTCGTCGCGGCCGTCCTGCTCGGCGGCATCGACTTCGACGGCGGCAAAGGCACCCTCGGCGGCGCCATCGCCGGAGTGTTCCTCCTCGGCGCCCTCCAGAACGCGATGAGCCTGCTCAACGTCTCCGCCCAGTCGCAGATCGTCGTCACCGGCGTCCTGCTGGTCGTCTCGGTCCTCGGGCCGCGCGTCGCCCGGCAGATCGGCACGGCACGCGCCGGCCGCAGAGCCGGTGGCGGCCCGGCCGGTGGCGATCCGGTCGGCGGCGACGCGGCCGGTGGCGGACCCCGCAAGGGAGAGGGCCAGCAGGCCACCGCTCCCGTCCCCTGACCCCACAGCACCACCCGCCTTACCCGCAGTCCCAGCAGTCCAGCCGCCCCCCTGTCCCGCCCCACCCTCAACGCACAGTCCGAAAGGGACCGACGATGTTCTCTCCCGCTCTCCGCCGCTCCTGCGCGGCGCTCGCCGCGGTGACCTCCCTCGCCCTCGCCGCCACCGCCTGCGGCGGCACCACCAAGAACTCATCGAAGGGTGAGGAGACCGCCAAGACGTCCGACGCCAAGGCCGACCCGAACGCGGCCACCAAGAAGGGCCTCACGGTCGCCTTCCTGCCCAAGCAGGTCAACAACCCGTACTTCACGGTCGCCGACAAGGGCGGCGAGCAGGCGCTGAAGGAGCTGGGCTCCACCTACAAGGAGACCGGCCCCAACAGCGCCACGGACACCTCGGGCCAGGTCTCCTACGTCAACACGCTCACCCAGCAGCAGGTCGACGCGATGGCCGTGTCCGCGCAGGACCCCGGCGCCCTGTGCACCGCGCTCAAGCAGGCCATGAAGAACGGCATCAAGGTCGTCACCTACGACTCGGACACCAACCCCGAGTGCCGTGACGTGTTCATCTCCCAGGCCAGCGCGGAGGCCCTGGGCCGCACCCAGGTGGAACTCCTTGGTGAGCAGCTGGGCTACAAGGGCGAGATCGCGATCCTGTCCGCCGCGCAGACGGCGACGAACCAGAACACCTGGATCGACTTCATGAAGGACGAGCTGAAGAAGCCCAAGTACAAGGACATGAAGCTCGTCAAGACCGCCTACGGCAACGACGACGCGCAGCAGTCCTTCCAGCAGACCCAGGGCCTCCTCCAGGAGTTCCCGAAGCTGGCCGGGATCATCTCGCCCACCACCGTCGGCATCAAGGCGGCGGCCCAGTACCTGTCGGGCTCCAAGTACAAGGGCAAGGTCAAGCTCACCGGTCTCGGCACGCCCAACGACATGCGCCAGTACGTCAAGAACGGCACCGTCGAGGGCTTCGAGCTGTGGGACCCGGCGAAGCTCGGCGCCCTCGCCGCGCACGCCGCCGTCGCACTGAAGTCCGGGCAGATCACCGGCGCCAAGGGCGAGACCTTCAAGGCCGGCGACCTCGGCAGCTTCACCATCGGCGACAAGGGCGTCGTCGACCTGGGCGCGCCGACGGTGTTCACCAAGGACAACATCGACCAGTTCAAGTTCTGAGAGAACTCACGTTCCGAGAGTCACGTTCCGAAAGGCCGAGCCGTGCAGCGCGTCTGTTTCCTGCTGAAGGTCCGCGCCGACCGCGTCGACGAGTACCGGGAGCGCCACACCGAGGTGTGGCCCGCCATGCTCGACGCGCTCAGCGCGGCCGGATGGCGCAACTACTCGCTGTTCCTCCGGGACGACGGGCTGCTCGTCGGCTATCTGGAGACCGAGGACTTCGACCGTGCCCGCGCCGCCATGGACGCGACCGGCGTCAACGCCCGCTGGCAGCGTGAGATGGCCGGATTCTTCGAGGCGCTCGACGGCTCCGCACCGGATGCCGCCATGCGCCCGCTCGAAGAGGTGTTCCACCTCGGATGACATGCCGCCCCGGAGGCGCCCGGGGCGGCATACCCTGACACCTTCGGCCCGCAACGGGCCGCCCCCGCGGCAGGACGGAGCACGTGGCACACATGGTCGGCATCAAGGACGTGGCGAAGCACGCCGGAGTGTCCGTTGGCACCGTGTCGAACGTGATCAACCGGCCCGACATGGTCTCCGAGGAGACCCGGCGCCGGGTCCAGTCCGTCATAGAGCGGCTCGGATACGTACGCAGCGAGTCGGCGCGCCAACTGCGCGCCGGCCGCAGCCGGATCATGTCCCTCCTCGTCCTCGACATGGGCAACCCCTTCTTCGTGGACGTCGCGCGCGGCGGCCCCCCCCCCCCCCGCGCGCCGGGGGAGGGCCGCGATGGGTCGCACAACGACCACAAACCCCCCCCGGCCGCCCAGAAACATCCCCACATAGCCGCACACCCCC